>JAESPD010000005.1 GCA_016756855.1 gamma proteobacterium endosymbiont of Lamellibrachia anaximandri | reverse complement strand
TCGCATTGGATCAACAGCATAGAATCAGAAAGCTATGTTGTCAAGCTTCTATTGGTGCAAGTTTGTTAATCTGGATGGTGGGGGGGTGAGTAGTTACGTTTTGACGAGCTTATTTTACCTCAGCAACAATCCGCTTTCTTGTTATTATCATTTCATATACAGGGTATCTTCTAGTTTCTTGATCTCACTAGCGGTGAATTCAAGAAAGTGTGCACTTTTCTCATTTCACCCTGCTTTTTATGCTGTGAAATGACTAATTGATACGATATTTATGCAACTACTGGGTTAACTCGCCTATTAACTCGAAGTCTCCTAAGATTGATAAGGGCAATTAGTCCTGATCCCATTAAAAAGAGTGCTGACGGTTCACTCACATTGATTGCATATACATCATCTACCGACAATCCGGTTTGCAACTTTGTTGCGGGATTAAAATCATCGTCCAAAAGTGTAATGGATAAACTTGAGTTGAATTCATGTGTTGGACCATCGTCTACGTCATATATGGGGCCCGTGTAAAAAAACAGCTCAAGCCAGTCGGTCTGATGATTTGCACCAAAGTAGTCTTTCAAGCTATTGACCGAATAGGTATCTGTGAATGTTGCTATTCCCCCCCCTAACAATGATGCAGTATACTCAATATTGATCGTCTCAAAATTACTGATCGGATCATCGCTAAACAACTTAAACCATCCTCCAACCTTCATGTATGGAGTTCTACCATGATGGGTTTGGCTCGTGAACTCCTGGTAGATCTGCGCAGAGTCGTTCACTTCCATCGGGTTGAAGTTTAGGGCCTTGGTGCCAGTATGGGTGAAAGGGCTTCCACCACTAATTACGCTAATAACTCCAGAGGTTGTCCAATCAGAAAGCCCACTTTCAAATCCTGGATTAATTGGGCCTGCAATGGAAAGCGTACTGAATAACGCCAAACTAAAGCATGCGAATATAGATTTTGTTTTCATCTTTTGTCTCCTGACTAAGAATAGAAATATGGGGACAGATTTATTTTTCATTGAATACTGTTTACAAAATTAATCTGACGTATTTTTACTACTGATGGGTAGTAGTCTTCCTCATGGTTATTTCAATTTCTATTAACGCGCATACAGTCCCTTGCACCGCTGGAACCCAATGCCTGCCAAACCAATTCCCCAGCAATAGGGGACAGATCACGGTTTTACTGACCTTTTCCAGTGCAACCTACCCTCCAGTTGATTTCTTCACCTATTAGCAAATAGATCCAAAAATCACTGTCTGTAACCAGGCAATGCCAATGCCAAAAAACGCGATTTACAAGGTGGCGACATAATAGTTGTCGTAAAACCCCACTAAAAACTCACTTATTAACAACGAGTTGACAATTCAAATCCCGACATTATTTATGTCGTATTTTGAAACAGAGAAAAGACGTGGCGTTTACGAATTTCAGTTTTGTAAAGAATCCCGACAAAAACGGCGTTTTTGATGATCTATGTCAGGTTTTCAGGGCAGGTTGGCCTTGCAAAAAGAAGATAGGATTTTCGGAGTAAGAATAAAAATATTGGGAATCAAAATGTTATCGAATTTCTGGCTTTATATTTATGTGTAAATAAATCCGACACTTTCATGGATTTTGTCGTGCTGGAGTTTTGGTGGATCCGCTCCGCTTGATCCACCCTACATTCACGTTGTTATTTGAGTGCAGGCAAAAGGCACACGCCTTGCTATTATTCATAAGGTGAAGGCTTTTGCTTGGAATCCGGAAAAGAACGATCTGCTCAAAGAAGAAAGAGGGGTTTCGTTCGAAGAGGTTGTTCTCCATATCCAGCTTGGAAATGAGGTGGACATCTACGACCACCCCAATCAGGGGCGTTATCCAGGCCAGAAGATATTTGTAGGATGCGGTTCGCAAGCTCACCAGCATCCTACATTCTGCATTTTGTACCGGTATGGTGCCAATAATGGCTAAGCTGCATAGTTACCTGAAAACCATCATTCCGAGTCGTAAAGCAACTAAGCAATATTCTGGTGATTCCAATGAGTAGGCTTGATTCTGAAGAGAAAGAGATCCTTGAAGCCTTTGAAAAAAGCGAGCTTAAACAGGCAAAAAATGTCACGCAGGAGATCAAGCAACATAAAGCTGTTGCTGAAGCGACATTTAAGAAAGATGCCCGTATCAACATCCGTCTATCTTCCCGGGATCTTCGCTTGCTGCAGGTACGGGCTTTAAAGGAGGGTATTCCATACCAAACATTGGTATCCAGCGTTTTGCACAAGTTCGTTGATGGTCAGTTTGTGGATAAATCAGCCAACAAATAGCTCAAGTAGGTTGGTGGATCCGCTTCGCTTGATCCCCCCTACATTCTTACGCAAAACGCCTATCTCTTCGGCCTGGGCATCCCTAACCGCTGTCTTCTCTCCCACAGTGCTTTACGACTGATGCCAAGTTTTTTTGCCAGTTCTGTCTCGGTCATGCCTTCCTGATGTTGCAGGACGAACTGCCGGAAATAGTCTTCCAGTGAGAGATCTTCGGATGGGGAGGCTGCGGCCTCTGTGGCAGTGGAGGCGTCGATGGCAAGCAGGTCGGGTGTGATGAGGCCGTTCTCACACAGAATTACCGCACGTTCGATGGCATTCTCCAGTTCCCGGACGTTACCTGGCCAGGGATAACTGGTGATGGCGTTGAGTGTCTCCTGGGTGAGTTCCATCGTGGTGCGGTTGAGTTGCTTGCAGATCTTTTGCAGCAGGAATACGGAGAGTTTGATGATGTCCCGTCCCCGTTCACGCAATGGTGGCAGATTGAGTTCCATTACCCGCAGGCGGAAGTAGAGGTCGCTGCGAAATTCACCCTCCTGCACCCGCTGTTTGAGATCCTGGTGGGTGGCGGCGATGAGACGAATATCCACCTGTTTCGACCGTTCGGAACCGACGGGCTTGATCTCGCCATTCTGCAGTACCCGCAACAGCCGTGCCTGAGCGGCTGTCGGCAGTTCTTCTATCTCGTCGAGAAAGAGGGTGCCACCGTCAGCACTTTCGATTAGTCCGGTGTGTGCGGTATCGGCGCCGATGAAGGCGCCTTTTTCGTGACCGAAGAGTTCTGATTCGATCAACGCTTCCGGGATGGCGGCGCAGTTGACTGTGATGATAGGCGCGTCGTTGCGTCTGCTCTGTTCGTGCAGGGCGCGGGCTACAAGTTCCTTTCCGGTGCCTGATTCACCCAGAATCAGGGTTGTTGTATCGGTCGGTGCGACCTTGCTGATGCGGCGGCAGATCTCCACCATGGCGGGACACTCTCCCACCATGCCCTTCACCGGATAGTTCTTTTCGAGTTCGGACTTGAGCACCGCCTGCTGCCGCAATTGCTTGGAGTGTTTAAGGATGCGTTTCACCAATAGCAGCAACTCTTCGTGATTGAAGGGTTTGGCGATGTAGTCCACCGCGCCGCGTTTCATGGCATCCACAGCTGCCTGTACGCTGGCGTAGCTGGTCATGATCAGTACCGGTACGGGTGCCGCCGGTTTGATCAGTTCCACGCCGGCCAGACCGGGCAGACGAACGTCGGCGATGATCAGGTCATAGTCACTGAGCCTGTACTCGCTCTCGGCCCGCTCTACCGAATCGACATCGTCAATGCGGTAGCCTTTGCGTTCCAGCAGGCGCCGCATCGCATTGCGGATGACGCTTTCATCCTCGACAATCAATATTCGACTCATTGCTTGCTCTTCCCTTTAGTCGGCAGCTTCAATACAACACGGGTTCCGACGCCGGGTTTCGAGTCGATCTCGATGCTGCCGTTGTGGTCGTTGATGAATCTTATACGCCAGGGCCAGGCCAAGGCCGGTCCCTTCGCCGGGGGGCTTGGTGGTGAAGAAGGGCTCGAATACGTACTCCTGCTTTTCTGCCGGGATGCCGGCTCCCTGATCCAATACCTCGATCGCTGTCTCTCCGTCTTTCTGCCGGGCAAAGCACTCCACCCGGTCACCGGGAGAGGATGCCTCGACGGCGTTGGAGAAGAGGTTGACCAGCACCTGGGATATCTTTTGCCGGTCTCCCAACAGCATCAATTCGGATGGGCAGTGGTTGATACACTCGATCTGCTTGCCCCTGTGGGTGAGCTGGACCAGCCGGATCGCCTCGTCTGTCAGTTCTCCCAGGGGAAAGCGCTGGAAATCTGTGCCGACCTTGCCGCTGCGGCTGAAGTTCATCAGGGTCTGGATGATGGTGGTGATGCGGTGGGTCTGGTTCATGATCTCATCCAGACTCTCATCGACGATCTGCCGATCCTCCTCTCCCCGCAGATTCTGGGTCAGAGAGGCGATGCCGGTGATCGGGTTACCGATCTCGTGGGCGACGCCGGCGGCCAGTCGTCCGATAGAGGCGAGCCGGTCGCTGTGGGCCAGTTCCGCCTCCAGTATCTCCAGATCGGTAAGATCCTCCAGCAGCATGACCTGACTGGTGCGGGCCTCTACCACAGGATGGTCAGGGGCGGTGGGGCCGGGGATTGCAGCCTTGTGCAGATTGAACCAGCGAGGCTTGCCGTCATGTTCCACTTTTAAATGGTGGATGTGGAAATCGTGTGCGGCGGCAAAGCCGGCCAGCAGCTGGCCCCAGGATTCGGGCAGCCGGTGCAGCGGTACGCCCAGCACATCCTTTGCAGCAACCCCGGTCATCACCTCCATCGCCAGGTTCCAGATCACCACCGTCTGTTCCCGGTCGACGGCGCGGACGCCGAGGGGCAGATCGAGCAGGATCTGCCGGTGATAGCGGCGCAGACTGTCGAGATCGGCAGAGAGGCCGCGCAGCCGTGAGCGGGAGTTCTCGAGCTGTTCCTCCACAAAACGCATCGAATCGGCCAGCGCTGTCTTGGCATGGGCGTCGAGCTGCAGGCGGCGACTGATGATTACGTGGGCGAGTTGTGGGCCAATCAGGCCGGAGAGGTTGCGCTCCAACCGCTCCCGCAGACGCCGCAGTTCGGTGGGGCGGGTTTCACTGCTTCGCATGCCGAGATCGTCGAGGGCCTGTTGCACCTCTTTTTGTGCCGTCTCCAGGCCCAGTACGCTGGACATCTCCTTGATGAACTGATCGGTGGAGGTGGCGCTGACCACGCCGCTGAGGGGAGAGAATGTCTCGCTGCAGCAGGCGTAGGCGGCTTCCCGTTCGCCCCTGCGTTGTGTGGTCAGCAGGGTGCCGAGGATAAAAAAGAACGTATTGAAACTCAGTGAGCAGAAGGTGGCGAACTGCCACTTCTCCATGCCTGCGTAATGGCGTAGGGCTTCGACGTCGATTTCGGTGCGCACAAAACCTGAGGCCTCCAGCATGGGCAGCAGCAGAGTGATACTCCAGACTCCGATACCGGCAAGCAGGCCGGTTATAAGACCGCTCCGATTGGCGCGGCGCCAATAGAGCAGGCCGATGATGCCGGGCAGGAACTGGGCCACGGCGACAAACGAGATCAAACCGAGCTGCACCAGCCCCTGATTCTGCTCCAGCATGACATAGAAACCGTAACCCGCCATGACGATGGCGCCGATCAGCAGACGGCGTCCCCAGAGCAACCAGCGGTAGAGGTTGACCTCCGGCGCCGGATAGCTGGCTGGCAGAACCAAGTGGTTGAGTGTCATCGATGAGAGCGCGAGAGTGGTGACGATCATCATGGCGCTGGCGGCGGAGAGCCCGCCGATGAAGGTCAGCATCGGCAGCCATCCCGGTCCTTGATTCAGTGTGATGCCGAGGGCGTAGTAGTCTGCATCGATCCCCAGTTCCAGCCGTGTACCTGCCCAGAGGATTGGAGGAATGGCCAGGTTGATAAGCAGGAGAAAGAGCGGGAAGGCCCAGCTTGCGGTATTGAGCGCCCGCGGCTCAATGTTCTCTGTAAAGAGCATGTGGAACTGACGCGGCAGCAGGAAGGCGGCGGCGAAGGCGAGAAACAGCAGGGTGCCCCAGGAGCCTTCACGCACCGGCCGGTAGAGAGACTCTATCGCTTCTGGATGTTCGATCAGCCACTGATTGAGGCCCGAGGGGCCGGAGAAGATGCCGAAGAGGGCAAAGAGCCCGACAGCCAGCAGTGCGACCAGTTTGACCAGTGACTCAAAGGCGATGGCTGCCACCAGTCCTTCGTGTTTCTCTCTTGGGGATGTGTGACGGGCGCCGAACAGGATGGCAAACAGGATCAGCGTGATGCAGAAACCCAATGCCAGCACCTGTGGCGTCGCCTCCTGGGTCAGTACCCGCATCGACTCAGTGACGGCGCGGATCTGCAGGGCGATGTAGGGCAAGGTGCCCACCAGCATGAAAAGGGTTACCAGAATACCGGCAAACTGGCTGCGGTAGCGGAAGGCGAAGATGTCGGCCAGGGAGGTGAGCTGATAGTCGCGGGTCAGCCGTAGAATGGGCTTAAACAGTACCGGGGTCAGGGCAAAGGCGATGGTGACCCCAAGATAGATGGTGAGAAAGAGGTAACCCTGAGTCTGGGCGAAACCCACGCTGCCGTAATAGGTCCAGGAGGTGGCGTAGACGCCGAGTGAGAGCACATAGACCGAGGGATGGTGCAGCAGCCGTTCCGGTAAGCGTCCGCTGTCAGCCGCGTAGGCGATCAGAAAGAGCAGGACGAGATAGGCGATTCCGACCGAGAAAAGGAGTGCCAGGTCATGACTCATGGTGCTGCCTGATGTGGATGAGCGCACCGAGCAGGATGGCCACCAGCCAGAGCAGGTAGGGCAGGTACCAAGGACTGCCGGGGTTGGTCCACCAGTAGACGACAGGGGAGACAAAGAGAAAAAGGATAAACAGGACGAGCAGGAGCGTCTTGTCGTATAACGGTCGATTTTCCTGGCCCGGCTGCATGCAGAGAGCCTAGCAGTTGTTACCGAAGGTAACAACGTGGTGTGGGTGACACCATGGAAGACCGGATGAATGCAGACCGGTTCAAGCGCAGCGGAACCGGCAATTCAATGGGGCCTGTCGAATATTGAGCACCCGATCCGCTGCGCTTGATCAGGTCTACATAGCAGCTTTGGTTTCGAGTAGAATCCCCGGCATGTTACAGAAACTATTCGGCATTCTGATTTTCGTCCTCAGTATCCTGTGTGCCTGGGGCTGGATGGAGTATGAGAATTTCGTGGAGAAACCACTCCACCTGCCGACTGAAGGTGTGCGTTATAACCTTGAGCCCGGCACTACCATGCGTCGGCTGTCGGCGGAACTGGCACAACAGGGTCTCCTTGAACGACCCCTGTTTCTGCGCCTGCTTGCCCGCTGGAGCCACCAGGCAGATCAGTTGAAAGCGGGGGAGTACCATATTCCTGAAGGCACAAGACCTGAAGGTGTGCTCAAGATTCTCACTTCCGGCAAGGTGGTTCAATACGCGCTGACCGTGGTGGAGGGGTGGACCTTCAAGCAGATGATGGCGGCACTGAATCGCCATGAAGCGATCAAACAGACCCTGACGGAGCTGCCGGATGGTGAAATCATGGGTCGCATCGGCCATCCTGAGCAACACCCGGAGGGGCGCTTCTACCCCGATACCTACCATTTTCCCAGGGGTACCACCGATGAGGCCTTCCTGAAACGGGCTTACCGGCAGATGGAGAAGGTGCTGGCGCGTGAGTGGGAGGGTAAGGAGAGTGGATTGCCCCTGAAATCCCCCTATGAGAGCCTGATACTTGCCTCGATCATCGAGCGTGAAACCGGTCTGCCGTCAGAGCGTTCTCTTATTGCAGGCGTGTTTGTCAGACGTCTGCAAAAAAGGATGCGTCTGCAGACCGATCCAACGGTTATCTACGGGATGGGTGACAACTATGACGGTAATATCCGCCGTCGCGATCTGAAAACGGACACGCCCTACAATACCTATGTGCATGCCGGACTGACTCCGACACCCATTGCCATGCCCAGTGGCGAAGCGATTCATGCCGCGCTGCATCCGGCGGCGGGAAAAGCGCTCTATTTTGTCGCCACCGGGGATGGTGGTCACTACTTTTCCGTCACGTTGGAAGAGCACAACAAGGCGGTACGAAAGTATCAGTTGAAACGATGAACCGGAACAGTGGCAGATTTATCACCGTGGAAGGTGGTGAAGGCGCGGGTAAGAGCAGCAACCTCTCCTTCATTCAGGGAGTGTTGGAAGCGGCGGGTAAAACGGTGCTTTTCACCCGTGAACCCGGCGGTACGCCGTTGGGAGAGGAGATTCGGGAACTGCTGCTGGGCCACAAACACACCGGCATGGCGGACGATACTGAACTGCTGTTGATGTTTGCCGCCAGAGCGGAACATATCCATCAGAAGATTCTCCCTGTGCTGTCTGAAGGGACTTGGGTTTTGTGTGATCGTTTCACCGATGCCTCTTATGCCTACCAAGGCGCTGGTCGTGGTTTGGGGCGGGAACGTATTGCCGCACTTGAGGCGTTCGTACAGGGGGATCTGCGACCGGATCTGACGCTTCTGCTCGACCTGCCGGTTGAGATTGGATTGGCCAGGGCGGGGGCGCGCTCGGAACCCGATCGCTTCGAGCGCGAGCAGAAGCGGTTTTTTGAAGCGGTGAGGCAGGGTTATCTGGAGATAGCGGCGCGTGAACCGGAGCGGGTCAGGGTCATCGATGCCTCCCAAAGTCTTGAAGATGTGCAGTCTCAGATCGCACGGGTCATTGCAGATTTTCTGGAGGCAGAAGATGGCTGAAACTCTTTTTAACCGCCTCCCCTGGCAGCAGAATCAGTGGGAACAGTTACAGAGCGCCCGTACTCAGCAGCGTCTCCCGCACGCACTTCTGTTTGCCGGTGCCAAAGGGGTGGGTAAATCCAATTTTGCCCTGGCCTTTGCGCAATCATTGCTCTGTGAGACGCCGAATGAACAGGGTGAACCCTGTGGCGTATGCCGGCACTGCCACTTGGTGCAGACCGGCGGTCATCCCGATTTTCAGCGGATCGAACCGGAGCAGGAGAGTAAAAGCGGCGAGATCAAGGTTGATGCTATCCGTGCATTGACAGCCGGTGCAGGTCTGACGGCCCAGTCGGGCGGCCATAAGGTTATTTTTATTCGTCCTGCAGACAGGATGAATAGCGCGGCTGCCAACAGTCTGCTAAAGACGTTGGAGGAGCCGACCGCCGATACGGTGCTGCTGTTGTTGACCGACAGTCCTTCCCGATTGTTGCCAACTATTCGCAGCCGTTGTCAGCAGATCCTCTTTGCGCAACCCGATACAAAAGATGCCATCGAATGGTTGAGTGGGCGGGTCACTCATGTCGATCCTGAAGTCTTGCTCTCACTTGCCGGTGGCGCCCCCTTACAGGCGCTGCTGTTGGATGATGCGGAACTATTGTCAAAACGGCAGGATATGCTGGGCGATTTCCTCGGGCTGGGGCAGGCAAAAAGCGATCCGGTAAGGTTGGCCGAGCGCTGGTCGAAGTCTGATATCCCACTGCTGATGGACTGGCTTTCCGGCTGGGTGATCGATATTTTGAGGCTGCAGACGGGTGCAGCGCCGCCACTGCTTTTCAACCGGGATAGCGTTCGGCCTTTGCAGAGCATTGCCGAGCGGCTAAACTCTAGTCTATTGCAGCGGTTTTTGGGGCAGGTCTACGAGGCGCGTAACCTTGGCGAGACGAACCTCAATCCCCAGCTCGTGCTGGAGAGACTGCTAATCCAATGGGCCGGCTGCCTGCGGCAAACGGTTCGCTGAAACGGAAACAGGTTAAGTTATGGCTGGTGGACCCAGACAAGGCATCCTCTCTCTGACGATCAAGGACAAAAACGCCCTCTATGCCGCCTATATGCAGTTCGTGAAGAATGGCGGGCTATTCATTCCCACCACGAAGAAATACAGGCTGGGTGACGAGGTCTTCATGTTGCTGACTCTGATGGAAGAGGCGGAACGCATACCCGTGGCCGGAAAGATCATCTGGGTGACCCCGGTTGGCGCAGAAGGTAACCGGGCTGCCGGTATCGGTGTCCAGTTCAGCGATCAGGACGGGGGTGCCGCCCGCAACAAGATAGAGACCTATCTTGCCGGTGCGCTCAAGTCTGATCGCCCGACACATACGCTTTAATCCCTTTGCGGGGCACTGTCCCCACACTTCAATACCCTATCCGTTTGTGATGGGGGTTTATCAAGGACAACAACTTCATGCTGGTGGATTCCCACTGTCATCTGGATCGCGTCGATCTGGAGGCCTACGACAACGACTTCAAACGACTGGTGCAGACAACCCTGGATAGTGGGGTTCAGCATATGCTCTGCGTCTCCATCGATCTGGAATCCTGGCCGGAAATGGTCTCGCTGGTCGAACCCTATCCTGAAATCTCCCTCTCGGTCGGCGTGCACCCGAATGACAGGGATCAGCATGAGCCCACAGTGGATGAGTTGGTGAGACTGGCACAGACCTCCCGAGTCGTGGCCATCGGGGAGACAGGGCTGGACTACTTTCGCAGTGAAGGGGATCTGACGTGGCAGCAGACCCGTTTTCGTAACCACATCCAGGCTTCCAGGGCGTGTGGCAAGTCGCTCATCATTCATACCCGTGCGGCAAAGGCGGATACCATTCGGATCATGCAGGAAGAGGGTGCCAATCAGGCAGGTGGTGTGATGCACTGTTTTACCGAAGACCTGGAGATGGCGGAACAGGCCCTGGAGATGGGTTTTTATATCTCCTTTTCCGGCATTATCACCTTCAGGAATGCAGCAGATCTTCGGGATGTCGCCTCGAAGGTGCCACTGGAGCGCCTCCTGGTCGAGACCGATTCTCCCTACCTTGCGCCGGTGCCTCACCGGGGCAAGTCGAACCAGCCGCTCTATGTTGCCAGGGTCGCGGAATGCATCGCGGAACTGCGGGGGATTTCGGTGGACTCCCTGGCAAGGCAGACGACGGAAAATTTCTACCGGTGTTTTCCTGAAGCTGTCAGATGACGGGTGTTATTTCTGCTGTTTTGCCGGATTGAGCTGACTGGCATCCAGGGTCATGTCATCAGGAAAACAGCAGCTGAAACAGCTGCCGAAACCTTCTTTACTGGTGATGTTGAGGTTGCCTTCGTGTCGATTAATACTATGTTTCACGATGGCCAACCCGAGACCGGTTCCCCCTGACTGACGGGAACGCGCTTTGTCCACCCGGTAGAAACGTTCAGTCAGGCGTGGGATGTGCCGTTGTGGGATGCCGGGGCCAGTGTCTGTAACGGTAAAACATGCATTATTATCGGCATCCCGTTTCCAGCTGATGGTGATTTTGGTTTTCGGTGGAGTATGCACGATGGCATTGAATACGAGGTTAGATAAGGCGCTCTGCAGTTCGTTTTCGGTGCCCACGAGCCAGAGATTCTCATCCACTTCGAACTCCAGTTGATACCCCCCCTTCTGATTCGCGAGTGCTTTGGCTTGTTCAAAAATCTTGGTTAACAGCTTCGGGATCGCAACAGGAGCCTGCTGGGTAATTCTGTTTTCCATCTCTAATCTGGAGAGTGTCAGCAGGTCGCTGATGATGATATTCATCCGCTCTGCCTGTTGGTTCATCAGCTCGAACGGACGTTCCTGAAACGGCAGTAGTTCATGGTCACTGAGGTTTTCAAGGAAGCCGGTGATTACCGTCAAGGGTGTGCGCAGTTCATGGGAGACATTGGAAGCGAAATCCCGCCTTATCAAATTGAGATGGAACACCTTGGTGATATCCCGGGCCACGATCAGTCGCTGGCGTTTTTTCCCTCCGAAAGGTGTGAAGCGCATCGAGAGCACAACCGTCTCGTTGGTGGGAGAGGGGAACTCCAGCGGCTGACTGTAATCCGCGTTAGCAAGGTATTCGTCCAGGTCGGGGTAGTGGACAAGTTTTGTCAGTGCCACGCCCTCATCTCTTGGCCAGCTGATACCGAGAAGATGGCGTGCTGCAGGGTTGGCCCATTCAACCTCTTCAGCCGCATTCAGCAGAACCAGTGCATCCGGTATGACGGATGAGACCTCTCGAAAGCGTGAGGTGAAGCGATGGAGTGTGCGTTTGCGTTTACGGCTGCGGGTATGCAATCGCTCCAATTCATCGTAGATCGGTTCCCAAAAACCTATCGGCGTGAGAGAAGGTGTGCGCTTTCGAGTGACGACGTAGTGGAACAGAAACAGCAATTGATAGAGGTTTCTCAGCAGATAGAGGGCGACTCCAACGATTAGGGCAGGTATCAGGACGTTGAAAAAGTAGCCGATGATGCCGCTGAAAATCAGCAGTAATCCCAGCAGACGGATTTCGTAGAGGATTGGCTGAATCAAGTGCTTACCGAGGGAGGTAGTGCTCTATCAACGTGATAGTAATGTAATTATCACGTTGATAGAGCACTAGGGTCAATCGGGCATCGAGGAGAATCGATAACCCACACTCCGCACGGTCTGCAGCATGGCGTCATGGCCTGAAGGGGAAAGCGCCTTTCTGAGGCGGCGGATATGGACGTCCACGGTTCGCTCCTCCACGTAGGTATGGTTGTCCCAGACATGATCAAGAATCCTTGAGCGGCTATAGGCTCGATCCTGATGAGACATGAAAAACAGCAGCAGTTTATACTCTGCGGGAGAGAGTACCAGGGGTTTGTTTTGCACGGTAACCTGGTGTTTGGCCGGGTCGATACGCAATCCATTGCTCTCCAGCGGCTTTTCATCACCGCCCTTGTTGAAACGGCGCAGTACCGCTTTGATTCTTGCGATCAGTTCACGGGGGGAGAAAGGCTTGGTGACGTAGTCGTCGGCCCCGGCTTCGAGTCCATCCACCTTGTCCGATTCATCGGCGCGGGCGGTAAGAATGATGAGGGGGATGTCACGGGTTTCCGGTTTCTGTTTCAGTTCCCGTGTCAGTTCAAGACCGGAACGTCCGGGCAGCATCCAGTCCATCAATATCAGATCCGGCAGTGAATGGGTGAGCGACTGCCTGGCCTCCTGGGCATGTCCGGCCTCATCCACCTCGTAATTCGCCACTTCCAGTCCGAAGCGAATCATCTCCCGGATTTCCGCTTCGTCCTCTACGATCAATATTCTGGGCATAGCTTTTTGTCGTATCAGCCGTAGCGGCCTTCAATATAGTCTGCAGTTTCTTTGTGACTTGGCGTGACGAACAGATCTTCAGTTGCCGTATGTTCGACCACTTTCCCCATCAACATAAAGATGCACTCTTCACTCGCACGCCGTGCCTGGGCCATGTTGTGAGTGACCATGAGGATAGTGTATTCGCCGCGCAGTTCCCAGATCAACTCCTCCACAGCCGCAGTGCCTTTTGGGTCGAGCGCGGAACAGGGCTCATCCATCAGCAGTACGCTGGGCTTTACCGGGAGCAGACGGGCAATGCAGAGTTTTTGCTGCTCCTCAAGGGAGAGTTCCGTGGCCTTGATGTCCAGACGATCTTTTACCTTGTCCCAGAGCAGGACCTGCCGCAGTGCGCCCTCGATGATTTCATCATGATCGGAATTGGAAGATTTCTGGCCTCTATTATGGATCTTGTGACCGAACAGGATGTTCTCCCGGATCGAGATCGGCAGCGGGTTCGGGCGCTGGAAGACCATGCCGATCTGCTTGCGCACCTGGATCAGTTCGACCCCCGGGTCATAGATATTTTGATCCATCACCTCTATCGTGCCCTCGGTACGGACGTATCCCAAGCGCTCGTTGATCCGGTTGACGCTGCGCAGAAAGGTGGATTTTCCGCAACCGGAAGGGCCGATCATGGAGGTGATCATGCCCTTGCGGATATTGAGATTGACGTCGAACAGCGCTTGAAAGGTGCCATACCAGAGATTGAGATTATCGGTATGGATGGCGTATTCGGCGGATGAGTCGTTTATTACTTCGGCTGTGGCGGTGTTCATAGCTTGTTCTCGAAACAGATCTGGAATGAGGGGCCCAATAAAGTCATGCCTGGATATCTACCCAAACTTGCCTTCTATGTAATCCTGGGTCCTCTGGTCCTTCACCTCTCCGGTGAACAGGTCCTCGGTATCGCCGATCTCCACGCACTGGCCTTCCAGGAAAAAGGCGGTGCGGTCGGCCAGGCGCCGGGCCTGCTGTACCAGGTTGGTCACCAGGATGATGGTCATCTCTGACTTCAGCTCTTTCAACACATCCTCGATGCGCATGGTGGTGACCGGATCCACGGCGATGGAGAACTCGTCCAGCATCAGCACTTCCGGTTCCTGGGAGAGGGCGCGTGAGATGGTCAGCCGCTGTTGCTGGCCACCGGAGAGCAGGCTGCCGAGGGAGTCCAGGCGGTCTTTGACCTCGTCCCAGAGAGCGGCACGGGTCAGGCAGCGTTCTACGATCACATCCAGCTCTGCCTTGTTATTGATACCACGCAGGCGGGGTGAGAGGGCCACATTTTCGTAGATGGTGAGGGGTAGTCCCACGGGTAGCGGAAAGACCACACCGATACGGCTGCGCAAAGCATAGACATTTTTCAGTTTGCTGGTATCCAGTCCGTTGAACAGGACATCACCCTTGACTCCCATATTCGAGTCGAAGGTGTTCATGCGGTTCAGGACCTTCAGAAACGAGGTCTTGCCTGCATTGGCTGGGCCGATGATGCCGAAGATCTCATGTTCCCGCACTTCCAGCGAGACATTGCTCAGTGCCGGCGTGCCGCCGTAGCTGATGGTGAGATCCCGGACTTCCATCTTGACCGGGGTCTTGGCCGGGTTTTCCACTGTCGAGGCGGGTTCGCTCAGGGTTTGCTGGGTTGCGCTTACCATTTCTTTTTGCCTCTCAGATGCATGCGGAAGGCGATGGATATGCTGTTCATGAGCAGCACCATGGCGATGAGCACCAGGGCCACGCCGTAGGGTAGTTCATCAGGGACGCCGGGAACCTGGGTGGCGACCACGAACAGGTGCAGGGACATTGCCATGGTCTGATCGAAGACGCTCTGGGGCAGGAACGGCATGAAGAACACGGCCCCGGTGAACATGATCGGCGCCGTCTCACCTGCGGTTCGCGAGACCTCAAGGATGATGCCGGTCAGGACACCGCTTATGGCGTTGGGCAGTACCACCCGGCGGATGGTCTGCCAGCGGGTGGCGCCCATGTTCCAGCAGGCCTCCCGGAAGGCGTGGGGAACCGCCCGCAGGGACTCACGGGTGGAGACGATCACTACCGGCAGGGTCATCACGGCCAGGGTCAGACTGGCGGCCAGGATGCTGGTGCCAAAACCGAAGAAGATTACGAAGGCCCCCACCCCGAACAGGGCGTGCACGATAGAGGGTACACCCGCCAGATTGATGATGGCGAGCTGAATGATGCGGGTAAAGCCGTTATCCGGCGCATATTCGTTCAGGTAGATAGCCGCTGCGACCCCCAGGGGTACGGAGGCAATCAGCGCGACGGCGACGATCCAGACGGTACCCAGCAGGGCAGGAAAGATACCGCCCTCGGTCATGCCGTTGGTGGGATCCGTGAACAGGAAGTCGATGGATATAACGCTGCCTCCCTTGACGACAAGGGTGCCCAGGATGATGGCCACCGGTACGATCAGGATGATGGTCATCAGCATGAACAGGGTCTTGTAGAGGCCCTGGACCTTTTTGTTTCTTTTGTTGAGATCGGATTCTGCAAACATCTTGATTTACCCTTTGCGCACGCCGCGGACGACCAGGTCTGCGGTCAGGTTGATCAGGAAGGTGACGACGAACAGGAAGATACCAATGGTGAACAGCACCTGGTAGTGGGGCGATCCCACGGCAGTCTCTCCCAGTTCGGCGGCGATGGTAGCGGTCAGGGCGCGCACCGAGTCGAACAGGCTGCCCGGGATGTTCACCGCGTGGCCAGTGGCCATGAGCACCGCCATGGTTTCGCCGAAGCCCCGGCCGACGCCGAGCAGCACCGCGCCCAGCAGGCCGTTCTTGGCTGCAGGCAGGACAGTCTTGAAGATCACCTGCCAACGTGTGGCCCCCAGGGCCTCCGCCGCTTCCCGGTAGCGGTCGGGTACTGCCTTGAGTGCATCCTCTGCGATGGAGGTCATGATCGGCGCCGCCATCAGCCCCAGGATGATCCCGGCGTTAAGTACGTTGAGCCCCACCGGGACATCGAACAGATCGATGATCAAAGGGTTCATGATAGAGAGTCCGATGAAACCCCAGACCACTGAGGGAATGGCCGCCAGCAGCTCGACCAGGACTTTGAGGTATTCTCGGGTCTTGCCGGTGGCGAATTCACCGATATAGATAGCCGCTCCGAGTGAAAATGGGATGGCTATCAGCATCGCCAGTCCGGTGACCGAGGCCGTACCCGCGGCCAGTGCCAGGATACCGTACTCCGGGGCATCCTCATCGCTGGGTTCCCAGAATTCTGAGAAGAAAAACTCGCTAAAGGTAAAATCCTCCAGCAGAAAACCAAAACCTTCCATGGTGACGAAGGTAAAGATACCCAGAACGAAGATGATGGCGGAGATGCCCGCGATAAAGACCACTACCTGGACCAGTTTGTCCAGATACCAATCGAGGTTGCGGCGGTCGAACTCCGCCGCTGTTGTTTGTGATACAAGGTTGACTGCGGACATATCAGGAGGCTCCTTCGCCGCGCAGCAGTTCCATCAGATCCTTGACCTGCAGCGAGATTGCTCGGTAAAGATTTTCGAAACCCTGTTCGTCACCGGCCTCCGGAACTGAACCCATATCCCATTCAAGGGCGGTGCAGTGGAAGGGGATCTCGGGCAGATAGGATGACACTTCGCCTTCCAGGCTGACGATGACGTATTGGTCCGAGATCGTGCGCTCTGTCAGGTCTGCCAGCGAGGACGGTTGCACGTCGCCCAGGTTTTGTCCCCGGTTTTCCAGGAAGGAGACTAGGCTGGGATTCAGACTGGCGGCGGCTTGGCGGCCCGCGCTCAGATATTCACCGCTTTCGGGATAGTTTCGGCGGGAGATGGCTTCGGCCATCTGACTCTTGCAGCCGTTGTCCTCGTCGAGGAACAGCACCTTGTAGACCTTGGGGGCTTTTTGCTCCCCCGTGCTGGCGAAAATTGCATCCTCACACAGATTCTTGGCCTGGTCCGCGACCCTTTTCAACTGGGTGAAAACCACGAAAACGGCCAGAATATCCTTTACCTTGCCACGATCCTGGTTGGCCATCATTTCGGTATAGATGCTGTCCAGATTGTTTTCCATCTGGTCGGCCAACAGCTTGGTGCTTCTGCCCATCTCCGCGTTGAGATCGCTGAAGGCACGGATGGACTGGCGCAGCATCAGTTGGGTCTCGCTGGCCATCCGTTCCAGTTCCCTCGCCATGTTGCCTTCCGGCGGCTTGGACAATTGGGCGGCCTCACGCGCGATGGTCACTGCGTAGTCACCGATGCGTTCCAGTTCCATATTGACCCGGATGACCGAGGAGAGCAGGCGCAGATGGCCTCCGCTGGGAAGATGGATTGCGATAAACTTATGACAGATCTGGTCTATTTCGCGCATGGTCCTGTTGATCGGGAGATCGTTCAGGACGGTGGCGTAAGCCAGTTTCTTATTACCGGTCTGCAGGGCGTGTACTGCGTTGGTTACCGCAGTCTCGACCAATTCGGCCTGCTTCTCCACGCGGTTGCGGATTTTATTGAGGTCATTTTCCAAGCGTTCTTCAAGATGGGACATTTGCCGATACTCCGCGCTGGAGGATAAAGCTGAGTTGAGCAGCTTGTCTGCTCAAACGAAACTTATACCCGGAGGGTGTAAAGAAAGTAACTATGGTACGAAAATAGAGCCTGTAGGATGCGGTTCGCAAGCTCGCCGGCATCCTACGCTCTATTGTTTGCTGCGTGACGACAAGTGGGGCAACAAGGCCCCACTCCTTAAGGTCTGCCGGCTTAGTTGCAGCTTACGTTGCGGATCGGTGCATAACCCTTCTTCAGGAGAATGCACTGGCCTTTATCGCTCTTGACCCAGTCAAGATAGGTTCCGATTTCACCTGTGGGTTCACCGTTGGTGTACATGAACAGAGGGCGCGCAATCGGGTAACTGCGGTCGCTGGCAGTTGCGACGCTGGGGTTGATGCAGTCATCGCCGGCTTTCTTGGAGATGCAGGCCATCTTCACGTGATCGGTAGCGTAAGCCAGACCGCTGTAGCCGATGGCGCAGGGGGTCTTTTCGACCAGATCCACCACGTCTTTGGAACCATGCATATCCAGAGTGCCCTGGCGGAACTTACCCTTTTTGCCAAGAACCGCCTTCTTGAAATAGGCGTAGGTGCCGGAGTTGTTCTGGCGGCTGACCACCACGATCTTGTCGCTCTTGCAGCCAGGGACTGTCAGGCCGAGGTCAGACCATTTAGTCGCCTTGCCACCACGGACGTAAACAGACTTCAACTGCTCGAAGGAGAGGGATTTGGCGGGATTGTCATGATGGATATAGACGGCCAGGGCGTCGTAGCCAACCACGTGCTCTACCGGATTCTGGCCCTTTTTCTTGGCCGCCGCCACTTCCTTGGATTTCATCTTGCGGCTGGCGTTGGCGATATCCACGGTGCCGTTGATCATGGCAGCGATGCCGGTTCCGGAACCACCGCCGGAGACTGCGAGCGCCACATCGGGTTTGACGTCTCGGTAGTGTTCGGCCCAGGCCTGAGCTACGTTGACCAGGGTGTCAGAACCCTTATTTTGAATCACGGTTCGATCGGCTGCAGCGGGCAGGCTCGCCAGCAGGGAGGTGGCGGCAAATGCCAAGGTGAACAGGTTTCTCTTTTTCATCATCAATCCTCTGGTATCGATATTCTGGAAATCTCCAAATAAATCTGGGCCACAAGAGTGCCATCCCTTATCCATTTGGAGATTCCTTAATGTCCGCACACTATATGAAATAATTGTTACCGTTATATGACAATGGGAAACCGATCTGCGGTTGGATGTGAAAAAAATCTTTAACCGGTTGTTTTTCACGGCCTTAGAACAGATAATTGCCCGAGGGTCCCGTCTGCTGGGGCGGGTATCAATAGGACTTTTGTGAACGATTTTCTAATGCTGTCGGCACTTCTGGTGCTTTCAGGCATATTTTCCGGCTCGGAAACGGCTCTGGTCTCACTCTCTATGGCGCGAGCCGAAGCCTTATACAATGAGGGAAGACGTGGTGCCCACGCCCTCTATATCCTGAAAACAGACCCCAGCAGAATGCTGATCACCATTCTGATCGGCAACAATGTAGTCAATATTGCTGCATCCGCCATGGCCACTGTGATTGCCACCGACCTGTTCGGTCATAGTGGGCCCGGTATTGCCGTGGGTGTTTTGACGGTCCTGATTCTGATTTTTGGCGAGATCACGCCGAAAAGCATCGCCACCCGCTACTCAGAGACGATTTCGCTTATTGTCGCCCCGCTGATGGTCGGCTTCATGCGGCTGATCTACCCGCTTGTCTGGACCTTCCTCCAGTTGACCAATGTGATTCAAGCCAGCACCGGGGCGAGTGAGGATCCTCTCGTCACCGAGTCTGAAGTCATCACCATGGTGGGACATGGAGAGGAGGAGGGCGTCATCGAGAAGGATGAACGAGAGATGATCGAGCGGGTCTTCAATTTTAATGACCTGAAGGCTGAGGATGTCATGACACCCAGGCAGCAGGTCTTTCGTCTATATGCCGGGCGTACCCTGAAGGATGTTCTTCCGGAGATCCTGAAGAATACTTACTCCCGTATCCCGCTTTTTGAGGATGACCCGGATGAGATTGTCGGCCTGGTGATGTTGCGCGAAATTTTTGAGGCGCTGGCAGCGGGCAAACTGGACATGACGATCAAGGAAATTGCCCATGAACCCCTGTTTACGCCGGCGAATATTCAACTGGATGAACTGATTCTGACGCTACGAGGTAAGTCCCGTCATCAGGCCGTAGTGGTTGATGAACACGGCACCATGATTGGCGTAGTGACACTGGAGGATCTGCTGGAGGAGCTGGTTGGTGAGATTTACGACGAGTCCGACGAGCAACCTAACGAACTGACGGAAATCAACGACGGGCGGGTAGTGGTGGATGGCACTACCGAGTTACGTGTGATCGAAAGTTACTTCGGAATGGAGCTGCCTGGAAAGCCGACAGACACGGCCAACCGCTGGCTGCTGGATCATACTGAACGCATTCCTGATGTCGAAGAGCGATTCGAGTTGGACGGCTTGGAGGTAGTGGTGCAGGCTGGTTCGTCACGGCGTATTCACCAGTTGGCTATACAAAAACTGCAAACAGAAAGAGATGCCTCTTAGTACCTAACTGATAAGTGTCAGGACATCGTTTAATTCATCTCGTAGGGTGCGCTGTGCGCACCAATATTGCTTACTCCGGTGCGCACAGCGCACCCAACGTTCTGCAAACGAGCAAAGACTCCTAATTCACCTGCCAAGCAAGTAAAACCAATATCAGCTTGGGTTCGTAGGCATGATCAAGCGTAGCGGATCAGGCAACGGACTCGGTACAGCAAACGGCGTTTCGCCGGTACCGCAAGCTTGAACCGGCCTGCAGGATTTTTCGGGTCACTCAGTCTCGACGATCAATGGATCGGCGGCGCTCTCCTCGACAAGTTTTGCTATTCGCTTGGAAAAATAGTAGATGCGCCTGAGTTTCTCAATGATCTCGACCTCAAGGGTATAGGCTTGCAGGCGGTTGGGTTCATCTGCCACCAGCCGGGTGGCTTGATGATTGGTCGCCGCATCAAACAACTGCTGTACGGTTGTCTTCATGCCGGTGACCTGGTCGGCACGATTCGTGTCCTGTAGTTTAACGGCTTGCAGCGCGAGTTCGACAGCTTGAGAAACTTGTGTGTGAAGATGATTCAGCATGCGTTGGGTTTCCTGACTTATCTGTAGATTTTCCTCGAGACGTTTATAGCCTAAGCCCACTAAATCGGTTTCGATGAGGTCAGCAAGATTTTCCAGGTTATTGATGGTGGACATCAGGTTCAAGACGGTTTCTGTCTGTTTTTGGTTGAGTCTTTCTCCGCTTAACTTGCCCAGATAACTCACTATTTGTTCGTGAAGTACGTCGACCTTGTCGTCCATTTCGCCTATCTCTGCGAGCAGTTTTCGATCTCCGCCAAGCAGAGCCGGCATGATCTGATTCAGCATTTCCCTGACCTGCTGTCCTGCACGGCCGATCTCCAGCCTGGCCATGTCCAGCGCCAGCGTTGGTGTTTCCAATAGTTCCTCATCGAGAAAACGGGGGCGTGTGATCTGCACATCTTCCAAAGGCCTGTCTGGTACGAGTCTCTCCACAAGGCGGCCAAACGCGCCGATGAAACCGATAAAGATAAGCGTGTTGGCAATATTAAAGATGGTGTGGGCGTTTGCGATTTGGCGGGGTGTATCAGCAGCCAGTTTTGCCGTGCCTGTCAGTTCGCTTGAAGCGGGGGAGATAAGCAGGACCAGGTCGGCCAGATAATCGATGAATGCAACCCAGAGCAGGACCCCCGCAATGTTGAAGATGACATGCACCAGTGCTGCGCGTATTGCCTCGCGTTTCTTGCCGATGGATGCGAGCATGGCTGTGACACAGGTGCCGATATTGGCGCCAAAGGCCAATGCAATGCCTGCAGGCAGAGTGATGAAACCCTGACTTGCCATTACGATGACGATACCGGTTGTGGCTGAGGAAGACTGGATCAGAGCAGTGAAGGCGGCTGCTATCAGAATGCCAATCAGCGGGTTTGCCATCGTTGCCATAAGATCGAGAAAAGGCTGATAACTGCGCAGGGGGAACATTGCGTCGCTCATCAGGCTCATGCCGAAAAAGATCAGACCCAACCCCAACAGCATTGTGCCGTAGTGGCGGATCTTATCCTGTTTGGAGAAGAACCACGCGCCAAAACCAAAGGCAACCATCAACAGCGCGTATTTGGTTACCTTGAAGGCGACGATCTGGGCGGTGATCGTAGTGCCGATATTGGCGCCCATGATGACCCCGATCGACTGGGCCATCGACATCAGTCCGGCCGAGATAAAGCCCACCACCAGCACGGTTGTTACCGAGGATGACTGGATTACTGCGGTAACGAACGCGCCTGTCAGGGCACCCATGAATCGATTGGTGGTCAGCCGGGCGAGTACGACCTTCATACGTTCGCCAGCGACCAATTTCAGTGACCCGGCCATCTGTTCCATGCCAAACAGAAAGAGTGCAAGCCCGCCCAGCAGCCGAACGGACATGTCCCACCAGTTCGGCTCGTTGAGGAAACTGTCGCTGGCAAAAGCCGGTATAAAGATGGAAAAGAGCAACAGTCCCATCCCAAGTTGCTGGATGCCGTTTGGTTCAATCAGCCAACTGGAAAGAGGTCTGGTAAATTTCATCCTTTGACGATTGTGACCGGAATAGGACAGAGTTTAATGACCTGTTCTGCCTTCGATCCCATGAGAATGTTTTTGAGCCCACTGCGGCCTTTGTTCCCCATGACCAGCAGCTGGGGTTGAAGCTTTTCGACCACCTGAAGAATCTTGGTGACTGTCAGACCAGATACCAACATGACATCAGATTTTTTGATTATGCCTTTGAGTTCCGGGTTCTCTTTGACAAGTTTGGCCAGGAACTCATCCATCATCTCTTCAGCAATCTCTTCCAGGCGTCTGAGGATCTTTTTCTCTCCCTTGATCTTCTTGGAGGCATAGTAGCCAGGAGAGCTTGCCAGGTCGTGTACCACATGCAGGATGGTGAGATTGGTGCCGATGCATTTGGACATATTTGCCGCATATTTTAAGGCGGCCATTGCAGTGGGAGAGAAGTCGACGGCGACCAGAACATTTTGTCGCATCTCGACCTGCGATTCAGCCATGATTTATCTCCTGATCAACTGTTTTTCAGTCGATACTGAAAATGATTCACAAGTTTTTCACGCATCCGCTTCTCTTGGTGTCTCTTTGCCGCAGCAAGGCGGCGTTTGGCAACCCCGATAAGGGTGTCCTGGGCATTGAGTGCATTTTCGTTGTCGGCAGGCTTGCGCTGCACATAGCTGCCGTCGGCCAGCATGTCCCAGGCGGAACGCTGGTCACTTAGCTGCACATCAAGGATCAGCCTCAACTCCTGACGCAGGGCGGAGGCCTCTACAGGAATCAGTACCTCCACCCGGCTCTCAAGATTACGGTGCATGAAATCTGCAGAGCCGATGAAGTACTCTTCGTCGCCACCATTTTGGAAATAGGTGATTCGTGAATGTTCCAGAAAACGTCCCACAATGCTGATCACTGTGGCTGATTCGCTCAGTCCCGGAATGCCGGGCCGCAGCCTGCAAGTGTCGCGCACGATGAGGTCAACCCGTACACCCGCTGTGGTTGCTTTATAGAGGGCTTTGACGATGTCGGCGTCCTCCAGGGCATTCATCTTCATTTGGATCAGCCCCGGCTGCTCTGCCGAATGCAGCCCTATTTCCCGGTCGATCTTTTTCAACAACATCTTTTTCAGGGAGTAGGGGGCGGCCAGGATCTTGCGGTAACTCGGAGGTGGGGAGTAACCGGTAAGATAGTTGAAAAGCTCCGTGAGATCCTGGCCAACATCCTTGTCACAGCCAAGAACACCCAGATCTGTATAGAGGCGCGCAGTGCCTGCATGGTAGTTGCCAGTGCCAACGTGGTAGTAACGGCGCAGTTTGGCGTAGTCGCGCCGCACTACCAGGATCAATTTGCTGTGGGTCTTCAGACCGATGACGCCGTAGGTGACGTGAATACCCGCCTGTTCAAGCCGACGGGCCCAGCGGATATTGGCGGCCTCATCGAAGCGGGCCATGAGTTCGACCAGTACGGCCACCTGTTTACCGTTGCGGGCGGCCTGAATCAAGGAGTTGAGAATGTTTCCCTCCCCGGAGGTCCGGTAGAGGGTCATTTTAATCGCCAGCACCTTGGGATCTTCTGCAGCATTTCTCAGGAACCGCTCGACTGTAGTGTTGAATGATTCGTAGGGGTGTTGCAGCAGTAACGGGCCCTGGTCACGAATGATGTGAAAGATGTTGCGCCGGTCATGGGCGAGTTGTGGATGATCCACCACATGGTGTGGAGGATCCCTTAAATCGGGGATGTTTAACGCTGCCAGCTCAAAGAGATCCCGGGTGGCAATCATGCTGTTGATCTCAAAGACGTCCAGCTCCTCGTCCAGTCCCAGTTCGGCTGCCAGCATTCCCCGATGGGTCGGGTTCATGCCCTTGGCAACTTCGAGGCGAACAATGGGGGCAAAATGGCGTTCCCGCAGCTCTATCTCGATCATCTCCAGCAGATCGCTGGCAACCTCTTCATCCCGTTCTACATTGGCGTTGCGGGTGATACGGAAAGAATCACAAGACTCGATCTCCATCCCCGGAAACAGCATGTCGAGGTTGTTTGCTACCAGATCATCTAGGGTGATGAAGGTGTGTTTCTCATCAATTTGAATCATTCGTGGCGAGACTTTTTTACCCACCGGTACCTTGATGCGCGCCATATGGAGTTCATGGCCGCCGGGAAAACGCAGTGTTACCAGAAGGTTGAGGGTGAGATTGGAGATAAAAGGAAAAGGGTGGCTGGGATCCATTGCCAACGGGGTCAGCATGGGAAAGATGTTCTGCCGGAAATGCTCCCGCAGTTTCGCCTGATGCGAGCTGCTGAGCGCTTGGTAGCTGGTGATCAGAATATTGTTTTCGGCTAGCAGTCCGTTGACTTCACGATAGATGCGCTGCCGCTCAATCTGCATCTCCCGGATGACTTGCAGACACTCATTCAGCTGCTCGGCAGGCGTTCTGCCGTCCACACTGGGTTTGGTGACGCCTGCTGCAATCTGCTGCTTCAGACCGCCGACACGCTTCATGAAAAACTCATCAAGATTACTGCTGACGATGGCAAGAAATTTGACCCGCTCCAACAGAGGTGTGCGGGGATCATCGGCTTCGTGAAGCACCCGGCGGTTAAATGAAAGCCAGGTCAGTTCCCGGTTCAGATAGAACTCCGGTTGGTCGAGATTCGCGTTGTCGGTAGTTGCTTCGGCGTCATTGTCAGCGGGAATCGTCTGAAGAATGTGCTGTTTGATTTGAGACATATCGGATGCGTGCAATGGTTTATTGGACTAATCGGCTACCCGTTATTATAGCTTCAAGTCAGAAGTCGTGGAGAAAACCAAAAATACCGCGAAGTGGTAGGCAGGTCAGAAATAGAAACGGACTTCGTTTGAACGGAGATTGTGCATGACATTCATCTGGTCGAGGAGGGTGGCTAGAAAGGCGGTAGCCGTTATCCTGCCAAGCCCGCCTTGCGCACATTCCATCTCTCCAAAATGGGTTACACCATCGACTCGCCCATGAGACGAGCTTATCAGTGCCGGTAGTGGATCGCCCGTGTGCCTGCCACTGTTGCTGTCAGTTGAGTGATCGCCGGTAATCCCAATCACGATCTCTTCACCCAGCAGCGGGGAGAGAGATCTGTCGACGCGCTCGATCAACTTCATTTTCCCGACGGGATCCAAGTCATGAGAGCAGATGTCGGGCCCCTTGATATGCAGAAATACCAAGTCGTACTCTCTTAGCGCTTTCAGTGTGTACTTCACCTTGGCGTCTAAGTCGGTATCCGGAAGTGGGGATAAACGGTCATCACGTAACGTCTGGTACCCCAGCAGATTGGCCAATCCCAGGATAGTCTCTTCACCCGCAACCACTGCCGCTTTGAGTCCCAAATGGCTGACCAGCGATGGCAGGGCGGAAACGGTGCCTGGGCTTCTGCAAATGATGCCGTTGGCCACTGGTTGATTCTCTCTACGGCGCTGATTGTTGACCGGGTGATTGTCGAGGATCTCAAATGCCAGCTCAGTAAAGCGGTTGATTGCGCCGGCAGTGATAACAGCAATGCCATCCGTTGGATCATGGGCTTCGCAGTGACGGAGTCCGAGAGACTCATAGCGGTGGCCGGAATCTGTGTCGGTAATCCGGGAAGAGAAGATCTGTCCGGTAAGTTTCAGTACAGCCCGATGCTGGGTTGCCGGATGTAAAATGGCGGTGATTCCATTGCCCAGATCAAGGTTGCCCAATGCGGCGGAAAGTTCATCAGTCCCGGCCTGAATACGGCCAGCGCGACGGTCCAGAATATCAAAGCCACCGGAATGTCTGGAAAGAGTGGCGAAGTTACACCGCAGCAGCAGGTCGCCTGGCTGACTGGACAAACCGATACCCGCTGCCTCTACAGGTCCGCGTGAGAGTCTTATGGCTTCTGCGACGGGCAGACCGAGCAACAGACTCGTGCCGGTATGAGTGCCGACCGGCAGGCCGGGTAAGAGCGGGTCGACCAAACTGCATTGACCGGAAACAAGTAGCTGATCCATGTTGGGTGTAGAAGAGTATTCCAGTGGTGTACGGTTGCCAAAGGCGGGAATAGGGCGGTCTCCAACGCCGTCCAGTATGATCATCAGGCCTTTGTATTGCTGCACGTTTACACCGCTTTATTGGATCGTTGAGCAAAAACACTTTTTACGCTGGCATCGCAATTTTCTGACAAAGCATCGATGATCGTCCGCATGATCCGGTTGGTTGCTTTGTCTTTATCATCATTATTGATGATGGGTATTCCTGATAGATCAGATTCTGAGAGCAGGAATGACTGAAGCGACCAGATCGAATCAAACTCTGAGAGATATTTCTGGCTGCTGCCGCGGGCAGGCGCCGATATCCCTCTTCCACTGAGTTGCCGTTTCAGTTGATCCGGCTTGATAACGGCGAGCATGATAGGAACAATGACTGCATCGCTATTGTCAGAAATTTTCCCTACCAGTGATGGATGTACATGAATCCCTTCAAGGATAAGTGAAACCCGTTCACGCAAAGCGCGTTGAATGACCGCTTCGCATGGAACCGATAACAGTTCAGTCTGGTTGAGATATCCAGAAATCATCTGGCTTTCGGTGCCTTCTGTTTGCTCGCTCTGCCCGGGCAGGAGTCGCCAGGCATTAAAAGATGAAGTGTGCAAAATGGGCAGCAGGCGTTTGGGAATCATCATCCGCATCACCTCCCGCAACATATCGGTCGACTGCGTGCGAACGATGCCAAGTCTGTGAGCTACCTCAGTGGCAATGGTGCTTTTTCCACATCCAGTGGTGCCGCCGAAAAGAAGAACCAGTGGACGCCCACTATGTGTGTAGTCTACCCAAACCATATAACGTCTGGCTGCTTCGGCGCCAAAATTATTTTTCAGCTCTGTATAGGTCAGCATACCCAAATCGTTCGAGTCGATCTTATATCTACCTTCGTCAATCAACTGCTGGTAGATCTCTTGAGAGATGGATGCAGATTTTTCAGCAGAGAGGCCAGTCGATTCCAGGCAGCGCTGGTGGTCCGAGATGGAAAATGGATTGGTCTGTCCCAGATGGTCTTTGACCTGTATGGTTACGCGCCCCCTGTCTGAGTTTTCATAATTCTCCAATACCTCTGAAAATCCCATTTTTTTCAGTAGCTTGCTGACTCGCTGGCGCAGAGATAAAGTAGTGACCTCAGATTCGTTGGAGATATCATCTCTGACATTGGATGCGAGCTTATAGGCCTGCTCGAAGGTCAGTCCTGCCTCGCTTAACGAGCGCGTGAGAATGCCTCTGAGAAAAGGGATTCTGGTGCCTTCAGATGAATCGACGATGATGACTTTGGCCATATGTTGCCGGCATCCCTATGATTTATTCTTTACATGTACTAAAAGATGCATAGGATAGGCGGCATACATAAACGAGGGTGTCGGCGGCAGGGAAGCCGCCGCCAAGCCTACAGGGATGTATATTCCGCGTCCCTCATTTGGGGATGTCGGCTATCCTGCGTTCTCCTTAGTAACCTTAATATTATAACTTAGATTTGGCTTGACACGAATTCAGGGTCAGTGAGTGCTGGAGATCTCATTCAGTCTATCTTTAACTTTTTGGGCCTCGGCGTCCAGTTGCGGCAAGCGGTTTTGAGCCTGGGTGAGTTTTTCCTCCGCAGCATCCTGTTCCATATCCTGAGCAATCCTGGCAAGCCTTATCGCACCTACATTATTACTGGCTGATTTTAGACTATGCGTGATACGTCTCACCTCTGTGTGATTTTGATTTTCAAACGCACTGGGAAGGATGGCCCTAAGGCTTGAAAAACTATCGAAAAAAGCAGGGAACAGTTCTATGTAGTCATCACCCATGAGTTCCTTCATAGAGGCGAGGCGACCCTCATCGATGACTGTCCGTGGAGTAAGGTCAACGGGTGCGGGAGGTTGGGAGTCCAATGCGCGGGGAGGCTTTGATGAGGGCTTGTTTAGCCACTTAGCAAGGAGTGCAACCAATTCGCTCCACTCAAAGGGTTTCCCGAGAAAATCATCCATTCCAGAAGCGATACACCGTTGCTTTTCAGTTTCTATCTGGTTTGCTGTGAGTGCAATGATGGGGAGTCGATGGTTGCCGTTTTTCTCCCGTTTTCTAAGCTCGATGGTGGTTTCATAGCCATCGAGTTTTGGCATTTGGCAATCCATGAATACAAGGTCATAATTTGTTTTAGAAATACGTTCCAGTGCAGTGAGCCCATTGTCGGCAATGTCCACCTCAAGTCCAAACTTGCGCATTACGATGCTGGCGACCTTTTGATTCGCAATGACATCTTCGACGAGCAGCACTTTGGCGTTAAACCGTACCTCTTTGGATACTGTATTTGGATGACTCTCTTCAATGTTATGGCGTGTGATAATTGAAGCGTTTGATTTGTCCAATGAAAGGGCCAGGACGCTCTCGAGAGTCTCTTTTAATAGGTTTGAATGGGCGGGCTTTACCAGATAAGCAGCAAAACCCTGATTTTCGAAAAACTTTGCATCTCCCCTGGTGCCGGATGATGTTAATAGAACAAGCGGTATTTTTGAATATTCGTCCAGTCCACTGATATCTGCTGCGAGCGACTCCTCACTGGTTTTTTCAAAGTTACTGTCGAGTAAAATAATATGATAGTGCCGATTATTGGTCAGCGATTTCTCGATGAGATTTATTGCCTCTTCCCGAGACGAAGCTGTATCGATATTTATGCCATAGCGAATGATTTGATCATGGTAAACTCTGAGATTAAGCCGGTTTTCATCAACTACCAAGGCGCGTGTGCCATGCAAATCAGCATGAGGCAATATTGCAGGGGGTGGAGATGCTGGAAGTGATAAATCAAACCAAAATGTAGATCCTTTTCCGAGTGTGCTCTCAAGACCAATATTGCCACCCATCAATTCAACAAGTTGTTTGCAGATGGATAATCCAAGCCCTGTTCCACCATATTTTCTGGTAGTTGAACTGTCAGCCTGAGTAAAGGACTTGAAAAGTTTTCTTTGTTGATTTTCACTGACACCGATACCGGTGTCTTCTACCATTATATGAAAATATTCATGTTCGAAGCCGGTCTGTATGAATTTTACTGAAATGGCAACGTGCCCTGAGGATGTGAATTTAATTGCATTACCGGTAAGATTTGTGATGATTTGTCTGATTCTTCCCGCATCCCCTGTAACCTGTCTTGGGATATCAATAGGGTAATCAATAATCAGCTCTATTCCCTTGCTGGATGCAGTTGTACTTAGGAGGCGAACCACATCATGTATCGCTCTCTCCAAATCAAAAGAGATCAATTCGAACTCAATCTTTCCAGCCTCGGCCTTGGAATAGTCGAGAATATCGTTAATGATCTTTAGCAGTGAGTTTCCGGATTGATGGATAATCCCGAGAAACTCTTGCTGCTCATCGTCCAAATCAGTGTCTTTTAGTAACTCGGTCATTCCGAGTACGCCATTCATGGGTGTGCGGATTTCATGGCTCATCATTGCCAGAAACTCTGATTTCGCTATGGCAGCATCTTCTGCAATATTCTTCGCTTTGATCAACTCCTCCTCTGCCCGTTTTCTATCTGAAATGTCTCTCATGACCATGGAAAAGTACTGGGTTCCACTTTTTGACTCATCGTGCAGAATGATCAGCTGTGAGACTGTGATGACTTCTCCATCGGTTGATATCAGGCTGGTCTCTCCGGTCCAGGTCCTACTCATAAATGCGGTTGGCACACCCTCGTTGAGCACACGATCTATTTCCGAAGCGGGAAACATTCCTGCAAGACTTTTATCCTCGAGACTTTCCGTATTTCCATAACCCATGATTTTCCGTCCCGCTGCATTCATGAAAAGAATGTTGCCTTCCAACGTGAACACCGCAATAAAATCTGTTGAGTTCTGAATGATTTCCGTGAGTCGCTTTTGATCCTCTTCGGCATGCAGTCGCTCAGTAATATCCATCAAAAATGAGGAGGCGCCGATGCTTATATTATTTAAGTCTAATAGCGGTGTGCTGTACCATTCACAGATACGTTTTTTTCCGTCTTTCCTCCTTATTTCAAGTGTGTCATGGATAGACTGATTTGATTCAAGTAGGTCCTTCCAATCGATTGAGGGATCTCCGTTAACAGATTCAGCAGATGGGAAAAGATCCTTGACATGTTTTTCAAGTGCCTCGTCTTTCGTATAGCCAAACAGTGATTCAGCACTTGGATTCCACTGCGTTATAATTCCATCCTGCGTCCACTCGATTGCGGGAAGTGGTGTTTCATGAATGTGATGAGAAAGTTTTTGCTCTGAATTTTTCCACTTTTCCTCTCTTTTTGCGCTTTCGAATCTAAGTGTAATATTTTGTAGGATAACTTTATTAATATGCTTGGATAGACTAAGGAGCAGAATCAACAACAGCCCAACCAGTAGTCCAGGCGACCAACCGGTTTGTTCTGCATTTATGATAAAACGGAAACTAATGGGCGCGAGAGTCAGGAGTAGAAATCCGCTGGCGATTGCATTGATTGCAGATTGCGAAGATATACCGACTGCTGCAATCCCAATAAGAAGAAAACCTATCATGGATTGATAGGCGAAGTTATCTTCCGGAAATAGAAATATTGCAATACTACCCCATGTAAATGCCGCCATTAATGTGCCTGCGGCATAACGAAACCTCCAGGTTTTCAGGTTTCTTGAAATTGGCAGGGATTTTAAATACCTCCTGTAGATTAACCACCTGATCAGTACGATGATGTTCATCGAACATGTCCAGGCTATTACTGATGTTCTGTCACTGATATCCCATAAAAGAAACGTTGTTAGAATAGTGGCGACAATAGTCGCAGCCAATGAGTTTGGCAGACTCTCAAAGAGGATCTTTAATTGTTCCTGTGCGATCAGATCTCTACTGTTTTCAGTAGATTCAGGCTCGAGCGTATGGGGATTTAAATTTTTCATTCATCCTTGCCATACATAGATAGCTTCAGCTTTGTTTCCGGGCATTTCATATTGAATTGATTCGCAGAGGCCCTGAACAAGCTGAATTCCCCTGCCACTGAGTTTTGATGATGCAGCGTCTTCTGTTGACGGTCTCTTTGAAAAATCGAAACCAATACCGCTATCTTCTATTTGTATTACCATCCTTCCACCCTGTTCAAACGGGTGAATGTGCAAGCCTATTCGGATGAAACCGTCCTTGAGCTCGTTTAAAAGTCGCTCTCTCTCTTCGAAGTACCGGGTAAATCCCTCTGGTCCGGTTTTTATACTAGAGTCCAGACCAAGCACACCATGGTCCAGGGCATTGATGAAAAGCTCTGTCAGGATAGTGAAGAGTTGGCGCCTATGTTCGTGAAGACCGACCATCTCCTGTATGTAGTTGATCAACATTGGGACTGGATCCGCCTGGCTCAGTTGGCTCCCACGAAGCGTGATATGAAACTCCACGCTGTCTGATCCATGTTCCAGAGGAGATTCGTCAGAAGATAGTTTTTTGTTGTCGTTGTATAGACTGTTGAGATCCCATGCTGGAAGCAGTGCCGGTATAAGAGGTATCTCGGCAAGACTGATGTCATCATCCTGAGAAGCATCCTGACAAAAATCCTCCAGGACGCGGGAAACGGTATTTAGAATATAGTCGTCGTCATAACTGCGGGTAATGGCATTTTCCAGTCTTTCTATTCCAAAATATTCGCCATTTGGATTTCTTGCCTCTGAAACACCGTCGGTTGCCAAAAGTACATGGTCATTATATTTGGTTCTTATGTGCACTGCGGCATCCTGAAAACTGATTTCGGATGTGATCCCCAGTGGAAGGCTGCGAGAGGAAATGCGATGTTTGATTTCCCTGGTCTTTCCGTCGAGCAGGAAAAAATCAGGCATGCCGCAATTGAAGGCGGTAATATTGTCCAGGGTATTACTTATTTTGACGAACTGAGCAGCCAGAAACATTCCTGTCGGCAGAAGAGTATTGAGTTTATTGTTGATGCCTTGAAGAATTTGCTGTGGGGAAAAGCCTTTTGCCGTCATCGAACGGAAAACTTCCGAGGCAGGCAGGGCGCCAAGGGCAGCGGCCAGACCATGGCCGGTAAAATCGCCCATAAGTACGTGCAGGTCATGGGATGGTGCATAGGCAGTCAGCAGGATATCACCACTGAAAATGCTTGCTGGTCGGACGAGTTGACGTATGTGATCGAGTGCTATGTTTCCGGCAATAACAGCACCGCTGAAGACCTCTTCAGCAATCTCTTCATCCCGATGCATTCGACTGTAAAGAGTGATGACATCGTGATGAAGCTCTTGAATCCGCTCCATAGCTTTGATTTTGGCAGCGAGTACTGTATGGCTGAACGGTTTCGTCAGAAAATCATCCCCACCGACCTCGATGCAGCGCGAAAGTGCCGATTCGTCTGTCATGGCAGTAAGGAATATTACCGGAATGAACTTTTCACCGGCAGACTCTTTAATCCGTTCAGTGGCGATATAGCCGTCCATAACCGGCATCATGATATCCATGAACACCATATCGATTGACTCTCTCGCGAAAAGCTCAACCGCTTCTGCTCCATTCTCAGCCAGGCATACCTCGTAGCCGAGTTTTTTCAACAAAGCCTTCAGAATTACCCTATTGGATAGTTCATCGTCCACGATTAAGGCACGGCCGATGGTTTTGCTTCTCTCAAGTTCTGGTTGAGTTGCTGACATGGTTTTTTGAAATCTGCCAATTTGTAGTGTTGATGCTGTTCTCAAAGCTGTAGCGGCAGTGTAAAGGGAAACTTAATCCTTGACGGAAAACTATTTGAACCGGATGATTCTGTCATCAAAAGTTGCTGGGCGACCTGAGATTCAGATGCAAAGCCAGTCTTTAAGAGTATCGTATCTAACTGATAATTCATTAGAAATATCATTCTTAGGCGACTGGTGCCTGACTTCTGAAGTCGTGACGTGGCAGTCATTTCAGGCACAGTTTGAGCATTATCCAGAGTCGCCTAAGAAAATAGATTTTATCAGTTCCGGCCTTGAGAACTGGGACAGCAAACTGCTGCTGTTCCTGGTTAAATTAGACGCTTATGCTCAGTCCCGGCACATACCCGTCAATTGGGACGGTCTGCCCGACGGGGCGAAAGGACTCTTGCGCCTGGCCACGGAGGTGCCGGAGAGAAGCGGTGCCCGCAGGCGTACAAGAACCAGATCATTGGTGTATCGCCTGGGAGAATGGGCGATGGGCGGGGTTGAAGAACTTACCGGTTTAGCCTCATTTCTGGGTGAGTGGCTGCTTTCGATCGGCAGGTTCTTTACCGGCAGAGCGAGCTTTAGATGGGTTGATTTCAACCGTTTTCTTCAGGCCGCCGGTGCTGGAGCACTGCCTATCGTTGGCGTAATCAGCCTGCTGGTGGGTGCTGTGCTTGCATTTGTCGGGGCCGTGCAATTGCAGATGTTTGGGGCCCAGATCTACGTTGCCGACCTTGTGGGGCTCGGTGTCGTCAGAGAGATGGGGGCCATGATGACGGCTATCATCATGGCTGGCCGCACCGGATCAGCCTATGCGGCCCAGTTGGGCGCCATGCAGGTGAATGAGGAGATAGACGCCCTGCGTACCATGGGAATCTCACCGATGGATTTTCTGGTCTTGCCCCGCACCCTGGCGCTGATTTTGATGTTGCCGCTACTCTGTCTCTGGTCAGATGCTCTGGGTATCCTGGGTGGATTGCTGGTCGGTGTTTCGATACTGGATATCACATTGCTGGAGTATCTACAGCAGACCAAAGAGGCTATCACTCTTTCCGATATCGCCACCGGTCTCATAAAAAGCCTGATTTTTGCTGTTGTAGTCTCCCTTGCAGGTTGCCTGCGTGGGTTGCAGAGCGGACGTGATTCAGCGGCAGTGGGCAATGCGACCACCTCGGCCATGGTCACGGCAATTCTTCTAATCGTTATCTGGGACGCGCTTACAACCATCATTTTCAATCGTCTGGGGATATGAATCATGGCGAATGCTGCCAAGGTTGAACTAGAGAGTCGCTCGGGATTGGCGCATATCGAAGTGCGGGGAATGACCATGGCATATGGTGATTTTCTGCTCCAGAAAGATCTGAATTTTACTATAAATCAAGGAGATATATTTATTATTATGGGTGGCAGCGGCTGCGGGAAAAGCACGCTTCTGCGCCATCTGGTCGGACTGCATCCCCCCGCTGCTGGAGAGGTGCTCTATCAGGGAAGCTCATTCTGGAAATTGGCGCCGAACGAGCGGAATGCGTTAATGCGAAGGATGGGTGTACTCTATCAGAGCGGGGCCTTATGGACCTCCATGACGCTGGCTGAAAATATTGCCCTGCCACTGGAGGAGTATACGTCGCTCACGCCCACGGAGGTCAATGAGCTTGTTTCGTACAAACTCTCTCTGGTAGGGCTGAAAGGCTTTGAAGACTACTATCCTTCCGAGATCAGCGGTGGTATGCAGAAACGCGCGGCCCTTGCCAGAGCGATGGCACTGGATCCCGAGACCCTGTTATTCGATGAACCATCAGCCGGCCTGGATCCGGTAAGCGCGCGCCTGCTGGACGATCTTATCATCGAACTGCGGGATAGCCTGGGTGCGACCATCGTGGTTGTGACCCACGAACTGGCCAGTATCTTTGCCGTTGGCAATAATTCCGTCTTTCTGGATGCGCAGAGCAAAACAATGATCGCGGGGGGGGATCCCAAGCAGTTACTGGCGGAAACGGACAACCCTATCGTGAGGAAATTTCTTACCCGTGGTGAAGAGGGACTTCCATGAGTGAATTTTCAGTGGGAAAGGGCAAGACCCTATATCGAAACGGGTTTGGACAGAGGAACTGCAGCCAATGACCGCAAAAGCCAATCCATCGATTATCGGGATGTTTGTGCTCAGTGCGCTGGCATTGGGTATTCTGGCCATCTTCTATCTTGGCGATGCCGGCCTGAATGAGGAGAAGCCCCGGCTTATCCTGTTTTTTGAGGGTGATGTCAAAGGGCTCGATGTGGGTTCGCCGGTGACCTTGCGGGGAGTACGGATCGGTCAGGTTGAGGATATTGCGGTTGTTTTCGACAGCAAGGACCTCTCATTCGATATCCCCGTCATTATCAGTGTTACCCGCTCCAAGCTGGGTTTTGAAGAAGGAATGGCGAGAGAAAAAGATGGCGCGCTGCTGGATCGTCTGATCGAACAGGGCCTGAGGGCGCGCCTGAATATTCAGAGCCTGGTGACCGGTAAGCTGGAGGTCGAATTGGGATTCCACCCCAATAGCGAGGCAAAAAGGCGGGGGTTGAGCAGTGAGTATCCTGAGATACCGACCATACCTTCGAATATGGAGAAGATTGCCAGGGTTCTGGAGGATCTTCCCCTCGAGCGGATCGCCAGACGGACCGAAGAGATCTTGGCTGGAATCGATAAGATTGTTAATGATCCGGATTTGCCGGAGATGCTTGCCCATCTTGCATCCGCCATAAAAAGATTCGATAGTCTCGCCCGGAAACTCGAAACCTCTGCCCCGGAACTGACCAGACGATCGGTGATCATGATCGACGAGACCCGCAATCTGGTGGAACAGTTGCAGACGCAGCTTGAACCTCTTATTGGGGAGTGGACTCGCGTGGCTCGGGATTCCCGGACCGTGATCGCGCGGATGGACAAAAAAGTTGACCATGCGGTGGAGAGTTGGGACGAGACACTTCTCAGTGGGGAGCAGGCCTTCTCCCAGTTCAGCAAGACCCTGTCATCTGCTGAATCGGTAGTGGCGGAAGACTCTCCTGTCATGCGGGATGTCGGCGTTGCGCTGCGGGAACTGGCGGCTGCCACGCGTTCGATCCGCATCATGGCGGAGTATCTTGAACGCCACCCCGAGGCATTGATCAGAGGAAAGCAGTGATGAAACCCCTATGGAAATACCCAGTGGCGTTGCTGACTATTGCCTCGATGCTTCACTTGGCCGGTTGTGCCAGCCCATCTCAGCCAACCCGGTTCTATCGTTTGAACGCAGCGGTGGATTTACCGGCTACGGCTGAAACTGCTCAGGCCCGGTTACCCGAAGTTGGGCTGGGGCCGGTCCATCTCTCCAGTTATCTCGATCGTCCACAGATCGTCAATCGGACGGGATTATACCGATTGCAGTTGAACGAGTTTGATCAATGGGCGGGAACCCTGCAGGAAAATATCATCCAGGTGTTGGTCGATAATCTCTCCGGTTCGTTGGGAGAGAACCGGGTAGTTGCCTACCCATGGCACAGCTCCCTGAAGCCCAATTATGAAATTTCACTCTATTTCAGCCGATTCGATGCGCTGGATGGTTTGCAGGTGATCCTGCAAGTGCGCTGGATGCTACTGTACAGGGCAGGGGGCAAGGTACTCGATACACGACAGATAACAATTTCTGAGCCGACCCAGGGGACGCAACCCGAGGCCATTGTTGCGGCAGGGAGTCGCGCACTGGAAAAGCTCTCAAGACAGCTTGAAGCGTTGCTGAGAAAGCAGCTGTGAGAATAGATTGCAATGGTGAAGGGGCGGGAGTGTCAACCCGCTGAATTCCAGCTTAATTCCCGCCAGTTTGATCCCGATCCCTACGGGTTAAAATAGGTTGCTGTTAACTCGACGTACCCGCAGGTTCTTGCTTCGGTTGGGATTCGACCTCTCCATCGACAGGTGTCCCGTCTTCGACAGGTTCAGGTTCAATGGGGAGTTCGTAACGACTTGCCAGAAAAAGCACCCCGATGATGGGATGGTCGAGATAGTGGATCTCTCCACTGCGTATTCTGCGCTTTGACTGCATTCGAAAGGCGCGAAAAGCGGGGCGAAACTCTATGCTGTCACCCGTTATTCCATCTTCCGTCTCCCACTGCCGCAGTAGCAGATCGCTCTCAAGGTGTAGATAGCGTTTGACGCCGACCCTGATCGTGCCCTCCAGTCTCAGAGGCTCACCAACAGCCGATTGCGGGTTTGAAGACCTGGGCAACTCCAGCAGCAGTTGTTGGGACTGGTCAGGATCGATAACCTGCTGACGCCAGGCGACATGCAGCAGTGGTTTGTAATTTCTGGATCTGGAGAGGTGCTGATGCTGTTCACTGAGTTGCCATTCAGACTCGGCAAGTGATCTAAAGGGTTCAGGCGCTGGCGTCGTGGCTGTTTCGATCGCTTCCCGCAGCCCGATTTCCTGAGTCGGGACTTCGGTTAATGGTATGGCATTCAAGCGTGATGGCGTACCGGGATCATCCGGCCAGAATTCAGTGGAGCCGGCACCGGCGCTGATACGTTCAAATATCAGAACCTCAAACTGGTACCAGGGTGGTATCTCCTCTTCCGGCTGTTCTTCAGCGGTAGCAATCGTTCCTGCCAGGCTCAGGATGAGCGCTACAGGCAACCAATATTTGTGTCTATTCTGCACTTTTAAACTCATATTGTTTTCTTAAGACTTGCCAGTCTAGCTTATCAGTCTATCGATCAGGACATCTATTTCGTTCACCCGTTCGGTTGGGTCGGGCATATCCTGGATATATCTGAGTTTATCGCCACCGTCCATTTTATACATCTGGGGACGGGTTTGGATCAGGCGGATCAGGTTAGCCGGGTCGATCTTGGGATCTGAATCAAACAGCATACGCGCCCCCTTGGGTCCCGCTTCGATCTTGCGGATACCCAGAGGGTGGGCCCGTAGTTTGAGTTCGGTGATTGCAAACAGGTTCTTGGCCGTTAGAGGCAGCAGACCGAAGCGGTCGATCATCTCGACCTGAAGTTCGCGCAGCTCGTCGTGGGTCGCAGCGCTGGCGATCCGTTTATAGAGCACCAACCGGCTGTGCACATCCGGCAGATAGTCTTCCGGCAACAGTGCGGTAATGCCCAGCTCAATCTCGGTGCCGTGGTCCAGGGGACGGTCAAGTGTCGGCTGCTCACCCGCCTTGAGTGCTTTTACTGCCCGCTCCAGCAGTTCTGAGTAGAGGGTAAAGCCGATCTCGTTGATCTGACCGCTCTGTTCGTCGCCGAGCAGCTCTCCGGCGCCGCGGATCTCCATGTCATGGGTGGATAGGGTGAAACCGGCTCCCAGGTCCTCCAGGGATTCGATCGCCTCCAGCCGTTTCTTTGCATCGGCGGTCATCACCCCGCTGGGTGGAGTCAGCAGATAGGCGTAGGCGCGGTGGTGAGAGCGCCCGACCCGGCCGCGAATCTGGTGCAACTGGGCCAGTCCGAGTTTATCTGCCCGGTTGATGATCATTGTATTGGCGGTGGGGACGTCGATGCCGCTCTCTATGATGGTGGTGCAGACCAGCAGATTGAATCGCTGATGGTAGAAGTCCCGCATGATGCCTTCCAGCTCACGCTCGCGCATCTGGCCGTGGGCCACCTGCAGGCGGATGCCGGGCAGTAGTCCCTCAAGCCGTTCCGCCATGTTTTCGATGGTGCTGACTTCGTTGTGCAGGAAGTAGATCTGGCCACCACGCTTCAGTTCGCGCTGACAGGCCTCGGTAATCAATGTGTCGCTCCACTGACTGACGAAGGTTTTGATGGGATGGCGCAGTGCCGGGGGGGTGGCGATGATCGAGAGATCGCGCATCCCCGCCATCGCCATGTTGAGGGTTCGGGGGATCGGGGTGGCAGTCAGTGTCAGCAGGTCCACCTCACTGCGCAGCGCCTTGAGCTTCTCCTTGTGGCGTACGCCGAAGCGGTGCTCCTCGTCGATGATCACCAGTCCGAGTTCTTTGAACTTGATGCCCTCTGAGAGCAGTTTGTGAGTGCCGACAACGATGTCGAGAGTGCCGTCGGCCAGTCCGTCGATGACCTTCTGTTGCTGTTTTCCGGTGCGGAAGCGGGAGAGACTCTCGACCTTGACGGGCCAGTCGGCAAAGCGGTCGGCAAAGTTTTGATAGTGCTGCTGGGCGAGCAGGGTGGTGGGTACCAGCACCACCACCTGCTTGTTGCCCTGGGTGGCCATGAAGGCGGCGCGCATGGCAACCTCGGTCTTGCCGAAGCCCACATCCCCGCAGACGACCCGGTCCATGGGTTGAAGTGAAGCCATGTCTTCCAGCACAGAGTCGATGGTCTGCTGTTGATCCGGCGTCGTCTCGAACTCAAAGGTGGCGCTGAAGCTCTGATATTCGTCAGCAGGTTCAGGAAAGGCAACGCCGCGCCGGGCGGCACGGCGGGCATAGATCTCCAGCAACTCTGCGGCGACATCCCGAACTTGCTTGGCGGCCTTGCGCTTTGTCTTCTCCCACTGCTCTCCTCCGAGGCGGTGGAGGGGGGCGTTGTCGGGTGATGCACCTGCATAACGGCTGATCAGGTGAAGTGAGGCGACCGGTACATAGAGCTTGTCGCCCTTGGCGTACTCCAGGGTCAGAAACTCGGTCGCGAGACCGCCGACCTCGATGGTCTGCAGTCCCAGATAGCGGCCGACACCGTGATCCTCATGCACCACAGGTGCGCCGATATGGAGTTCTGTCAGGTTACGGACGATCTGATCCGGGTCGCGGGTCGCCTTCTGCCGCCGCCGCGTCTGCCGTACCTGCTCGCCGTAGAGTTGGGTCTCGGTAATCAGGGTGATACCGCTCTCCTGCAACCAAAGCCCCTGCTCGATGGGAGCAACGGTCAGGGCGACAGGGGGCTTTTCATCAATAAATGACTGCCAACCATCCACCACTGTGGGTTTGATGCCGAAATCCCGCAACGTGCCCAATAACATCTCCCGCCGTCCCGCGCTCTCCGCCACGAAGAGCGTGTTGCCATCGTTGGAAGAGAGGAACTCCTGCAGCAGTGCAGCCGGACGTTGGGCTCGTGCCTGTATGCCCAGAGGGGGAGGAAGCTGGGTGGCGAAGTTGGCGAATCCCGCATAACCTTTGCGGCGGCTTGATATTTCGTGTTTTTGCACCGAAACTCCCGCCGGAGACTTCATGCGGGAGACCAGTTCATCCGTGGAGAGGTAGATTTTTCCCGGAGGCAGCAGCGGCCGTTCCAGATCGTGTTTCCTCTCATCGTAACGGCCTTTGACCTGTTCAAAAAAACTGTCTGCCTGCTGCCGGATGTCCTCGGTCTGGATGAGTAGATGATTCTCCGGCAGGTAATCGAAGAGCGTGTTTGTGGTCTCGAAAAATAGGGGAAGATAGTATTCAAGACCACTGGGAACCTGGCCATCAGACACATCGCTATAGATCAGGCTGCGTTGCAGATCACCTTCAAACTGATTGCGGTAGTTGCGTCGAAAGAGAGAGATGCCCGCTTCATCCAGGGGAAACTCCCTGGCTGGTAACATTCTGATCTGATTAATCTTTTCCAGTGAGCGTTGGGTCTCCGGATCAAAGGTGCGGATGCTGTCCACTTCGTCGTCGAACAGGTCGATTCTGAAGGGCACCGGGTTACCCATGGGAAATACATCCAGCAGAGAACCGCGAACTGCAAACTCGCCATGGGCAAGTACTTGGGAGACACATTGATAACCACTTCTCTCCAGACGCTGGCGTGTCTCATCCAGATTGAGTTGCTGTCCCAGATCCACGAGCAGGGAGTGGTGATCGAGAAACGCCTTCGGGCTGAGACGCTGCATCAGCGTGGCGATCGGCACCAGTAGAATGCATCGCTCCATCTGTGGCAGACGGGAGAGGGTGAGCAGCCGCTGTGAGATCAGCTCCGGGAGCGGGGAGAAGAGATCGTAGGGCAGTGTCTCCCAGTCGGGGAAGCTGAGCACAGGCAGTTTATCGCCTCCCAGGAAAAAGCCGAGTTCCGCTTCAAGTTGCGCAGCCCTTTGCTCCGTATCCACTGCGACCAGTACGACACCATTAAAAGCCTGTGCGGCGTTGGCGATGGCGAGCGCTGAACTGCCGCCATAGAGCTGCCCCCACTGTAGCTGTTCACTTGGCTTGGCCGGTAGCGCGGGGTTAAAGAGGGCGTGGCTGTTGTCTTGGGTTGTGGGCATCTGGAAGGGAGTTGAAAAAAAACGAAATTATCTCATACACCGGAGGATGGGTCAGGGGAAGTTTTCTCTGTCGAGATTACGGTAAACCCTTAGGATATGGTGGAAAACTTGATTTACGTCAATGTTATTCTTTGGCGCCGATGTGACGATTATCGTCGCGACAGTAAATAAGAAAAAAATACGGATTTCGCGCAGCTTGCGGAACCATGTAGTCCCTTGACTGCAGTATCACTAAGGGTTGGATGGGGTAGCAGTTCTCCCTGCCTTATTATTCTAAAAATTCACGGCTGACCGGGATGAGGTGTGTCCAATTACCTCTGACCCTGTTTTTGGATAGCAGTTCCCTCTCTTTGGGAGTTGGGATATCACGCTGTTTTTTTAGTTCTGATTCTTTCGCATTCCTGATCAGGTTTCCGGCTACCGGAGTCGGAACTTTAATACCGCAATTGAAGGAGACTACAAATGCGAAAATGGTGGCTAATGGGGATTGGCGCCGCACTGTTGTTAACCCACGGGTTTGCAATGGCTGCGGTCAAAGCTCCACCAAAACAAATGTCAGAAGAGACCAAAGAGTGCGTTAAGTGCCATAAGAAAAACAATCCCGGGTTGGTTCAGATGTGGGGTTCAAGTAAGCACTATGGCGCCAATGTAGGTTGCTACGAGTGTCATCAAGCGGACGCCAAAGATCTGGATGCTTTCATTCACGATGACAAGAAAGTAAAGAAACATATCTCAATCATCGTTTCTCCGAAAGACTGTGCAAACTGTCACGAAAACGAAGAGAAAGAGATGACAGCGTCTCACCATGCGGAAGCCGGTAAGATCATGGGTTCTCTGGATAACCTGCTCGCAGAGGTTGTTGAGGGTGATATGGGCATGGTTACCGAAGGTTTCCCTGATGGTGTATCTGCAGCCGCAGTCGTTGGTTGCTGGCAGTGTCACGGTTCCCACGTGAAGGCACTCAAAGACGGTGCACTGGATCCGGCGACCTGGCCTAACACGGGTATCGGCCGAATCAATCCTGATGGTTCCAAAGGTACTTGTGCAGCCTGTCACTCACGTCACGCGTTTTCTGTAGCGCAAGCGCGTCAGCCTGAGAACTGCTCCAAGTGTCACATGGGTCCTGACCATCCTCAGAAAGAGATCTATGACGAGTCCAAACACGGCATCGCTTATCGCGCCAACCGTGAGAAGATGAATCTGGATAACTCCAAGTGGATCCCGGGCGAAGACTATTATGCTGCACCTACCTGTGCTACCTGCCACATGAGTGAGACCCGCAAGCAGGGTGTCACCCATAACGTAGGTGATCGTCTCAGCTGGAACAACCGTCCTCCTGTCTCCAAGAAGCAGGGCTGGATCAAAGGCACCGTAGGCTGGGAAGAGCGTCGTGACAAGATGAAAGATGTCTGTAACTCTTGTCATGAAGAGGGTTGGACTGAGAACTTCTATGTTCAGTATGACGGTCTGGTTGAACTCTACAACCGTAAGTACGGTAAGCCCGGTCTTAAACTGATGAAGGCTGCGAAGCCTCTGATCAAAGGTCCCAAGTTCTCCAACAAGATCGACTTCATCTGGTTCGAACTGTGGCACCATGAGGGACGTCGTGCACGTATGGCGGCTTCCATGATGGGTCCGGACATCACTCACTGGGAAGGTACTTACGATCTGGGTAAGAACTTCTACACTGAGCTGGTTCCTGAGCTGAAAGAGCTGATCGAACACGGCATGCATGGAAGCGCGGATGACAAGAAGGCAGCAAAGAACCTTCAAAGGGTTCTGACCGAAGTGCTGAATCACGATTCGCACAAGTGGTTCCTCGGTAAGATGAGCAAAGCTGATGCTGAGAAGCGTAAGAAGCGTCAGGCAGAGTTCAAGAACCGTTACAAAGTTAAGCACTAAGTAACGTTCGACGAACGACTGTCTATTAAGACGAGAAACCCTTCACCCCTTGCGGGGTGGAGGGTTTTTTTATTGCTCAATCTGTAGGCGCGATCAAGCGTGGCGGATCGGGCATTTTAGTGCTGTAGGTCCGGTTAGATGCGCACTGTGCCAAGCTTGAATTACGCTGCCTGATTTGCTGCGCATCGTAACCTGACGCTGTTTTGGCGGATTACGTTGCACGTAAAATGTTGTACCAAACTTCAGTTTTGTGCTATTGCGCGTCTAATCCGACCTAGGTTATATTGAGCCGAATAGCGGCCCCGCCGTGATTTGCCTATCGAGTGTCTATCCGGAAACCCACATCTAACCACGAAGCGCACGAAGTACACGCGACTGCATGGATGCAGGAGGTAGAGCAACGCAGGGAGCAGTTGCCGAAAGAAAATTCATTGCTAATCAATCTTTTACCTTCGTGCTCTTCGTGTCCTTTGTGGTTAAAACTGTGTTTCCGGACGAACACTCACTCGTTCGGAGCTTCCCACCCCAGTACCTTGCCCTCGTCGAACCAGACATAACTGTGGAGTTTGGAGGTTGGGTGGTAGTACCAGGTGGTAAAAATCTGTTCCTCGACCCGGCCAGGCTTGCCTAACAGTTTCCGGGTGTCGTCGCTGCTCATCTCTTTCTTGATCCGTTGCCAGAGAATGGGATCTTTCCAACGGTTTTTTGAACCTGTCTCCTCCATGATTTGCTCAAGCGCAGTAACCCGGTTTTCCAAATCAGATATGCGCTGCTTCAGTGCCTTCTCATCCGCCAGCACCGGGTTGCAGATCAATACAGAGGCAACGGCTACGATCAGTGTTTTCAATGGCTTCATGGGGTGGTCTCTTCACTTATGTGAAAATTCATCACGGTAACCCTTGGGGTTTTAATCAGGAAGGTTGGTGCGGGTTCTGAACCCTGCCGAATGCAGGGTTCAGAGGTGAAAGATATGGTATTTCTGTGCGACTTGAGGTGTCTTGTTAATGCTGGGCGCCAGTAGGGGGGTGAGCAGCCTCTTCAGTCAATTGTCCGTGATTTGCTCCCATCACACTCTTTCCGTTATGAGCATCTTCCATTTTCAGCGCGTCGATTTTTTTCTGAATAGCTACCTTGTACTCCATCGCAAGTTGCTGCTTGGGATCCAGCGTCAATGCCTGATCCAGCATTGCCATCGCGTATTCGAGGGCGCCTGAATGTTCATAGAGGAAGGCCAGGGAAATGAACAGTTTTGGATCCTCGGGGGAGAGGGTGATTGCGTCCTGCATGGTGCGGATTCCATTACTGTAGTCTTGCTTTAACAGATAGACTCCCATCAGTTTACGGTGAGCTTCCAGTGATTTGGGATCGTTCGCTATGACTTTTTTCAGGATTGCTGCAGATTGATCCAGCAGCTCGGCTTTCTTGGGGGAGTCCATATCCAACGGAAGTGCCTGGGAATAGAGCTTCACTGCTTCCGAAATTTCTGCATTTTTTTCAGGGTTTTCAGCAGAGGCAGTAGCTGCTTGAGAGAGTGTCAGGGTGAGTGCAATTAGTGTGTGCGCAATGATTCCATAGATCGTTTTCATTACTTTCCTCCTATGCGAGCCTCTTAAATACGGGCTTTGGTTGAATCTGAAAACTGAGTCTATACTAATTGCCGAATGGTGTCCGTTCAAGAATACTGATGTACTGACCAATCTACGAGCTGAGAATCGGGACAGCAGACGGAGTTACGGCCCTGAAGCTGATGTTCAGGGCCGTTTTATAAGCTACAGAAGATCGTATTATCAATGATCAGAGCTGGATTTGCTTTCCTGCTTCAGCTGTTGCTGGATATTCGCGGGTACCGCCTCATAGTGGCTGAACTCAATGCTATAGTTGCCTTCTCCGCCGGTGATCGCCTGCAGTTCGGTACCGTAGCTCTGTAGTTCTGCGAGAGGTACCTCGCCCTTAATGATGATTTGATTATTTCTGCCGCTGTCGGTGCCGCTGATATGTCCCCTTTTTCCGGACAGATCGCCGGACAGATCACCCATGAATGCACCTGGTGTGGTGATCGAGATATTGACAATAGGCTCCAGAACGACCGGTGTAGCCTGTTCAACCGCAGCGATAAAAGCCTTCTTTCCCGCAGTGGAAAAGGCGATCTCTTTGGAATCCACGGCGTGGTATTTTCCATCATAGACGGTCACCCGGATATCCTGCATGGGAAAACCTGCGATGGCGCCTTCATTGATTGCCTGCTGCACTCCTTTTTCAATTGCAGGAATAAACTGTCCTGGGATGGCGCCGCCAACCACTTTGTTGACGAACTCAAACCCACTGCCCCGATCCATGGGTTCGATACGCAGAGATACCTCACCGAGCTGTCCCGCGCCACCGGTCTGTTTTTTATGCCGATGCATCCCTTCGGCAGAACGGGTGATGGTTTCCCGATAGGCAATGCTGGGCAGATGGGTCTCAACGTCCACATGGTATTGGTTGTGCAGTCTTTCCAATAATACCTTCAAGTGAAGGTCCCCGAGTCCCCGCATGATGGTTTCGTTGAGGGTGGTATTGTGCTCGACATGAAAGCATGGATCCTCATCCTCAAGCTTGTGCAGGGCGTCACTCAACTTCTGTTCATCCCCACGCTTGGAGGGGCTGATCGCCAAGCCAAACAGCGGCAGGGGACATTCAATTGAGCGGAGGTGAAAATGGTCCTCGTCGTGCGAGTCATGTATGACTGCATCGAAATGGATATCGTCGACCCTGGCGACCGCACAGATATCGCCGGGGATGGCTCTATCCATCTCACTCTGTTCTTTGCCCTGCAGGCGCAACAGATGGTTTGCCCTAAAGGGTTTTCTGGCGTTGCCGACGAACAGCTGGCTGTTGGGTTGCAGGGTGCCCTGATGAACCCTGAATATTCCCAGTTTTCCACGAAAGGGGTCGTTGATGATTTTGAAGACATGGGCCAGTGCATGCTTTTCCTGGTCGGTAGAGACCTCGACCGGGGTCATGTCTGCGCCTTCACCCTTCATGAATTCTGGTGGATTGCCTTCGGTTGGGTCGGGCATCAGCCTTGCGAAGAACTCCAGCAGTGCATCAATCCCGGCTCCATTTTGCGCTGAGACAAAACAGACCGGGATCAGGTGGTCTTCGCGTAGCGCTTTTTCAAAGGGGTCGTGTAACTGCTCAGGTGACAACTCTTCGCCCTGTTCGAGATAGAGCTCCATCAACGCCTCGTCGACCTCAACGACCTGGTCGATGATGCGGCTGTGAGCCTCTGCAACAGACGAGAAGTCCGTGGCTTCTCCGCCCGGCTGAAAGAAGCAGTCGATCACCTTGGAACCCTTCTCGGCAGGCAGATTGATAGGCAGGCAGTTGTCGCCGAATGTCTCTCTGAAGCTCGCCATCAATGCTTCATAATCGACATCATCCTGATCAATTTTATTGACGATGATGATACGGCAGAGATTGCGTCTTTTAGCGGCTTCCATCATGCGCAGGCTGATTGATTCGATACCGCTGCTGCCGTTGATCACGATACCGGCAGTCTCCACCGCAGGCAGGATACTGATGCTGCGCCCGATAAAATCGGCATATCCTGGGGTATCGATAATATTGACCTGTTTGCCAGCACTGCTTAAATGCGTAATGGCAATGTCAAGAGAGTGCTGAAATGCTCGTTCCTGTTCGTCATAGTCACAGACAGTGTCACCTCGTTCGACACTGCCGGCACTGCTGATGATTCCGGATTTTTGCAGGAGTGATTCGATAAGTGTGGTTTTTCCGGATCCTGCATGCCCGACAAAAGCGATATTGCGGATGTCTTGGGTGGCGTAGTTGGCCATGGTACCTCCTGTCAAAATATTCAAGGGTCTGATTCGACCCCTTATAATGAAGATTGCAAGAGTATAGCAACGGGCAGTATGAGTTGAATTGAGTTCAGGCAGTTAAGTGAGAGATATTTCGGGTATGAATAGAGAGAGTCGCGGCTGGAGCTCATGGTAAGCAAAGCGGGAAAAACCAGGCAGAGGCGCAACTGGGTAATGCATGTTGATATGGATGCCTTCTTCGCCTCGGTGGAGCAGCGCGATACTCCGGAGTTTCGCCATCGACCGGTGATCGTTGGGGCCTTGCCGGGGGGGCGTGGGGTGGTTGCAACCTGTTCCTACGAGGCCCGTGCTTTCGGCATCCGGTCCGCCATGCCAATCTCGGATGCCTGGCGCCGCTGTCCCGGTGCGATCTATCTGCGGCCGGATATGCCACGCTACGTGGAGGCATCGCAAAAGATCATGCAGGTTCTGCAATCCATCTCTCCGGTAGTGGAGCCTGTCTCCATCGATGAGGCCTATCTTGACGCCTCAGGGCTGGAGCGCCTGAACGGAGAGCCGGGGTCGATCGCATCGCTGACCCGGCAGAAGATTCGTAAGACAGTGGGATTGGGCTGCTCAGTCGGCATCGGTCCGAACAGGCTGATTGCCAAACTGGCTTCGGAGTATCGCAAACCCAATGGTCAGACGGTTGTTCGGCATGAGGAGGTGCAGGCCTTTCTAGACCCCATGCCGGTCTCGAATCTGCGTGGCGTGGGAAAACAGACCGACAAAATCGTACAGAAACTTGGCATTCAGACAATCCACCAACTCAGGCAATACCCGCTGGAGATCCTCAGTGCGCATTTTGGCCGGAAAGGGGGGCGCCATCTCTACGATCAGGCGCGTGGGATCGCCTCCAGCCGTGTTGGAGGAACGCAAGGGCGTAAGTCTATCTCCAAGGAGACGACTTTCAAGCGTGATGTCACCTGTCCGCGGCAGTTGCGGGAGAAACTGCGGCAACTGTCGGCAGAGGTGGGGCGTAGCGCCCGGCACAAGAGCCTCAAGGGTAGAGTGGTCAATCTGAAGATACGCATCGAGGGCTTTGAGACCCACACCCGTCAGTGCAGGCTGCCTAGTGCGGTAAACGCCGATGGTGAGATCTTCGGGCATGCCTGGAAGCTCTATGAGCAGAGTGGTCTGGCTGGGCGTTCGGTTCGATTGATTGGCGTCGGCATCAGTGATTTTGGCAGTGAGGAGCCCATGTCAGATCTTTTCGAATCGAGCCGTGAGAGAGAGGAAAAGCTCTATTCCACCATGGATGAGATAACGGATAAATATGGTATCAATGTGCTGTCGCGTGGCATACGCAGATAATTCGTTTCTAAAGCCATGGCATGGATATGAAACAGCAAGCTGGGCAGGTGGCCCTCAAAATCCGACAGGCTTCTGGTTGAAATATGTCCGATAAATTGGGGCAGGGAGATGAGATACCCCTGAGAATCGAGGTCTGTGAGCAGATTGATGAGATTGCCGTGCTGCAATGGAATGGGCTCGTCAGGGATAACCATCCTTTTCTGAAACATGAATTTCTAAGTGCACTGGAGCACCATAATTGTGTCGGTCCAACCTTTGGTTGGTTGCCTAAACACCTGGTCGCATGGCGTGGGGAGACATTGGTGGCAGCCATGCCGCTCTACCTGAAACACAACTCCTATGGGGAGTTTGTTTTCGATCATGCGTGGGCCGATGCCTATCGGCGCAATGGCGTGAGCTATTATCCCAAGCTGGTTAGCGCTATCCCCTATACTCCCGCAACAGGAGAAAGGGTCATGACCGCAGCCGGGCTATCCCTTGATCAGATATTGCCGCGATTTTGCCAGAGGGCAGTGGAACTCACTGCTGAACTTGATGCCTCCTCGCTGCATCTGCTGTTTGTCACGGAAACGGAGAGCCGCCTGATGGGGGCGCTCGGCATGATGGAGCGGTTGGGTGTGCAGTTTCACTGGCATAACCAGGAGTATGGCAGTTTTGATGATTTTCTCGCATCGCTGACGGCCAAACGACGGAAGAATATCCGGCGGGAACGTCGTCTGGTCAGCGAGGCCGGACTCCATTTTCGGGTTTTGAACGGTGGTGAGGTGACCGTCGAGGAGTGGCGTATTTTCTCCCGTTTTTATGCCAAGACCTTCGAGGAGCGTTTTAGTCTGGCGACCCTCAATGAAGGGTTCTTTATTGAGATCGGCAGGACTATGGGAAATCATGTGATCCTGGTGTTGGCTTACGATGGAGAGCGCTGTGTGGCGGCCTCGTTGATGTATCGCAGCAACACAGTACTCTACGGACGCCATTGGGGGTGTAGCCATGAGTACGACAGCCTCCATTTTGAGGCCTGCTACTACCAGGGTATCGAATATTGCATAAGAGAGGGATTGCAGTTGTTCGAACCCGGAGCACAGGGAGAACATAAAATCTGGCGAGGTTTTCTTCCCAGTTTCACCCGCTCGCGCCACTGGATTACCCATGTGGGTTTCAGGGAAGCAATCGACGATTTCCTGGGTCGCGAGGGACCCGCTATCCAGGATTACAGGGCAAATCTGAAGCAGAGTTCTCCCTACAGGCAGTAGCATGAATGGCGGGAAATTCAGGGGAAAGAGTCGATGGCGCCACCGAAAATGATTGTTTGATTGTGCTAACTGGTTGTCTTCAATAAACTTTGCCCAGCAATAGCAGCCGGTTTCCAGGCTGAATTTGATAAATTTTAGCTTTTTCCAGGATAAGCGATGGAACTCAATGTTACGACTCAGGTGATTCTGCTTGGAGGTGTCGTCGCCTCCATCATGGGATTTGTGGCGGCCAAAACCAATTTTTGCACCATGGGTGCAGTCTCCGACTGGATCAACATGGGGGATACCAACCGTCTGCGCACCTGGTTTTTGGCCATGGTGGTGGGCATCGTTGGTGTGATGGTGCTTGAAGGTCTCGGTCTGTTGAGCCTCGATTCCACCCGTCCCCCCTATCGCAGCAGCATGTTCCCTCTGGTCGACTACATTCTGGGCGGATTGATGTTTGGCGTCGGTATGACGCTGGCCAGTGGTTGTGGTAACAAAACGCTACTGCGTATCGGGGGCGGTAATCTCAAATCGATTATTGTCTTTTTGATTGCCGGTACTATGGCCTACTTCATGACCCACACGCTCTCTGCCGAGACGGATAAAACGCTATATTCCATCCTCTTCTATCCCTGGACGCGCTATTTAACATTGGATTTGCCCGCCAACCAGGATCTGGGCAGTCTACTGGCTGTCATTACCGGCGCAGACGCCGGCATGCTGCGTCTGGTGATGGGGGGATTGCTGGCCACCATTATCTCCTTTGTCATCTTCCGCTCCGCTGATTTCAGACGCAGTGGGGAGATACTCCTGAGCGGTTTGGTCATAGGTATCTGTGTCCTTTTTGCCTGGTATATCACCGGCAGTCTGCTGTTTGGGGAAGAGGGTACATGGCTGGAGGCAACAGAGTGGTTGGAGGGTGATGAGCGCCCGGCGGGGGTCGGTGTTCAATCTTTTACTTTTATCAACCCGATGGGAGAGACGCTTGCCTACATGACAAATCCCGGAAATAGTCTGCTGATCACCTTCGGGGTTGGCGCCCTGGTGGGTGTGTTGCTTGGTAGTTTTACCTATGCGCTGGTGAGCCGAAGTTTTCGTATCGAGTGGTTTTATGATCTGCGTGATTTCATCAATCACGCCATCGGTGCTGTGTTGATGGGGGTGGGAGGCGTGTTGGCGGTTGGTTGCACCATCGGCCAGGGAATCTCCGGTGTTTCAATCCTTTCCCTTGGATCGATGTTGGCTTTGGCCTCTATTATTCTTGGCAGTGCGCTGACCATGAAGGTCCAATATTACAAGCTGGTCTATGAAGATGAGGCGACTTTCCTTGCAGCCCTGCTGAGTGGAATGGTTGATCTGAAGTTGCTGCCGGAGCAGTTGAGGAAACTCGAGGCGGTTTGATTGCCGCAGCAGAAATCCTTCAGGTGATGAAGATCGTCAGTCGGATCGGGTGATGGGTGTTTCGATAAGATGTCAGGAGAGGTTCAACTGCTCACGACACTCCCGAAGCAGATAGCGATAGGTTTCAATCAGGTTGCGCTCGAGGGGCGTCAATGCGGGTGTGAGGCGCGTGATCTCGTGTTCGTAATAGCGAACTTGTTCAACAGGCGCCAGATCCATCGGGTGGACAGACGTCTCTTCGGCAGCGTATGCCAGTGCTGTTTGCGCCATTGAAGGACCCATACCTAAATCCCCTACTACTTCATGTACTGTGCATTGTGAACTGGGTCACAATCTAAGGCAAGAGTAGCAAGTCTGGTTATTGTGAATAAATATCCTGTAATTTTCCCAGAAATATGCACGCAATGCATGTTGGCGGCTGTAAAGATTTGTGTCGGTGGTTAGCAAACTATTTCCTTGACAGAGGTGCGGATGTCGGCTTCATTGGAACGCTCGATCGAAATAGTGGTCAGGCTTCGCGACCCGGAGAAGGGATGTCCCTCGTGAACAGACCTTTGAAACCGTGGTTCCCTATACCGTCGAAGCGGCCTATGAGGTTGAGGGCGTCATATGGAGGAACTCGACCAGTTGTGGGAGGAAGCCAAATTGACGGGCGCAGGACAGAGAGCAAGATGAAAAGAGAGATGAAGGAAGCAGAGGGGTACCTGCGGCATATCAGAGACTGCAATCACTGGAATCCGGAGAGTTTCCGGCCACTCTATATCGAAGACAGGCGTGTCGGCAGGTTGAAACCCAAGATGGTGAAAGCGCTCTCCCAGTGGCCGAATCTGTTTTCTGTGAGTGAAGGCTGCGTCAATTTCACTAGTGAAATCAGTGAGATGGATGGTCGTACCCAGGCGCTGGATGAAATAGTGAATGCACTTGTGGAGCAGGGGGTCATCTCCCATAGCCACGGGGAAAGATATCCAGTTACTGCATCTGGCCGGGAGGATGCATTCGCAACCATTGACCGGACAGCAGCCCCCTATTTTGGTCTCCGTGCCTACGGTCAGCATCTGAATGGCTATGTTCGGAGTGGGGAAGGCATCAAACTCTGGATTGCCCGGCGAGCCTCGGATCGCAAGATCTATCCCGGTAAACTGGATAATATGGTGGCTGGCGGCCTGCCGCAGAGCCTGGGTCTTGCGGAGAATCTGCAGAAGGAGTGTTGGGAAGAAGCTGCAGTACCCTGTGAACTGGCTCTCAGCGCGATTCCTGTTGGCGCACTAACCTATTGTCGGGAAACGGAAACAGGATTAAAACCGGATACGCTATACTGCTATGATCTGGAGTTGCCGGAGGATTTCGTGCCGCAAAACACAGACGGTGAGGTTGAGACTTTCTACCTCATGAATCTGGAAGAGGTGGCGCGGATCGTGAGGCAAACCGATGAGTTCAAATTGAACTGTAACCTGGTCGTTATCGATTTTATGATCAGGCACGGCTTTTTGTCCCCCAGTGCACCGGACTATCTGGAGATCGTTGAGGGATTGCATGAGAAGTTGTAACACTTTTTGAAAAGCGTCTTGATTCCTCCATAGAGTGGCACAAGATTTTATGAGGCCAACAACGGACTCTCAGGAACCTGCACCGCAGGATTGAGGTCGAACGTAGAGTTGATTTGTGTTTTTTCAGCGGCCTGCTGAATTTAGATCCCATACAGGTGGATGAATGATTTTTTTTAGGAAGAGTGTCTATACCCTGCTTGCGCTGTTTCTCGCGTCTTCTCAGGCGTGGGGTGAAAGACGTGTCCTGCCGGTCGATGACCTCAAGCCAACTCAGCAGCACCGTCAGTCCACCATGATCATTCTGAAGGTGATAAACAAGTATCACTATAAGAAAGTGAAGCTGGACGATGAGATGTCGGAGCAGTTGCTGGAACGTTACCTCGATTCGCTCGACCCCAACCGATCATTTTTTACCGCCAAAGATATCGACGGGATCTCCCTGTACCGGGAAAAACTCGATAACTATCTGCTGAATGCCAGGCTGGAACCGGCATTTGCGATATTCCGCATCTACCGGAAGCGGGTCGATGAGGCGGTTGAAACTGCACTCAAACTGCTGGACGCCGGTTTTGATTTTTCAATTGATGAGGCCTATCAGTTTGACAGGGAAGATGCGCCTTGGGCCCAAACCCAGGCCGAATTGAAGGACATATGGCGCAAACGGGTCAAAAACGACTTTTTGAACCTGCGTTTGACCGGCAAGGAAGACGATGAGATCCGCAAAACCCTGAAAGAACGCTATGAAGGCCTTCAGCGCAGGATCAGCCAGTTTGATTCAAACGACATCTACCAGGCTTTCATCAACGCCTACACATTGAGTCTGGAACCTCATACCAGTTACATGTCGCCCAGCACTTCAGAGAACTTCGATATCAGCATGCGCCTCTCTCTGGAAGGCATAGGAGCCGTATTGCGCATGGATGATGAGTTCACAGTGGTACAGAAAACAGTGGCAGGAGGCCCCGCGAAATTTAGTGGAGATGTGCATGCCGGTGACAGGATCGTCGGGGTTGGCCAGGGGCTTGAGGGCGATATCCTCGACATTATTGGCTGGCGTCTGCAGGATGTGGTGGAAAAGATTCGTGGGCCCAAGGGTACGGTCGTGCGACTGCTGATTCTGCCGAAAGATGCCGGTTCCGGCGGCAAAACCCAATTGGTGACACTGGTTCGCAACAAGATCAAGCTGGAGGAACAGGCCGCAAAGAGTTCGGTGATCGAAGGTTTGGAAGGGATGGGAAAGCTGCGCGTCGGCGTGATTGAGGTGCCGACATTCTATCGGGATTTTGCCGCAGAAGGGCGAGGTGAAGAGAATTTTCGCAGCACCACGAGAGACGTGCGTAAGCTGATTGCCGAGTTGAAAAAAACCGGTGTGGATGGCGTCGTTATCGATCTGCGCCAGAATGGTGGCGGCTCCCTTTCGGAGGCGACCGAGCTGACGGGAATCTTTATCGACACAGGCCCCGTGGTTCAGATCAAGGATGCTTTCGGGAAGATCGAAGTGGAGCGGGATTCCGACACAGGTGTTGCATACGATGGTCCGCTGGCGGTTTTGGTGGATCGCAACAGTGCATCAGCCTCTGAAATCTTTGCTGGTGCCATCCAGGACTACCGGCGGGGTATTGTCATCGGCGAGCCGACTTTTGGAAAGGGGACAGTGCAGACGCTGGTGGATCTGGGGCGTTTTGTACCGAGCAATGAGGCCGACCTCGGTAGACTAAGGCTGACTATGGCGCAATTTTTTCGCATCAACGGCGGTAGTACCCAGCACCGTGGTGTGGTTCCGGATATCCTCTTCCCAATGGCCAGCTACTCGGCCAAGCATGGCGAGCGCTCTCTGGATAATGCGCTGCCTTGGGCGCAGATCAAGGCAGCCCGCTATGCCCCAAAAGGGGTTAATGGAGTCTCCCACCTGCTGGATCGCCATAAGGGCCGAATCTCTAAAGATGCCGGCTTCCAGATGCTGCTTGAGCAGGAGAAACGCATCCAGGAGATTGAAGAACGTACCGAAATCACCTTGCTGGAGAGTCGGCGCAAACTAGAGTGGGATCAGCGTGAAAAGGAACGGATGGACCATAAAAACCGCTTCCGTATCGCAAGCGGAATGGAGTCCATCAAAACGGATCGTGACCGGGACGAACACGATGACGAAGCCGATAAAACAGAGAGCGAAGCTGCCAGCCTGATCCAACTCAATGAAACCGCAAGAATTTTAGCGGATTCGATTCATTTGCAGGCACCAAGAGCCGTGATGCGCTAAATGGTCGAGGCGGTCCGTTCCCCGACAACTGCTCTAAAACAGCTGCACCTCACCCTCATCCACTGAACTCTGGGTGATTGCTGTATCATCCAGGTCGCCGAAATGTCTGTCGGCGGTGGAGAGCAGTGCCTGCAACTGTTGAGCCCGATGCTGGAAGACCGCTGCATCCAGATCCCCTGACGGGCGTTGAATTGTGATCACGTCGTGCAGATAGCTCTCCATCTTCCGGGAACGCTCTCCTATCTGGATCAGCAGTTGATTGACGATGTCTTCGAACTGCAGGGAGATGATACCCTCGCTAACGAGATGATGAATATTCTTGGAAATTCCTGCAATCGATTGTGATTGATGTGAGGCCTTGTTGTTGAGCCCCTGGATCTCATCCCACATTAACGCAACACTCTCCTGAGATTTGGCAGCAACACTCAGATCGGTGCTGGTCGCTTTTTCCACCGAAGCATCGACGGTTTTGATCGACCTTTCAATTTCCGACAATAGTGAGCGAATCTGTTCACTGAATTGACTGGTTCGCTGCGCCAGACTCCGGACTTCATCTGCCACCACTGCAAATCCACGACCCGCCTCGCCCGCCCGGGCTGCCTCGATTGCGGCGTTGAGGGCCAGCAGATCGGTCTGCGCGGTGATGGTATTCACGTCGTTCAGCAGGTTGCCAACCCCCTCAACCTGCTGGTTCATTCTGCCGAACTCGACCGCGATCTGGTCACTGGCGCTCTTGAGATCAGTCACGGTAGCAACGAAACGACCGATGAGCTGTTCCGTCTCGATGGTGAATTTCTGTATACCCTTGGTCTGCTCTTTCTGATCATCGCTCGAAACCAGCACCAGGAGTTCATCCACCATCTCCTGTAACTTCTCTCGTTGACCAGTGGATTCGTGCTCAAGTCCGGCCAGACTGCCGGAGAGACGCTGGGTAGCGTTAGTCATGATATTTCCAGCTTGCTCAATGGAATCCCGCAGGGTATTGAATTGCTGTGAACTTTTCCCCATTGCCTGGTTGGAGTTGACTTCATAGTCCCGTATGGCGGTTGTCAGAGAGTTGTGGGCCAGTAGCCTCATGCGTCTGTATCGAGCCCTGATGCGTTGTCCCCAGAGGATTGCAAACACAAGCAGAGGCATACTGATCAATAGCAGCCAGCGTGTGGTAGTTGAATCAGGTGAAAGAAATGCCGTGGCAGTTGCGATAATGAGCAGGGTTATCGCTGCCCAAACCAGTACTCTGTCAATATTATTTTTCATGTCTGAAACCATTTTCGCCTTATTATCGTAATACTATCGGCCAAAGAGGAATAAACTTCAGTTTATTATTTTAATGCAGTGCGGTGATGACCGGAAAAAATATCAGTGTTTGATAATAAACTGCGAGTTATAATCTCCGGTCTTTTAAAACGCCCTAAGGTTTGCGCAGGTCTTGTACAAAAAACTGGAACAGCGGCTGCTTCAACTAGTGCGGGACAGATCAACAGATCTCCTGCGTGGGGGACTCGTTGGCCTGGAAAAGGAGAGTTTGCGGGTTTCCAGTAGCGGGGGAATCTCCCAGGCAGCGCACCCACTGAATCTTGGTTCTCCCCTGTGCCATTCCTATATCACAACGGACTACTCAGAGGCGCTGACAGAGTTTATTACGCCGCCTTTTGCCGACAGAAAACAGCCTCTCGAATTTCTTCGCGATGCCCAGAAATTCGTCTACGATCATCTGGATAATGAATTGCTTTGGGCCACCAGCATGCCCTGTGTGGTCGAGGGTGGGGAGCGCATTCCGCTAGCCCGCTATGGTGCCTCCAATGCGGGTACCATGAAAACGGTCTATCGACGGGGACTGGGGCATCGCTATGGACGTGTGATGCAGGTCATTGCCGGCGTGCATTTCAACTATTCGGTGCCTGAGCGCTTCTGGCCCCTGTTTCAGGAACAGGAGGGGAACCAAGGGGATCCACAGCGATTTATCACAGAATCCTATTTTGGCATGCTGCGAAATCTGCAGCGCTTCGGGTGGCTGATTCCCTATCTGTTCGGTGCCTCTCCCTCTGTCTGTAAATCGTTTTTGGGCGGCCGGGCGACCAATCTTAAATCCTTCGATAAATACACCTACTACTATCCCTATGCCACCTCCCTGCGTATGGGGGACATCGGTTATCAGAACAGCAAGGAGCAGGGGACAGGCATCAAGGCCTGCTACGATTGTCTGGACGCCTATGTCGAGACCCTGGGACGGGCCACCGAGACAGCCTGCCCAGTCTACCGGATGATTGGGGTCAAAGTGGATGGCCGCTACGAACAGTTAAACGCCAATATTCTGCAGATCGAGAACGAATACTACAGTACCGTACGTCCAAAACAGATTTCTGACGGCCTGGAGAAGCCTATTCTTGCCCTGCAGCGCAGAGGGGTGCGATATGTCGAACTCAGGTCTTTGGATGTCAATGCCTTCCATCCACTGGGCATAGATGAACAACAGATCTATTTTCTGGAAGCATTCATGCTGTTCTGTCAGCTGCTCGACAGCCCGTCGATCAATGTCTTTGAGCAACGGGAGATCGATCGTAATGAAGGGGCATCTGCTCACCGTGGGAGAGATCCTGAACTTTTTCTGCAGCGGAATGGCCGGGAGATACGTCTGCGTGATTGGGCGCTTGAGATCTGTGAAGCGATGCAGGCGGTATGTGAAATCCTGGATCAGGGAACAGGTGCACGAAACTACAGCAGGGCGCTTGAACAGCTTAGTGAGCGGGCGCGGCATCCAGAGTTGACGCCTTCTGCCAGGATGTTGGCAGAGATGCGGGAAAACGGAGAGAGCTTTTTTGAATTTGCCCAGCGAATCTCCCACGGCCATCAGCACTATTTTTCACAACAACAATTGTCAGTGGAAACGCAGCGGATGTTTGTCGAAGAGGCTGAGCGTTCCTGGGTGCAGCAGCGCGCTATTGAGTCAGCGGACAAGATCTCTTTTGACCAATTTCTCGAGGACTACTTTGTCCAGCAGTGAAGCCCAAGAGCGCCCGTGTTTTTGATGTTCACTCCTTTTGATCGGTCTCCCAGCGTTCGTTAACTTCAAACCATGAGGTGGTCGTATTGAGGTCTGATCCGAGTTGTGCAAGTTCCTGAGCAGCCAGCTGCATTGACGTGTTGGCCTCTTCGGTTTCTCTGCTGACCATGGCCATGTTTTCAACACTCCCAGAGACTTCATTCGCGGTAACGGACTGTTGCTCCACGGCAGTGGCAATACTCGTTGCCATCTGCATACTCTCATCCGAGGATTGCACAATTTTGTCCATGGCTGTGAGAGCCTTTTTCGCCAGTTCCACCCCGCTATCTACCTGATCGTTCACTGAACTCATGCTCTTCACTGATTTACTGGTGTCTAGCTGGATCTTCTCGACCATCTGTGAAATCTCTTTTGTTGCTTCACTGGTGCGGCCAGCCAAGGTGCGGACCTCATCCGCAACCACGGCAAAACCACGACCTTGTTCTCCTGCACGCGCCGCTTCGATAGCGGCATTGAGCGCCAGCAAGTTTGTCTGCTCGGCGATTCCATTAATCACATTGATGACGTTGCCAATCTCTTCGCTGCGGCGCTTCAGTTCGCTGATAAGTGCGGAAGAATCAGACACTGTAGTTGCGATAGTGTTCATGCCGCTGGCCGTTCTTGAAACGATATCACGGCCGGACTGGGCCTGTTCAGAAGCAGATCTGGCGGATTCTGATGCACTGCTGCTGCTGTGAGCCACTTCGCTGAAGGATGCCGATAACTCGGTGATAGCTGCTGCAGCCTGTGTTGCCTGGATTACCTGTTCGCGTGCCCCCTGAACCACACCGCCAGTACTTTGGCTCAGGCTGTCAGAGTGACTGTTCAGTGTTGCTACAGAGCTATTGATCTCCGCGACGATCCGTCTCAGGTTCTTTACCATGGTGTTCATGGCTTCGGCCATCTCACCCAGTTCGTTGTTGCTATGATAATCGAGGTCTTGGGTCAGATTTCCCTCTGAAATGGTAAGCAGATACCGCTTGGTTCTTTCAAGAGGGACAATCAATAGCCGATGCATCACCAGCAGAGTGATAGCGACTTGTACTGCCACACCTATTATGGCGAGTAACCAGACAAGTCTACGCAGGGAGGCTAAAATGTTGTCCTGCATGGTGTGGGAGTCTTTGAGTATGTGTTGTTCCAGTGCCTGATTCGCCTCCTTCATCTGTTGCTCTATCCTGGTAAAGGAACTTTTTTCCTCCTCTTCCGCCTGCACCATCAGGTTGGGCGATGCCAGCAGATTAACCTCCAGATCGGCAAAACTGCTTTTCTCTGTCACCTTGAATGAGAGTAGACCGTTAGAGGATGTATCGCCGATTGTGTCGGGTTTGACGTCAGCTTGCAGCCGGTAATGAATGCCTGCAATTGCGCTGTCGGAATCAACGGTATCCACCAGTATCTGCTTGGCGGTATCAAAGTCATAGTTTTCAACCAGGGGCAAGAGTGTCTTGATCAAGGCTTTGCCCTTGGCCTCGATCTGCTTGGAGAAGGTCTTTTTAATTCGGGCGAGAGTGGCGTCCCGTTTTATGTCCAACTCCGCCTTGATGGCATGACCCGACTCTTCAACAGCAGTACGCACACTCGGCAGCATACGGTTGTTGATCTCATCTTCAAGAGAAGAACTGACTTGTGACGGGAGGATAAGACTGAAGGCCACAAAACCCACACTTACCAACACAAAGACCATGACACCGAAGATCAGCAACAGACCTCCCTTGGCGTTTTTTTGGGTTGATAATCCGGGTTTTAAAGCCATGATGTCTCCTCGGCAATACAAAAAATTTCAGCTGTAAAACTTGCTCAGGTGACTTCAAGTACGCACCTCAGACTCGTATGGCGGCACCTTGTGGAATAACTTTAGAAATAGTAAGTGATTAGCCGTTGGAAGGGCGATTGGTTTAATCTGCAAGGCATCTGCTCAGCCGACAATAATTCTCTCAATGGCCTAAAGATTGCGATCGAAATGTCGATAACCCTGTTGCATGTATTGGATTTGTCGTATGTGAAGTCCATAGAAAAGCACCTGTACATATTTCAGTATTGAAACGAAATAGAGGTTTACCCATGAAAAACACTATCTTTCGCACCTTGGTACTTCTGCTCGCCACGGTGTTCAGCGGTGTAACCCTGGCCACTGAAGCCATCGATCTTTGGTTTTCACCCGGCTGGAAGGCCAAGGCCACCAAGGCTAAAGTGATTACGACCGAATTGAGTAGCAAATCAGGTCTGCTGATTCGACCACGTATCGCGAGCAGCTACCCTCAGATTCTAGACACTTTCTCCTCCGGTAAACCGGCGCTGGTTTATGTAGGTTCTTTTGTGCAGGCGATCATCCGAGCCCGTGGTCTGGGCGAAGGGTTGGTGCAGGCCGCCAGCGGCAAGGAGTTCTACTCCGGCGTGTTGGTTTATCCGAAAGGCGCAGATCCAGTTGCAATCCTGAGTGGCAGTCCGAGCAAAGTTGCCTATGCAGTGGGTGCCAGTTCCGGTGAGTCCAGTGCCAAGGCGGCAACTGATGGTCAAGCGGCCATTCCCACCAAGAACCATGGTGCTACCTGTGGTGCTGTGAAGGTCGGTAAGGCGCAGGCTGGCGTGGTAAAGAACTGGTGGTGGGCGGGTAATAGCAGGCGTTTTCCTGAACTTGCCATGTACGAGGTACCAGGCGTGTCAGAAACCAAGAATCCTGACAACGTGCTTTCTGCCTCCAAGGGTGTTTCGGCTGACGTAAAGGCAAAAATTATCGATGCTGCCAAAGCGAGCAAAGATGTATTCGGTGCTACCGAGATGGTGGACTTCGATCCCACTACTCTGGATTTCAGTCTAGCGTTGATGGCCAAAGGCAAAATCGACCCCAACACCTATAGCTGGTAGCAGATAAGGGTTGCGGAGAAGTAAAATATTGAATATTGCATCGAATTTCCTGGGCAACAAGACAAGCAAGATTGGATAATTTATTTTTCCGTAGTTCAAAGGTTTTACTCGAACGGCTCGTAGATGATGATTGACACGCACTGATGCCGGGGCTAACCTTTTCGAAGCGCCGATTTTTCTCAAATTGCGGGCGCTTGATAAATACTGCTAAAGCGAGGGTATCTGCTTTAGCCGCCGTTGGGCGGTTTTTTTGTTTGGACACTTCCAGATCCGGCAGCACCCTTGTTGATCGCATTACGACAGGAGTAAAAGATGCCGATAGATGATCCAACTCTTTGGGAGTTTGCCACCCAGGCAATCCGTACAGGACACGCAAGAACAGCAGAGGGGGAGCATGGCGAACCCATCTTTCCCACCTCCAGCTTTGTCTTCAGTAGTGCCGCCGAGGCGGCGGCAAGATTCAGCGGAGACGAGCCGGGCAATATCTATGCCCGCTTCACCAATCCCACAGTGCGCATCTTTGAAGAGCGCCTGGCGGCGCTGGAGGGGGGCGAATCTTGCGTCGCCACCGCTTCCGGTATGGCGGCAATTCTCGCCACCTGCATGGGCCTGCTCGAAGCGGGGGATCATATCGTCTCTTCACGCAGTGTTTTCGGAACCACCACGGTACTTTTCAATAAATACCTCAGCAGGTTCGGCATAAAAACCAGCTTTGTTGAACTCAGTGACCTGGGCGCCTGGGAGCAGGCGATTCGTCCTGAGACAAAGTTGCTGTTTCTTGAGACTCCATCGAATCCACTCACCGAAATCTCTGATTTGCCGGCCCTTGCTGCATTGGCGCACGAGCGCGACTGTCTGCTGGTGGTGGATAACTGTTTCTGTACACCTGCGCTGCAACGGCCGTTGGAACTGGGCGCTGATATCGTGGTGCATTCAGCCACCAAATACCTGGACGGACAGGGCCGCTGCGTTGGCGGTGCGGTAGTTGGCGACAGCAAACTCGTTGGGGAAGAGGTGTTTGGCGTCCTGCGTACTGCCGGTCCGACCATGAGCCCTTTCAACGCCTGGGTGTTTCTTAAAGGCCTGGAGACGCTGCAATTGCGTATGCTGGCCCATTCGCAGAGTGCTCAGGTTTTGGCTGAGTGGCTTGAGTTGCATCCGCAGGTCGCCCGGGTCCACTATCCTGGACTGGCTTCCCATCCCCAACATGAGATAGCACTGCAACAACAGCAGGCAGCGGGTGGGATTCTCTCATTTGAACTCAAGGGCGGTCAGCCGGCGGCCTGGTCTGTGATCGACGCGACGATCATGCTTTCGATCACCGCCAACCTTGGAGACACCAAGACGACTATCACGCATCCTGCCACCACCACCCACGGGCGCCTCTCCGATGAGGAGAAAGCGGCCTCTGGTATATCTGCCGGGTTGCTGAGGATCGCCGTGGGGCTGGAGAGTGTCGCCGACATTCAGGCTGACCTGGCTCGTGGGCTGGATGCTCTCTGATGGAGAAGGCAACAGCCGAACTCAAGATGATGTGGGATCAGCGCCACGCTGATCCCGACAAGCAGCCATCGGCAGCCGAAGTGCTGTTGCAGAACCTTCATCTGTTGCCGGAAACAGGAAATGCGCTGGATCTGGCCTGCGGGTTGGGTGGCAATGCACTGGAACTGGCCAGGTTCGGCATGGATGTCAGCGCATGGGACCTCTCCAGCGTTGCGGTGGAACGGTTACAACATCTGGCAGATTCAGAGGGGTTGGTTCTCAATGCGGAGCAAAAGGATGTGGAGCAGGATCCGCTAACAGAGAACGCCTTCGATGTGATAGTGGTCAGCTATTTTCTTGACCGTGGGTTAATGCCTGCCCTGATTGCAGCCCTTAAGCCGGGAGGGTTGATCTTCTACCAGACCTTTACCCGCATTGCAGTTTCTGACACCGGCCCGTCAAACCCTGCTTACCGGCTTGGCGACAATGAACTCATCGCGCTCCTGTCACCCCTTTCGATCCGTTTCTACCGGGAGGAGAACCGCCTGGGGGATCTCAGCAAGGGACTTCGGGATGTTGCCATGATCGTGGCGCAGAAGGTTTGATGCTGAATGCCCGGTTTGCGTAGGTCGGTTCAAGTGCAGCGGAAGCGGCAACCCCTTGGCAATTATCAATTTCAGTTTGCCCGATCCGCTACGCTTGATCGGGCCTGCGTCTGTCTCCAATAGCCCCCGCTAAAGCGTGCCGGGCGATCATTTTCTCGGTTAAGGCCCGGTTCAGTTTGCAGGGCGTAGTCTGTAATCAAAGGATGAGCCAAAGGTTTCGTCCAAATGGTTAAGACATCGTTTAGGAGAGAACCATGAAAAAGATCGCCATCACACTCGGAACCGTTTTGCTGGCTGCCTCCATGAGTGCAACTGCCGGCCACGGCCACAACTACCGGGACACCGCCAAGGTTATCGATGTTGACCCCATCTACAAGACCATCGAGATCTCACGGCCTGAAAAGCACTGTTGGGATGAACAGGTCACCCACTACCAGCCGAGGCGTAAATCCTATACAGGCACCGTGCTCGGCGGCATCCTCGGTGGCGTGGTCGGTAATCAGTTCGGTCGGGGGCGCGGACGCGACGCCTCTACCATTGCCGGTACTCTATTGGGCGCATCGATTGGCAACGATATCTCCCATAACCGGCGTGGAGGACACTATACCACCACCACGGAACGGCAGTGCGAGGTCGAAACTTATACCGAGTATGAAGAACAGTTGGTCGGCTATCGTGTAAAGTATCGTTATAAAGGTAAGGTGTTCACCACTCGCACCAAACGCCATCCGGGCAAGCGGATTCGTGTTCGGGTTGGTGTCACCCCAGTGGATGATATTTAATTCGTGGCTGGAAGATCGAGGCAATGCGCTGGCAGTACGGTTTTCCTCCCATGGCACAGGTTGAACCGAAATGCGTCTGACTCGAAAGCTGAACGTTATGTGGCTGCTATTGATATTGCTTGGGGCTGATGCCTCGTTGGCGGGTAATCGCATAACCCTGGATCAGGCGGTTGAGAGTGCCCGCCGTGACAGTGACGGCAGGGTGATATCGGCTGAGACCCGTGAGTGGGAAGGCCGGGAGATCTACGATATCCGCATCCTGGATAATCAGGGACGGGCAAAACGGATGCAGATCGACGGTAGAAGTGGGCAGCAGCTTCCCAGGGGGCGTAAGCATGCGCCTGCGGGCAATCGCCGCAGATAGAGGGAACAAAATCGTGCGTGTTTTGTTGGTAGAAGATGAAGCGGAGTTGAGAGAGCCGCTGGCCGAACGGTTGAGCCGCGAAGGTTTTACCGTGGATGCCGGTGCGGATGGCCGCGAAGGACTCTTCCTGGGGCGGGAGTATGCCATTGACGTGGGGATCGTGGATATTGGTCTGCCGGAGATGTCAGGCATCGAGGTGATCCGCGAACTACGGAAATCGGGTAAACATTTTCCAATCCTGATCCTTACCGCACGGGGCAACTGGCAGGACAAGGTTGAAGGTCTTGAAGCGGGTGCGGACGACTATCTGGTCAAACCCTTTCATGTCGAAGAGTTGCTGGCGCGGTTGAATGCTCTCCTGCGGCGGGCGGCAGGTTGGTCCCAGCCGGTATTGGCGTGTGGTCCGGTGGAGTTGGATACTCGCAGCCAGGGCGTAAAACTCGATGGCGCTCCCATCGATCTCACCGCATACGAATACAAAGTGCTTGAATATATGATGATGCATGCCGGCGAGGTGGTCTCGAAGAGCGAATTGACTGAGCATCTTTACGACCAGGATTGGGATCGTGACAGTAATGTGATCGAGGTCTTCGTCCGCCGGTTGCGTAAAAAACTCGATCCCGAAGAGCACTACAAGCCGATCGAGACCCTGCGAGGCAGGGGATACCGTTTCGTACTTGCCAGATCGGGATGAATCTATCGATACACGTCCGCCTGCTGCTGGCTGCAAGCCTGGTGCTGACAGCCTTCCTGGGTTTGACCGGGGTGGCCTTGGACAAGGCCTTTCGATCCAGCACAGAGAAGGCGCTGAAGGAGAGTTTACAGGCCAGCGTTTATGCACTGCTGGCAGCGGCGGGTGAGGATGATCAGGGTCGGCTGACGATGCCGGAACTACTCTCTGACCCCCGTTTCAACCTGCCGGATTCCGGATTCTATGCAGAGGTCCATAGTCCTGAAATTTCGTTCGACTGGCGTTCTGCCTCAGCTGTGGGGCGTCATCTGAATATTGGTAAGTCGTTGGTGGAGCCTGGCGACCGGCGTTTCAATCAGGTTCGCTCCGGTAATGGCGGCGAAGTGGTTGCCCTCAGCTTCGGTGTCTCCTGGGAGGATTTTGACGGTGTCGAAAGCCGTTATGTGCTTTCGGTCGTGGAGGACATGCAGTCGCATCAGGTTCAGATCAGCGCCTTCCGCAATACACTTTTCTACTGGCTGGGTGGTGCGGCGCTGGTGCTGTTACTGGCGCAGGGGGGAGTGTTGCGTTGGGGATTGTTCCCGCTGCGCAAGGTATCCGATGAGCTGAGTGATATTGAATCCGGAGGGTCGGATCAACTCAAAGGGGTCTATCCGCAGGAGTTGACCGGGCTTACAGATAGCATCAATTCCCTGATTCGCCAGGCTCAGTCAAGACAGCAGCGATACAGGGATAGTCTGGGCGATCTTGCCCATAGTCTCAAAACCCCCCTGGCAATCCTGCAAGGTATGGCCGAGCTGCCGGAAACAGGCGATCGGAATGAAAGTCGCCAACTCGCTGACCAGGTCGACCGCATGAACCAGATCGTCAGTCACCAGTTGCAGCGGGCTGCGGCATCCGGGCGTTCCACATTGTCCCGCACTATTCCGGTGGCGGTTGCAGTGGACAGGATCGCCAAAATGCTCAGTAAGGTCTATCTGGAAAAGGGTATCCGCTGGGAACTGGATCTGCCGGAAGATCTCCTTTCCGGGTGATGAGGGTGATCTGATGGAATTTATGGGCAATCTGATGGACAACGCCTGGAAATATGGCGCTCAGCGAGTGCGGATATCCGGCCTCACCAGCGGCGATGGTATTGAATTGCACGTTGAGGATGACGGGGCAGGTATCCCACAAGCTCAGGCTGAAAGTGTCTTGCAGCGAGGCAGGCGCATGGATGAGCAGCAGCCGGGACAGGGTATAGGGCTGGCAGTGGTGAGCGATATCATCAGTGCCTATGGAGGCGAGTTGATTGTCGGGAAATCGGTGCTTGGCGGGGCTGATCTGGTTGCTCTGATACCAAATCATTAGCTGCAGTTCAGAAACACCCTTTTACTACTGGCATCAAGATAAAAATGTGAACTTAGAGACACAAATATGGTATTCGGCTTAAGAATTCAGTATGTTGGCCGGACAGAAATAGGTTCCTGTTGCGCTTAAGGCGGCCGGAAGATAAATACAGATTTTGAACAAAATCGGGAGTGGGACAAGTGACGAGATTGACCAGGATAATGATCGGGCTGCTGGTTTTTTTCATCCCCAGCGCTTTCGCCGGTCAGGCCGGAGACCCGACAGCGTCTCCCGACTATTTTGGCCCGGGTGATTTTTCGGATGAAGGCGGAGAAGGAATCTACGCTGATGACGACCGGGCTTTTACCGACATGTTGATCTCCCCCGACAACATCGGGAAAAGCAAGGGCGGTGGTACCGGATTTGGTGACGACCCGTCGACCATCCAGGTGATGGATGCCCCAGGCAAGGCCTCTGGTGGCTCGAATTAACCTCCAGCGCTCAACCCTGCCCGGAAGTGGTGGATTGTGCCAGATGGAGGAAGTTATCCAACCTCTGGGGGGAGACTTCCCCCGTCTCAATTGCCTGCCTGATGGCGCACCCGGGTTCATGCTGATGTGAGCAGTTATTGAAACGGCAGTGGCCGAGAAAAGGGCGGAACTCGGGAAACCCCTGTTCCAGCTGTCCCCTGCTTAACTTGGTCAGTCGAAAACTGCGCACGCCGGGAGAATCGATCAATTCTCCCCCTTGCTGCAGGTTATAGCAGGTTGCGGCCGATGTAGTGTGTCGTCCCAATCCTGAAGCTTCCGAGAGTCTGCCGGTTTCAATCTCCAGATTTGGCAGCAGTGCATTGATCAGAGAGGATTTCCCCACCCCCGATTGCCCCACCAGGATGCTGGTCTCTCCCGCAAGGTGTTGGATGAGACTGTCCAGGCCGTGGGCCAGTTTTGCACTAACCTCCACCAACTCATACCCAATCCTGCGATAGAGATCGTAAGCAGAGAGAAAGCGCAGTTTACCCTCATCTTCAAGCAGATCGATCTTGTTGACTGCGATCAATGGCCGAACCCCAATGGTCTCGGCGGCGATCAGGTATTGGTCGAGCAGATAGCTGCTGGGCTCCGGACGTGGGGCGAGTACCACGACCAATTGGGTGATATTGGCGGCCAGTGGTTTCTCGCGGCCGCTGTAGTCGGGGCGGCTGAGCACACTCGCTCTTGGTTGGAGGGCGGTGACCACGCCATTATGATCGTCCACCGGCTGCCAGACTACCCGGTCGCCACAAACTGGGTGTCCGATGTTCTGACGGATCAGGCATTGGAAGACCTGGCCGCTCTCATCCACGACGCCGAGGGTGGCGCCATGGCGGATAACCACCCTGCCTTCCTGTGATGGGGTATCACTGGCATCAGAGAGGCTCTGTTCAGCACGTTCAGCGAGTTTTGTTCGCCGCCGCTCCTGGATACTCTCTATCCTGGCCCGTTGCTGCTGGGTGAGACGGCGCCGGGACATTAGTGCTCTTCCATCAATATAACCTTATCTCAGCTTGTAGAACTGTTCGTTGAGATGGGCGCTTGCATTATCAACATCTTCGTCGAACCAAGTCAGTCCCAGCATCTGTTCGCAACGGCGCACCTGCTTGTGCAGACCCGGCAGCGTAGTGACCATTCGGTTTGGCCGTGTGTAGATTTCTGAATTGTGGCAGCGGACACAGTTATTATCGACCAACTCTTTGCCTGCATCAGCGTCGGCTGCCTGAGTGCCGGCGCTGATTACCGTCGAGAGCGAAGCAAATATCATCACTGTTTTAAGCATATTTTATCCTCTATCCTAAAGATTGTTCTGTTATATGGGCAATGCGTACCGGCGCTGGTGGATGGCTGTCGTGAAACATGGAGTAGAGCGGGTCCGGTGTCAGGGTGCTCGCATTATCCTGATAGAGTTTGACAAGCGCCTGTACCAAATATTCCCCTTTAGTTTGTGCGATAGCATAGTCGTCGGCCTCAAATTCATGTCGGCGCGAGATATAGCTGCCGATAGGAGAGAAGAAGAGGGTGAAGACAGGTGCTGCCAGCATGAACAACAGCAGTGCCGCCGCGTTGGAGGGCTGAGTCATACCCAGATTGGTATAGAACCAGGTCTGTTGTGATAACCAACCCAGCAGCGCCAGACCGGCAAGCGAGATCAGTGCCATCATCACCATCTGTTTGAGAATGTGTTTGCGGCGGAAATGGCCCAGTTCGTGGGCCAGCACCGCCTCCATCTCGTCCGGTGTGAGGGCCTCGATCAGGGTATCGAAAAAGACGATCCGCTTGTGCTTGCCGAATCCGGTGAAGTAGGCGTTGCCGTGGCTGGAGCGTTTGGAGCCATCCATCACGAAGATGCCGTCACTGGCGAAGCCACAGCGTCTGAGCAGACCCTGAATCCGGTCGCGCATCTCACCGTCTTCCAGTGGAGTGAACTTGTTGAACAGGGGAGCGATGATGCGGGGATAGGCCCAGGTAAGGGTCAGGGTGAAACTGATCCATACAGCCCAGGCCGCCAGCCACCAGTAGACACCCGCCGAATCCATGAGCCAGAGGATGACCCACAATAAGGGTGCGCCTATCGCCAATCCTACCGCCGCACCCAGCAGACGGTCTTTGAAAAAACCACCCAGGGTGGAACGATTGAAGCCAAAAGCTGCTTCGATCTTGAAGGTGCGCCAGAGAGAAAAAGGCAGATCCAGAAAACTGGAGATGAAAAACACCGAAAAGATAAAAGCCACGCCCGTCAGGAGCGTGTCGAAACCCAATCCATCCCAGAAACGGCTGAACAGATCGAGGCCGCCGCCCAGTGTCCAGACCAGCAGAAGCAGGGTGCTGAAGATAATCTCAAGCCGCGCAATACCTGCTTTGGCTCCGGTGTAATCGGCAGCTTTCTGATGATCGCCGAGCTCTACCTTGCCGGAAAACTCCTCGGGCACTTTCTCCCGGTGGCCAGCAACATGGCGTGTCTGACGGGCCAGCAGCCAGAGTTGCAGAATCGTGCCAGCGGCCAGGGCGAGCAGGAAGAGTTGAGTGAAAAACGGCATCAAGTAACGGGCTCCTTCAGCTTGGAATAGATCGTTCGGATCATGTCGATGGGGGAAGAATACAGTCTGCGCCCGCTTCCTGCTAGAATTCGCGCATCTTGGTAACCCCTATTTATATGAGGATTCGTGCATGGCTCAAGATCCCAACAACCTGATTTGGCTCGACCTGGAGATGACGGGGCTGGATACCATCAATGATGAGATCATCGAGATCGCGACCATTGTCACCGATGCCGACCTCAATATCCTGACTGAGGGGCCTGTCATCGCGGTAAGGCAATCAGAAGCCCTGCTCGATGGCATGGACGAGTGGAATCAGAAACAGCATGGCGGTTCCGGTCTTATCGCAAGGGTTCGTGAAAGCGAACATGATGAAGCGGCGGCAGAAGCTGAGACGCTGGCGTTTCTACAGCAATATGTGCCTGCTGGAGCCTCCCCGATGTGTGGCAACAGTATCTGCCAGGACCGTCGATTCATGGCCCGCACCATGCCGAACCTGGAAGAATATTTTCACTACCGCAATCTAGATGTCAGTACGCTGAAGGAGCTTGCGAAGCGCTGGGCGCCTGATATGGCTGATGGTTTTACCAAAGAGTCGAAGCATCTGGCGATCGATGATATTCGCGACTCTATCGCCGAGCTGAAATTCTACCGTGATAATTTCCTGCGCCTCTCCTGATAGTGATGGCCGGTTCAAGCCCAGCGGAACCGGCAAACACCATTTGTTGACCCGACTCCATTGTCTCATCCACTGCGCCTGATCAAGCCCGTGAGCTGGGCTGTGCTGCTGCTCGCGGCACTGACGCTGCTCTTTTTTACCTCGGCTTCACCAGTCAAACCTGTCGGTTCAGAGCTGTTGATCAACCCCCTGTTCGAGCAGGGCCGGGAGGGATGGCAGCTGGGTTCAGGCAAGAGCGAAGTATCAAAGCCCGCCGCTGTGGCCGAACTGCTTGTCGACAATGCGCCGGGAAGTGAATCGAGCAGCGTGATCCAGAAACTGGATGCTCAAGGTCTGCCCAAACATCTTCTGTTGCAGGGAGAGGTCAGGACGTCGGGTGTCGGGAGTGGCAGACGCAGTTGGCATGAGGCGAGGGTGGAGTTGATCGCCTATGACAGCTTCGGGCAAGGGTTCTACCATATACCTTATATCCTCACCGGCTTGATCGGCGATAACGAGTGGCGGGACTATTCGCTGCTTGTCACTGTGCCTGAAGAGGCCGTTGAATTGCGTCTTGAGATCGGTCTCTACCATGTGCCGGGCAGGGTCTGGGTCAGGGGGCTTGCCCTGCACCAAGCGGAGTCTCAGGCTCTTTTCAGTGCCGGGAAATTACTGCTGGCACTCCTCTGGCTGGTCGCTGGCCTGTGGGCCCTGCGACTGCTGCTACAACACTATTGGTCTACCCCCCAAGGCTGGATGATTGCGCTGCTGTTGCTGCTGATCGTGGCGGGTATTCTGCAGCCTCTGGTGGTTAAGCAGGCCATCGAAGTGCAAATCCAGCAGTTAGGGCAGTGGCTGGGTATACATCTTGAGATAGGCCGTTACCATCACGGTTTTGACCCGCTGGCATTCTGGCCTGTGAGTTGGGACGTCTCAAAACTGGGGCATCTGCTCGGTTTTTTTCTGCTCTCCGCTGGGCTGTTTCTTGATTCAAAGGCGCGCCTGCCCAGTGTGTTTATAGGACTGCTGCTGTTGGCAGTGTCGACAGAAGTGGTGCAGTTTTTCGTGCCCGGGCGAACGCCCCGGCTGAGTGACGTGGTCGTGGATATGCTGGGTGTAGTTGCCGGATGGTTGCTGGCAAAGAGCGTAATGGTGGTGCGGATCGCTTAATCCGGTGACCTGCTGCGCTGCCTGGCCAAAGCCCATCGGACATGTTCTCTCACCAGTTCTGCCGGGTCATGTTCACGTGCCTTGAGCGCGGCCTCGATATCCTCTGAAGGCTGCGCATTGCCCAGCGCCACTGCAATATTGCGCAGCCAGGATTGGTGGCCAATGCGGCGTATTGCAGACCCTTCGGTACGTTTCAGAAAGGTCGTTTCATCCCATTCAAAGAGCGCTGTCAGGGTGGCGCTGTCGAGGCCGTTGCGCGGGGCGAAGTCCTGCTCACGTCCGAGTGTTGCAAAGCGGTTCCAGGGGCAGACCTGCTGGCAATCATCGCAGCCGTAGATGCGGTTGCCGATGCTGCTTCTCAGCGATTCGGGGATCGGACCCTGTTGTTCGATAGTCAGATAGGAGATACAACGGCGGGCATCCACGACATAGGGTTCGACAATGGCCTGGGTCGGACAGATATCGAGACAGGCTCGACAACTGCCGCAGTGGTTGGATGCAGGCTGGTCGATAGGTAACGGCAAGTCGGTATAGATCTCGCCAAGAAAGAACCAGGAGCCGGCTTGGCGATTAATCAGATTGCTGTGCTTGCCGATCCAGCCAAGGCCGGCTTTTTCCGCCAGCGGTTTCTCTAGGACCGGGGCGGAGTCGACGTAGACCCGGTAGCCGAAATCACCGATTTCTCTGCTGATCTTTTGTGCCAGTTGCTGCAGACTTTTGCGCATCAACTTATGGTAGTCCCGGCCCAAAGCATATCGTGAAATAAATGCCTGCGTGGGAGATTTCAGTATCTCCCGGCTCTTCTGCATGGGTTCGGGCAGGTAGTCCAAACGTACTGAGATTATCCGCAGGGTGCCGGGTTCCAACTCAGTGGGACGACTGCGCTTGCTGCCGTGGCGGCCCATATAGGACATCTCTCCGTGAAAGCCCTTTTGCAGCCAATCGTTGAGTCGTGCCTCCGCCAGTGAGAGTTCCGTGTCAGTGATGCCGACCTGCTGGAAACCCAGCTCTGCGCCCCAAATCTTGATGTTTGCGGCGAGTTGTTCGTGATTGGAAATAGACGCTTGATCCATAAACCGGAACTATACCCCGATCCGCGATTAAACTGGTATCCGGGACCATCTTCGCGGTATGGTTTTCGTGAATCCCAAAGGACGTTTTTTTATGCGAGTCATGCCCTACACGGAAGCGCTGCCCTATGCCCTCTATCGCGCCGATCAGGTGCGGGCGTTCGATCGGATCGCAATCGAAGAGTATGAGATTCCCGGTGTCGATCTGATGGAGCGGGCAGGCTCCCGTGTCTTCCAGCTTCTGCAGGCAATCTGGCCTGCGGCCCGCCACATCACTGTCATATGTGGTACTGGCAACAATGGTGGCGATGGATTTGTGGTGGCGCGCCTGGCGAGGCAAGCAGGGCTGGAGGTGTTGTTGCTACAGCTTGGTGATTCAGCGCGTATCCGTGGCGATGCGCTGACAATGGCGCAGAAGTGGGAAGAGATCGGTGGTGAGACGGCCCCGTTTCCCGGCCTGCCGCGGAAGACTGACCTCATTATCGATGCCCTGTTGGGCACTGGCCTGGAGAGAGACGTGACTGGGGCTTGGGCCGAAATGATCGAGTCGATCAACCGTCATCAGGCACCGGTCCTTGCTGTGGATATCCCCTCAGGCCTCAATTCAGATACAGGCCAGGTCATGGGGATTGCCGCTCGAGCGGGTGCGACCCTCAGCTTTATTGGACTGAAACAGGGGATGTTTACCGGCGCAGGAGCGGATTACTGCGGACGTATCCATTTTGATGCCCTGGAGTTGCCCGCCCGGATCTACGGCAGGCAGATTCTGTCGGCCCGCCGTATCGATTGGAAAAAGCAGTCTCAACTGCTGGGTCCCAGAAGACGTACCGCCCACAAAGGGGATTTTGGCCACCTGCTGCTCATTGGGGGCGACCGGGGTTTTTCCGGTGCGATCCGCCTGGCGGCAGAGGCGGCTGCACGCACCGGCGCCGGGTTGGTATCCGTGGCGACCCATCCCGATAATGCGCCGTTGCTCAATATCGGCCGTCCCGAGCTGATGTGTCACGCCGTGGCCAACGGTGTATCTCTTGCGCCGCTGATCGAAAGGGCGGATGCCATTGCCCTGGGTCCCGGCTTGGGCCAGGGAGAGTGGGGCAGATCGCTCTATCAACAGGCACTTGCCTCCGGTCTGCCACTGGTGGTGGATGCAGATGCCCTCAATCTGTTGGCGCAGGCGCCGATAAAAAGACCTGATTGGATCTTGACGCCTCATCCTGGTGAGGCCGGACGGCTGCTGGGAGAAAAAACCAACCAAATTCAGGCAAACCGGTTTGAGGCATTGAAGTTGCTGCAGGAGAGATTTGGGGGCACCCAGGTACTCAAGGGTGCCGGGACATTGATTTCTGACGGCAGCAGTCGCCCCCCGGCACTATGCAGTGACGGGAATCCAGGTATGGCGACCGGTGGTAGCGGTGACATACTCACAGGTATTATCGCTGCATTGTGGGTGCAGGGTTTTGAGCCCGGATTGGCCGCTGAACTGGGTGTCGCACTACATGCTGCAGCGGGAGACAGGGCTACTATGCAGGGCGAACGGGGTATGTTGGCCGGCGATCTTTTGCCCGAGCTGCGGCCGTTGCTCAATCTGGAGTGTGGCAGTTATGAGGCTTGAACTGCATAGCGAGGTGGAGCAGGAGTCCTTCGGTGCCCGTCTTGCCAAGCGTTGCAGACCGCCGCTTACCGTCTATCTGGAAGGGAACCTGGGCACGGGAAAAACAACCCTTGCACGAGGTTTTATCCGCGCATTGGGTCACCAGGGTGCGGTAAAGAGTCCCACCTATACACTGCTTGAACCCTACGAACTGGAGGGGGTGGCGTGTTACCATTTCGATCTCTACCGGCTGGCAGACCCGGAGGAGCTGGAGTATCTCGGCATCCAGGATCTGATGGATGAGAAGGCTATACTGCTGGTGGAGTGGCCAGATCGGGGTAAAGGTGTATTGCCTCCGGCTGATCTGCGGATCAGACTTGAATATCAGGAAACGGGCAGAGTACTTAAGCTCTCGTCCGACTCTGAGAAAGGAGAGCAACTTATCAAGGATTTACAAAGGGTTTAATGGGAACATTGAACTTCTGGCGAGGAAGTCAGGCTATCTGACCGAAAAGGTTGGAAAAAATGGAAGTTCGTGCTATTTTTAGTCATAGGCCTAACAGGGTCATCGGGAACATGAAAAAAATTATCACAATTCTGATTCTGGCCCTCTTCTGGAGTCTGCCGCTCTATGCGGGACAGTCTGATGTTCGCAACCTGCGCATCTGGTCTGCGCCCGATCACGTTCGACTGGTTTTTGATACCGATTCTCTGGTTGAGCACAACATCTTTACGCTGGACAAGCCGGACCGCCTGGTTCTGGATCTTAAAAATACCCGTCTCTCCACAAAACTGCCTCAGCCTGAATCCAACAACAGGTTCATCAACCGTCTGCGCAGTGCGGAGCGCAACAAACGCGATGTGCGAGTGGTTTTCGACCTCAGCAGGGCGGTCAAGCCAAAAAGTTTTCTGCTTGAGCCCAATCGCCAGTATGGCTACCGACTGGTTGTCGACCTATACGACAAAAAGGAGAGCAGCAAGCGCCGCTCCGGCCCGGTGAAAACGGCAAAGAAGCCGGGGAACAGAGACGTGGTGATTGCGGTCGATCCCGGTCACGGTGGAGAGGATCCAGGTGCCAGAGGGAAATACGGCACCTATGAGAAAGACGTGGTGCTGGCGATCGCACGCAAACTGGTAAAAATGATCGATCAGAAACCGGGCATGCGCGGGGTGTTGATCAGGGACGGTGACTACTATCTCGGTTTGCGCAAACGGATGTCGAAGGCGCGCAAGCACCATGCAGATCTGTTTATATCAATCCATGCAGACGCCTTTAAGGATTCAAGAGTAAGAGGGTCATCCGTTTACACCCTCTCCCGCAGAGGCGCGTCCAACGAGGCGGCTAAATGGCTGGCGAAGCGGGAAAACAGTGCGGATCTTGTTGGCGGCGTTTTATTTGAGGGCAAGGGGAAGGGCGAGGATTTGTTCACGGTCCTGCTTGATCTCTCGCAAACTGGTACCCAGCAGGCGAGTTCCACCGCAGCGGATAGAGTCTTTCGCCAGCTGAAAAAACTGGGTAAGACACATAAAAAGCGTGTGCAACAAGCTGGATTCGTGGTGCTGAAGTCTCCGGATATTCCCTCACTGCTGGTGGAGACCGCATTTATCTCCAACCCTGATGAAGAGCGTCGTCTGAAAGATCCGGTTCACCAGAGAAAGGTAGCCAAAGCCTTGCTGGCAGGTATTTCCGACTATTTTAACTATCAGCCGCCTCCCGGCACCTGGTTGGCAGCGAAGCAGGAGAAAGAGGCTCCCCGCCGACATACAATTTCTCGTGGCGAGACATTGATCGCCATCGCAAGGCAATACGCCGTCAGCCTCAATCGCCTGCGCAGAACCAACGAACTCAAGAACGACACCATTCGCATCGGTCAGGTGCTGCAGATCCCCGGCAGTTGATTTTTCCTGATAGATTGCAAAATCATGACTAAGAAGATATTAGTTGGGGCGCTTCTTATTGCAGTTTTGGTCGGCGCGATGGTCTGGTCTTATGAGCGTGGAATGGCTGCGAACAGTGCATTAGAAGCGACGAAGCTGATGGTTGCTGTGCAGATCCAGATTGTACATCTGAGTCTAATCGCCTCCTGGCTGCAATGGTTGCGGGCCAGTTACGCCGGTCTAATCTTACCGCCCTTAGTAAATCGGATAGGGGAGTTGTTGAAGCATTTTTCCGCGAAGTGGAGAGTGCTAAGTGAAACAGTTGCAATCTAGCAAGTCAGTCCAGTCCGCGCTGACGCGCGCGGCGGGCTTCCAACGATAGATAGCTGCTTACTCGAGCGGGTGGTGGCACAATAGTCGTCGGTCTTACTGACGGTGATCTCCTGTCTATGCACAGCATTCAACAACTCCCCCCACAACTGGTCAATCAGATCGCTGCCGGCGAGGTGGTGGAGCGCCCTGCTTCGGTGGTCAAGGAGTTGATTGAAAACAGCCTCGATGCCGGCGCCAACCGCATTGAGATCGATGTGGAGCAGGGCGGCGTCAAATTGATGCGGGTTCGCGATAACGGTGTTGGAGTCGTCGAGGATGAGCTGGCTCTGGCGCTCTCCCGCCATGCCACCAGTAAAGTCAGCAGTCTCGAAGACCTGGAAGCAATCCGGAGCATGGGATTTCGAGGTGAAGCGCTGCCCAGTATCAGTTCCGTATCCCGTCTGAAAATGACCTCACGAAATCAGGAGAGTGAATCAGCCTGGGAGGTCAGTGGGGATGGCAGTGAAACAGAGATGACGCCTCGGCCTGCTGCGCATCCTCAGGGCACGACGGTTGAGGTGCGCGATCTCTTTTTCAATACCCCTGCCCGGCGTAAATTTCTGCGTGCGGAAAAGACGGAGTTTGGCCATATCGAGACGCTGGTCAGAAGGTTGGCTCTGGCCCGCTTCGATGTGGGTTTTTCACTGCAGCATAATCGTCGCCAGATCCTCTCCCTGCCTCCCTGCACCCAGCAGATCGACAGAGAGCGTCGAATAGCTGACCTGCTGGGAGCGGCTTTTCTTGAGAATGCGCTCTATGTGGAGCATGAGGTGGCGGGCTTGAAACTTTTCGGTTGGGTGGCCCGTCCCACTTTCTCCCGTTCCCAGGCGGACATGCAGTTTTTCTACGTCAATCAGCGGATGGTGCGGGACAGGCTGGTAACCCACGCCGTGAGGCAGGCGTATCAGGATGTGCTCTATCATGGGCGTCATCCAGCATATCTCCTGTTTCTGGGGCTGGATCCCCGGAAGGTCGATGTGAACGTCCACCCCACCAAGCACGAGGTGCGTTTCAGGGATGGTCGGTTGGTACACGATTTTCTTTTCCGTGGCCTGCACAGCGCACTGGCGGAGACACGTCCGCAAACGGCGGATGAGTCCGATGTGGCTGCACCGGCAGGGAGTGCATTCACAGGCGGCCTTGATTCTTCCGGTAGTGGCTCTCTCCAGTCTAGTGAACCGACTGAGAGAGCGTCTCCCGGGGTTCAGCACACCATGAATTGGCGGGTTGCCGAACGTCCTTCATCCTATGGCGCGGCTTTTCATGCGCAGAAACCTCCTGCAACACCACTACCGCAGAGTGAGGATGAAGCCCTGCCGCCACTGGGCTATGCACTTGGGCAGCTGCAAGGCGTCTATGTCCTGGCGCAAAATCAGGATGGGTTGGTATTGGTCGACATGCATGCCGCCCATGAACGCATCACCTATGAGCGTTTCAAACAGACTTACAACGATGTGGGCATTACCCGCCAACCGCTGCTGGTGCCGGTGACGGTGCGGGTGAGTAGTCGTGAGGCAGATCTTGCGGAGAATCAGTCATCGATATTGGAGAGTGTTGGCCTTGAGGTATCGCGGCTTGGTGCAGATGCCCTGGCAGTACGGGCCATCCCGGCAATCCTGCAGGGGGCGGATGCCGAGCGGTTGTTGCGTGATGTACTTTCCGATCTGGCGGAGTTTGGTGAGAGCAGCCGAATCAAAGAGGAGATCGACAAGGTACTTGCCACCATGGCGTGTCACGGCTCAGTGCGGGCAAACCGTCGTCTCACTCTGGATGAGATGAACGCACTGCTGCGGGACATGGAGCGTACCGAACGTGCGGATCAATGTAACCATGGCCGTCCGACCTGGGTTCAGCTCTCCATGACGGAATTGGATAGACTGTTTCTACGGGGTCGCTGATGGCTGAACAGAGGCTACCCCCTGCTGTTTTTCTGATGGGACCCACCGCATCCGGCAAGACGGAGCTGGCAGTGGAACTGGTGCAGAGACTGCCGATGGAGATTATCAGCGTCGATTCGGCGCTGGTTTACCGGGGGATGGATATCGGCAGCGCCAAGCCGGAACCCGAGGTGCTTGCAAAGGCGCCGCATTGTCTGATCGATATTCGGGATCCGGCCGATGCTTACTCTGCCGCTGCGTTTCGGGAGGATGCCCTGGATGCGATGGCGGAGATCACTGCTGCGGGAAAAGTGCCACTGTTGGTGGGTGGCACCATGCTCTATTTTCGGGCACTGGAGAAGGGGCTTTCAAATTTGCCGGAAGCCGATCCCGCCATTCGAAAGCGGCTTGAGATGGAACAGCAGTACCTTGGATTGGAGTCGTTGCATCGACGCCTGGCGGAACTCGACACAGTTGCCGCTGAACGCATCCACCCCAATGACGCGCAGCGTATTCTTCGTGCCCTCGAAGTGATCGAGATTACCGGTCGCTCCATGACTCAGCTGCAACAAAGTGGCAGCCGAGCCTCTTTGCCCTATCGGATACTTAAACTCGTCCGTTCGCCAAAAGATCGAAAAATCCTGCACCAACGTATCGAAAAGCGTTTCCATCAAATGTTGGCGTCAGGTTTTGAAGAAGAGGTACAGGCTTTACTGCTCCGGGGAGATCTGAGTCCGGATCTGCCATCCATGAGGGCTGTCGGTTATCGGCAGATGTTGAAATATCTGTTAGGTGAATACAACCGGGAAGAGATGATTGAAAGGGGCATTATCACCACCCGGCAACTGGCCAAGCGGCAGTTCACCTGGTTGAATGCCGATAAGGAAAATTATTGGTTGGATGAAGAGGGCGGCGATGTATTTGAAGAGGCGTATCAGCTGATCGTCCAACTGATGAATCAATGATTCCGTTAACAATTGTTAATATCTGCCATAAATAAAGGACCGATTGTTAACAAGCATGGCATGAATGTGAAGTTGTTTTTCGGTATTGTGAGAAGTTGTTAAAAGACCTGATTATAAAGATACGAAGCGATTACCTTGCTCTAAGATCGACACGGTGTTTACGAGCAGTGCTGCGCGATAGTGCAGCCGCGATAAGGTGTCCGTGTTATGAAAATCGTATCGACTTTCCTTCTGGTTTTTTTTCTACCGTTTTACATGGTGGGGTGTAACGAGCACCTTCAGGGGCAAATTGACATTCAAAAGCCAGCGGCCGGAGAATCGGTCATGCTGTCGGAAATTTCAGAATCATTGGTTAAGGGTGGGTCTGGTCAACGGGATTTACAGATGCTGGATAGCTGGCAGCTGTGGTGGTCAAGCTGGCGTAGCCTCTATACCTCAACCCTGATAGTGGACTTGATCAATCCTGAATGGGCAAGGGAGGAGACGGGACTTGAACATATCTTTCCTGTTATCCACTCCCTTTATGATGTGGCGCCGGAGTCACTTTTTGATGCTGCGCCCACCTCACTCTTTCCAGACATCGTGCCGGAGTTCGGGGTTCAGGGTGTCAATTCGCCGTCCATAGGTGATGGTGTATACGTGCAGCAGAAATCCATGACAGAAAAAATAGCGTCATATGAGAACAGCCTCTATCTGGATTTTGAAAGAAGTACGAGCGAAAAACATACGCGGGGCCGGAGCAGCGCGACCGGTCGGAGCGGTTATCCCGATGTTGAAATGGGCTTGAATTATGTGCAATCCGCATCCAAGGAAGAGGAGCAATCGAAACAGGCGAGTGAGATTCAATTGAACTTCATCGAAGAGATACCCCTTACAGCTAGCGTTGGGTTTTTTATTGTCATATTTCTGACAGGCGTGGGTGTCTGGGGGATGCGGGTTTAAAACGATTTATCCAGTCTGAACTATGGCATGCCCAAGTCTGCATGGGGCGGTTAGGGTAACCGGTGGACCTGCCACTGCTTGCGATGCCTGCGGTAGGAATTAATTTTGCTGTTTTGCTCGGAAATGTTCATAGTGACAGCTTGATTTATATGTCGATGTGAGCAGTCAGAAAGGCTTGGTGAGAAGGCCAACGGGCTTGCCCAACCTATGTTTCAAACTCCCGTAAAATAATGCTCAACACTTCTTCTCTCACCCTAAAAAGATTGGCCGCACTGGTTTGGTATATTGGTGTTGTGGTGCTCCTGATTAAAAGTACTGGCTTGTTCCTTGAGGCGGCTAGGAGCGGGGCTGATCCGCTTTGGGTTATGCTGGCTATTTTGTGTGGAGTGGTGATTGGGTGGATTAAGGCGAAATACCTGTTCATCAAGGTGTGTAACAGAAATCTGAAGCGAATCGATGCGTTGAAGCAGCCTATGCTATGGCAGTTTTACCGGATGCGATTCTTTGTTTTTTTAGCACTTATGGTTTCACTTGGTGCTTACTTGTCCAAGTGGGCTCAAGGCGACCCTCAAATGCTCATCGCTGTAGCGGTAGTGGAACTTTCCATCGCGACTGCTCTGTTTGTAAGTAGCCATTGTTTTTGGAGGGGATAGAAGAGTTTACGGTGATCTACTTGAAGCACCAGCGGTTAAGTCCATGGATCATGATGTTCAAAACCTGGCTGGGAGGCACTGCTTGAGAGTTACCCAGATGTTACACGGCTGTTGTTCTCTGAGCCTGTGCATCCCTCCGGTTCAGGGTCAATCACGTTGCGCAAGCACCTGGGGCAGAGCAACCTTGGCGGTGCGTTTCGCCAGCGTATAGATACGCCGCAGCTGATCAACAAACGACATCTCCAGCCGTACCAGCGTCAAATAATCCGGATCATCCGCCGTCAGACGCGATGCCTTCCGCGCCAACAAGAGCTCTGACTGATCCCGTATCTTCTCCTTCATCATCAACACGGATTCCGCCGCTCGCTGGTCGTTGTCACGAATCGCCTGCACAGTGAGTTCCACGGAATCGACTATCGTAGTATAAAATTCCGCCAACATCTTGCGAGTCTCCGTTCCCGACTCGGAATCCAGATCGACCGCCTTGCGGGCCAGAGAGACGACATCGGTCCCCACAACATCCGCCAGACTCTCCAGGTTATCTGACGCTATCATCAGTCCCTGAAACTCCAGACTCTCCTGTTCCGTCAGCGTGCCCCCGCGAACCTTGCCCAGATAATTGAGTATCTCCTGGTCCAATATATCGACTTGATCGTTGCGGCGGACGATATCATCGAGGCGGTCCCGATCTCCATCTCTCAGTGCCGGCACGATGTCCTGCAGCATGCTAAGCGTGATTGCTCCAACCCGCCCCAGTTCCAACCGCACCTGCTGCAACGCCACGGAGGGCGCCCTCAGTGCCACTTCATCCAGAAACTTGGATTCAATGATAATGCCTTCCGCAGGCTTGCGCTCCGGTACGATGCGCTCTGCCAGCTTCGCGAACCAGCCGGTAAAACCGATAAAAAGCAGCGTATTGATGACGTTGAACAGTGTATTGGCGTTGGCGATTTGGCGCGGTACTTCCGCCGCGGCCTGAGCCGTGCCCTCGAACTCCGGGCTGGAAGGGGAAATCCAGACCGCCATATCCACCAGCAGCCAGGTGAAGGGAAGCCATATCAGGGTGCCCAGAACATTGAACACCACATGCACTGCCGATGCCCGCACTGCGTCCGTGGACTTGGCGCTGAGGATGCCCATCAGTGCCGTTGTGGCGGCTGTGCCGATGTTGGCGCCCAGCGCCAGGGCGATGCCCGCAGGCAGGGCCAGCAGTCCCTCGCTCGCCATCGCGATGGCGATGCCGACCGTTGCTGCGGAGGACTGTACGATGGCAGTGAATGCCGCGCCGGCGAGAATACCCGCCATCGGATTTTCCAAAGCCTTGAGTATTTCCAGGAAGGGCTCGTAGCTGCGTAGAGGCGTCATTGCCACGCTCATCAGGCCCATGCCGTAAAATACCAGACCAATGCCCATGATCATCATGCCGTAGTACTTCACCTTCTCCCGCTTGGCGGTAAAGAGCATGAAAAAACCGATGGCGACCGGACCGAGGGGGTAAGCCGCAAGATCGAAAGCCAGCAACTGGGCGGTCACGGTACTGCCGATGTTGGCCCCCATGATCACCCCGACCGACTGGGTGAGGGTCATCATGCCACCGCTTATGAAACCAACGACCAGCAGTGTGGTTACCGTCGAGGAGTTGAGCACACCGGTAATAAAGGCCCCGGTAAGCGCACCCTTCAAGCGGTTGGTGGTAAGCCTCGCCAGCACTGTTTTCAACGTCTGGCCGGCGGATTTTGTCATCCCCTCCGACAACAGCTGCAAGCCGCCGAGAAACAGGGCCAAGCCGCCGAACAGACCGAGAAACAGCTGCAGCCAGTCCGGAGATTCTATCGCGCCACCGGACTCTGCGGCGAAGGCGAAAAAGGCGATCGCCAGCAATACCACTGCAAGAGTCGTTCGCAGCAGATGGTTGAGGATATCCCGGGACGACTGTTGTTCAAGTTGAGACGATCTCATCATTACCCTTTGCTCGGACGCAGTGGTTGGAAAAAAGGAATACGGTACTACTCTAAGGGTGTGCTGAATTCGGAGAATACCTATGTCCGATTAACGTGACAACAGATTGTTTGGTCGCTTTTTCATGTGGTACAGGCTGACTGGATCAGTCCCCCTGAAACCGGGGGCGGGGCATGCGACGAATAGGCTGGGTGGAATATAGGGAGCACGGATACATCCAGAACACCGAAAGCCCTAGAGGATGCTCGACTGACTGATTGAGGAGGTAATCAGCACAAGCGTGGCTGAATGCATGTTTGCTTGGAAGCACGGCGGATTCTCAGTCGATCAAAGCGTGCGAATCGCCACGGATGACCTGTGCTGTAGGAGTCGGCTGTTCCAAATTAGAACGAACGTGGAGTGCAACCTGTGCACTCTGATTGCTTGAACCCCAGAAACTTGAGTCGTAAGCGACAGGTTGATTTGGTGGGCGTAACAGGGATCGAACCTGTGACCTCTGCAATGTGACTGCAGCGCTCTCCCAGCTGAGCTATACGCCCGTTCCGTAAGGAGCGGCCATTCTAGAGATCGGGAGTAGTTCCGTCAATCCACTCTGCCCATTGGCGCCGGGTCTGTTAGAATTCCCTTTTTTTCCGTCAGCCGACAGAGTAAAGATGACCGTTCGCACCCGTTTCGCCCCCAGTCCCACTGGCTATCTCCATGTCGGAGGTGCCCGTACCGCCCTTTTTTCCTGGCTCTATGCCCGTAAGCACGGAGGTAAGTTCGTGCTGCGCATCGAGGATACGGATCTGGAGCGTTCCACAGAGGAATCGGTGAACGCGATTTTGGAGGGAATGACCTGGCTCGGGCTTGAGTATGATGAGGGCCCCTTCTACCAGACCCACCGCTTCGAGCGTTATAACGAGGTGATAGGGGAGTTGATGGAGAAGGGGTTGGCTTACCGCTGCAACTGTTCTCGTGAGCGCCTTGACGACCTTAGAGAACAGGCGATGAAGCGGAAGGAGAAACCCCGTTACGATGGGCATTGCAAGAGCCTGCATGTCGATCCGGACGAGCCCCATGTGATTCGTTTTCGCAATCCTGAGAGTGGTACTGTTGTGGTAGACGACCTGATTCGTGGCCGGGTTGCTTTTAACAACGAAGAGTTGGATGACCTGATTATCCGCCGCACGGACGGATCCCCCACCTATAATCTTACCGTCGTAGTGGACGACATGGACATGGAGATAACCCATGTCATCCGTGGTGATGACCATCTCAACAACACACCCCGCCAGATCAATATCCTGCGGGCGCTTGGCAAGAAGCCGCCAATATATGGACATGTGCCGATGATTTTAGGAGATGATGGTGCCCGGCTTTCCAAACGCCACGGTGCTGTCAGTGTCATGCAATATCGGGAGGAGGGTTTTCTGCCGGAGGCGTTGCTCAACTACCTGGTGCGCCTTGGTTGGTCCCACGGCGATCAGGAGATATTCTCTATCGATGAAATGATCGAATTGTTCGATATCGACCAAGTCAATAAGGCTGCCTCCAGCTTCAATACAGAAAAGCTGCTTTGGCTCAATCAGCACTATATCAAAGCGGACGACCCCAAGCGGATCGCCCATCTGCTGAGTCCGCACATGGGTAATCTGGGTATAGACCCGGCAGAGGGGCCGGATCTGGCCGATGTTGCCAAAGCACAGCAGGAGCGGGCCAAGACGCTGGTGGAGATGGCGGATATCAGTGCCTTCTGCTATCTGGACTTTGAAGCGTTTGATGAGAAGGCCGCTAAAAAGCACCTGCGGCCAGCAGCCCGGGAACCATTGGAAAAGATGCGTGAAGCACTGGAGGGATTGCAAGATTGGACCCCGGAGGCTCTGCATGAGCAGGTGCAAGAGGTATCCGATGCCCTTGACGTGAAGATGGGTAAGGTTGCCCAGCCGCTGAGGGTTGCGGTGGTCGGCCGGGCCGCATCGCCGGGGATCGACGTAACCCTGCAGTTGGCTGGCAAAGCAGCGACCCTGCGGCGCATTGATATGGCGCTGGAGTTTATTCGGCAGCGTGAAGCCCAGGTATGATGGATAAAGAGAACATGAGCAGCTCAGAGACACCTACACCCACCAATTTCATCCGTCAGATTATTGATCAGGATCTGACTCAGGGAAAAAACGGGGGCAGGGTACATACCCGCTTTCCACCGGAGCCCAATGGATATCTGCATATCGGCCACGCCAAGTCGATTGCACTCAATTTCGGTATCGCCGAGGACTATCCTGGCGGCCTGTGCAATCTGCGTTTTGACGATACCAATCCCCACAAGGAGAATGTCGAATTCGTGGAGAGCATCCAGGAAGATGTGCGCTGGCTGGGTTTCGACTGGCAGGATCGACTCTTTTACGCCTCCGATTACTTCGATCGGCTCTCTGATTTTGCAGTTGAGTTGATTAGAGCGGGCAAAGCCTATGTCTGTGATCTCGATGCTGATGAGATGCGTGCCTACCGGGGAACCCTCAAAGAACCCGGACAGGAGAGCCCCTATCGTGCCCGTCCGGTGGAGGAGAATCTGGATCTCTTCTCGCGTATGAAAGCGGGAGAATTCGCCGACGGCGAGAAGGTGTTGCGCGCGAAGATCGATATGGCCTCGCCCAATATGAACATGCGGGATCCGACGCTCTATCGCATTCGTCACGGAGTGGTACACCACCAGACTGGTGAGGCCTGGTGCCTCTACCCCATGTATGATTTTACCCACCCGATCTCCGATGCGCTTGAAGGGATTACCCATTCACTCTGTACCCTGGAGTTCGAGGATCACCGCCCACTCTACGATTGGGTGCTGGAAAATATCACCATCTCCAGTCAGCCGCAGCAGATCGAGTTCTCACGGCTCAACCTGGAATATACAGTGATGAGCAAGCGGAAACTGACTCAACTGGCGGATGAAGGGTATGTGGAGGGTTGGAACGATCCGCGGATGCCAACGATTGCCGGGCTGCGGCGGCGGGGATATACCGCCGCCTCGATTCGGGATTTCTGCGCACGCATCGGTGTTACCAAGTCAGACAATCTGGTCGAAATGGGGGTGTTGGAGAACTGTATCCGCGAGGATCTGGACAAAAATGCTCCGCGTCGCATGGCGGTGATGCATCCTCTGAAGATGGTGATCGAGAACTTTCCCGAAGGTGAAAAGGAGGCGCTGCAGGCTGCCAGCCACCCTAAGGATGAGAGTAAGGGAACCCGCACCATCCATTTCACCCGCGAGGTCTACATCGACCAGGCGGATTTTCGTGAGTCCGCCAACAAGAAGTACAAGCGTCTGGTGACGGGCGGTGAGGTGCGGCTGCGCAACGCTTATGTGGTCAAATGCGAAGAGGTGATCAAGAACAACCAGGGCGACATTATTGAACTGCGTTGCAGCTACGATGCGGAGACGCTTGGTAAGAATCCGGAGGGGCGCAAGGTCCGGGGCGTGGTTCACTGGGTATCTGCCAGTTTGGGTGTCAAGGGCGAGGTGCGCCTCTACGACAGGCTTTTTTCCAAGCCCAATCCTGACTCAGTGGAGGCGGGTGGCTCATTCACTGACAATCTCAATCCCGACTCCTTGCGGACCCTGACCGACTGCTATCTTGAGCCGCTCTTGGGAGAAGCCAAGCCGGGGGAACGTTTCCAGTTTGAGCGTGAGGGTTACTTCTGCATGGATAACGGAGACTCTACAGCTGATAAGCCGGTATTCAATCGTACCGTCACGCTCCGCGATTCCTGGGCGAAGATGGAACAGCAGGCAAAAGCTGAGAAGCCCTACGAAGACAAGATACTTTAGTCTTCGTCCCGGCAATCTTTGTGCTCCGGCGCTCTCTATGTTTAACCGGGGCGTTTCCAGATGGGTACTAGGTAGTTTCCCTGATACTCCTAAGTAATTGTCAGATAAAAAGAAACATAAAAAAGAGATACCTGTATCTTTATCCTTGTAACCGTTATGTGATTCTGCTATTTACTTTATGCAAGTGGGAGCAGTAACAAAATCTTTTGCAGCCTGACTGCAAACAGCTCCTCGGTTTTGAATGCTGATTTTTTGCAGCGACGGAAAATCTGTTTCGCTGTCTACATAAGTATTTCTGGAGGATAGTCATGAGTGAAAAGAGCTTGCAGTTATTTGGTAATATTTGTACATCCTGTATCACGGTCGCCTTGGTGGTAATGGCAGCCGTGAGTGCGGCCACTCTGTTGTGGGTGATGTACCTGCAGTAAAACTTTCCCGGCTGCAAAAAAGTTAGCGTGTTTTCGCTCTCCTTTGGTCATAGATTCTGTGGATGACTTGAAATAGCAGATCGGGTTAAAAAACCGGTGGACAAACCTTAATTCTTGTCCTAACATGCGCCTCTCTTCGGGGCCATAGCTCAGCTGGGAGAGCGCAACACTGGCAGTGTTGAGGTCGGCGGTTCGATCCCGCCTGGCTCCACCAGATCAAACCCTGCTGCATTGTGCAGCAGGGTTTTTTCGTTCTGACAAGTAGCGATTTTGTGAGAGGCGGCCACTTTTCGTGGGCTTTTGAATAATTCGCAACTGCCCCATGCTTGTTGTAAAATCCGATGAATTTCCGGCGCCTCTGACTCTTTACTTGCCTATGTCCTGGATCGATATCCTCATCATCGGAATCATTCTCCTCTCGTCCATCATCAGTTTGGTGCGTGGTTTTATAGGTGAAGCACTCTCTCTTGTGACCTGGGTGGCAGGGTTCTGGGTGGCCTGGTTCTTTTTTCGGCCGGTTGCCGAGTATTTAGTACCCTGGATAGACCTCCCCTCGATACGCCTGGGTGTCTCCTACGGTTTGCTATTGTTGGCCACCCTGATAGTCGGTGGTCTGGTCAACCGTTTTATGGGTATGTTGGTCGACAGTACCGGGTTAACCGGCACAGATCGTTTGATCGGCGTCTTTTTCGGTGCGGCAAGGGGTGTTGTTGTTGTAGCCATATTGGTGCTGCTTGCCGGATTGACACCTTTGCCGGGTGACCCCTGGTGGCGTGAATCACAGCTGATCCCCTATTTCCAAGAGATTGCGCTCTGGTTGAGAGAGTTTCTGCCCAGCGACATCGCAAGTAATTTTCGCTATTGACGGTGTGTCCCGCATGAATAACGGCGTATCGATACACTTTTCTCCTCACCTGTTCGAGCAGATCCAGCCTTTGGAGACCCGGAAATGTGCGGCATAGTTGGACTTGTCTGCAAAACGGCGGTTAACCAGTCACTCTACGATGCTTTGATGGTGCTGCAGCATCGAGGTCAGGATGCTGCAGGTATAGTGACCTGCGAGGGTGGCAAACTGCACCTGCGCAAGGGCAATGGCCTGGCGAGCGATGTCTTTCGCACAAGCCACATGATCAAACTGCGGGGCAATATGGGTTTGGGCCATGTGCGCTATCCAACCGCTGGATGTTCATCATCTGCAGAAGCGCAGCCTTTTTATGTCAACTCTCCCTACGGCATCACTCTGGCCCATAACGGTAACCTGACCAATGCGGAAGAGTTGAAGAAAGACCTGTTTCGTGAGGATCTGCGCCACATCAATACCTCCTCTGATTCGGAGATTTTACTTAATATCTTTGCCCATGAGTTACAGGCGCAGAACAAACTGCGCATTGCTCCGGAAGATATTTTCCGTGCGGTGGCCGGTGTGCATCGTCGTTGTCGTGGCGGGTATGTCGGTGTCGCTATGATACCTGGGTTCGGCATCATCGCTTTCCGTGACCCTTATGGCATCCGTCCGGTGGTCTATGGACGTCGCGAGTCCGACCGGGGAACGGAATATATGGTTGCCTCTGAGAGCGTCGCATTGGATTCACTGGGTTTTGAGAGGGTGCGGGATCTGGATCCAGGCGAGGCGATCTTTATCAGTCATGACGGTCAGCTCTACTCACAGCAGTGTGCCGCCAATCCGATGCGGTCACCCTGTATCTTCGAGTTTGTCTATTTCGCCCGGCCTGACTCGATCATCGACAATGTCTTCGTGCACAAGGCCCGTTCAAGGATGGGACAAAAATTGGCGAAGAAGATCGAACGGGAGTGGCCCGATCATGATATCGATGTAGTGATCCCGATTCCTGACACCAGCCGTACTGCGGCACTCTCCCTGGCGGGAAGGCTCCATGTTCGCTATACCGAGGGTTTTATCAAGAATCGATATATCGGCCGGACTTTCATCATGCCGGGACAGACCGTACGTAAAAAATCTGTGCGCCAGAAACTCAATGTCATCGACTTGGAATTCAAGGGCAAAAATGTCCTGCTGGTGGACGACTCCATCGTTCGCGGAACGACTTCGCAGCAGATCGTACAGATGGCAAGGGAGGCTGGCGCGAAGAGGGTCTATTTTGCCTCAGCCGCTCCGCCTGTGCGCTTTCCCAATGTCTACGGTATCGACATGCCTTCAGCCATCGAACTGGTGGCTCACGGCAGGACGGAGGAGGAGGTGCGTGAATATATTGGTGCTGACAGGCTGATTTTTCAGGACCTCAATGATCTCATCAATGCTGTGCAGAAGAAGGGCAAGACCGATATTACTCGCTTCGATACCTCGGTTTTCAACGGCGACTACGTCACTGGAGATGTCAGTGAGAGCTATCTGGAGCAGCTGGAACTGCTGCGCAATGACAATGCCAAAAAGGAAGAGGATGCGGCGGGCCGCTCCATACTAGACTTGCACAATAATGCGTGACCGGCCAGGGTAATACAGGTTAAAGGAAAAAGGAAAAAGGAAACAGTGCCACAGGAAAGGCCGAACGTTGTCGTTACCATCGTTGGAAGCACGTAGGCCGGTTCAAGCGTAGCGGAACCGGCAACCTCACAAGTTTTGCGAAATTCTGAGCGCCCGATCCGCTGCGCTTGATCGGGCCTACCTGTATTCCGTGTGGAAAAAGTGTTTGCATTCGGCTAACCCAGACACATACTTGCTTCGCCTTTCGCTTGTCACCTGCCACCGCCGCCGGAGACTTTCCTCAACACCCAATCCATCCCCCGTGTGCTCAACAGCCGTTTGAGTGTGCCAAAAAGGTAAGTGGGGAAGGTGACATAGTAACGGGCTCTGGGTCTGGGGGATTCGAGCGCATGGATCACCTTTTTCAATACGGCCTCCGGCGGTAGGGTAAACGGCACGACAGGGCCTTCTTTCTCCAGCCTTGCTGCCATGGCGAGGTAATTCGCCTTGTGGACTGAGTGCTCGCTGTCGATATTCCTTTTCCACATCCTGTGGGCATTCGCCCGAAAGCGGCTCTCCACCGGCCCAGGTTCGATCAGGGAGACATGAATGCCGCTGCCTTGCAGTTCCATGCGCAGGGTATCTGTGAGTCCCTCAAGGGCGTATTTGCTGGCATTGTAGGCACCCCGATAGGGCAATGCGACCAACCCAAGTACTGAGCTGTTCTGGATGATCCTTCCCTTTTCCTGGCGGCGCATGACCGGCAGCAGTCGACAGGTTAGTTCGTGCCAGCCGAAAAGGTTGGTTTCGAATTGGGCGCGCAGCACCTCCCGGGTCAGGTCCTCCACCGCGCCCGGCTGTCCGTAGGCACCATTATTGAACAGGGCGAAGAGCCTACCGCGACAGAGTTCCAGTGTTTGCTCGACCGCCTGCGCAATGCTCTCGGAGTCGTCCAGATCCAGTTGCACCGCGTCCAGCCCCAACTCCCTCAATTGTTCCACATCCTCCATTTTTCGGGCGGTGGCGATAACACGATATCCCCGCGACTTCAGGCCGAGGGCCACGCAGCGTCCGATGCCGCTGGAACAGCCGGTAATCAGTATGTTTTTCTTTTCTGACATCTTTTTAGCCTAAGCCCTGAGGTGGGTGCGCAAAATTGAGCAAAAATGCGGGCGGAAAATTTTTCTTTGGGAAATTAAAGTTTCCCGGGCATTGACCGCTACCTTTAGCGAGTCGGAATTTGATCATGGAATATGCGCCTGAACAATCAAAAATGATGACAATCAGGGCAAACACAATCATACAAATACAGATGCACTGGCGCAGTGTTGGAACGTGGAGAGTAAATTAGGTGGATATTGCGACACTGGTAGGTCTACTTGGAGGACTCGGCATAATCATAGCGGCCATCGCCACGGGCGGTGATGTGATGTTGTTTGTCAATGTCCCATCAATCCTGATTGTGGTAGGTGGCACCTTCATGGTGACGTTGATGCAGGTCTCTCTGGGTGATTTTCTGGGCTCTTTCGGAATTGGCATGAAGGCCTTTTTCTACAAAACAGATGACCCCAAAAAACTGATCGAAGAGGCAGTGGAGCTGGCTGATATCGCACGTAAAAATGGTTTATTGGCACTGGAGGGCCAGGAGATCAGCAACGATTTTTTAAAGCGGGGGGTTGGGTTATGCGTCGATGGCCACGATCCCGTGCTGGTCAATAAGCTGCTCTCGAAAGATATCAACCTGACCATCGAACGTCACGAAGTTGGACAGACCATGTTTAAAAATATGGCGATCATGGCCCCGGCGATGGGCATGATAGGCACGCTTATCGGTTTGGTGCAGATGCTGGCGAATATGTCTGATCCGGCAAGCATCGGCCCGGCCATGGCAGTGGCTCTGCTGACCACGCTCTACGGCGCAGTCATTGCCAACGCCTTCGCCCAGCCAATGGCAGACAAGCTGGCTCGCTCCAGTTCCATGGAAAAGACCAATAAATCCCTCATAATTGAGACGATTTCAGGCATTCAGGAGGGCATGAACCCCAGGGTCTTGGAGCAACTTCTCAGCACCTATCTGCCAGCCAGCAAGCGCCCTGTCGGTGATAGCGATTAACGGGGTCAATCAAGATGGCTGACGATTGCCCAAAATGTGAAGAGGGTCTTCCCGCCTGGCTGGCAACCTTTGCCGACCTGATGTCCCTGCTGATGTGCTTCTTTGTCCTGCTGCTCTCTTTTGCGGAGATGGATGCTATCCGTTTCAAAAAGATGGCTGAGTCGATGAAGGATGCCTTCGGCGTGCAGAAAGAGATTCCCACCAATGAGATCGTGAAAGGCACCAGCGTCATCAAGCAGGAGTTCAGTCCAGGCAAGCCGGAAGAGACACTCATGGAGGTGATCCGGCAACAGACGACAGATGACACCAAGGAAAATCTCGATGTTCACGATGGCAAGCAGAGTGCCGATGAGATCGAGCTGGATGAAGAGATGAAAGCTGCTATGCAGGCGCAGATCGAGGCGGAAGTCGAGCAGCAGGCTGAAGCGCTGGCAGAGATGCTGAATGAGGAGATTGAGGAGGGCATGCTTGAGGTCGAGACCGAGCAGACCAAGATCATCATCCGGATTCAGGAGAAGGGGTCGTTTCCCTCTGGCCGAGCCAGCCTGAATCCCGGTTTTTTTGATGTCATCACACGAATCACAGATGTCGTGTCGGAGACCCCTGGGAATATCGTAGTGGCTGGACATACTGACAACATACCTATCTCCACCCAACGCTTCCGTTCAAACTGGGAACTCTCGTCGGCGCGTGCGGTGACCGTGGTCCATGCCATGTTGAGTAATTCCGATCTGGATCCTGCTCGTGTCTTGATTGAGGGACATGCGGATTCCAATCCTTTGGCACCCAATGATTCCAGGGAAAATCGTGCTAAGAATCGGCGTGTTGAGTTGATTATTGAACGTGGACAGGATGAGGAGAGCGGGGAGGTTCTCAATGTCTCAGGATAATGTTGGAGCCGTGGCTGAACCGACTCCGAGCCGGAGTCCGCTAGCCAAGATTAGGGGGCCGTACTGCCCCGGGGAAACGTGACCAATGGCCATTGAAGACCAAGCAGGTGATCAGGCGGATCGCCGTGAATTTTTTCGTATCGATGACTCGGTTCAGTTGAGTTACCGTATTGTAGACAGTGTCGAGTTATCCTTGCGGTTGGAGAAGCTCGACCACAGTGTCAGCGGCAGCTTTACAGTAATGACGCGTTTGCAGGCGTTAAGCCAGCACCTTTCGGCATCTTTGCATCGTATCGAGCAGAAAGATCCTGACGTTGCCGATTACCTCAAGGCGCTGGATAAAAAAGTCGAGCTGCTGGGACAGAGTTTTCTGGCGGATGAGGTCGATCTGACGGAACAGCCTGCAAAACCGGTCAATCTTAGTGCGGGGGGAATGTCTTTGTGCACTACCGAGTCTCTCGAAATCGGCACTCAGCTCGAGATCAAGATGCTGCTACTGCCTTCGTTTACCGGTGTTCTTATCTATGGTGAGGTGGTTGGAAGTGACGCGGCGCCGGATGATGCCGATTTCCCGTGGAACCTGCGAGTCAATTTTTCTCATATTCGCGATGCGGACAGAGATGCCCTGATCAGGCATATCCTGCGTCGTCAGGCTGCAGTGTTGCGCCAACAACGGGAGGATCGGGAGCAGCTGGAGGATGAGTGAAAAAACCGGCTAACGAGGACTTTTCACTGGCTCTGGAGGCCGCCCATGGCCTACTTGGCGGGGAAGACACTGGTGATGCTGTCGGCAGATGCCTGCTATATCTGGAACATAGAAATGAGCAGTTGGAACGCTTGGTTGAGTTGGCGGAACGTTACTTCCGCTTTGGCCAACCGGAAGAGGATCATGCCCGCATAGTACGTCTGCTGGAGTCCATCCGGGAAGAGACACGGGATGAGGAAGAGACGGATAATGGTGAGTTTGGGCTGGAATAAACGGCTGTTTATCGGCTTCAAGATGGGAGTTCATGAATAGATCAGTGTTTCTTTAAGGTGTGGTAGAATCCCCCGCAATCAAATACCGCCTGCTTTTGCCGGGCGGTAGATACAAATTACGAGGACACCTGCCATGCCGATTTACGAATATCGCTGTGATTCCTGTGGGCACGAATTTGAAGCGCTGCAAAAGATGAGCGATGAACCGCTGACTGTGTGCAGCGAGTGCGATAAACCAGACCTGAAAAAACTGATCTCTGCCGCGGGTTTCCGTCTCAAGGGCGGCGGTTGGTACGAAACCGACTTCAAGAGCGGCAAGAAAAAGAATATTCACGACACCGGCAAGAAGGATTCCAAACCCTCCTGTGGCGGTGGTTCCTGCTGTAACTGACCCCTCTCATGGTTTTACTAAGACGCTATCTGGTCGCCGGTCTGCTGGTCTGGTTGCCGCTGGGCGCCACTTTCTTTATTGTCAGGCTGTTGGTCCGCTGGATGGACAACAGCCTGCTGCTGGTACCTCAGGCATATCGTCCTGAAAACCTGCTTGGTTTTGCCATTCCCGGCCTGGGGGTGTTGCTCACGCTGATTATCCTGCTGTTCACCGGACTGGTGGCAGCCAATCTGTTTGGCCGTAAACTGGTCAGTCTGTGGGAACGGCTGTTGGCGCGGATTCCCCTGGTGCGTTCCGTCTACTCTGCGGTGAAGCAACTGGTGGAGACCATGCTTTCCGATGGGGGTCAGTCGTTCCGTAAGGTGCTGTTGGTCGAATTTCCCCGTCGTGGTCTCTGGACACTGGCCTTCCAGACCGGCACCGATCAGGGTGAAGCTCAGAAGAAGACCGGGCGCGACGTGATCAACGTCTATATCCCCACCACGCCCAATCCCACCGGTGGTTACTTTGTTTTGGTGCCTCGGGAGGACGTGCAGGAACTCGATATGAGTGTTGATGACGGCCTTAAAATGCTGCTCTCCATGGGGGCAGTGGTGCCGGACCACCCACAAACGGACGCTCCAGAGTCTGCCTAGGGCCTGCCTGGGAGACTTCCGAGTTGCACAGGCCTGAGCCAAGCCGTAACATTCCCGCTTTTTACCGGGCGATTTTTTCACAGGACAATCCTCCCATGCGCAGCCATTATTGCGGACAGCTCAACAGCTCTCATATCGATCAGGAAGTGGAACTTTGCGGTTGGGTTCACCGCCGCCGGGATCATGGTGGGGTCATCTTCATCGACCTGCGTGACCGCGAGGGGTTGGTGCAGGTGGTCTACGATCCCGATCTGCCGGAGGTTTTTTCCGCTGCGGAACATGTGCGCAATGAGTTCGTGCTGCGGGTGAAAGGCCGTGTGCGTGCGCGGCCGGAAGGTACCGTCAATCCGGAGATGCCCACCGGTGAGGTGGAAGTGCTGGGACTGGAGCTGGAGGTGCTGAACAAGGCTGATACTCCTCCATTTCAGCTTGATGAGCACGAAAAGGCCTCAGAAGAGATTCGCCTGCGCTATCGCTACATCGATCTGCGCCGTCCCGAGATGCAGGAGAAGATCCGCATCCGGGCCAGGACGACCCAGCTGCTGCGCCGTTTTCTCGATGATCGGGGTTTCCTCGATATCGAAACCCCGATGCTGACCAAAGCGACGCCTGAAGGTGCGCGGGACTACTTGGTGCCCAGCCGGACCCATCCCGGTGAGTTCTTTGCGCTACCCCAGTCACCCCAGCTCTTCAAGCAGTTGTTGATGATGTCCGGGATGGACCGTTACTACCAGATCGTGCGCTGCTTCCGTGACGAAGACCTGCGCGCCGACCGTCAGCCCGAATTTACCCAGCTCGACATTGAGACCTCATTCATGGACGAGAATGAGATCATGGAGCTGAACGAGGAGATGATCCGCCAGCTCTATAAAGAGATCCTCGATGTCGATCTGCCGAACCCTTTCCCACGCATGACCTACGATGAGGCGATGGATCGTTACGGCTCCGACTGTCCCGACCTGCGGGTTCCCCTGGAGCTGGTCGATCTGCAGGATCTGATGCAGGAGGTGGAGTTCAAGGTATTCTCCGGGCCGGCGAAGGATCCCCATGGCCGTGTTGCCGCGCTGCATGTACCAGGCGGCAGCTCTCTGAGCCGCAAGAAGATCGACGGATATACCAAGTTCGTCGGCATCTATGGCGCCAAAGGTCTTGCCTATATCAAGGTCAATGAGCTGGCCAAGGGGCGTGACGGACTTCAGTCACCGATCCTGAAATTTCTGCCGGACAGCGCGGTGGATGGCATCCTGGAACGCACTGGCGCCAAAGACGGCGACCTGATCTTCTTTGGCGCCGACAAGACGCATGTGGTCAATGAAGCCCTGGGAGCCCTGCGAGTGAAGGTTGGCGAGGATCTGGATCTGATGGAGGACGCATGGCGGCCTCTGTGGGTGGTGGATTTCCCCATGTTCGAGTGGGACGATCAGCACAACCGCTGGAATCCGTTGCATCACCCCTTTACCTCGCCGAAGGATGACCAGGTCGATCTGCTGGAGAGTGACCCCGGCAGATGCAAGTCCCGCGCTTACGACATGGTCGTCAATGGGACGGAGCTGGGCGGCGGCTCGATCCGTATTCACAGCGAGGAGCTGCAGCAGAAGATCTTCAAACTGTTGGAGATCGGCGAAGAGGAGGCTCAGGAGAAGTTTGGCTTCCTGCTCAATGCGTTGAAATACGGTTGCCCGCCCCACGGTGGACTTGCTTTCGGACTCGACCGGTTGGTGATGTTGCTGACCGGTTCGAAATCGATCCGCGACGTGATGGCCTTCCCCAAGACCCAGACAGCTGCCTGCCAGTTGACCTCCGCGCCTTCGGAAGTGAGTATGACGCAACTGCGTGAACTTTCGATCCGTGTGCGCAAACCTCAGAGTGAAGAGTCTGCTGGCTAAACCAAGATACAAACGTCCCGAGTCGGTGCTGGTGGTGGTCTACACTCCCGCCGGCGAGGTACTGATGCTGCGCCGCAAAAGCCCCAATGATTTCTGGCAGTCGGTTACCGGCAGCCTGCGCTGGGGCGAATCTCCTTTGCAGGCTGCGCGCAGGGAACTCTACGAGGAGACGAGGTTGATGGCGGGCTGTGCGCTGATCGACTTGCATCACCAAGTGGAGTTTCCGATCATCACCCCCTGGCGCGCCCGCTATGCACCTAACGCCAGAACCAACCGTGAACACTGGTTTGCGCTGCCCCTCAATTCACGTCGCATCCCTCATCTGAATCCGGCGGAACATACGGCCTACCGTTGGCTTTCCACGTTTGAGAAGGGGGCGCAGCTGGCCACTTCCTGGGCCAATCGGGACGCGATCCGCCTGTTGGCGGGGCGCCCGATCCGCTACGCTTGATCGGGCCTACGAAGCGATCCCAGCAAATGTAGGCCGGTTCAAGCGCAGCGGAACCGGCAATCACTTGCTTAATAGTCGAGATGTTGCTGATCGTTTTTCCACAGTTGGAAGACAGCCAAGCTCTCTTCCCGTAACAGCTGTCGGGATTGGATCTTCCTCTCTTCAGGGGGACGTTGCAGCTCCTGACAGATAAACTGGTCGGAGAAGCCGATCCCGGCTGCATCGTTGGCGTCTGCCGCATAGATGATGGTTTCAATGTGAGCCCAGTAGGCGGCACTCAGGCGCATTGGGCAGGGTTCGCAGCTGGCATAGAGGGTGGCCCCGTTGAGATGCATGCTCTCCTGTTGTCCACAGGCCTCGCGAATGGCATTGATCTCAGCATGGGCAGTGGGGTCGTTGTCAGTGACCACCTGATTCCAGCCGCGGCCGATGATCCGTCCATCCAGCACAACGACTGCGCCGAAAGGGCCGCCGTGATGCAGCTCCACACCCCGGCGCGCCAGATCTATCGCCTCCTGCATGAACGCCTTCTCGCCATGACCCATGGTGACTACTCCCAACGGAAGGTTTTGGCCCCAATCCAGATAAAGATAACACTAAAGCCGGTGAGAGCGGTGAGCTGGTGCCAGATCTCAGCCGGACCTGCGCCGTCGATCATGATCGCCCTGGCGGCGTCGATCATATGGGTCAGGGGCAGGGCAAGGGCTAACTGCTGTACCAGTGGATGAGAGCCTTCCAGGGAGAACCAGACGCCGGAGAGCAGCATCATCGGCCAGCTGATCAGATTCAACAAGCCGTTGGCAGCCTCCTCGCTGGTCATGCGCGCCGCGATCAACAGGCCGACGCTGATCATGCTCAGTCCGCCCAGGATGAGAACCGTTAGAAGCAGCCAGTAGGAGCCATACATGCGGAATCCGATGAGCAGATCGGTGCCGATATAGACCAAGGTGGTAAATGCGACGATCATCAACAGCCGGGAGACGATCTGCGCCAGAAGGAATTCAAATGCTGTCAGTGGCGTGGCGCTGAGCCTCTTCAGGACGCCGTTCTTGCGGTACCGCACGATCACATAACCGACACCGAAAAGGGAGCTGAACATGATGTTCATTCCCAGTACACCGGGAATCACCCAGTCCACGTAGCGGATCTCCTTGCCGCTTACCGACTCTTTCTGCAGTTCGCTGCCGTCCAGCAGCTGTTCCAGGATATACCCCTTGGCTGAGCTGCTGTTGACCCAGTAGTGGTTGCCTGGGATGTCTATAAGCATATCCAGTTGATGGCGGTCCACCTTGGTGATCGCATCAGTCTGTGACTCGATAGGTATAAACTGGATATGGCGGGTGGTAAGAAAGGTTTCCAGTCTGCTGTTATCCGCTGTTTCTCCCTGGACGCCTACTTTGTAGAGGTCCTGTTCCTCGGAACCAAAGGCAAAGGCGAAGCCGATGACGATCAGCACCGGCATGATGATATTCCAGCCAAGCGCGGTGCGATCCCGCAGAAACTCCTGATTGCGGGCCTTGAGAAGGGCAAGAAAACGGTGTGGTGACATAGTTCAGGATCGCAGAGAGTGGCCGGTCAATTCAAGGAACAGGTCTTCCAGGGTGGGGGAGCGTACCAGCAAGTGAGTCAGTGAAACCTGCTGTTTGATCAGATGCTCGATGCTGGTGTTCACCTCCTTGGAAAGAATCTCCACCCGGTCCCCCCGTGGATGGAGGCTGGATCCCGGGTCAGGTTTGAAGTCTGTCGGCAGCGCATCTGCGGGAAGGGTGAGAATCGAATTTTTGTAGTGTTCGGCAAGCAGCTCCCGGGGTACGCCACGGGCTATGATCTTGCCGTGATCCATGATCAGGATCTCATCGCAGAGTTCATAGGCCTCTTCCATATAGTGAGTGGTGAGTACCAGGGTCTTGTTCTCCCCTTTGATCCGCCTGACCTGCTCCCAGAGGTTGCGCCGCGACTGGGGATCCAGTCCGGTCGTGGGTTCATCCAGGAAGACGATCTCGGGGTTGTTGATCAGGGCAATCGCCAGCAACAGTCGCTGGCGTTGGCCGCCGGAGAGTTTGCGGGTGTCCCGTTCGAGAAACTCGCCCAATGCGCAGATCTCAATCAACTCATCCAGAGGTCGGGTTCGGGGATAAAACTGCTGGAAGAGTTTCAGCACCTCACGGACTGTGATGTGCTCCTGCAGGGCAGTATGCTGAAACATGATGCCCGCTTCGTTGCGGAACTCGGCGCCCAAAGGCGCGCCCTTGTAGAGAATGGTGCCTGAGGAGGGGCGCAGAATGCCTTCCAGCATCTCTACTGTAGTGGTCTTTCCTGCGCCGTTAGGGCCTAGCAGACCAAGGCAGATGCCCTGGGGGATAGTGAAGCTGATGCCATCCACCGCCTTGAGACCGGCATAGTGTTTGGTTAGATCTTTTACCTCAATTATCACCTGGGTAGAGTACTAGGATAGAAACATCACTTCGACCTCTTTCACCTCTTCTTCGACCCCTTCGATATCCACTACGTTGATCTCGGGTTCCAGGCCCACCTTTGCGAAGGCAGGGATGATGCCCCAATCCTCATTGTCAAGAGAGTGGTCGTTACCCAAGGCGGTCTGCAGACGGGCGACAAGGACGACGTCGACATAGTCCGCTTGGGTACCCCCATCATAACCAAGATCCTGGAAGTGTGCTGGCACCTTGATCAGGGATTCAGGAAAATCCCAGTCTTCGAGAATGCGTTTGCCGATCCTGGGACTCAGGGCCTCGATAACACGGTCAAGCTCTTCCTGATCACTGATCAATTCCGGAGAGTGTTCCGCCATGGTCAGCACAGGAAGGGCGCCGATATTGTGGATCAGCCCTGCAAGCATCGCCTGTTCTCTATCCAGGTGTTTGATATTCTGCGCCAACACTCTGCTGATGGCGGCAATCTGTACGCTCTCTTCCCAGAGCTGCCGAAAACGTTTGTCGAGGATATCGCAGGTGGCCTGGAAGATCTGCTGCATGATCAGGCTGACTACCAGACTGCGCACCAGCCGTGTACCCAGCCTTGCTACCGCCATCTGCAGGTTGTCGATAGGATTGCGTCCACGATAGAGCGGGCTGTTGGCGACCTGTAGGAGGCGGGCGGAGAGTGCGGCATCGGTGGCGACGATTTTGGCGATCTGCTGGGCCGTGGAGTCTTCGCTTTCGACCGCATCCCTGACCCGTAATGCAACCTCCGGTAGCGTCGGCAGGGTCAGTCTATGTTCGTCGATGGCTTTGAAGATAGAGTCTAGAAAGGCGTTTTCGTCAATCATATCCGTGTCTTGTTATTCCTGGTGGTTATTGCGGGTCAATGTGTAACCGCATGGCCGCATGGTGATATGGTCGGTTCCTCTCTGTTAGCGGCAGGGTTACTCGGATTCTGAAGTAAATTCATAAGGCAGATTGCGAATCTCCAATGCAGGCCCGGTTTCACCCAATGTGATCTTTTCGTTTTCCGCGTTGGCGACCTCGATAACCACCAGCAGGTCGAATCCGCCGTCAGCGGCTTGAGCGTCCACGACCTTACCGGCGCCCTGGCCCGAATGGCTATCGGCCGCGTAGAGCGCGTCGCCCGGCTTCGGATCGATATCTCCGGAAACGTGGGCCAGGTACATGCGGCGCTTGAGTTTGCCCAGATAGTGCATGCGTGCCACCACCTCCTGGCCGGTATAGCACCCTTTGGTAAAGCTGACGCCATCGACAAGCTGCATGTTGGTCATCTGGGGAACGAATGCTTCTGCGGTCTCCGGAAAGATGGTTGGAATCCCGGCCCGGATATTCTGTAGCGCCCAATAGTGACTATCACCTGTTGTGGTTTCGGATTCCAGGGCCTCCCAGAGACTGATCGATTCATCCACCGGGCCGATAATCTCAAAGCGGGGTAGCTCACCGGACAGGCGGATCAGGATGAGGTTGTTCTGCTCCACCACGCTGTTTGCCTCACCGGGTAGATCGGCGAAATGGGGTTGCAGAAGCGCCTCCGCGCAGTTTCCGGTGAATCCGAAACGAACCAGTTCGTCACTCGCATCAGTGATAGTGACCTTGGATCTCATCACAAACATCTGCAGTCGTTTGAGGCTTACAGCCATATTCCCGGCAGGTGTTTGCAGGAGAAAGTCATCACCCTGGCGCAGCGCCCGGTAATTTGCCAGCATGCGGCCTTTGACTGTACACCAGCCGCAGAGGTTACTGTGCCCGGCGGTGACTTCGCGCATGTCATTGGTCATCTGACCCTGCAGAAAACCTTCTGCATCCTCTCCGCTGACCCGCAGCAGGCTAAAGTGGGAGAGATCGTTCAAAATACAGACCTCGCCGGTGGGCTGTACGACCGAGGCCGGGCGTGACTGCATGAATGCTGACCACTGTGTGTTCATGGTGCGGACGGACTCCTGAGTTTGCTCCTGTTCTGTGCGTATCATACCCCATCGTCAAGGGTACGAAACGTCCATCGTGGTGTGGTTTCGTACAACACCACCAAACACTATTGGAATCCGTATGAGTAGTCCCGCAGCAGGCAGTCTGGTCCTGTATAAAATACGTCCCGCTAAAGTGGTTGAAGTCAGCGAAAAGATCACTATCGAGTTGGAAGGGGGCAAAACCAAGCGAGTCAGGACCAAGGATATCGTCCTGCTGCACCCCGGTCCTCTTGCCAGTCTGAAGGATCTCACCCCCCAGACGGGAGAGATCGAGGAGAACTGGGAGTTGCTGGAGGAGAGTACCACCGAGATTCAGGAGTTTACTGAACTGCTGTTTGACGACTACACCCCGGCGACCGCCTGGGCTGCCTGGGAAGTGGTGGCGGATGGTCTCTATTTTGCGGGAGGGCCTCAGGCCATCACCCCCAGAGCGGCGTCAGAAGTGCAGGCAGAGCGTGAACGACGCGAGGCCAAAGAGGCTGCTGAGACGGCCTGGACTGCCTTTGTCGACCGGGTCAACCGTGGCGAGTTGGTGGATGAGGACCGCAAGCCGCTGGGCGAGGTGGAGGCTCTGGCCCTGGGGACGCGCAGCAACAGCCGGATTCTCAAAGCGCTGGGTTTTCAGGAGACACAGGTCAATGCGCACAGGCTGCTGGTGAAGACCAGTTACTGGACAGAGAATGAGAACCCCTATCCGCGCCGTTTCGGCATCAATCCGGAGACACCGGAATATGAGATACCCATGCTGCCGGATGAGTCCCGGCTCGATCTGACCCACCTGCCTGCATACGCCATCGACGATGAGGGCAATAAGGACCCGGATGATGCCGTCAGTCTCGACGGCGAGCGTATTTGGGTGCATGTTGCGGATGTTGCCGCACTGGTGCACCCCGATAGCGAGATGGACCTGGATGCACGTAACCGCGGCGCTAATCTCTATATTCCGGAACAGGTCATATCCATGTTGCCGCCTGGCCTGACCCATCGACTGGGGCTCGGACTGGAGGCTGAGTCACCGGCGCTGTCGATCGGTTTTTCGCTCTCTGATACGGGAGAGATCGATGATATAGAGATCCAACTCACCCGCCTGAAAGTGACCCGGATAAGCTATCAGGATGCTGACCAGCGTTTGTTTGATGCGCCTTTTGCCGAATTACAGCGCAAGGCACAGATCTACCGGAAGCGTCGTGCAGCAGCAGGCGCCGCCTTCATCAATCTGCCAGAGGTGAAGATCAGGGTCGACGATGCAGGCGTCCGGGTGACGCCGCTGCCCCCGCTGAAGAGCCGTGAGATGGTGATGGATCTGATGCTGATGGCGGGAGAGGCGGTGGGCCGTTACTGTATCGATAGAGACATTCCGGTACCGTTTGCCACCCAGGCACCGCCTGATGAGCCGTCGACTCCGGAAGGGATGGCGGCAATGTTCGCCTACCGAAGGAAGTTCAAGCCCAGCCAGGTCAAGACCCAACCCGAGCCCCATTCAGGCCTTGGTCTGGCATGTTATATCCGGGCGACCAGTCCATTGAGACGCTATTCTGATCTGTTGACTCATCAGCAGCTACGGGCCCACCTGCGGGGTGAAGATCCACTCGATATTCACGCCATATCGGAGCGAATAGGACTGGCTGAGGTTGGCAGTGCTGCAATCCGCAAGTCGGAACGTCTCTCCAACAGCCACTGGCGGTTGGTTTTTTTGCGCGACAATCCGGATTGGCAGGGTGAAGCGGTAGTCGTTGCCAGGGAGGGTGAGCGGGCAACGGTAATGATTCCTGAACTCGGTATGGACACCAAGGTCAGGGTGAAAAGTGCACCGGGACTCAATGAGACGATCCGTCTCAAACCGCGTGAGATTGATCTGCCGGATCTGGCCTGCTATTTCAGTGTGCTGGGCTAAAGTTGATCCAGTCCTTTGGTCTACACTGGGCTGATAGGGAGGTTTGAATGAATACGTCACTTGCTATAGCTGTACTGTTATTGCTGGCGGGCTGTGCAGGTTTCGACAGGGTTAGCGGTGGTGAATCGGATGTTTATGGGATGCCTTCGGTGGGAACCACGATTGTCCTTAAGGAGTCCCTGTTTGTGCCTGCCGGGCAGACCCGTGTCTATCTGCAGGGTGGTGCTGTAGTGAGTAAGGCGAAGATGGATCGTTATCTTCCCAACTGCAATTTTGAGATTCAATCTCTTTCGGAGGATGCGCAGGAGATTAGACCTGAGTCTTTCATCGTCAGCCGGCTACAGCGGGAGATGGCGCAGGTCGTTATGTTGGATGCCCCCCTGATGGTGGCGGGTCTCAATCTGGCGGGTCTCGATGGCGGCGTACCGATGGTTTTTCGTGGCGTACACATGTGGATCAGTTCCGACCTCCAACCTGAGGTCATGCGCCTGACCTGCCGGGGCGTGTTGGAGGATATGATCTGGGCGCGTCCTCCATCGATTCGGGAGATGCGGACGGCCATGGGTGAAAAGGCTGAAATAATCCTCCCTGAACAACGATAATCCGCCGGGAGTCGATGAGAGGCTCTCCCCCTGAACCGGCACTCATCCACTCTCTCCAGACGAACAGCAGGCATGGCCGGCATGAGACGAGTAAACCTTCTGTAGAACAAGGTCAATCCCCCCTTCGCTATCCCATTGGTTATATAAAACTCTCCATTAAACCTGCTAGCTTATAATAAGAGTGATTCGCATTCTTATTTCCCGTCAAGTGTGAGGCTTTTAATGAAGATCCATGACACGCCGATGATTGACCAGCTTGAAGAGGGGGAGTGGCCAAGTTTCGTCAAGGGAATCAAACGGTTGCGGGATAAGCATCCGGATAAGCGGATCAATGAGATGACGAATGATCTGCTGGGTCAACTAGAACACTCCTATGAAACCCGCAAAGGCTACTGGAAGGGCGGCACCGTCAGCGTCTACGGTTACGGTGGAGGTATTATTCCCCGCTTCTCCGAGGTAGGGGATTTATATCCGAAGTCGAAGGAGTTTCACACACTGCGGGTTCAGCCGCCGGCAGGCAACTACTACACCACCGAAATTTTGTTGAAATTGGCTGACAGCTGGGAAAAATACGGTTCTGGTTTAGTCACCTTCCACGGCCAAACCGGCAATATCATGTTTATCGGCGCCACCACTGAGAACACCCAAAGCTTCTTCAACGAGATCAATGAGTATGGATTTGACTTGGGTGGCGCAGGCCCCTGTATGCGTACCGCTCAGTCCTGCGTAGGCTCAGGCCGCTGTGAACAATCCTGTGCCAATGAACACAAGATCCATCGGTTACTGATAAACGATTTTATCGATGAAATGCATCGGCCAGCCCTGCCCTACAAGTTCAAATTCAAGGTTTCAGGCTGCCCAAATGACTGTGTGAACGCCATCGAGCGCTCCGATTTCGCTGTCATCGGCACCTGGCGAGACGACATGAAGGTGGATCAGCTGGAGGTTAAGAACTACGTCGCCAAGAAAGGACGCAAATACCTCAACAATACGGTTATCGCCCGTTGTCCCACCCACGCGCTCTCCCTCGATGATGACGACACGCTGGAGGTGGACAACAAGAACTGCGTCCGCTGCATGCACTGCCTGAACGTGATGCCAAAAGCGCTGTCGCCGGGTGATGACAAGGGTGCCACTATCCTGATCGGTGGCAAACGCACCTTGAAGATCGGTGACCTGTTTGGTTCCGTCGTGGTGCCCTTCATGAAACTGGAGACCGGGGAGGACTATCGGAAGCTCCAGCAGCTTGCAGAGGAGACGGTGGATTTTTTTGCCGAAAATGCCCTGGAACATGAGCGCGCCGGGGAGATGATCGAGCGTATCGGCCTGGTTAACTTCCTGGAGGGTATTGGCCTGGAGATCGACCCCAATATGGTTATGCATCCACGGGAAAACTCCTACGTTCGCACTGATCATTGGGACGAAGAGGTGAAAAAGTGGCAGGAACGCAAGACCAAGATGGAAAAAACGGTCATTGACGCAGCCTGATTGCGGCGTTCCCCAGATCCTGGAGTGATGAATTCGGAGACAACCATGGCTAAAGTCCACCCCCGCACCCCCATCGAGAGCGGCTGCCCCGACGGCATTCAGTATATGCATCCGGTGATGCGCAGCAATTTCGGCCAGTGGAAATACCATGAAGATTCGCAACCCGGCGTTCTGCGCCATGTCGCAAATAGAGGTGATGAAATCTGGACTGTGAGGGCCGGTACTCAGCGGATCCTTGATCTCTTCTCCCTGCGCAAACTCTGTGAGATTGGTGATCGATATGCCGACGGTTATGTGCGCTTTACCATCCGCAGCAATATTGAATACATGGTGGCGGATGGTGCCAAAGTCGCCCCCCTTATCCAGGCACTGGAGCGTGAAGGATTCGTAGTGGGTGGTACCCGCAACTCTGTCGCCTCCATCTCCCACACCCAGGGGTGGTTGCACTGCGACATCCCGGCCACAGACGCCTCTGGGGTGGTCAAATCGATGATGGATGAACTGGTGGATGAGTTCAAAAGCTGGCAGATGCCTAACCGGGTGCATATCACAACCTCCTGCTGCCAGATCAACTGCGGTGGCCAGGGCGATATCGCGATCAATATTCAACACACCAAACCACCCAGAATTGACCATAGTAAGGTCGCCAACATCTGTGAACGGCCTTTGGTAGTGGCACGCTGTCCTGTCGCTGCCATACGGCCGGCGATGGTAAACGGCAAACCCTCACTGGAAGTGGATGAACGAAAATGCATATGCTGTGGTGCCTGTTACCCACCCTGTCCACCCATGCAGATCAACGATCCTGAACACTCCAAGCTCGCAATCTGGGTAGGGGGTAACCATTCGAATGCCCGCAGTCGGCCCACTTTTCAAAAGCTGGTTGTGGCGGGCATTCCCAACAATCCACCCCGCTGGCCGGAGGTCACGGCCATCGTAAAGCGTATACTCGCTGCCTATAAAAACAGCGCACAGGATTGGGAACGGATCAGTGACTGGATCGATCGCATCGGCTGGAAACAGTTTTTTGAATTAACAGATCTCCCGTTCACCAAATATCATATCGATGATTGGCGCTATGCCAGAAAGAGCCTGAACTCATCGAGTTATATCCATTTTTGAATGGGTCTACCCCTGTTTTTGATAGAGGACAAGGCATCAGTCGTCAAGGGACAGTAGCCGGGCATTACCTCCTACTGCAGCCGTGTTCACTGTAATGCTCCGTTCCGTTGAGTAACGAAAAAGGGTATAGGGGCCACCCGCCTTGGGGCCGGTTCCGGAGAGCCCCTCACCACCAAAGGGTTGCACGCCTACCACTGCACCGATCATGTTGCGATTGACGTAAGTGTTGCCAATGGGCAGTTGTTGCTGGATATAGCGCACCGTCTCATCGATACGGCTCTGAATGCCCAGCGTCAGGCCATAACCGGTCTGCCGGATTGAGGCCAACACCTGATCCAGTGAATCCGCCGGATAGCGAATGACATGCAGGATGGGGCCAAAGACCTCTTGGGGCAGTTGCGACAGGGCATCAATTTCGTAGAGATGAGGTGCAAAGAAGCTCCCCTGCTGGTGTTCGGCTGCAAGCGGCAACGCGTACAACCGGTGCCCTTCAATATCCATTCGATTGACATGCGACTGCAGCACTTTACAGGCCTGGTGGTCAATCACGGGTCCCACATCCGTTGAGAGGCGGCTTGGATCTCCCATCGTCAACTCCTCCATAGCGCCTGACAGCATCGGCAGAATTCTGGGGGCAATCTCCTCTTGCAGAAAGAGCACGCGCAACGCAGAACAACGCTGCCCTGCACTGCTGAAAGCGGATTGAATAACATCTGAAACTGTCTGCTCCGGCAGTGCTGAACTATCAACAATCATCGCGTTTTGCCCGCCGGTTTCAGCAATCAGCGGGACAATGGGTCCTGGGCGATTAGCCAATACCTGATTGATCTGCCGGGCCGTCTCCGTGGAGCCGGTAAACGCTACCCCGGCAATCCGAGGATCATTTAACAGCAGCGCACCCAAATCAGCACCCCTGCCGGGGAGAAGCTGTACCACTTCCTGCGGAAAATCCGCTGCATGCAGCAGCTCAACAATGCGCATCGCCGTCAGTGGTGTCTGACTGGCTGGCTTGGCGACCACTCTATTGCCCGCCGCCAGCGCAGCCGCAATCTGGCCACTGAAGATGGCAATGGGGAAATTCCAGGGGCTGATGCAGACAAAGAGCCCACGGCCGTGCAGACTCATCCGGTTCTCTTCTCCTGTGGGTCCTGGGAGTATTCGTGGCTGGGCAAATTCACGCCTTAGCTGAGCGGCATAGTAGCGAAAAAAATCGATTGCCTCCCGCACCTCAGAGAGGGCGTCAGGGATGGTACGGCCACCCTCCTGTATAGAGAGCGCTGCCAATTCCAGTTGGTTTGTTTGCAGCTGTTCAGCCGCTCTATCCAACAGTGCCGCTCTCTGCAATGGCGCCACCCTTTCCCAGGACTCGGCCGCTGATTCAGCGGCTTTCATCGCTTGCTCAACACAGGCTGGAGGGGATTCAACGACACTGCCGATGACGGATTGGTCGGCAGGATTGAAGATGTCTCTCGTTTCACCCTCCAGCCCTCTGCCTGCGATGAGAGGCATGGCTTGCCAGTTGACTGTCTGACAAACCTCCAGCGCATGATTCACGTCTCGCCTGACATGAGTATTGTCCAGATTTAGCCCCAGGGAGTTTTCGCGTTCAGCGCCATAGAGTGCAGGTGGTATCGGAATGGCCGGGTGCCTGATCTGTTCATAACCCTCAAGCTTCTCAAGGGGGTCGGCAATGATCGAATCGAGTGACACCGCCTCATCCTCAATACGATTGACAAAAGATGAGTTGGCGCCATTCTCCAGCAGACGTCGAACCAGATAGGGCAGCAGCGCTTCATGGTTGCCTACCGGTGCGTAGAGACGGCATGGAACCTGAAACGCCTCATCTTCGGTGATGCAATCAAAAAGCGCATCACCCATACCGTGTAGTCGCTGTAGTTCATACTCACCCTCTCCTTCAGCCATTATCTGCAGGCTGGCAATGGTATGGGCATTGTGGCTGGCAAATTGAGGATAAAAACAGTCACCCGCTGCAAACAGCTGCTGGGCGCAAACCAGATAGGAGAGATCCGTTGCCGACTTACGGGTGAAGACCGGGTAGTCCTTCAACCCCAACTGCTGTGCCCGCTTAATCTCACTATCCCAGTAGGCGCCTTTGGTCAGTCGTACAGGGATGCGTCTACCCGCATCACGGGCCAAAGTCTGCAGCCACTCAATCACCGCCGGCGCACGTTTTTGATAGGCTTGGACCGCAAGCCCAAACCCCTCCCAGTCGCCCAGTCTGTCATCTCTGTAGACGGCTGAAAACAGCTCCAATGAGAGGTTGAGACGGTCGGCCTCTTCGGCATCCACAGTCAAGGTCAGACCGGCCTGCGAAGCCTGCACAGCCAGTTCAGTAAGACGCGGCGTCAGTTCTCTAATGACCCTTGAACGTTGGTTGAATTCATAACGGGGATGTAGTGCAGAGAGTTTGACGGAGACGCCATCGGCAGCGGCATTCCCCCGGGAATCTGCCGGTGTCTGTTGGTCTAACAGGCTGATAGCATTTTTGTAGGCGCTGAAGTAGCGGTCGGCGTCGGCCTGGGTCAGGGCAGCCTCACCCAACATGTCGAAGGAGTAGCGATAATTTGGGGGATAGTGGTTCCGTCCCCGTTCCACCGCCTCTTCGATTGAACGGCCGAGCACAAACTGCTGGGCGATGATCCGCATGCCTTGCTTAATGGCGGTGCGAACCAGAGGCTCGCCACTGCGTTTGGCCAGGGCATATAGCGTTGCCTGAGCGTCACCCAGGGACTCCGGTAACTTCACCAGCCTGCCGGTCAACATCAGTCCCCAGGTTGATGCGTTGACAAACAGCGAGTGGCTCTGTCCCAGGTGTCCCTTCCAGTTTGCGTGGGTCAGCTTGTCCCGGATCAGGCGATCGACCGTGTCGCTATCCGGAATTCGCAGTAGCGCTTCGGCCAGACACATTAATACCACCCCCTCGTCCGATGAGAGATCGTACTCATGCATAAAGGCTTCAATGCCGCCCCTGGCGGCCTGCTCCCGGCGCACCGCCAGCACCAGTTTCCGGGCCCGTTGCTGGATTCGCTGCTGCTGCCCTGCAGTCAGTTTAAAGGTTGAACGAAGAGATCGTACACACGCCTCCTCATCAGTCAGATAGGCTCGCTCGACGGCCTCTGCAGGGGTTCATAGGCAAACTCGGAATGTCTGGAAGCCATCAGATTTCACCTTGTAAATACCTTGTTCACAGATCGATTTCTGTAGCAAGCAAAACTTTACACAGTTAGCCCCGATACAGGTTTCCGAACAGACACCAGTTAGAAATATCGGGCAAGATTGAACTCAATGTAGTCATCCTGACTGATAGTGTAGAGCGGATCGTCTTCTGGTACATCAATCCAGAGGCGGATTTGAGCGGATGCCTTCCAGGCGTCACCGATGCGGCGGCTCGCCTCCAAATTATATAACCAGGCGCTTGAATCCATGTCCTTGATGACGCCGGTCAGCAGTTCACTGCTTTGCTCGTCGTTGGCAGTCAGGCGCAGACCGATAAAAGTGTCGTTCTCGAAAGCGATGGGTGCGTTATCGCCCCGTTCGTCAAACATGTATTCGGTCAGCACCCCAAGGTCCATATCGCTATCGCCCAGACCGATGAAGGTGTATTCAAAACCACCGGTGTAGGAGAAGACATCCTCCCTGTCCGATGTGCTGTAGAGCGCCTCAAGTTTCCACAGCCAGTCTCCTTTGGTTGCCTGCAGGTCGAGGCTGGTCTGATGAATGAGTTCGTAATAGGGTGCCAATACGATCTCATTGGCGCTGTTTTGGATGGGCTGCAGGAGAGGATTGCGGCTGGTGCCGTAGAAGTGGGCAAGTCCGATATCCCAGTCGCCGAGCGAGTGGGACCAGCGCAGGGCCAGATCGACGCGCTTGTTTCCGGCACTGGACTCATAGCTTGCCAGGTCATTGTCAACTCTGGGATGTGAACGCAGACGACCCTCCTCGCCAGGAAAAGTCCGCTCCCGGAAGCCGGGCAGGGCGTATATATCCAGTACCCCCCAAGTCCTTTCGAAGGAGAGCTTGATCATGTGTTGGCCCAGCTTCTGTTCGCCGTCCGGATTTTCCACCAAGTCAGTCTGGTTGATGACATCCACCAGGTGACGTGCCTCGGTGACACCCCAGAAGACCTTGCCGATACCTGCCTGAACCTCCCACTCTTCGCTGACATGGGTCCAGAGCAGTTCGCGGATGTCGGCATGGGTGCGATTGTTATCCTGGGAATCCCAGCGCAGGAAAGGGCGAAAGATGAAGCTTTGGCGGTCGTCGTCCCAGGCGTGGTAATACTCGGGTTCGAATGCCAGGGAGAGGGTGCTGTCGGTCTGAGCCGAATCGAATGGCTCCTGGGTGAAGTAACGCCCCTGGCCTTCGATATAACCTGTCCACTCGCTGGCGCAGACCAGAGAAGGGAATAGACAGAGGGCCTTGAACCAGTTTTTCATTGTTGCGTACTCTGCGTCCTGCTATGGGTATCCTCGCCTGGAGGTCACCGGGCGCGCTTGAGACTGTTCTTGCCGAAGTTGGAGGATTTCAGGCCAGCGCGAAACTTGTAATCCTCCCAGGTGAGCAAGGTACTCTTCCCGGTCTGGTGGTTTTGCATGAACATTTCACTGGCCCGCCAGTAACGATCGAGATACTGCTTGTAACTCTTGAATTCCAACGTTTTCAGCAGTGCTTTTTTGCGGTCGTAGAACTCGATCTTCAATGGGATGTATTCTACCTTGTCGACCCATACCACCTGACGCGTGTAGCCCGAGTTGGGATCCACGGGATAGCGTTCCTGAACCAAGGCATCTTTGCCGTTGAGCTGTTCATCGCGAATATATTTGTAGGTGTACTTCTCCACTTCCTGAGACGACAGATCCTCGTAGGCGAACTCACTACCCATAAAGGGACCGGATTTGTTGCGAGAGGCGATGCGTTTTACCCGTTTGAGCGCCGGGAGGTAGAGCCACTGATCGTCTGCGCCAGTCTTGTGGGAGTAGCTCAGAAGGGCGGTGCCTTTTACATCCCGTGGCCGGTCAAAAATGATCAGCGTCTTGTCGCCGTCGTCTTCAACCTCCAGGGCCTTGGTGCGCATGTGGCGGAGGCTCTCCTCGCCATGTTTGTTGCGCAGCAGCATGGTCATGGTGGCTTTGAAGTCGTGGAAGCCGGTGTCGCGGCGATCAACTTCCTTAGCAATCTCCAGGCCTTGCTCCTCGGGAGTCATGGCGTTTCCGGCCAGCGGTAGCAAGCTACAGAGAGTGATAAGCAGCAATCGTTTCATTTTGTACGGCCTCCGAAGAGCATCAATAAGGGTGGCAGAAAAAGGAAGTCGGCCACCAGGGCCAGTCCGATGGTAATCGCAGTCAGCAGGCCCATGCCGGCATTCAATTGAAAGTGGGAGAGGGCGAGGATGGCGAAGCCCAGCATCAGAACAAACGAGGTGACCCAAAGTGCTGTGCCAACGGTGGAGAAGGCGTAGCGCACGGCATCCTCGGCATTCATACCTTGCTCGCGGCGGGCGCGCAGAAACTTGCTGAGAAAGTGCACTGTGTCATCCACCACTATGCCCAAGGTCATGCCGCTGACCACCGAGAGGGCAAGCCCAACCTCTCCTACGAGGAGCCCCCATAGACCAAAGGCCGTGCCGATGGGGACCAGATTCGGTAGCAGGCTCAGTCCACCGATGCGCAGAGAGCGGAAGGCAAGGATAAGGATTGCGGAGATCATCACCAGCGCCACGGTGGTGCCCTTTAGCATGGAGCGGATGTTCCTGTTGCCGATATGGGCAAACATGATACTGGGACTGGCGCCATCTGCTTTCATACCGGGTGCGTTTGTTGCCAGCCATTGTTGCGCGCTTTCCTCGATGGCCAGCATCTGCTGGGTGGAGATGCTCTCCAGCGTGACGATGAAGCGTGTGGCCGATTTCCTGACGTTGATCTGGTTGTTCAGATCCAGTCCGAAGGGCAGCGAGAACTCATAGAGCAGCAGGTACTGCGCCGACAGGTCACGTTTATCCGGCAGGCGATACCACTCATCGTCGTCCGCATGCATGTTCCGATTGAGCCGTTTCATGATATCCGTCAGTGTGTTGACGTGCAGGACGTTGGGTTGCTGCCGGTACCACTGGGCAAATGCTTCCACATTGCGGAGAAATTCAGGATTGCTGACCCCGCCGGCCTCTCCGGAATCGAGAGAGTATTCGATCAAATAGATGCCGGTCAGATTGTCTGTTGCAAAATCAGTGGCGGTTCTGAATTCATTGGTTTCATCAAAATATTTTACGAACTGGTCGTCCAGCCGATTGTTGGGAATCTGCGCTATCAGGAACAGAATTGAGCCACCTACCACCCAAAGCAGTTTGATTTTGTGCCGGATTACGAATTCGGCAAGGTGCATCATCGCTCTGCTTCCGCGTGAATCAGTACTCATCGCCTTGACTGGAAGGATCATCATCATTGCGGGCAGCAGACTGATGGAGAAAATGAATGCCAGGATGACACCCATTGCAGCCATATTACCGAGATCCCGGAATGGCGGGGCATCGCTGAAGTTCAGACTCAAGAATCCGATAGCAGTGGTGATCGTGGTGAGAAAGATCGGCTGTAGATTGATGCGCAGGCTCTCCAGCAAGGCATCCCGTTTGGCCAAACCAACACGCATCCCATGCAGGAAATTGACCAGGATATGCACACAGTCGGCTATTGCCAGGGTCATGATGACGATGGGTACGGTGGTGGTCGGGGGAGAGAGTTTAATGTTAAGCCAACCGGTGATTCCCATGGTGCCGAGTACCATCAGGATGATGACGATAAGGGTTGAAAAAGTACCGGGGATAGAGCGCAACATCAGCGCGAGGGTGATCAACACCGCGGCGAACATGGCCGGGTAGAGCGTCTTCATATCTTTTATCGATGCTGCCGGGAATGCATTATTCATCATCACCATGCCGGTGAGGTGGATCTTGATATGGGGATATTTTTGCTCGATCTGCTGCGCCAGTTGTTGGGCTGCCCCGGCAACTTCAGGTACCTCGGTGAGTTTTTTTTCCGCCAACTGAATCGTTACGTTGACACCCGTGACATGTGCTTCAGGTGAGATGAGCCGGTGCACCAGGAGCGGGTCATTTACTGCAATCTCCTGAATCCGTTGCAGATCCTCATCCGACAGGCTGGCAGCATTGCGGGCCAAGTCGTCAACTACCAGATCATCGCCTTCGGCATAGGTATGTTGAAAGTTGGTGACGGAATCGACGCGCAGAGAGTAGGGAATCTGCCAGGCTGCCTTGGTCAGCTCCTCCACGGCGCTCAGGGTTTTACGGCTGAAGACCTTGCCATCTTTCGGTGCGAGCACAAACAGCACGTTGTCGTTTTTGGCGTAGGTGTTCTGCAACTGCTCAAAAGCGGTCAGCTGCGGATTTTCTTCGCTGAAGAACATCCGGTAGTCGTTGCTGAACTGCAGATTTTTCATCCCTGCAGCCATGGCGAACGTTGCGATGAAGGCCAATAGGATGACCAGATACTTCCTGTCCAGAATGAAGCGAAAAAAACGCTCTTTCATTTTGTTTCCGTTAATTGTGATTATTGTTTGATTACACTAGTGTCCCAACGTTAAATCGAATAAATTCAATTGGTTATCCATGGCGCATTCTTCACTTTTGCAATCGGATTTCATAAGCAACTGATCCAATGGGGTTTTCTCGAAAAGAGTAAGGC
>JAESPD010000049.1 GCA_016756855.1 gamma proteobacterium endosymbiont of Lamellibrachia anaximandri | reverse complement strand
AATCTCAGAACTTCATCAACACCACGATCGGCAGAGAGCTCGGTCACTACACTCCCGCTGAGCGTCACCGGAAACACCATCAAATAGCGTGAACATGACCACATTGATTATCGTGATTACGCTCACACGTCGAGAGAAAAGGGGCCGAATTCGAGCGCGGATTCTTCTGCCGTTGCCACGGGTCGATCCGTGTTATTTATGCGGCGCAGGACAGCGCGAATCCGTGCCAGTAATTCTCTCGGGTTGAAGGGTTTGGGGAGATAGTCGTCAGCGCCGACCTCGAGGCCGATGATTCTGTCCAGCTCCTCTCCCCGGGCCGAAATGATGATGATGGGTTGATTGCCCTGGCTGCGCAGATTGCGGGCAAGCGACAGGCCGTCCTCTCCCGGCAGCATCAGGTCAAGGATGATCAGGTCGACATGGTGCGTCTTGAGGTGGCGGGTCATCGCGGCCCCGTCTTCCACTGCGGCTACCTGATATCCCTCATTGGTCAGATACCGCTGCAACAGCGATCGGAGCTCAGCTTCGTCATCCACCACCAGAAGGCGATAACGGGTCTCTTTGTTGGCCATGCTGTGGGCACTCACCTGCTGAAATATTTCTGAAACAACTCGTTACAACCTGTTACCGGTTGGTTAACGCCTCGGAAAATAACCCCATCATACTGCGTTTATTGCTCTGGGGCGGTGCTGCCTGCAACACGGAGCATGACTGAGATTCAGACACTATTGGGAGAAGAAAACATGCAACGCGTTCAGCAAAAGAATAACACATTTCGAATCCACTCACTGCGGAGGGGTTTGGGACTTCTCTGTGTTTCCGCCTCGATGTTGTTGTGCGCCGGGGTGACGGTTGCCGGAGAACAGCAGCCGATGGCGCCTGACATGAAACAGGTTCAGCAGTTGATGAAAAAGCAGATTGGTCTGATGAAGCCGGAGTTGCAGAAGCGGGTCAAGGCGCTCTCACCCAAGACCAAAAAGATGCTCCTCACTATCTATGCGCAGCACTCCCGCCACAGTGACAAGGTCACGTTACGTCAGGTGATGCACGAGGTGCTTTCCGACTACCAGAGCATGGCAGCCGGCATCATGACCGACAATGCGGAACAGGCTGCCGATAGCGCCCGGCGTCTCGCCAACCACCGTATTCCCAGAGGCGGCCTGCTGCCTTACATGAATCTGGATCAGATCAACGACAACAGCCTGGCGGCTCTCGATGGCTTCAACGCCAGCGTGGAAGGCACGGCAAAGCGTCTGGCCGATGCGGCTGAGCAGGGGGACATGGGGAAGGCCGCCTCCTATATGGATGACATCACTGGAGGGTGCGTGGGTTGCCACGCCATGTTTCGTGGCGTCCCTGGTCAGTCAAGTTTATTGCGCTGATACAAAAATTATAAATAGAAAATCAAATATCCAGAGGAGTCGAAAATGTTGATGAATAGAGGAAAAAATATCCTGGTAATTGCGCTGCTCGGCAGCCTGCCGATGGCTGCGAATGCGACCAACGGAGATCAGGTGTTGGGCGTGACTGCGACCCAATGGGGCATGGGTGGAGCCGTGGTGGCAGCACCACAGGATACCGGTACCCTGCTCACCAATCCGGCGGGAATTGCCGAACTCGGAATCGAAGAGGCCAGGTTCGATCTGAGTCCGGGATTTCTTAATCCCCCAAGAGAGGTCAATGGCAACGAGAGTGATTCCAACCTCTTTTTCATGCCGTCCGGAACTGCTGCGTTCAAAATCAACGACCAACTCTATTTTGGTTTGGGTATGGCAGCCATCTCGGGTTTCGGTGTTGATTTTTCGGATGCCCTTCCAATGCCCAACAATCAGCAGTTCGTGACCACCAAGGGATTTTTTAAGTTGGCGCCGACGGTTGCATACAAGGTCAGTGACAAACTCTCTCTCGGTGGTTCTGTCAATATTGGCTACCAGAGTTTGGCACTGAGTACGCCCGGTTTCACCTTTGCGCAAAACCAGCAGTTTGGTTTTGGCGTGACACTGGGTGCGATCTATCACCTCAATGAGAGGATGCAGTTTGGTGCGTCATGGGTCAGTAAGACGGACGTAAGTGAACATGAATTCAATACAGCCGCCGGAAAGTTTGGTGTCGATATTGATATGCCCCAAACCTTTGCACTGGGTTTTGCCTTCCGTCCCCTCGACGGTATGTTGGTCGAACTGGATGCCAAATGGATCAACTTCAGCGATACCATGGGATCGGTGAATGTCAGTCACCCTGCCGGTTATACACCGGGAGATTTTGGAATGATGGTGCCGTCGTCACTCAACTTCGGCTGGGATGACCAACTGGTCATAGCCCTGGGCGTGCAGAAAGAGATAAACCCGAAGACGACTGTGCGGTTTGGCATCAACTATGCGGAGGCGCCTTTTGGTGAAGAGGATGTGGACAACAATCTCGGCTCCGTGGCGATTCCGGAACTGCATCTCTCTATGGGGCTGACGCGTAAACTTACTGATCGGATCTCCGGCTCATTCTCCTATACTCACGCCTTTGAAAATGAGTTAACGTCAAACTCCGGCTCCGGCAATACCATATCCATCGAGCAGAACATCGTCTACCTGCAGTTGAGCTACGCACTTTGATTCGATCCCATATTAAGTGGAATACATTATGACTATTGATAGAATTGTCCGCCTGATGGCGGGAATGATGATCCTGCTGAGTCTGGCCCTGACTCACTATATCCATTCCTACTGGGCGTTTTTGACACTGTTTGTTGGCGCTAACCTGATGCAGAGTGGTATCACCAATATCTGCCCGCTCTCCAGTATCCTGAAAAAGTTTGGGGTACCGGACGGAGCAGCCTGTTCGGGTTGATTGCCTGAAATGCGCGTTTGGGGCGTCTCTATAGACGCCCCGAATCGATGAGAGATATTTTTTTCATGCGTTGCAGGCAGACGGCGGCAGCGCAAAATTGGATAAGTAAACTTGGGACTGACCCAAAAAAGGAGAGATTCAACCATGTGTAAGACTTGCTGGACCATTACCGCCCTGATGCTGATCGCAATACTGGGCATGGCCTACAAATTTATCGTCGTTGGTAGCGTCGAACAGGCTACCGACGGGCGCTTGAGCCTGCAGTTGGAACCTGCCGAAAAGGATCTGGTGATGGCGGAGATGCGTGCTTTTCTGGTGACCGTGCAGCAGATCAATGAAGGTGTTGTTCAGGATGACATGAAAAAGGTCGCCGATGCCGCGCGTAAAGTGGGACGCGCGGCGCAGGAAGCCGTGCCAGTCTCCTTGATGGGAAAACTGCCTCTCGATTTCAAGAAACTGGGATTCGATACCCATACCAAATTTGACTCCCTGGCTCTGGATGCCGAACAGTTCGGTGACAAGGAGCAGACCCTGGGCGCATTGGCCGAACTGATGCAGAATTGCATCTCCTGTCATGCGGGTTACCGGATTGATTTGGTTGTGGATTAAAGCTGGATTCAGTCAGGAACGCACGAGCCACTCCTGCTCTTTCATGCAGCAGGGCTTCCCGTGGGTATAAACCCTGTGTAAACTAAATGGTGAACAATTTATGTAAATCAATTGGTTACAAATTTATATGCGCGCACTCAAAGTGCCCTGATCTCTCAATATGTTGAAACTTACCCGATCCATAAACAGTTGGAATACGCCTGAGTTCAGGGATGTTCTCAAGGATGAAATTGAGCAATTGGATGCCGAAAAGCTCCCCCTGCAGCAGGGATTGGCGAACAGCAGTTATGTCGGTGAAACGCCCTTTCGTCTGATGGTTATCGGTGTGTCAGATGACTCAACCGCTGTTAGGGTGCATGCAGGTATTTTTTATGCCGGGATCATTGCGGGCTGCAACTGCTCTGATGATCCGACGCCGGTTGATGAGCAGCCGGAGTATTGTGAAGTGAAAGTCGTTATCGATAAATCCACGTCGGAAGCGAAGATCACTCTGGTTCAGGACTAGACGAATATCAGTCGAGAGGGACAGGGCGGGCGAGCGCGAAACCCTGCCCATAGTCGACGCCCAGCTTGATCATCTCCTCTTTTATGACAGCAGATTCCACATGTTCTGCGATGGTGCTGATACCCAGGCTGCGGCTCAGTGTGATAACCGCTTCCACCACTGCACGGTCTACCGGGTCATCGAGTACATCCTTCACAAAGTCGCCGTCGATCTTGAGAAAGTCCACCGGCAGATGTTTCAGGTAGGCGAAGGAGCTGAGTCCACTGCCAAAATCATCCAGCGCAAAGCTGCAACCCATCTCACGCATCTCTTCGATGAATCGGGAGGCGGTGGACATATTCGCGATTGCAGCGGTCTCCGTTACCTCAAAACAGATAACGCGGGGATCCACCGGGTAGTCGATGAACATTTGGCGGATAGCGGTGAGGGTGGTTTCCTCCCCCAGGGAGACGCCGGAAAGATTGACGTTGAGTAACAGGTCGGTTTCCCTGCTTTCAACCAGCCACCGCAGGCTACGTTCGATCACCCAACGGTCGATGGTCATCATCAGGCCGTAACGTTCAGCTGCGGGCAGGAATTGATCGGGAAGGATGATTTCGTTCCCATCTCCTTGCAAACGCAGGAGGATCTCCGCCCGGCGCACCTCTTTGTCGCTTGTGTTGAAGGGCACGATATCCTGTTTGTAGAGCTGAAATCGATCTTCATCCAGGGCGCCGCGTAACTGGTTAACCCAGTGGTATTCGATGCGGCGCTTTGCGAGTTCCTTGTCGCTCTTCTCGTATAGATGCACCCGCCCGCGACCGAGATCTTTGGCGGCATAACAGGCCATGTCCGCATCACTGGGTATGGTGTCGGCTCCGGCACTCCCCTGGTCTATGCAGACTACGCCGATACTGGCATTGACCTGGAACCGTTTGCCTTCCCAGAAAAATTGGAACGCTTCCACGGTTTGCTGAAATGTGTGGGCGATCTCCATCCCTTTGTTCAGAGAACAACCATCCAGCAGGATGCCGAATTCATCCCCACCAAGACGGGCCAGGATGTCTGAGCTGCGCAGTTTTGGCTCCAGTGTCACGGCAAGCTCGCGCAGCAGTTGGTCTCCAGCGGCGTGACCACAGGTATCGTTGACTATCTTGAACTGATCAAGATCCATGTAGATGCAGACATGTTGCCGGTGTTCCCGCTGTGCATTGTCCAGTGCCTGTTCGAGGCGGTGTTCGAACTCGCGCCGGTTGTTGAGACCGGTCAGAGGGTCGTGGCTGGCCTGGAAGGAGAGTTCGGCGTTGGCTGAAGTGATGCTTCGGAGCAGTTCACGATTTTCCATTCTCAGAGCGAGTGATCGCGAGATACTGCGTGCGTAGTTGCGGCCGGTAATAATGACAAGGATCAGATAGATGATGACCATGCCTGCCATGGCCTGATTGGTGGCATCCCCGCTGGTGAGTAGCAGTATCAGCAGCGGTGTGATGACCGGTGCAACAAATCCCAGATAGACAGGAAAAACCACGGCGTTGGAGGGGATCGCGCCGGCGGTCAGGCCGGTCAGCAGCAGGAACATGGCGACTTGGTAGGGTAGTGGCCAACCGAAATCGAGAAATAGACCGAAAACTCCCCAAAGTGTGCCGGAGAGAATGGCGCCTGCCATATAGGCGGTCTGCCAACTGATTCCCGGGAGCGGCCGCCCATTGTGTTTGTGGAAAGAACGCAGCAAGAACTCACGGGATGCGTTGATGATGCCCAGGGCGAAAAACCAGAAGAGCAGCAGCGAAAGTTCGATGGGACGCCAAAAAATAGCAACTGCCACCAATGCGGTGGCTTGGTTGGCCAGCAGGGCAACATGCCCCATGGAATAGAGCAGTTTGAGCCGCTCGGCGTTGAGCCGCTGAATGTCTGCCGTCCTGGCCGGTGTGGATATATTGTCAGTGTGCCCTGCGTTCAAGGTCCTCTCCGTGTGGTTGTACTTCCATCGGTTTTATTTGTACCGCTCTCGGGACAGGGAGAAATCGAGTCGCAAGCGCTGTAGAAAAGTGGCGCTTCTCACCAAATTCTGTGTCATGAGTCAATCGGGATCCCCGTAGTAGGAATATATATCATTTGCGCAGAAACGACAGAAAACAGCGGGGTATTGTTATTACGTTGCTGTATGTCTGGCTTCTGTCGGGATTTTTGTTCCTGTTAAAACGGGGCAATAAGGTTTTGGGAGGTTTTGAATGTTAGGTTTTTTCCCGGTAGCGGAAGAACACCCAGGAAGCTCTGAACCAGAGCCAGACCAAACCAGCAGTCAAATAGTCGAAAAGGACGAAGTTGGTCAGGGGTTTGAATATTCGGTCGTGCAGGGTTAAAAACGGGCGTTTCTTGAATCCAAAAAAATTGAGCAGTGTGATATCGAGATAGAAGAAGGGTTGCCACGCATGTCCGAGCACATAGTGACCGGTGGCCAGCCAACGTCTGTGGGCGACCCCGGTTTTCGCCTCTCTGTTGAGACTATCGATAAGTTGGAATATCGGTGAGAGTTGCAAAGGGCCGGTTTCACTCTGGTTGCGATAGACCTTGCCGGCTCGTTGAAAGAATTCGATAAATCCGATCTGGTGGAAATTCATGATAAGGGCGGAGAGGATCATGCGGCGCCCGAGTCCTTCCCTTTCGAAGCGGCGCGCAGAAGTCTGCAACTCTCCCGGCAGGGTTATCCAGCGGCCCTTGAGGCGAATGGTCTCCGCCAGCCGCTGATCTTCGAGAAAGCAGAGGGATTCATCGAAACCGTCCAGCTGATTGAAGAACTCCTGCGTCAGCAGAAACCCCTGATCGCCATTGGTGCACTCCATCCGGTTCAGTGCGCTCTTCTCCTCGTAATAGCGGTAGGTGAGATCGCGGCCTGGGTTGTCGCGCAGAAACCGCAGACGGAAATGGCCGGCGATCCGCTGGTGTCCCGCTGCTGCAATCTGTTGCTGCAATGTCTTGAGCGCATCTGACAGCTGTGATCGTGAGGTCAGTTCGGAATCGGCGTGCAGAAACAGCAGGTAGGGTGCGTTGCACTGCGAGAGTGCGCCGTTCATCTGTCGTCCCCGCCCAGGGGCCGTCTCAGCAACCTTGGCGCCGGTACGCGCTGCCAACGCCACAGTGTCATCGTCTGAACCCCCGTCGGCCACAATAATCTCAAGGTCTATGGCCTCCTGCTCCAACAGCTGAGAGAGCAGTGACGGCAGTTGTTTCCCCTCATTGAGGGTGGGAATGATCACACATAGGCTGGGTTGTTTGTCAGACGGGTGGGGTGAAATACTCTTTCTCCTAAATCGGGCAGATCAGTTTGCCCAGTTTCTCTGTCAATTTCATATTCTCCGAGTAGTCCACCGGTACATCAACCACTACGACGGTCTCATCGGCAAAGGCCTGCTCCAAAGTCGGTATGAGTGATTCGGCACTCTCCACCCGATATCCCCTGGCGCCGAAGGACTCGGCGTATTTCACGAAGTCAGGGTTGTTGAAGCTGATGTGTCCTGTGCGGCCGAAGTGGCGCTGTTGATGCCACTTGATCAGCCCATATTCACTGTCGTGCCAGATCATGATTACGATGGCGATGTTGTGCCGCAGCGCAGTCTCGATCTCCTGGGAGTTCATCATGAAACCTGCGTCACCGGTAATCGTCATGACCCGGCGTTGCGGAAACACCATCTTGGCAGCGATCGCACCGGGTACGCCGATCCCCATGGAGGCGAAGCCGTTGGAGATGATGCAGGTGTTGGGCCGCTCACAGCGGTAGAGCCGGGCTATCCACATCTTGTGGGCGCCGACATCGGAGATCAGAATGTCCTCTGATCCCATCACCTGCCGTGTATCGTAGAGAATCTTCTGGGGTTTTACGGGGTAACTGTCGTCATCGGCATACTGATCCAACTCGTTGATGATAAGTTTCCGCAGGTCGCTGGTCGGTGCCACATCTCGGGGTTTTGCCAGCTTCTCTATGCGCTGCAGGGACTCGGCGATATCTCCGATTACACCGGCTTCAAGGACGTAGTGAGCATCAACCTCCGCATAGGTTTGGTCGATGTGGACAATCTTTTTATCTGCGTTGGGATGCCAGAGATGGGGGTGGTACTCCACCATGTCGAAACCAATACAGAGGATGAGGTCGGCGCGGCTGAAGCCGCAGGCGACGTAGTCGTTGGCCTGTAAGCCGACGGTGCCGAGACTGAGTGAGTGGGAAAAGGGGATGCACCCCTTTGCCATGAATGTCTGGGCCACCGGGATATTGAGGTTCTCCGCAAATTGTTTCAGGGCGTCACAGGCATTGCTTCGTATCACACCGTTGCCCGCCATGATGATCGGTGCCTTGGCATCGGAGATCAGATCCGCCACCTGCCCAATCTTCTCATAAGGCGGAGAGGAGGGGGTTGGCGCCTGGGCTCTGAGTGGCTTGATCGTCTCACTCACCTGGCTGCCGGCAATATTTTCCGGAAAACTGATGAAGGCGCCGCCGGGCTTCTCTGTTTGTGCGTCTTTGAATGCCTTGCGCACGATCTCAGGTACCACCCCGGGTTCGAGGATTTCGGTACTGTATTGGGAGATGGGTGCAAAGAGATTGACCAGATCGAGTACCTGATGGCTCTCCTTGTGCATCCGGGTGGTGGCGCCCTGCCCGGCGATGGCGACAATGGGTGCCCGGTCCATATTTGCATCTGCGAAGCCGGTGATCAGGTTGGTCGCACCAGGTCCGAGCGTGGCCAGACAAACCCCCGCCCGGCCGGTAAGCCTTCCGTAGACATCGGCCATAAAGGCGGCGCCCTGTTCATGTCGCACGGTGACGAACTTGATGCTGCTATCCAGCAGCGCATCCATGACATCGAGGTTCTCCTCTCCCGGTATGCCGAAGACAGTGTCGACACCTTCATTTTCGAGGCATTTGATAAACAGCCGTGCGGCGCTGGGCATGGTAACTCCTGAGTTAATATGGCGATCTCTATAATTTATTCTGGAAGAGCCTTTTGGTTTGTACGAACCAATGGCGCCAGCTGGATGCAATATGTCTTGAAATTGAACGAAGCCTAATGTGATGTTTAGAAGATAAATGCGCTTTTTACAAAGAGGATGATGATGAAGGGCTTTCTGATCTGGATTTCCCCCCCCGCCCAGGTGATCGGCCCTGAAAACCGAATCCTGAAACAGACGCTAAGCGCTATTTCTGGGAATATGCTTACTATGTGTCCATGAAATAGTGACTGGCGGCAGAAAGTTAAAATCAGTGATTTAGAGTCGTTTTAAGAAGCTATTTCTTTAAGCGCTGCAGTAATGCTTTTGTAATCAGTCAGACGTCACAGAATGCGAATTTATGTATTTATATTGTATTTCTAACTTATTGAAAAATATAAAAAATAATTTAGTTCCCGCGTTTTGCGCAGGGGTTTATGGAGAATTTCACAAATTTGTGACGTTGTTCCATAAAATACACGTTGTTGGGTATGGCGCTTTACGGGGTGGAACGATATTCTATGCCCACTGCTGAACAGGGTCTTTGCATTATGACTTTCCACACATCGAATTTACTTAGGTTTCTGGCTTGCGCTTTGGTAAGCCTGACGCTCGTTGCCTGTGGTGTAGACGATAGTGTGACTGTCGATACGACTTCCGAGGCGGTCGGTAGCTCCCGTGAGCCGGTGGCGAACCCTGATGCCGCCTCTACCGTCGAAGGTCAGGAAGTCGTTTTCAGCGTGCTGGATAACGACACTGCTGAGGATATTGGGGCGGTTTCTGTCTCTATCCTGACTCAGGCTGCCCACGGCGCCCTGTTTGTCGGTCTGGACAACATGATTACCTACGTGCCTGATGCCTCATTCACCGGCACAGATTCATTTCTCTATCAGATCACCGACGCCAGCGGTGCGATCTCCATGGCGATGGTTTCCATCTCTGTGGACTGCGGCGCAATCTCCTGCACCTACCCGATTCAACTCTCCTGGAGCGCAGGCAGCACTACAGATGTTTCCGGTTACTATGTCTATCATGGAGAGGTATCCGGTGAGTATGACGAGAAGGTCTGGGTTAGTGGCGATACGGTGGCGGAGTTCACGGTCAGTGGTCTGGGTACTCACTATTTCGCAGTGACGGCAGTGAGCCTGAGCGGCATTGAGTCCTCCTATTCCCCCGAAGCGCAGGTTGTTCTCTAACAGCTGATAGTTGACCCCGGTGATTGCCGGTTCCCGGTCACATCCTCCATTGTTTTCGTTCCGATAGGGCGTATAATCACGCCGCTTCATTACTGTTTCTATGGTGGCTGATATCGGTCCCCCCGCAACGTGAAGCTGTGAACCCCGTCAGGCCCGGAAGGGAGCAGCGGCAGCAGTGGACTCGTGTGCCGGGGTGTGGCTGGTATCGGCCGCCACCCTTTTCCTGTTTCCTGCGCAGAACCCATTGCATTGGCGATGATTCAGGCGAGATCTTGGGTTACACTCATCGCCTCTCTAATCCATTTATAGAATTACGTATCGGCTTCCATGTCCTATCAGGTTCTTGCCCGAAAATGGCGTCCTCAACTGTTCAGCCAGCTGGTTGGGCAGGAACATGTCGTCAGGGCGCTTGCCAACGCCCTCGACAATGACCGGCTCCACCATGCTTACTTGTTTACAGGTACCCGTGGTGTCGGCAAGACAACCCTGGCAAGAATCTTTGCCAAATCCCTCAATTGCGAGGAGGGGGTCAGCTCAACACCTTGCGGTGTCTGCTCCGCCTGCCGGGAGATAGACGAAGGGCGGTTTGTCGATCTGTTGGAAGTGGATGCGGCTTCCCGGACCAAGGTGGATCAGACCAGGGAACTGTTGGAAAACGTCCCCTACGCGCCGGTCAGAGGACGCTACAAAGTTTATCTGATCGATGAAGTTCACATGTTTTCCGGCCATAGTTTCAATGCCTTGTTGAAAACACTTGAGGAGCCGCCTCCGCATGTGAAATTTATCCTGGCAACCACTGATCCCCAGAAAGTACCGGTGACCGTGCTCTCCCGCTGTCTGCAGTTCAATCTCAAACGTCTCTCCCGGGAGCAGATCGGCGGACAGCTCAGCCATATCCTGGAACAGGAACGGATTGGGTTTGATGATGAGTCGCTTTCACTGCTATCTCGTGGGGCCGATGGCAGCATGCGTGACGGACTGAGTCTTCTGGATCAGGCTATCGCCTTTGGCGGCGGGGCGCTGCAGGCTGCGGATGTCGGGGCAATGCTCGGAACCATTGCCGGGGATTCGATTCATGCTCTGGTGGAAGCACTTGCCGGGAATGATGCCGCAGGCTTGCTGCAGCGCATCGCTGAGATGTCGGAATTGGCGGCAGATTTTGCCACTGCCACCCAGAACCTTCTGGCCTTACTGCATCAGATCGCCCTGTGTCAGCTGCTACCCGATTTTCAGCCGGATGACGCATTCGATGCGGCACAGGTAGAGCGGCTTGCACAGCGCCTTGCCCCGGAAGATGTACAGCTTTACTACCAGATCGGTCTGAGTGGACAGCGGGAGTTGTCACTCGCGCCGGATCCCCGCAGTGGCTTCGAGATGCTGCTGTTGCGCATGCTGGCCTTCAGACCTGAGGCTGCCGGATCTGGTTCTAATACGCGAAAAAGCACTCAGGCGCCATCAGGATCACCTCAGTCAAATGCGACCACTTCAGTTGGCAGAAAGCCGGTAGGGAGCGCGCGCGCTCCGACTCAGGCAGCTAAACCCCAACCGATACAGCCGGAGGAGCAGGTCACCGACCCCAGCCGTTGGGATGAGTTTGCGGCAGGTCTCAGGCTTGGCGGCATTGCCAGCCAGCTGGCCAATAATTGTGTCTTTGCCGGGTGGGATGGGAAGGAACTCAGGCTCAAGCTTGACCCTGCCTCCAGACAACTCAGGGTTGGACAGGCGGAGAAACGTCTGCTGGACGGTATCCGGTCCGTATTGGGTGCTGAAGTCAAAATCGATTTTGTGGTGGGAACCTCCGACAAGGAGACTCCCGCCATGCGGCAGAAACGGGCATTGAATGAACGCCAGCAGGCAGCTGAGGCCTCCATGGCTGAAGATCCGCTGGTGAGAGAGCTGGAAGAGCATCTATCCGCGCGAGTGGTCAGTGGCTCCGTCAAACCGGTAGATTGAATGTAACTATTCAGTTTGGTCCTGAATATGTGCTTTTTGTAGGTTGGGTTAGATGCGCATTGCTGCAAACTATCATTTTGTTGCCAAGCTTCGCGCGCATCGTAACCCAACATCGGATTGTCGGGTTAGGCCGCGCGCAAGTTGCAGTGCCGTATTTGGGCCTTGTGCGGTTGCGCGACTAACCCGACCTACATTGAATTGTGCTGAACAGTTACGATTAAATTAACTTTTTCTTTGATGAGGATTCGGTAATGAAGGGTGGTATAGGCAACCTGATGAAACAGGCCCAGAAGATGCAGGCCGAGATGCAACAGGCCCAGGAGCGGCTGGCTCAGGAAGAGGTTACCGGTGAATCCGGTGGCGGCATGGTGAAAGTGATCATGAACGGCAAGCATGAGGTGCGTCGCGTCTCTATCGATGACAGCCTCATGGAAGACGATAAAGAGATGCTCGAGGATCTGATCGCAGCAGCCATGAACGATGCGGCTCAGCGGGTCTCCCAGAAGATGCAGGAGAGCATGTCCGGTCTGACTGCCGGGATGGGACTGCCGCCGGGTATGAAACTGCCTTTTTAGGACTCTGGGTTCCCGATGTCTTCACAGAGTCTGCTTGACCAACTGATAGGGGCGTTGCGCTGCCTGCCCGGCGTAGGTTCAAAGACCTCCCAGCGGATGGCCTACTATCTGCTGGAGCGGGATCGTGAAGGGGGCAGGCATCTCTCCCGCATCATGGCTGAGGCAATGGAGCAGATTGGCCGCTGCAGCCGCTGCCGGACCTTGACGGAGCAGGAGTTTTGTCACCTCTGCACCAATTCGCACCGCGACTCTGCCCAGCTGTGCGTGGTGGAGACCCCCGCAGACCAGACCATCCTTGAGCAGGCTATCGACTATCGTGGACTCTATTTTGTGCTGGGTGGCCATCTTTCCCCCCTGGATGGGATAGGGCCACGGGAGATTGGCCTGGATCTGCTGGATGCAAGGTTCGCAGAGGGTGAGGTCAAGGAGGTCATACTTGCCACCAATCCAACGGTGGAGGGTGAGGCGACAGCCCAGTACATTCACGATATGGCACATGTCCGGGGCATCCGCACCACGCGCATTGCCCAAGGCGTCCCGATGGGAGGCGAGCTGGAGTATGTCGATGGGGCGACCATCGCCCACGCTTTTTCAGGCCGTTCCGAGTTTTGACAGGGACAACCGGCTCCAATTGGTGTCTATCATCATAGTGTGTCTGAATGGGAAGCCATTCCAGCAACCACCACCAAGCCCATCCGACTGACTGGGCGCTGTTCCGAACAAGGAGTAACCATGAGCGATTGTCTGTTCTGTAAAATGGTCAGCGGCGACATCCAGCCGAATGTGGTCTATGAGGATGATGAGGTCCTGGCATTCCGGGATCTGAATCCCCAGGCGCCGACCCATATATTGGTGATTCCAAAACGCCATATCTCCACCCTGAATGACCTTGAGTCCGATGATGAGGCCTTGATGGGCAAGATGGTCCTGGCTGCGGCCAGGATCGCCGAGAAAGAGGGTATCGCCGAGGCTGGCTATCGTACCCTGCTGAACTGTAACGCCGAAGCAGGTCAGACGGTATTCCACATCCACCTGCACCTCTTGGGCGGCCGTCCGATGGGCTGGCCCCCTGGCTGAACTGGGCCGGTCTGGCATGATCTCCCCGGCAGCAGACACGGACGAGGCACCCTATCTCATCGCCATTGAGGGTATGAGCTGCGGCCACTGCGTGGCGGCGGTGGAGAAGGCGGTGTCGGCGGTGGCCGACGTTGCAAGTGTCGAGGTCGACCTGGAGAAGCAGTTCGCCCGGGTCGGTGGTGGCCTGCCCCATAAGGTCATAGAGGCGATTGTGGAAGCGGGCTACAACGCCCACCCTCTGCCGCAGATTCCTGTCGATTGTCCCATTCCTGATTCCACTGTTCCCCCGCCTGTAGTCGAAAAACAGATTAGCGGTGATTATGAGATTGCCATCGGCGATATGACCTGCTCTAGCTGTGTGGTTGCTGTGGAGCGCGCTATTCGGTCGGTTTCAGGGGTCAGCGAGACCTCGGTGAATTTGGTGGAGAAGCGGGCGCAGGTCGTGGGTGGTGATTCCGGGGAAGTGGTCAACGCCATAACAGACCAGGGATACAGTGCCCGCTTGCTGGAACGTCCCAAGGCCAGCGACAGCCTGCTGCTCTCAGTACCCGGCCTTGGCGAAACGGTGCCGCCTGAAGCGCTGGAAGCGGTCATCCGTAGCCTGGATGTCACTGCAAAAGTGGCCATCGAAGGCGAGACGCTCTTCGTGACCGCCACCACGCATCCCGCCGATCTGTTGATTGCTCTGCGTTCGGCGGGCTATGAGAGCAAACTGTTGGAGCAGTTTGTCGACCCCTATGCAGAACAGGAGTTGGAGGCGCAGCAGGAGATCCGTCGCTCCCGGCAGCGGGCGCTGCTGGCAGCCCTCGTCGGTGGTGGGCTGATGGCGGCGAATCTTGCAGGTTTGCTACCGGCCCTGTCGGATGCTGAAGGGCCGGTTGGACTCAGCGGTCAGGCCTTCTGGGGGCTGGTTGCCGGGGTCTGTCTGTTGGTGATGTGGTTCAGCGGCCGCAACTACTATCGGGGTGCCTGGAAGCAGGCCAGGCACTTTGCCGCCAACATGGATACCCTGGTGGCCCTGGGCACCGGCGCTGCCTGGCTCTCTTCGGTAATACTCATCATCCGGCCCGACTTCATCCCCGGCGGTGGTCATCTCTATCTCGACGCTTCGGTGCTCATCCTCGCCTTTCTGCAGTTCGGCCACATGCTGGAGACAGGAGCAAAGCGGACCACCAGCGAGGCGATTGGCAGTTTGGTGGGGCTGGCGCCAAAATCAGCAGTTGTCGAGCGGGAGTTTGGCGAGGTGGAGATACCGGTTTCGCTGCTGCGGCTCGGGGATCATGTCCGGGTGCGCCCGGGTGAGCGGATGCCTATCGACGGTGAAGTCCTCGAAGGACGCTCCAGCGTCGACGAATCGATGTTGACGGGTGAGTCGATGCCGGTGGCCAAGCAGCCGGGAGATCAGGTGACCGGTGGCACCATGAACCGTAGCGGCACGCTGCTGTTTCGCATTACCCGGCTGGGCGAGGAGACGACCCTGGCCCACATCATTACCATGGTGAAGCGGGCGCAGATGAGCAAGCCTCCCATTGCTCGTTTGGTGGATCGGGTGGCGGCGGTTTTCGTCCCGATTGTGATAGTGATAGCAGTATTGACAGCGATTGTCTGGTCTCAGATTGGGCCGGATCCCCGCGTCGCCTACGCTCTCACCGCGGGTATTGCAGTCCTGGTGATCGCCTGCCCCTGCGCCCTGGGGCTGGCGACGCCGATTGCGATTATGGTCGGTACCGGCCGGGCAGCCCAGCTGAATATCCTGATACGAAACAGCGACGCGTTGCAGAGTGCCAGTCGCCTGACCCATCTGGTGGTCGACAAGACCGGCACCCTGACTGAGGGGCGTCCAGCGGTGACTGCTATCCACCCCGCCGGTGCCACTCCGGAGAGCGAAGTGATCCGCCTTGCTGCAATGGTTGAGACAGGCTCGGAGCATCCCCTGGCCGAAGCCGTGGTTGAGGCCGCAAGAAGACGCGGTCTCGATGTTGCCGGGGTGAGTGATTTTCAGGCCCTGGAGGGGAGGGGGGTTTCAGGACAGGCCGAGGGGCACAGGCTTCTGCTTGGCAATCATCATCTGATGGAGGAGCAGGGCATCATCATCCCACCGGCCCTGCTGAAGGAGGCTTCGCAGCATGCCGCCAACGCGGCCACGCCGGTTTGGCTGGCGGTCGATTCGCAGATTGCGGGATTGCTGGCAGTGAACGATCCGGTTCGTCCCGACAGTTTTGCAGCTGTGGAGACCCTGCAGCGCGAAGGCGTCAGGGTCGTGATGTGTACCGGAGACAACCGGGCGACGGCAGAGGCGGTAGCCGCCGAGCTGAACATTGACGAGGTTCACAGCGAACGTCTGCCGGGAGAGAAGCTTGACGTTGTGAAGTCGCTGCAGCAGCAGGGGTACCGGGTCGGCATGGTGGGTGACGGCGTCAATGATGCCCCTGCGCTGGCCCAGGCAGATACAGGTTTTGCCGTCGGTAGCGGGGCCGATGTTGCTATCGACAACGCCGATATCACCCTGGCGGGAGACTCGCTGGCCGATGTGAGTAGTGCGATTGCCATATCCAGCGCTACGATCCGTAATATCAAGCAGAATCTGTTCGGCGCTTTTATCTATAATGTGATCGGCATACCCATGGCTGCCGGGGTGCTGTTCCCGGTCACTGGTTGGCTGTTGCCGCCGATGTTCGCCAGCGCCGCCATGGCATTGTCATCGGTGACGGTGGTTGTTAATGCCAACCGGCTGCGTTTTTTTCAACCACTGAGAATGGAGAGTTCCGTGTCTGTCAAACTCAATGTTACCGGCATGACCTGCCCCCACTGCGTGAATCATGTTACCAAGGCCCTGCAGGGTGTTGGGGGCGTGGAAACTGTCGAGGTTACCCTCGATTCCGGTGAGGCAGTGATTACTGGCTCCGCTGCGGTTGATCTGCTTATTGCTGCGGTAAAGGATGCGGGTTATAGCGCAGAGTCGACCTGACCCGGTAGGCTATAATCTGCACTCGGACATAGGCCAAGACGAATCAAGTGAAGATTTCAGGCTCACTCACCCTTCCCCTTGAACAGCGCTTACTCACGCGTGAGTCGGCGTCGGTGTCTCGTGGTGTGGAGGAGATGCTGCAGTCGCAGCAAACGGCCCTGCCGCGCCAAGTGCCTTCGGCCATCGAAGCGGAGGCTTTGATACTCAGGATCAGAACCAGAGGAAACCCCTATCAGATCGATCTGGACCCCCTTTCAAGTCGGGCGCTCAGTGCCTATGCATCCACAGCAGAGAGCGATGAGCGAGCCTATGTTAGTGCCCTGCTTGGGGTCGATGAATACGCCTAACCGTAATCTGTAGGCCGGTTCAAGCGCAGCGGAACCGGCAAAACCCGTTGGTTAAATCAGGACCTTTGCCTGATCCGCTGCGCTTGATCATGCCTACGAACTAGCCGGATGCAGGAATAAACCGGTCGTCTTCGAAGCTCAGAGTGGCGAAATAGTCATCCAGCGTCTCTTCACGGCGGATCAGTTCGACGCTGCCGTCGCTCTTCAGCAGCAGCTCCTTTGGCCGTACCTTGCCGTTGTAGTTGAAACCCATTGCCTGGCCGTGGGCGCCGGTATCGTGAATGTAGAGGATGTCTCCGTCCTCGATCTTCGGCAGACTGCGCTGGACGGCAAACTTGTCATTGTTCTCGCAAAGTGAACCCGCCACATCCACCGTCTCATCGTCACCGCTTTTACCCAATACGTCGATATGGTGGTAGGCCCCATACATGCCGGGGCGCATCAGGGCGGACATACAGGCGTCCACGCCGACATAGGTGCGGTAGATCTCCTTGCGGTTGATCGCCTGGGTGACCAGAACACCGTGGGGGCCAGTCATGTAACGGCCGCTTTCAACGTAGAGTTTGGGGGCATAACCGTTATGGGACTTGAAGGTATCAAAGAGCGCGGTGATCTCCCGGCCCATGGACTGGATGTCGAGGGCTTCGTCTCCAGGACGGTAGGGAATGCCCAGGCCGCCACCGATATTGATGAAATCGAAGGTGATGCCCAGTTGCGATGAGATCCACTCGACCCGCTCCAGCAGGGTGCGGGCGGTCTCAACCATGTAGGTGTAGTTCAGCTCGTTGGATGCGAGCATGGTGTGCAGGCCGAAACGTTTGGCGCCGCGTCCCTTGGCTGCTTTGTAGGCGTCCAGCAGCTGGTCGTGGGTGACGCCGTATTTGGCTTCCACCGGGTTGCCAATGATGCTGTTGCCGGTGCGGCGTTCACCAGGGTTGTAACGAAAACAGACCAGTTCAGGCATCTCAGGCACCTTGTCGATCAGGGAGATGTCGTCGAGATTGAGTACACAGCCGCCTTGGGCTGCTGCCGCTTCGAACTCAGTCGGGCTGGTGTTGTTGGAGGTGAACATGATGTCCTCGCCGGAAGCGCCGATATCGCGGCTGAGGATCAGTTCTGCGATGGAACTGCAGTCGAAGCCGAATCCCATCGACTGCATGATCTGCATGATCCTGGGATTGGGCAATGCCTTGACTGCGAAGTACTCGCGGAAACCCGCGATGCCGGAAAACGCCTCGGTCAGGGTTTTGCCGGTATCGAGAATACCCTGCTCATCGTAGAGATGAAAAGGGGTGCCATAGTGCTCGACGATGTTCTTCAGAACAGGGGAGAGCCGGTGCTCGAATTCTAGGGATATTGGCATCGTGGTTTCCTGCTGGCGGCGGATTAGAGCGCGTCTTTGATCCGGGACATCGCTTCCTGGACGTTTTCGAAACTGTTGAAGGCGCTGATGCGGATGTAACCTTCGCCGCATTTGCCGAAGCCGGCGCCGGGGGTGCAGACCACGCCGGTATTGTTCAGCAGTTTGTCGAAGAACTCCCAGGAGTCGCCTTTGGCATCGATCCAGATATAGGGGGAGTTCTCGCCGCCGATGCAGTCGTAACCCAGCGACTCCATCTGTTCACGGATATATTTGGCGTTCTTCAAGTAGTAGGAGACCAGTTCCTGCACCTGGGCCTGCCCCTCCGGGCTGAAGACCGCTTCTGCGGCGCGCTGTACCGGGTAGGAGACACTGTTGAACTTGGTGGTGTGGCGGCGGTTCCAGAGTGAGTGCACGGAGGTGGCCTCACCGGACTTGGTGTAGGCCATGCAGGCTTTGGGAACCACAGTGTAGGCGCAGCGTGTACCGGTGAAACCGGCGGTCTTGGAAAAACTGCGGAATTCGACCGCTACCTCTTTGGCGCCCTCTATCTCGTAAATGGAGCGGGGCAGACTGTCATCCTGCACGAAGGCCTCGTAGGCTGCGTCGAAAAGGATCAGCGCCTTGTTGTCCCGGGCGTAGTCGACCCAGGCCTTCAGCTGCTCTTTGGTGGCGGTGGCCCCGGTCGGATTGTTGGGGAAACAGAGATAGATGAGATCGACCGGCGTTTCCGGCAGATCGGGGATGAAACTATTTTCTTTGGTGGCGTCCAGATAGATCAGTCCTTCATAGCGGCCATCCTTCGCCTCGCCGGTACGGCCGGCCATGACATTGGTGTCGACGTAGACCGGGTAGACCGGATCGGGGATGGCAACGGTGGCGTCGGCGGCGAAGATCTCCTGAAAGTTGCCGGAGTCGCATTTTGCGCCGTCGCTGACGAATATCTCGTCGGCCTCGATATCGGCACCACGGGATTGGAAGTCTCCTTTGGCGATGGCCTCGCGCAGGAAGTCATATCCCTGTTCCGGGCCGTAACCGTGAAAGGAGTTGTCGCTGGCCATCTCGTCCACTGCAGCATGAAGCGCCTTGATGCAGGCGTCCGGCAGGGCGCGGGTGACGTCGCCGATACCGAGGCGGATGATGCTCTGATCAGGGTTCGCCTCAGTGTGGGCAATGACCCGCTTGGCGATATCGGAGAACAGATATGAGGCCTGGAGTTTGTTGTAGTTCTCGTTGATTTTGATCATGCGGCAATCCCGGAAAAACGAAAACTAGCCATTATACAGGAAACGGAGAGTGGTGGATGGGGGGTATTACTTCTTCTCTATAGGGTATTCGGGCCGGCTTTGTCCCTGATTCGTAGGCCTGATCAAGCGTAGCGGATCAGGCGACAGGCTCGGCACAGCAATCAATGTCTGCCGGTTCCGCTGTGCTTGAATCGGCCTGCAGATCAGATAATTTGTGCGTTGTTAGTTGCCAAAAATCCCCCGGTAGTCGGCATCGCTGAATCCCACATGCAGCGCTTTGCCATCATCCAAAACCGGACGTTTTATGATCGACGGTGTCTCCAGCATGATGCGAATGGCACTGCCTTCGTCTATGTTGTCCCTTGTCTCCTGATCCAGCTTGCGCCACATCATACCTCGCTTGTTGAGCAGTTTTTCCCAGCCAACTGCTTCAATCCACTGCAACAACAGTGTTTCGTCCAGCCCCTCTTTTTTGTAATTGTGGAAGTGGTAGTCGATACTCCGGTCATCGAGCCACTTGCGGGCTTTTTTCATGGTATCGCAGTTGGGAATGCCGTAGATCGCCGTCATCATTTTCGCAAAATTTAGAGATAGGGTTTGCGGACTATACACGCAGAATCAGGTGGCTGTCATACCTGTTCAGATATCTCTTAACAGTTCATTGATGCTGATCCTGGAGCGGGTCTTTTCGTCGACTTGCTTGACGATTACGGCGCAGTAGAGACTGTGGCTGCCATCGTCGGCTGGCAGATTGCCAGGTACCACGACAGAGCCGGCGGGAACGCGGCCGTAGACGGTTTCTTTCGTTTGGCGGTTGTATATTCTTGTGCTCTGGCTGATGTGGACACCCATGGAGATCACACAACCGGTTTCGATGATTATCCCCTCTACAATATTGGAGTGGGAGCCGATGAAACAGTTGTCCTCGATGATCGTAGGCGACGCCTGCAGGGGATCCAGCATACCGCCGATCTCAACATTACCTGAAATGTGAACGTTTTGGCCTATTTGGGCACAGGAGCCGATGGTGGACCAGGTGTCAACCATAGTGCCGCTATCGATATAAGCGCCGATGTTGATGTAGGCGGGCATGAGAATGCAGGACGGTGCGATATAGGCACCCCGGCGTGCACTGGCGGGAGGCACCACGCGCACATGGTCACTGCGGAAATCCCTGGTGTTGTAATCGGCGTATTTCGAGGGGACTTTGTCGTAGTAGTTGGTAAACCCCCCTTTTACAAAATCGTTATTCGAAAAACGGAAGGAGAGCAAGACCGCCTTTTTTATCCAGTGATTGACCTGCCAGTTACCATTGATTTTTTCTGCGACGCGGATTGTGCCATGGTCTAGTTGGTTGATGATTTCATCAACAGCGTCTCTGACGAGTGTGTCGGCGGAAAGCGGCGTAATGTCGGCGCGTTTTTCGAAAGCCTCATTTATGATGGACTTGAGATCGTTCACTGGATTCACTGCTCACGCGTGCCCTGGCTTATCTTTTTGATTTGCACTACATCAGTGCACTCTTGAAAACATCTGCTCTTAGTTCTGGGGAAGTGTCAAAGATAGCCCATTTCCCGAAAATGATGGGATAAGGTAAAAGTATAGGTTACTGACAAAATATTTGTATCTCAGACGGGAGATTGATAGCGATGCAAGAGAAAAAAGCCGGCTTGGAACTGAGTTGTCCGGTGCCAAGCCCACCAGATATGTCTGACATCCATGTGATTGAATTTATTGCAGAGAAACCGTTAAAAGATTATCTGGAGGCGATGAAAGTGGCTGATAGTTTGGCTGGTAAACGGTTTTCAGACTTTATGCTGATATCCTGGTATGACCGGGACCGTGATTTTGAATCACCTCAGCATTCCAGCGAGTGCCATCAGGATAGCGCGGTACCCGGTTATGTGGACTATGGCATCCACCATGGTGCCAAGCTGAAAGTGGATTTCGAACGGGGCCGATTCGTTTTTTTCTATATGCCAGTTGAATTATGAACTTTGACATGGGTGGATCCCAGTCGTTGGACAGGAATGAGGAAAGTTTAAGTGTCTTCTGCAACACTAATGTCCGAGAGACAGGAGCAGAAGATGAGAAGAAAACGTAGAAACCATTCGTCAAACTTCAAAGCCAAGGCGGCTGTGGCAGCCTTGAAGGGTGATAAAACCCTGGCGGAGTTAGCTGAACAGTTTGATGTTCACTCCTTCATCAGCTCAATCAGTTGCAGATCGTAGCGATTCCAGATGGCATCTCGGATTTCATCGATGAACGTGTAGACGGCCAGGGCTTCTCGCGGGGACCAGTCGTTCGGTATCTTGAGCGGTGTCATGATTTGGCGCCCTTTTTCGATGGCGCTGTGGTTTTGCGCTGCCTTCGCTTTAGAGCTTGGCGCTGTTCGCTTCTTCGCCTCTTTGAGGTGGTAGGATGCCCCATCGATGGTGAGGATCTCTGAGCGATGGATCAGCCGATCAACCAGAGAGACGACACAGGAGGCGTTGGGAAAGACCTCATTCCGTTCCGCGAAGGAGCGGTTGGTGGTAACCGGGGTAGACTTCTCCTCATATCGCCGGGAGAGACAATCTTGAACAGGCTGGTTCAAGCGTAGCGGAACCGGCAACTCCGTGCGCGTAGTCAATGTTGGGATGCCCGATCCGCTACGCTTGATCAGGCCTACATTCTTAACTCTAGCGCCCGTCTAAAAACGCCCGATGCTGCAATCAATAATAGACAGAGAGATAGAGCCGCATCACATTGGCGGAGAGTTCGTAGAGCGGTTCCTCTCCTACTGCTTCCGACTGGCTGATATCACGGAAATCCCGGTAGTTGAAATAGAGATAGTTGTAGGCGAGATTGAGGCTGGCGCTGTCCACCATTTTCCAGCTCTCCCGCAGCAGTTTGTAACTCATTCCAAAGCCGACCGAGTGGCTGGAGAAACTGCTCAGCTCCTTGTCACGCGCCAGGTAGTTCTGTGACTGAACCCGCGGGAAGAGGTCGCTGTAGAAATCTGCGCCGTTCTGGGTGTAATAGCGGTAGCTGAGATCAAAGGTCCAGTTGTCTCCCAGCGGGTGAGTGTAGCCGAGTTCGGTATCGAGTTCGGTATTATGGGCTGTGATGCCCCAAGTGTCAGAGAAATAACGATACTCCCCCGAGAGCGCTGCACGGTATGGCAGATGGTAGCGCAGGCGGGCCGACAGGGCGTTGCTGGTACGGGTTCGGGGGTAGACTTCGGATTCAAAGCTGTAACCTGTCGCGCTGGACGCATCCAGATAACGCACCGAGCGGTAGGGGTTGTTGAGAAAACCCTCGTCAGCGATGGTCTCCCAGGAGAGGGCGAACAGGGTGTTGGCGGTGACCACCTGGTTCAGGGCGAGACTGAAACTGTTACGCGTCACCTCGTCGCTGAAGCCGGAGTCACCGTTGCGTCGTACTTCATCACTGCCCCGGCTGTAACCCAGGGTGACGTTGGTGAGGTCTCCGAACAGATCCTGTCCGATACTGAAATGGATCGTATCGGCGCTGTAGTCGCTCTCCTCGCTGTTGGTGTAGCCCAGATTCATCTGTGAGTTGCCATACAGGTAGTCCACCGATGCGCTGATTTCAGTGCGATTCTCTGTGTAGGGGCTGGCGGTGGTCACCACGTCAATAGAGGCGCTGGAGATGGCGTCGACATAGTAGTTGGCGGAGGCTGAGAAGCTCTCGCCGAATTGCTTGCGTACCAGGATGGAGGGGCCGCTGACTGTCACCCCGCCACCATCGTAGAGGTGGTACATGGCATCCGCCCGCTCCTCTGGCAGTTGTGCCGCCAGTACCGGCAAGGCAACGGCGAAGCTGCCGATCAGCAGCAATCGGTTGGTTTTTTCGATCTCAGTTACAGCCACAGCCGCCTCCCTGACCAACTTCGGCGCCGCGTGCAGCCTCTCGTGCCTGATAGACATGGTTCAGGTAGCTGCCTGCCACCGGATTGCGACTGAAGTTCATGATTGGATCGGCCAGCTTTGCCCGTTCGTAGGGTTTGACCCAGGGCTCCACGGCGCAACCTGCCAATGACGCCAGCACCAGGAGCACCGCAGAGAGGATGATCGCTTGCATGGTCTACTCCTTCACCAGTTGCCGGATCTGCTCCTGATAGGCTTGTTCGTAACCGGGCCGATAACCTTGATGCAGGAATCGTTGATTGCCATCCCGGTCGATCAGCAGGGTGGTCGGCATGGCGGATACGGCATAGTCTTTGCTGACCTGGTTGTTCTTGTCGATCAGGATCGGAAAGCTCACCCCCAGCTCCTTGGCCAGCTTGCGTACCTTGGCATCATCCTGTTCCACATTGATCCCCAGCAGGGTAAAACCGAGGGGCTGGTAGCGTTGGTAGAGCTCTTCAAGCAGCGGCATCTCCTGTCTGCAGGGGCCGCACCAGCTTGCCCAGAAGTTGATCATCACCACCTCTCCACGCAGTTCGCTGAGACGCAGGTTCTCACCGCTCAGACTCTTCAGGGTGAAGTCGGGTGCCAGCTGAGAGGCCGCCCACAGTGGCGTGGTTTGCAGCGACAGCATTAGCATCAGTGCGGTCAATATTGTGTGTTGTTTGGCAGTGTTTATCATTCTCAAGGTTCCTGATTTCAAAAGAACAGGCTCAGACCGGCACTCAATTCGAGGTTGTGAGTGGTTTTATCCTCTCCAAGCAGGTCGCTGTTGAAGAGGTGGTCCCGCACGTCAAGATGCAGGGCAAAGGCATCGGTGAACAGGAAGCGGTAACCCAGTCCAAGATTGGCGCTGAAATGGTCGTCACCTGCGAAGGTGACATTGCCGACGCCGCCGATCAGATAGAGATGGCTGTTGAAGGCCCGTCCCTTTCCAATGAAAACCTCTCCGGGCAACAGGTTGTATCCGAGAGAGAAATTGTAATAAGTAAAATCGCGTTCGTCGTCTGTGAGTAACTGTGCGCTGCCGCTGAGTAGTTCATAGCTGGTCTTGCTGGCGCGGGAGTAGCCTGCATCCACCTGCAGGAAAAAATCTTCGCTGAGATGGTAGTCGAGACGCGCGCCGTAGACCGGGTTGGTGCCAAAGTCCTCGATGCTGAGCGCGCCGGCAAACAGGCTGATCTCGAAATCTTCGGTGTCGATCTCAGGCTCGACGATCTCGCGCCGATCGAGGTCGGGCAGAATCACCGGCTCCCTGCCGCTCTCCATCCCCCCGGCTGCCGACAGGGATTGCCAGGGTAGCAGTGCTATCAGCAGCCAGAAGCCGACAGATTGTCTGATCGGTCGGCTTTTCAGAAGAAGAAAGCGATGCCTAATTTCCATTCCGAGTACTCCTCGTTGTCGTCACGACTGGTGAACACCAGTCGGTTTTTGTATTCACCGCGCAGCATGAAACGGCGTCCCAGGTAGAGGCGCGCCCCGAGCCCCACGTTCGCGGTCTGGTCAGTGCGGTCCTCGCTCTGCACCAGGGTGCTGCGTGGTCGCGTGTGGATGAGGCCGGTGCCGATGGTGAAGAAGGGCGAGATTCTCCATTCAGGAAACGGCTGGGCAACAAGATTTATATCTGCCATCAGTTGGCTTGAGACGTTCCCCAGGGCGTGGGAGAAGGCGAACTCGGCACTGAGATTCTGTGACAGGGCGAAGCCGCCGTATGCGCTGAGCAGGGCGGCGCCTTCAAAATATCCGCCCAGCAGGCCTGCTTCCCAGCGGCGTCGGCTGAAGTCGTCCAGTCGAGGTGCATCCAGGTGCAACGGCTCGCCCTGGTGGTCGAGGTTTCCACTGAGTTGATCCAGATGGACCCAACCCTCAACGCCTTTGTGGGTACGCAGCTTGAACCAGTCGGTGCGGCGTTTGAGGATCTCCACCCGCTCACCCCGCCCCACGGCATGAATAGCGGGAAAGGCGCGTCCGGGGCCGGTCTGCAACTCAATGTAGGGCGCGCTGATCTCCACCTCCCGGTAGTGCTCTTCCGCTGCTGCAAGCGTACTCAACAGCCAGAACGGAAGCAGGTAGAGCAGAAATAAGCGAGGGCGGACAGAGGCCATCGGGGTCAATCTTCGACGGGAATGTCGAAGGGGTTGTTCCAATACTGGGCACCGATGTCGAGCCATTCGGACAACAGTCGTAGTTCGGCCGGACTCAGATATCCTTCGTGGGAGCCACCCACCATGAAGCGGTCAAAAAAATAGCTGGTCTGTGAGGAACCGGCCCGCATCGAGGGTCCGGGGGCGCGTACCGTCACCATAATCGGGATCGGCAGACCGTCGGCGTCAAGGATAAGATTGCCGTGTGCGTCGGTTTCAAACAGGAGATTGCCCTCGCCGTCGGTGTCCTGTACCAACTGATCCAGCAACAGGCCGTTGATGATCTCCTGCACATTGTCGGAATAGAGCAGTTCCCGGTAGGCCTTGAAATGGTCGGATTGAGCGTCCGCAGGACCGTCACTCAAATCGAGCTGGCCGGCAGAAACCTGCAGGGCGCCGTTTTCGTCGATGGTTCCATGGCACAGGTTGCAGCGGCGATCCTCGATCAGCTGGCCGTTTGCGTCCAGCAGCGGACGTGGGACATTCCAGAGTGGATGGATATGTTGTTCATAGTGGATCACCGTGCGGCAAAGACGGGACCAGTTCTGCTGGCAGGATTCGGTGGTGGGAGCCGGTGCGTCCACGTCGGCGTAGAGATAGCTGAAGGCGGGGTCCTTTGCTCGCACAGCCGGGTCGGTCCAGTGATCCTCAAACAGCAGATCGACGTTTGGACTGAGGGCGGCGCAGTTACTCTGACAGCTGATGCGACCGCGGGCTTGGGCCATGGTCTCTCCCTGGTTGGCCCAGATCGCCGGATCGCTGTTGGGAAAGGGCAGGCCGTCACCCAGGGCGCCGACGTTGACTGCCACCGGCAGCGCATCCTTGCGGCCGTGAGGTACGGTGTCTGCCGGGTCGTGACAGCCGTGGCAGGTGAGTGTTTCGCCGGGACGCAGATGCAGCCAGTGGTCATGACGATCGCCGACCCGCCGCCCGTTCCGGTCGAGCAGGCTGAAGCTGAAGGGGGTGTCGGCCGGAACCTTGATATTCACCGAGCCGTCGGGTTCGATGGGGGCGTAACCGAGGATCTCGCGCATTCCCAGGCTTCGGTTGCGACCGAAGGCGCTGCCGGGTATATCCAACAGATCGTCGGGGGGGAGTGCTACAGGCTTGAACAGACGCAGGAAACGCAGTGGACGCTGATCGGCTGTGGTCAGCGCCGGATCCGACAGACTGGCAAGGTCGGGAACGGCAGTGTCCTGGCCATCCAGATCGTAAACGCTGCGGATCTGCAGCAGCCCTACGCCCTCTTCCGCCATCAGAAAGTCGGGGATATTGTCAAAGATTATGGCCGGGGCTTTGCGCGCCTGTAACGCCACCACCTCTTCGTAGACGACTCCATCAGTAGGGGTGAGCACCGGCATCTGGGTTGTCTCGTCCGGGTCATAGACGTAGATGCCGTAGAGTGGGGGGGCTTCTTCGGCGCGGGGATCGGCCAGATTTTCCTCAGTGCAGGGCAGGGTGCGGTTCTCGATTCGCAGGCGGCACTGACTCCAGCTCAGCAGAAGACGGTCTGTGCCGTCCCGGAGCGGAAAAGCGTCACGATAGCGGCCGCCGGTGGAAGGGGCGCTATCGGTGCGTACCAGGTTTATCGTGGCCGGCGGCTGGGCTGTGCCCGGCAGGGTTTCGTCACCGCTGAGCGGACGGTTGTGGTCGACGAAATTATCGATATCGATCCGCACCAGATCGCCACCATCCAGGTTGTTGAAGGGTCGCAACAGGGTCAGCAAGCCGCCGTCAGGCAGTTCGCGGGGGCGCAGGAACTGCACCGTTGCCCCATCAGTCCCCGTGGCGTGGCTGTCTGCGCCATAGAGAAGTTGCAGATTGGTGCCGTCAGGGTTCATCTGATAGAGGTCGATTGCCTCGTCTCCGCTACGTTCCCAGCGGCTGAACACCACACGTCCGTCACTCAGTACCGTGGGATCCAGGTCGTGACTCTGGTTGAAGGAGATCTGCTGGATGTCGCTGCCGTCCGCCTGCATCACATGCGGCACGAAGATAGGCTCCTGGCCCGATTCGTTGATCGCGGCGTACTGCGGCTTGCCTTCGTCCAGCAGCAGCGCCTTGGCACTTTTCTGCCGGCTGGAACTGAACAGTATGCGGCCGTCCGGCAGGTAGTGTGGGGCGATGTCATGGCCTGCTTCTGCATGGGTGTCGGAGGTGATGACGCGACGCAGACTATTGTCGACGTGGTTGTACTCCCAGATGTTCCAGCTCGGCTGATCCGCCTCGTCCAGACCTTCGATCAGAGGCAGGCGAAGTGAGAACAGCAGTCGCTCGCCATCATAGGAGACCTGCAGATCCCGAACGTCCCCCCCTCCACCAGTGAGCTGACGAGTGAGATTGTGCTCATCTGCGCTGGGTGAAGCGCGTTCGCGCAAGTAGAGATCGGCGCCGGGATTGAAGGTGATCAGGCGGCGCATGTCCTCCTGTTCGATACCGGTGACAGGACGTTGTACATAGGCAACCGGGTGGTCCACTACCACAGGGTCTGCTGTCTGCTCGGCTCCACCGCAAGCAACCAATAAGATTGGAGTCAGGATGCCGGAAAGTTTTCGGCATGCCGTCGGATGTTTCTTAAGAAAAGTAAACAAGAACATCAGTCGATGATTTCCATAATCCATTATTAAATAAAGAATTGGTTCGATCTGTTGAGCAGAAAAATGACAAACGAAATGTCTTTCCGGGTTGGTAACAAAGATTTGTCAGTACTTTGTTTGTAACTATTCAGCTAAAAAAATCACAAATAACGCTTGACAGGGTTTCACTGCATTTTTTGCAAGTCCGCGGGGGACAGCGTACCCGCGTTTATAGCTACGCATACAGACCGTAGGAAGCTTGC
>JAESPD010000048.1 GCA_016756855.1 gamma proteobacterium endosymbiont of Lamellibrachia anaximandri | reverse complement strand
CTATTGCCGTATCTCCAGCTACTTACAGACCATGGCGAATCAGGGATACAATCCGCTGGTCGCTATTCAGTTGGCGCTTTCTGGTCAGCTTTATGCGGATGGGGGTGAGTAGTTACTTTTCAAGTATGGCTGAGCAAGCAATATCATTAAGATAGACAGCCGAACCATCGCCCATGGACACAGTGCTATTTTTTATCGCCACATCACCGGAGTATACTTTTACACTTGCCCTCGGATAGCTTGACTTCTTTTTGCCTGCGTATTGTATAACGACATGTTCCAGTCTACCGCTGGAACCTTTCATAAAATCAATACCGACCCAGTCACCCGGCACCGAACTTTTTTGCTCACGCTCAAATCCGTCAGGCCCGTCATTATCCGAGTAATTTATCGATGTGAAAATAATAGGATTACTCTCCGTACCATTTGCCATCAACCGCCCATAAACATTTATTCTAGTAGAATAGGAACCACCTACAGCCTTAATAATTGTTCCGGGCTCTAATTTCAGTGTGGCACCCTTTTCTATTTGAAACGTACCGCTAACAATAACATTTGTTCCTGACTTAATTTCGAGCGTAGCGTTCTTTCCAATTCGTAACGATCTCCGGATAATAATTGGACTGTCCACTTTCGACCAAACAGTATCCCTGTCTATGTATTTATTGGACGACAAAACAGTTTCAGAATAAGCCTCAGGGCTAAAAGTGGCACACAAGAGAAGCCACAGAAATAGCGTCAAATGAAAAGATTCTAAGGCATACAGCCTTCTGGTTGTATTAGAATAAGGCATATCTTTACTGCTCCGTTCAACTATATTGTTGCTAGGCCATGGTTTATTCAAAACCTGGTGGTATGACTCTTGATGCACTCCGAATATCCTTCTCGTACATTAAGAACTCATTGCTCCTCCTTGTCCCCAACTCGATAACCATCTGATGGAAAACTTGACGCCATTGATTTCTGCAAGCAAAGCTTTTGGGTGAGGCACCACGAATCGATATATATCGAAATTTTCAATATCAGCAGCGTCATCCACAAAAATTCAGAGGGCAGCATACTTAATGGCAAATAATGAAATGGGATTAAGAAGGTTATAAGCTTAAACGATCTTGATTAAGTATTCTGTCCCCAGTGTCCGCAAGTTCACCCCCTTTCAACCATAGCCGCTTCAATCCCTCTAATCGGCAGAAACATGACAACCGGCTCTGGCCTATCACCGAGCATACCACTAACCACCTCAATGACCTTGAATCCCAGCCCAGAATAGAAGTCGACAGCATCTGATTTGGCATCCACCACCACACCAGTGCAACCGGCCCGGTCCCGCATTTCAAGTGCCAGTTCGAGCATGGCCCGCAGTAACAGCCGACCGACACCATGACCCTGGAAGCGCTCATCCACCGCCAGCCGGGCAACGCGCAGGATGGGCAGAGGATATGCCGGCAGACGCCCACGCAACGCCTTCGGTAGATCCTCTGCCACCATTTCACCACTGGAAACGGTTACAAAGCCGATGATGCAGTCACCCTGAAAAGCTACATAGGTGGTTCCGATGTGGTGCCGGAACTGATTCTGTCCGGCGTAGCGCTGAAAGAAACGGTCAAGCTCAATATTCCCGCTACGGAATCCGGAGCGGTCATCGTGGGGTTCCAGGCGGCGTATATGTATCTCCCCCTTCGTGCTATTCACGGAATAGCGCTCTCAGGGCCTCTGTTGGCTGGCCCTCCTGGGCTATATGGTCAGCAACCTCTTCCATCGCCTCGGCGGTCAATACCAACCGTGTGGGGATGATGAGGTCCTCGGGAATCTCACGTAACGCCTGCAGGTGATGTCGCAGCGCCTCTTCGATCAGGTAGGCCTTCTTCACGCCATGGCTCTTCGTGTAAGCCTCTACCTGGGCCTTGGTCTCTTCAGAGATGTAAGCAGAAACCTGTGTACCTGTGGACATAACCACACTCCTTCTACAGTTTTGTAGATTTATGTAGAGAGTAGCACAGAACCTGGGAACAAGGAGACATTGAGGGTGGAGAAAAGGGATACGAATTTGTGTTCAGCGCCCGGAGATAACCCTCTGTGATGGGTATGAGGGTTTTCCATAGACGGGTTCAGGCGGGCTTGTAAAGTGCATCAATGGTTCGAATTACCACTGCCGAGACAATGTACAGACCCGCATCCCTCATTTTTCTGACAACGGCGCTTTTCCCTGCCCTGCTTCACGCAGATAGCACACAGGCTCCAATGCCTGCTCAGATCGAGATGTTCACTAATAGCCGCTATCCGATAACCAACACCACCAAAACCAGTTTGCCCGTCCAAATCCATGATCTCGACGCTCCTGCAAGACTGGAACAAGAACTGAGCACGGGCCTGCCGTCAGATCCAAAGCAAGCGAAAGCTGTAGCACTCAAACACCTGGAAGCCTTAGGTGCGGAACGGCTGGCCGAGATGCTAAACCAAGCCTACGAGGGAACCACCCAAGCCATGAACTACGCGTTGGTGAAGATTCCCGCCGTGGTGTTCGACCATGGGAGCAGTGTGATCTACGGCATCACGGACATCGATGACGCAATCAAGCGTTACCGGGCTTGGTATCAGAGAGAAGTCCTATGAATAAGCAGATCGCCCTTCTTCTGCTGACGATCACGCTGGCATTCCCTCCTCCGATGGTTGCAGGTCCGATCAACACCGCATCGATCACTGCCAAGACTGCTGCCGGCGCTCTGAGCTGCATTCGCTGGCGGCCCATCGGCGTCTGCTTCTGGCTGCGTTGCACGATGTTCGGCTGCCGGGTCCGCACATCTTTGAAGGTCGGCCACTATAATCCGGATCTGGTGGTAAGCGCCTATAACGAACTGGGCGGAAATCCCTGGAGTGAAATGAGCGCCACTTTGGGTAGCTTGCAGAAGAGTACCGCCGGTGCCCTGCTGAGCGCGCTCCTGGGAACTAATGCCGGCAGCGCCGGCAATCGCACAGAAGGATCGAACCGGGAGCACCGTAATATGATCTATCGGGAGGTGGATGCGATCGGTCATCCAGTTGCCTCGCTTTCCAGCATCGTTTCTAGCAGTGGACTGATCTGTCCGTCCCAGACCACCTCTTTCGTGCCCTACTTCCAGTCTGCCTTCGATGCGCTCTCCTGGCGCACCGAGATCCCGGAGACCCTCTATCCGGCCTCGATCATCCCTGGGATGAGAGAGATCGGCACCTGGCCGCTGCAATCCTGGGGAGGGGTCTATCCTCGCACCGGCTGGTCCACTCAGGCAGAAGAACCCAAGGCGGCAGCCATCGTGGCCCAGCGGGCTGGGGACATCGTGACCCGGCGCGGTCAGCCCCATGTCTATGTCCCTGTCTCAGGCACCCCCATTTTTTCCGGCAGAGTCTGGCCACCGGGTGCCCTGCGCGAAGGGAACCACCGCACCGGTGACTGGCAGATGCTCATACCCAATACCGAGACCCGTTGCAGTACTTTTGGCACCAACGATCTGGCCACCCTCTCCGGCTGGGGCGGCGGCAAGGTCGACAGCGGTGGCGAATACACCTGGAACCTCTGGCGACCCTACAAATGCTGCCGACGCAGGGGGCAGTGGTTTCTCTTCTCCCTCGACTGGATGGTCTATCCCTGAGCACATGAGTATCATGGTGATGAAGATTGGTTTCTATTCAGCCGTCCGCAGTGCAGGGCTGCTCTTTCTGGCCGGCAGCCTCGTTTGCAGCCCGGTCCAGGCTGCGCCCGCACCGATTGGCGATAGCGTTTGGTACTATGAGATTGGCGGTGCCCAGCCGCTCACCCCGGCTCCCAATCCCCTGGTCAACACCGTCACGATCGGCGGTTCCGGACAACTGGGACTCAACTACAGTTGCGGCAAGTTCGATCCGGTGCTCGGCATCACCAATACACTCAACAATATCAAGAGTGGCGTGGACCGGATGATGAACCAGATGGTCGCGGCCGCCACCAGCGCTATCGCGGCACTGCCGGCGCTGATCTTGCAGCGGGCCAATCCCGGTCTCTACGATATGTTTCAGAACGCTCTGCTCAAGGCGGAGATGACGGTCAACCTCGCCACCAAAAGCTGCGAGCAGATGGAGGCTGAGATCGCCCAGGGGAAGAACCCTTTCGACGAATGGCTGGTGCTCTCCAAGGGTAACGACTGGAAGGTGCAGATGGGCGCCGGCGGCATGGATGTGGTTACGGCCCGTGACAATGTCGAAACCAATGCGGGAAACAATGGCCTGCCCTGGCTGGGAGGCGGCAATGCCGGTGGCGCTGCCCAGCCCCCGATCCAGATCATTGGCGATACTGCCAGGGCAGGGTTTAACATCATCATGAATCGCCAGCCCCATGCGGCCGGTGCAGTGCCGGTCGCCCCCGGCACACCCCCGATTACCCGTATCTGGAACAGCCCTGCGGCTGCCAGTGCCTGGATCGTTCGGGTGACGGGTGACAAGATCGTCCGTACCTGCGAGGGCTGCGCGCGTGAAGCCACTCCCGGTGTGGGCCTGGCTCCTGAGCACCATATCACCCACATCGACATCACCACCGACCTGCAGAATCTGGTATCCGGCGCCACACCCCTGACGCTGTCAAATCTCGATCAGGTCTCAGGCCCTGGGGTTGCCATCACCCGTCAGGTGATCGACTCCATTCGCAAGCTGCCTGCTGCCGAACAGAGGCTGATCATCGAACGCCTGGCGGGCGATGTCGCCCTGGTACAAGTGATGGAGAAGGCGCTATATGCCAGGCGGTTGCTGACCACCGGGCGCCGTGAGCCCAATATCGCAGCCGGTCCGGAAGACGCCCAACGGGAGATCGACCAATCACTGGCCGCCCTCGATACCGAGATAGAGAGCCTGCTGTTCGAGACCCGGGTGCGTAAGGAGGTGGTCGGCAAAACGGCTCTGGCACTGCTCAAGCGCGAGAGCGCCCGGCGTGCCGCAAGTGGCACGACCGAAAACACGCGGACGACGCCTGCAGTCATCTTCGAAGGTGGCGCTCCGGCACCATGAAGATCAGTCTCTATTTCAGTCGGCTCCCGCCGCTCTGGTTCGCCATGGCGGTCCTGGCAATGCTCTTTATCCTGGTAGGTATCGGCATGGCTACCTGGCAGTTGTTTGAGGATCCCGTGATGATCCACGATCGTCTGTATGCCACCAAGCCGTATCTCTTAGGATGGCGGATGTTACTGCTGACCCTGCTCATCGCCTTCTGGCCGAACCTCATGGCCTGGTTCGGCCGGTGCAACGGATGGGACACTGCCAAACTCGACCTCGCCATCGGTTGGCGCTCGCGTGCGGCACTGTGGCTGATGGTCATTGAGGTGGGTCTGATCCAGGGCGTGATCGGTGGATTTCTACGCAACATCTTTCAAGGTTAATCCATGGCTACCGGCAGCTTTCTGGAAATCTACCTGACCCTCTTCGGTTGGCTGATGTACGACAACCTGTGGGAGATCCTGGCTGATACCGGCCTGCTCTACCTGCCGTTCCTCGGACTTTTTATCTCCCATGTCAGAAAACCGATGGAGAGCATGGAGGGTATGGATGCTGCCTCGGCCTCCCAGAACCGCATCGAGGTCGCCCTCGCCTTCATGCTGACGGTGATCGTATTGGCGGGCGCGCCCTTTTTCGATTTGGCTCCCGCTTCACTTGATTACACCAAGCCCTGTACGGCGAATACCCTCTCCGGCGGTGCCACCGGCACCAATTACGATGCGGAGTTCAACGCCGCCGGTCTCGGTGGGGCTGCCGCCCGGGTGCCACCCTGGTGGTATGCGGTAATGGCCGTCTCCTCCGGCATAACGGCTGCGGCGGTAGGCTCAATCCCCTGCACCAACGACTACCGAATGACCCGCTACAGGTTGAACACCGACAACATCCAGAACCCAAAGCTCAAGCGTGAACTCCAGGAGTTCGCCACCGCCTGCTATCTGCCGTCACGGTCCGATTACCTCGCTGAAAAACCCGCACTGCCGGCAGGCATACCGGGCACCGATGGAGATCCAGGGGTTCCCATATAATGCTGCCCGTGACACCGAATACCCAGTCACCGCGATCCCTGCCTGGGGCCGGCCATATTGCAGTGAATGGTGGGCCAATGGTGCTGTTGGGCTACGCCAAAAACTGCTGGGTGAAGTCGAACCGGCCTTTCTGACGCAGGTACAGACAGTCCTGCCCGGCTGGCTCGGTATCAACGCAGCCGAAGCGGAAAACCGGACCCTCCGGCGGCTGCTCGACATCACCGAATCCGGAAGACCGAACGGCCAGACCTATTCCGGTTACGGACAGAATGAAGGCGTCGGTTCCTGGTTCGGTAGCCTGTACAACCATGGTGCCGCCGTGATCGGTACTGTGGCAACCCAGATCACCGAGTACCCTAAAATGTACATGGTGCGCGAGGCCGTGGTCGTGGTCCAGGCAGTGGTGCTGATGGCCATCTACATGCTACTGCCGTTCGTGCTGCTCTTCTCGGGTTTTGCCTGGGACAAGATGATCCTCATGGCCGTTGTCATCTTCGCCGTGAAATTCTGGACCTTCCTCTGGGCCGTCGCCTACTGGCTGGACAACAATCTCATCGAAGCCGTGCAACCCGGTTGGCTGGCGGTGTTCGTGCACAATGACACCACACTCAGCGATGACATCATTGAGTTTGTGGTGATGGGGATGTATTTAGGGCTGCCGATAGTTTGGACTTCATTGGTGAGTTGGGCTGGGATGCAGATTAGAGGTTTAGCTGATTTCTCTGCAACCAATACAGCTAGAAATGCAGGCCAACAAGGAGGCCAGATGTCAAAGGGGGGTGTACAGAAAGGAGGAAAAATGGCTTCCAGGATGGCCACAAAAAAATGAGATCAGTTCCCTCCAGGAAGATAACGAGCAGGCGTCACCTCATAGGTAACATCCCCGTCAGAATCAAAATATAGCGTCTCTCTTAGCTCATCAAGTTGTTCAGTCTCAGCCGTTTCACAAATGCGATCATCTTCATTTTCTGCAGCTAATTCAGCAGCAATCCCAACCACACCAGCAGTGAAACCAATTGTACGCTTAAGACCCGGAGGCACGGCCTCCCACACTTTCTTGATTTTTTGCCTGACCATCATGAATTCCATCCTATCCTTCTCTACCCATTTACTTCCCTTTATGGCTTTAGTCCACCGATGACTTTTCCACAATTCCTGTGGACAACTCTGTGTAAATTTAGTTGCGCGCCCCGCCCAGTCGACCTCAGATTGGATTGGATAAGATTCGGTCACCTTGCATTATCCATTGGCGTCCCCTACCCCACCCAGCGACCCACACTCCTGAAAAGTCAGTCCAGTGGATAAGGCATCAGCATAACAAGATCAAGGGCGGTTGCTTGGCGGTTTTGAGTCAAGGGTGTAACCGGCGCGATGGCAACGATAACGCAATTCCAAGCGATCTATTTCTGTACCACTTTCTTCTTGGCCCGGCGACGACGCTTCTTGGGCGCAACCACGATATCGTACTTTGCTACCGCATCCTTTACGCGGCGTGTAAGGAACTTGTTAACGTCAGTCTGGCTTGATGCCAGTAGCTTCAATAGCGCGGCGACTTGTCTCTCGCTTCCCCGCAATTTCTTTGCAAGCTCACGGTTATCCGCTTTCAAAGCCTTCAGCTGTTCACGAAGCGATGAAACAATATCCGGCTTGTCGCCGACGGTTGTTGCCCGCTTCTTTGTCGCTACCTTTTTGGCTACCACTTTTTTCCTGGCTACCTTTTTCTTAGCTACTTTCTTTTTCAATGCCATTGGATTCACCCCTCATTATTTAAAAACCAAGGCATTGTACTCTGATAAACAGGGTAATCGCCATTTCCACGCTTTTCCGTTATGAAGACAAAGGGTCACTGCAAAATGGTAACCGAAAAAGGGCATAAAAGGCTGGAAATACCAAATCAAGGGAAGGGAGGATCTAATGGCAAAGGCCCTATCCGAAAGGGCTGCCGCACCCTTAAAACATGTGACGGGTACGGCAAAAGGCAAAGGGACACACGCCCAGCGTAACCTCTGCCGAATCTCTCCAATATTGGAGAAAGGGTTTTCTGTAGACATGCCAGCAATATCCAAGATGATATTGCCATGAAGTCACCCTACGAGAATGTAAATGAAGGCCACCGGATATTAGAGGCCTTCCATGAATTGATTGAGCTTGAGCTGTCTGATTGGATACCGGTGGTTGCCATCGTGCTCCACCGGCTGGCGGGTATCGAGTGCATCATGGACGACAACTCAGATATATCCCTCAGGAGACTGGAAATCTTTATCCAGGAGGAGAATACCAGGAATCCGGGCAACCGTGAGAAACGTCTGATCACCCTGTTATCAGAACTACCGGCATGGTGTTTTCTTGCAACTGGTGGCGCGCGATTATGGAATCCACTGGATGAATCACTACACCTGTTCAAAGAACGCAATGGGCCTATCTGTTTTTTTGAGTCCCCTGATCCAAAACCGGAACCCGCACAGGTCATTGATTGGCTCTACAAACTCCATCACAAAACGTACGCGCCACGCCGGGCCAATGCTTCGTCTTCGTAGACGAGGAAAGAAATCAAGCTCCAGTGTCGCTCCAAAGGACGATATCAGACCTGTTCATTCCGCAGAAAAACTACTCAATCCCCGGAGTAGGCGCATTCTGCTGCAGGAGATCCAAAATCTCGTCAGCATTTCGGCAAGACATTACGGCACCCTCTTCGATACCGCGATCAGGAACTACGCCCGTTTCGTCCAGGAACTGCCGGCATCAGAGATCCATCACCACTCGGCCCCAGGCGGCATGCTGGATCACGGGCTGGAGGTCACCAAGGGGGCGCTGGCGATACGGCGCGGGCATATGCTGCCACCCGGCGCCGAGCCGGAATCCATCGCCAAACAGGCGGACCGATGGACCTACGCAGTCTTTACCGGTGCTCTGATGCACGACATAGGCAAACCCGCCGTTGACCAGATCGTCAGGCTTCTAGACGCCTCGCAAAACCCATTGGGCCTTTGGATTTCCTGGAATGGGCCGATGCCGGCCGACAGTTACTATCAAATGGATTTTATCAGGCCTCGCCAGTATGGACTGCACCAACGGGTGGGGCCACTGCTTGCACATCACATCATCCCACCAGTAGGACTGGCATGGCTTGCTGAGGATCAGGGGGTGTTTGAGCCTTGGGTCAGTCTCCTTTCCGGTGACAGGGAGTCTGCCGGGGTACTGGGACAGATCATCCGCGAGGCTGATAGCCGATCCGTAGCGCGCAACTTGGGGGCCGGAGAAACGGGGCGGTTTCCAAGCGCCAGGGCCATCCCGCTGCACGAAAAGCTGCTCACCGGCTTGCGCTATCTGATCAGCGAGGGGCATCTGCCGCTCAATCGCAATGGTGCAGCCGGCTGGCTGGATCAGGAGGATCTCTGGCTGGTAAGCAAACGAACGGTTGATGCCCTGCGGGATCACCTACACCAAGAGGGCCATACTGACATCCCCAGCCGTAATGACCGTATCTTCGACGTGCTCCAGGAACACGCTATCCTGAAACCCAACGGCGAGCAGGCCATCTGGCGGATGAGGGTAACCGATGGCGCCGGTGAGTGGTCGCACGAACTGACCCTGCTCCGCGTCGCCCGCCGCCGCATCTGGCCAACCCCAGAAGCAGCACCGGAACCCTTTTTTGGCGCCATCACGGTTGTTTCTTCTGCCGGATCATCTGATCCCCCTGCGAAGGGAGAAACCACTGAAAGTCGTACTGATTCTGGTGAAACAGGAGATACACCGCCAACTGCTACCCTTCCATCAGCATCAGCGGATGAAAAAGCCAAGGATCAGAAAGAATTCGACGTTGGTGCCCTGGAAGTTTCAAGAGGTCAGCTCTGTCCTTTAGAGGAGACGGATCCTGGAGATCGTAAGGATGCCGGCGAGCAGTTCCTCACCTGGTTACGCACCGGCCTGGCATCCGGCGACATCATCGTCAACGACGTACGTGCACGAGTCCATGTCGTACCGGAGGGTGTTCTCATCGTCAGCCCAGCTATCTTCAAGGACTTCGCCCATCAGTCCAATCACGAATGGAACCACGTCCAGAAACGTTTCCAGAAGTTGCGGCTCCACGAGAAAACACCACAGGGAACGAATATCCACAACTATCACACCATTGGAGCGCGGAAAAAATCCATCATCAACGGCCTGTTGATCTGTGATCCTTCCATGCTATTCCAAAATAGAGCACCCAGTCCCAACCCGTACCTGAGCAGGAAGTCATAGCCGAACACCTGGAATCCCGTCTCTTGAAAAACGCTCTCCGTCAAAGACAGGAATAAAAAGGCCAGATTCCCGCTTCAAAACACGAAAGCGCCCACCTGCATGCCTGCTTTCCGAGGTTATTGTCGGATGCCTCTCAGCTAGTATGGGAAGCGTCAAAAGATTGATAGAAGAGAACAAACCGGTGAGAACTTTTGATCTTGGAGAAGCTGCTGATTTTCTGAAGGTAAGCTCTTGTACTGCCCAGGAAATGGCAGCCTCGGGGGAGCTGCCAGGGGCCAAGATTGGGCGTGCATGGGTTTTTCTGGAGGAGGATTTGGTCGACTGGCTTCGTGAACAAATCAAATTTCAACGACAACAGCGCCAGTCTAACCACTTCAATCCATCTGAAACGCCAACCTCACCTACTACACGAATTTCTCGTAAAACTAGGCGGCGCAAGCCCCCAACACTACCAGAGCTGCCCCGCCAGATCGGAAGCACGTAGATTGGCATAACGCCTCAGCATTTCCAGATTTTTGTGCCCAGTGATTTTTGCAATCTGTAAATCAGACAGGGTTGTGCGCTCGTAGAATCGCGAAGTCGCTTCATGACGTAAATCATGAAAGCCCATGCTCTCACAGCCAGCATGCTCAAATATTCTCTTCCACTGCCTCGATAATTTACTGGTAGTAGCGGTAAGCTCCTTTGAATTTTGACTACCGTTCCAGAAAGGAAACAGCAAGTCGCCAGTACCGCGCTCTCGTTTCGGTACCTCCTTGAAATAGAGTTTCAGAGTACTGATCGCGATCGATGAAAGTGGAACCTGCCGCCGGTCTCCATTCTTCGTTTTCTCAAGAAATATCGTGCGTTTATTGATATCAATCTGATTTTTGCTAAGCGTATAGATTTCTCGCATCCGCATTGCTGTCTCAATCGCCATCTCAAACATCAGCATCAGTGCAAGACGATGCTCAAGCTCCAACGGACGCTGTTTATGAGCAGGCTTGTGCTCCGTCATTAGCACCTTCCTGATCATTCCTTCTTCTCCCGGCTCCAAGCGTCGATCCCGTTCCTGATCCTCTTTTAACTCAACATATTTCTTATCTTCTTCCGTGTATGTGGCATAGCCTTTGGGGAAAATCCGCAAAGGATTAAACGGCATGTAGCCTTTCTTGACCGCCCAGTCGAAGCAGCGAGCAAGCGCCCCAATATGGTGTCGGATTGTACCTGGGACAAGATTCCGTTTGCGTTTCATGCCCAAAACAAACCGTTCCGCCCAATCGTAAGTGACCTCCGAAATCCTGAGATCCCCAATACGCTCACGATTAACACCTAGGAGATTCTTATCATTCTGCGTAATCGGGACCGTCAGTTCATATTCAATCATAACCTTTCGAACGGTCAGGCCATCGCTCTCATTCTGAAGAAACTCCTCTGGAATGATTCCCTGATCCAGCAGTCCTTCAAGATGGTAACAATACGCCTCTCCATCTGCCTTTGAATCAAAGGTTAGATAGATCGGCTTCGGTAACAATCCTTTCCGTTTGACGATGAACTCAAACTTGTCTCCACGAAGTCTACAGGTTGCCATCGCTATATATTCCCTCATAACTCACGTTATCGGCAATATTAGAATAGTGCGGGTGGTTTTACCACCCGAGACAGGCATTTTGAGGCAGTTTTCAGCCTAATTAGGCGGGTATTGAGATTCTAGCAGGCAAAGAAAAAGGCGCTAAAAAGCGCCTTAAGTATTTGATATTACTTGTATTTAATATGGAGGCTGAGGTCGGAATCGAACCGGCGTCCACGGCTTTGCAGGCCGCTGCATAACCACTCTGCCACTCAGCCTATGAGAGGCTCAGATTCTACCACCGTTGAGGTGGCAGATCTTGAAACAAAAAAGCCTCGGTTTAGCCGAGGCTCTTTAGATATTGGAGCGGGAAACGAGATTCGAACTCGCGACCCCAACCTTGGCAAGGTTGTGCTCTACCAGCTGAGCTATTCCCGCGTCACTTAAGAACGAGGCGTATTGTAACGACACGGGTGCTACTGTCAACCCTTTATCCCCTATTAGAGAGGGATCTTAAATCCACTCCCTCCCCAAGGTGCGAAATTAGTAACGAATACCCTCACGCACCGGCAGGGTAATAGTCACCAGGTTCTCACTTTCAGCTCGTTTCATATTCTCCACATCAGCATCCCTGGGAATCGAAATACGCTGACTGAAACTGCTCGAGCTGCGGCTGTAACTATAGCTACCCCGGTCACTGCTCCGTTCGGTCTTCTGACTGGTGTCATTACTGATCACCAAAAATCTTCCCTTCACATTCACCTGAACTGCTTGGGGATCGATATTTTCGGTATGGATCAATACCACATACCCCGCTTCACTCCTGCCCTTTTCAATTCTTAACCGTTGAAAATGACGAAAGCCGGAAGCTTGGTAAGGTGATCCAACGTATCCCGGATATCCATAGATCGGCTGGGCATTCACCAGGAAGGCAAGACTCAGCAACACAGCCAAACTCAATATTGTCAGTAACCGTTTCATCTTTTACTCCTTTGCAGTCTCATGGCTGGAGCCATAAGGTGCTGCATACTTCTCACTGTAGAACACTTCAAACTCTGCCCCGTCTTTCCAGGCATCAGCGGGCAACCCCGCCTTTCTCGCCAGATAGGTCAGCGTCTGCTCCCGATTCCAACCCTGCTCCACCGCAACCTCCGGAAGAAAAACTGCACTGCGCCCCTGTTTTGTTAAAATAATGCCCTGTTGGCCCACTTTGAACGCTTCGTAGTGGGCAATGGGGCGCGGAGGCGTCAGCACGCTCACCTCGATCTCAAGCCCCTTCAACTCTTCCTGCGTTACCGGTGGAAAGCGGCGGTCCCGTACCGCTGCATTGCCACCATTCTTCAATACAGCCTGGAAGAGTGGGTCGCGTGGTCGAATATAGCCGATGCAACCGCGCAACATACCATCCTTCTTGAGTGTCACGAATGCCCCGGAGGGCCGCTCAAGTTCCGGCGGCAGATTGCGCAGCAACTGCTCGCCTTCATGCTTGTCATCCAGTACCGCACGCCTGACTCCGACCACGGCAATCTGGTGCAATCTCTTGAGCTGCTCGCTACTCAGACGCCTGTCTGAACCCTGGCTGCCTGCGATTGCTGTCGGAGCACTCGCTGCGATCACCACGTAACTGACCGAATTTCCATAGTTGCCGGTCAGTTGGCCACTGGTCTGATAGGCCAGTTGCTCCAGTTCAGCCGAGGCCGGCAGCATGTGAAGCAGTAGTGCAATGGGACGATATCCACAGATGGTGATTCCTGTGCGCTGTTGATAGTCGAGAAACCCCTTCGCATCCCCCGCCACTATCCATTCAATCGCATCCTCATCCAGTTGCTGGATTTTCGCAGGCGTCTCATCATTCAGTGGAAACGGCGTATAGCCAAACCGTTTGCCATAGTGGGCAAAGTCGCTGGAGACCACCACCAGGGTTTGCTCATCCGCCAGTTCACGCAGAAGCTCTGCCGCCTGCGGGTAGACCTTATCGTCCATCTGCCCCACTAACACTGGCACCAGTTTCCAGCCAGGTTCCAGCGCTCGCTGCAGCAGCGGCAGGTCAATTTCGATGCTGTGTTCCCGTGTGTGTGCCTCTGTATAGGCGCTGACAAGGGGAGATCTGCGCAACTGCCGCACTGCAACCTGATCCAGCGGCACTGAGCCCAGCGGAGTCTGATAGGCAGCCACATCTGCAATAGAGAGCCCATTGAAAGCACTGTAGTGGCTGGGGGCCAGCAACAGAACCCGTTTGTAATCCATGCCGCGAACCAACCTGAAGGCTTTGGCTGCGGTTGGCCCGCTGTACATGTAACCGGCGTGGGGAACGATCAGCGCCCGGAGAGGATTTTTCGCCTTGGGCCGGGCATCGGAAGGATCATCCAGAAAGTCGTCCACAGCCTTGGCCAGCTGTAGCGGATTCTCCGGATACCAAGCGCCTGCAAGCGCACTCTCCCTCACCTTTTCACCAGCCAGCGATTGAGATACCAGCAACAGCCCCGCCAGCAGCAGCGCGGCAAATACCCATCGCTGAAATCGACCAAACCTCATTCTTCTCTCCCCCTATTCGTCCACTTCCCTGGGCCGATAGTAGTCCGCTTCACGAATGACCCTTTTCTCCTCCTGCGCGCTTCCTATCGCCCAAGGGAGGGCCATCACTCCTGCGAACATACCACCCAGCACTCCCATAAAACGTCTGCGGGAATGCCTGTTGCGTCTCCACATCTCTCTCATCCTCATTGCCAGACTCCCGGAACCGGCTCATTGCAGGTCGGGCAACGACCGTCGCTGGTCAGATTGTATTCACTGATCAGGAAACCCTCTCTCTTGATCAACAGAGTGCCATCGACCGGACAGTAGGTTGAATTGCCCTTATGCCCTGAGATATTGCCGATATAGACATATTTCAACCCCGCATCCATCGCCTCCTGACGCGCACGATCCAGGGTCTCTCCCGGCGTCGGCGGCAGGTTGCGCATGCGGTACATGGGATGAAAGCGGCTGAAATGGAGGGGTGTGCCCTCACCCAACTCATGCCCGATCCACTTCGCCATGCGCCGGATCATAGAGAGATCATCGTTCAGCGTCGGGATAAGCAGGTTGGTCACCTCCAGCCAGACCCCCTCCTCCCGAAAAGTTACCAGGGCATCCAATACCGGCTGCAGTGTAGCCCCGGTTGTTTTGCGGTAGAAGCTGTCGTCGAATGCCTTCAGATCTGTGTTAGTGGCGTCGATCACTTTGCAGAGACGGCGCAGAGGCTCAGTATTGATATAGCCGGCGGTGATGAATACATTCTGCATCCCGGCCTCATGCGCCAGGATACTGCTGTCATAGACATATTCGTAGAAGATCACCGGATCAGAGTAGGTGTAGGCGATGCTTTCGCAACCCTGATCTCTGGCCAGGGCGACAAGATCCACGGGGTCAGCCTGGAAGATCTTCTCAATCTCCTCTCCGCCACTTTGGGAGAGTTGCCAGTTCTGGCAGTTGAGGCAGTGCAGGTTGCAGCCTGCTGTTGCAATGGAAAACACGGGTGAGCCGGGATGAAAATGGTAGAGCGGTTTCTTCTCCATCGGATCGACGTGCATCGCGGAGGGCCGACCATAGGTGGAAGCCAGCAGTTTGCCGCCAATATTGACCCGCACCCGGCAGTCACCTGCCCCCCCATCGGGGATGACACACTTGCGCGGACAGAGCTCGCAAACCACCTCTCTCATGGCGTTCTCCAGGGCTTGCGTAGCTGCATCTCCGCTGGTTTAGCGGCATGAAACCACTCAGCTTCATGAGTGCTCAACTTGCCGCTGTCGAGTCTTTCCTGGAAGATTTCCATATCGATTCGCCGCCAGCTTGAGCCACTCATCCCCGTCTCTTGCTGCCCGAGCAAAAACAGCGCGATCATGACCAACGTCAGGCTCAACAGCCCGACGAGTCTGTAATCGCTGCCATGCCAATGTCGGATCGCTTGTAACATGGAAATCGTGGCCCAAATTTCCCACTTTCATCTAATAGTTTAGACAGAAACCGGCGGCCTGTGTTTTACCCGATTAGCGCTATTTCTCCTTGCCGAATCCACGGAGCTTGAGATGGGTATCCCTGCCGGTAAGACAGCGGTTGCAACGGATGCAGTCGATGTCGAAGGTTTCCCGCACTCCGAGGTCACAATGGTTGAAACGGCGCTCCGGCGCCAGTCGCTGCAACAGGGCAAATTTGTTGCCGAAGGCCAAAAACGCCCCCAGCGGGCAGAGATAACGGCACCAAAAACGGTAGTGGAACAGCGTCCCCAGCAAGACCAACAGCAGTATTCCAAGCATCCATTCGGGCCAGTGCTTGCCGAATACGTACTGCATTGGATCGAATAGTGCCCAGGATGAATCACCGCCACCCCATACCACAATCAACAGCAAACCGAGCAGCAAATACTTCAAAAACCGCAGCCGGATATCCAACGGGCGGCTGGCGTAGCTGCGCAAGCCCAGCCGATGCCCGATTCGGGAGACAAACTCCTGCAGTGCCCCGAACGGACAGAGATAGCCGCACCAGACCGGACCAAACAGCAGTGTCGAAACAAGCGCAAATCCGATCAGCAACCAGTGTTGCGGGTTATCGGCAATAGAGGAGAAAAGCCCAAGACCCAGATTGACCAGATCCACCTCAGTCACCTGGCTGTTGAGCCAGAATCCAAGAATCATCAAGGCAGCGAACTGATAGATTAATCTGCCGTTTTCACTGCCGGAAAGATAAACGGGAAAAAACAGCAGCAATAGTCCCACAGTCACCATAAACGCAGGAGAGTACCAAGCGGATTGCGCCTCCTCGTGTGATGCGACTTGGGCAAAATTTCTACCGAACGCGGTTTTCCCAACCATGTGAACCGCTTGGTTGATCGATGCCAATGCCGCCTCACTACTGACGGTCGCTCCGGTGAGGGCATCAACACGGGAAAGTGATAATGATTCAGCCGAGAGATCCGTACCTGCAAGCCCGGCAAGCCAACCATCGATGCCGGAAATATAGGAGGGGGTCTCATTGGAATCGATATAACGCACACCCCGCAGTCGCCCCATTGCATCCACCGAGAGCAACAGGTTGATCGGTCCGGCAAAACCCAGCACATCCGGCGCCACCGCCATTGTAGCCAGGGCAACAGTATCGCCCGTGCTGTTCGGAACCGACCCAAGATAGTGAGCAAAAGGCATCTCCTTCAGTTCAAACACACTTGATTCACTGACCGCTGACAGCAATTGATCACTGAAGTGAAGTTGAGGCGCAGGTTTTGTGGTCTGCTGATACTGTGCCCAGGCAAGACTCAGCAACACGAGAAAAACCAGTCCCCACCCCAGATTGGGCCAGGGAAAGGCGTGTCTGCCCCTGAGTTGTACTGGCGCCATCCTCTGCGGCACTAATGCAGCAAACAACAGCGGCGGGAGCATCAGTAGAGTGAAGATCGCCAGCAGATAGCTACTCCACTCAATACCAAGCAGCGGCACCATCAACGCCCCGGTCACCAATCCGCCAACAGCACCACCCAGGTTATCTGCCGCTTGGGTGATGCCACTGCTACGCACCACTGCCGCCTGCTCCAACTCGGTGATCTTTACTGCCAACGGAAACCCTGTGCCCGCCAGCAGCCCCAGCAGCAGCGAGATCAGAGGATAGCCCCACTCCTGCCAGCCAATCGCCAACTGACCAAGCCAGTTCAACAGATGAGGCAGCGCAGCCAGAACTGCGGCCACCAGTATCAGCACGATCCCCAGGCGGAGGGCAGGACGATCGCTACGAGCCAGCAGATTGCCCACCCCTGCCCCTAATGCCAGACCGGTCATAAAAAGCCCATTGAGCAAGGCCACCCGCTCAAACATAAAGCCTACATGGGACTGGTAACTGAACAGCACGGCAAGCTGCGCGGCCATCGCAACCAGTCCGAGCACGAAGAGGATCAGCGTGGATGCCTTGCGCAGACGACAGGTGCGTCTATCAGCCTCAAGTGAGGCGCGCAGCAGCCAGAGTAGAAGAAACAGCAACATCGGCAGCAAATATGCCCAGATTCCCACTCCACGCAGCTGTTCCATCCAGTCGGCAAAACCAGAGGCGCTGAACTGCCCCCACAACAGCATGTTCAGGTAGTAGGTAACGGGCCGTGCATCGCTGTTGCGCTCGCTGCCGGGCTGCTCCAGCTGATCCCGTACAAAACGCACCTCATCATCCGGCAAGATCGTGTAGAAGACTTTCGCCGGGAACCGATGATCTTCGAGCGGGATATCCAGGTAGCGCGATTCCAGTTCCGATGCCGATTCAGTCACTCGTCCAGCAGCGGTGGATGCACAGAAGAGATAGTTGTCACCGGGTGCGACCGCAACATTTGGCAGCACCTCCCGTAATGTGCGAAAGACCGAGCCGCTGAAACTGCGAACAGTACGCCCGAGATAGTTGGAGGCGCCACTCACACGGGTGCAAAACACCCCGTCCGGCGCGAGTTGATGCCTCACGCCCTGATAAAACTCCGAGGTAAAATAGCGGTTGCTGTAGGCACTGGAAGGCGTCGCATTGAGCACCAGCACCAGATTGTAGTGTTCGGCCGCCGTTAAGCTGTTGAGATAGCGTCGACCATCCATGAAGTGGAGTTGGACACGGGGATCGACCAGTGCCTTTCGGCTCTGCTCCGGCAGGTAGGGCATGACTTTCCGAAAGGCCTGCTCATCCTCCTCCACTACGTCGATTCGGCTGACCGGGTAGTGCAGCAACTCCACCGCCAGGCCACTGGCAAACCCGCCGAACAGCAGTACCCGTTTTGCACCTGCCGCCTGGGACATGAGATAGGCAGCCTGTTGACGGATCTCGAGCGGCAAGGGAAAACTCTCTGCCACCTGGCCGTTGTTCACCAGCGTCGTCTGCTCGCCGAAACCCGCTATAGCCAAATGCCCATAGCGAGTCTCCGTCGCATCGAATAACTCCAGGCCCGGCTGCAAGGTGGAAAAACGCAGGGTCTCCATATGCCGGTCGAGCCGGGGAGTGACGACAGGCAAAGCAATGGTGAAACCGAGAACTGCCAGCAGGATGGCTGGCCAGCGTGATCCGGCGCCGCCTCGTTTCAGTTTTAGCGCGGTAACTGCCAGCAACAGGGTAGTCACCCCGAGCGTGGCGGTGATTCCCAACCACTGTATGAAGACAAAGGTGAAGAGCGCCCCACCCAGCAGGGCCCCCAGTGCATCCGCCATGTAGAGCCGGGAGATATCCCTGACGGTTTCCTGATTCCCCCCATCACCGGCAAAATCCCGCAACGCTTTGCAGGCCAGCGGAAAGGCGAAACCCAACAGCAGGCTGCCGGGGGCGACAATAAGAAAGAGGGAGAGAAAGAGCTCCCCCAGTGGCACGAATTCGCTGGCGGAGACATCCAACAACAGACGCACGGTGCGCAGCATCAACACCTGCAGGATTAGTACCAAAGGCAGCAGTAGCAACAGGCGGCTGATCCAGGGCAGAGGATGCTGCACTATAGGCCGTTCCCGCCAACGCACCACCAACAGGGAACCCAGTGCCAGCCAGAAGAGCCAGCTACCGAAGAAAGCGCCCAGACTCACTTCGTTGCCGTAGAAGACCACCAACCCCTCCCTGATCAGAAGAGCCTGAACGATCTGGGAATAGGCGCCCAGAATCAGGATGGCGGCAAATATCCTGCGGCTGGTTGGCATAACCTTAGTCTAGGTGATATTGACCACCAGGAAATACCAATAACCTGTAGGTCCGATCAAGTGCTGCGGATCAGGCGAAATGCGCCATGAATGATCAGTTGATGCCGGATCCGCTACGCTTGATCCAGCCTACACTCTGTAGCCTGGGTGTTGCTTAATCCCTCTCCAGTTCGCCCTCTACCACAACCTGCCCCATCAGGATGGGCCAAGCTGCACGCAGGTAGATGATCATCGACCAGAGCGTCAGAATCGCCGATATATAAAGCAGTACAAAACCGACTGTATGGATCGGCAATCCCCACAAGTCTCGCTGAATGATCAGCAGCAGAATAGCCAGCATCTGAGCTGCAGTTTTGAATTTGCCGATGACCGACACCGCCACCTGAGCCCGCGCCCCCAGTGTGGCCATCCACTCCCGCAGGGCCGATATGGTGATCTCACGCCCGATAATGATGGCAGCGGGCAGTGCCAGCCAGGGGGTGGGTTCCGACTGCACCAGCAATAACAGGGCTACGGCTACCATCAACTTGTCGGCAACCGGATCGAGAAAGGCCCCAAAGGGCGACACCTGTCCCCAGCGGCGGGCCAGAAACCCATCCAGCCAGTCTGTGACTGCTGCCAGAGCGAAGACGGCGGCACAGCCTATCCGCGCCCACTCTACAGGCAGATAGAAAATCAGCACGAAGACCGGTATCAGGACGATCCGCAGCAAGGTGAGAAGGTTGGGGATATTCCACATAGTGTCAACAGGCCGTTAGCTAATCTTCTCCATGAAAAGTCAGGTAAATCTGTTCTGCCAGCTTCAGACTGACGCCCTCCACCCGCGATATATCCTCAATACCGGCCCGGGCAAGCTCCTGCAGACCACCGAACTGTCTCAGCAACCTTTGGCGTCGCTTGGGACCGATGCCGGGGATCTCCTCCAACACTGAGGTTCGGCGTTTACGCTCTCGACGCTGTCGATGGGCGGTGATGGCGAAGCGATGGGCCTCGTCCCGAATCTGCTGAACCAGGTGCAGGGCGGGGGAATCCGCAGGCAGTATAATCGGCGTGCTGCTGCCTAACAAGAAGAGCTGCTCCATTCCTGCTTTTCGATCCGGTCCCTTGGCCACGCCCACCAGAGTCAATCCGGAAATCCCCAACTCTTGCAGACTCTCCTCCACTGCGCCGATCTGCCCCCTGCCGCCGTCGATGAAGAGGATATCCGGCAACGGCACCTCGCCTTTTTTGACACGGGTGTAGCGGCGTTCCAGCGCTTGCCGCATGGCGGCATAGTCGTCTCCCGGCGTGATCCCCTCAATATTGAAACGGCGATAGTCGGACTTCAGCGGCCCCTGCTCGTTGAACACCACGCAGGAGGCCACAGTCAGTTCACCCCGGGTATGGCTGATGTCGAAACACACCATGCGAGCGGGCAGTTCCGGCAGGTCCAGTGCCTTTTGCAGCGCTTCCAACCGCCCTTCCATATCGATACGACTGGCCAGCCGGGCCTTGAGCGCCAGCTCCGCATTGCTTTCGGCCATCCTGAGCCAGCGAGCCCGCTCGCCTCTGACCCGGCTGCTGATACGCACCTGGTGTCCTGACTGGTGACTTAACACCTCTTGCAGCAGGATTCTGTCCTGCGGTTCTTTATTAAGGATAATCTCGGAAGGCACTGGTTTGTCGAGATAGTATTGAGAGACAAAAGCCGAAAGCACACTGGACTCAGTGGCCCCGGAGGGTATCCCCGGATAGAAACTCTTATTGCCCAGATTGCGTCCAGAGCGGATAAAAAAGACCTGTACACAAGCACTGCTTCCAGCTTGGGAGACCGCCACAATATCGAGATCGCCGCCCTCCCCGCTGACATACTGCCGCTCCTGAATGCGCCGCAGCCGTTTGATCTGATCCCGGTAGAGTGCCGCCTTTTCAAACGCCTGTGACTGGGAGGCTGACTCCATGCGCGCCACCAGTTCATCGATCACACGGTTTGCCTTGCCTTCCAGAAAAAGCACCGCATGCCGCACATCTCTGGCATAGGTCTCTTCATCGACGAGGTCGACGCAGGGGGCATCACACCGTTTGATCTGATACTGCAGACACGGCCGGGAGCGATTGCGAAAAAAGCTCTCCTCACACTGACGCACGGAGAAGAGTTTTTGCAGAATCTGCAGTGTCTCACGGGTTGAACCAGCGCTGGGATAGGGGCCGAAATAGCGCCCCTTACCCGTGCGGGCACCACGGCGAAAACTCAGACGGGGAAACTTCTGATCAGTGGAGAGATGGATGTAGGGATAGCTCTTGTCGTCCCGCAACAGTATGTTGTACTTGGGCTTCAGCGACTTGATCAGGTTGTTTTCCAGGATCAGCGCTTCCGCTTCGGTATGGGTCACCACCACCTCGATGCCCTCGATCTGGGAGACCATCAGCTGGATACGCCGGTTCAGAGAGCGGCTGAAGTAGCTGCTGACCCGTTTCTTCAGGTTCTTCGCTTTGCCGACATAGAGGAGTTTGTCATCCTGGCCCAGCATTCGGTAGACACCGGGACGGGTGGTCAGTGTCGAGAGGAAAGTCTTGGCATCAAAGCCGGGTTGGGACGGTGTCTCACTCATGCGGCGCAGTATAGCGGGTTAGAGCAGGTCTCTTGCGCGCGCGAAGACCTCTTGAAACATCTTGGTGGTCAGACGTTTGGTCTGGGTGTTGTAACGGCTGCAGTGGTAAGAATCGAGCAGCCGCAACCCGTTGGGCAGTTGATGCTCGGCAGCATGGCCAAAAAGATAATCCTTCTGCCTTCCGTCGCAGGCTTTCACTACCGCCTTATGGGCAATGGAACCGAGCGCAAGGATCACACTGTTCCCTGCAAGCATCTGCAACTCTTCCCGAAGAAAACCGTTGCAGGCGTTGATCTCAGCACCTACGGGTTTGTTCTGTGGCGGCAGACACTTCACCGCATTGGTAATACGGCAGTTGTGCAGTGTCAGCCCATCATCCGCAGAACGGGATTCCGGGGCGCTGGCGAAACCGAATCTGTGCAGCGTTTCATAGAGCAGGATGCCGGCATGGTCGCCGGTGAAAGGACGGCCGGTTGCATTGGCCCCGTGCATACCTGGCGCAAGTCCGACGATGAGCAACTGGGCGTCAGGGGCGCCAAACGGGGCTACCGGACGTGCATGGTAGGCCGGGTAGTCGGCTTTGACCTGATCGAGAAAGGTCGCCAGCCTCGGGCAGAGGCGGCACTCCAGATCGAACGGCATCAGCTCTGGCCGTTGTCGTTGAGGATACCGTAACGATAGGCGAGACGGGTCAGTTCCACATCATTGCGCACATCGAGTTTCTCGTAGATACGCTGACGGTAGGTGCTGACGGTCTTCGGACTCAGGTTGAGTCCGTCCGAGATCTCCTGGTTTCGCTGCCCCTCCAGGATCAGCAGCATGACCTGCATCTCCCGTGATGAGAGTTCCTGAATAGGGGTGACGGACTGACGCTTCCAGTCGGTGAGAATATGTTTTCGCGCCATCTCGGATGAGACATAGGGTTCGCCCCGGTAGACAGTACGAATCGCCTGGATCATCTCGTCAGCCGGACAACCTTTGGTGAGATATCCCACCGCGCCGACCTCGTTGAGCCGGGCGGGAAACGGGTCGTCATCAAGTACGGTCAAGGCGATAATTTTCAAGGCAGGACTGATACGCAGGATGCGCCGGGTCGCCTCGATACCACCGATGCCAGGCATATTCACGTCCATCAAAACCACGTTGGGAGAGGCCTGTTGGACCATCTGCAGCGCATCTTCACCGTTGGCTGCCTCTGCCACGACTTCAATATCAGAGGCACGTTCGAGAATACCCTTGACACCGGTTCGCACCAACTCATGATCGTCAACAAGCAATACCCGAATCATAGATTCCCCATAAAACACTGAAAAGCTGCGTCCCGCATTTGCATTCGCCCATGCCTGGCACCCCGGGATTCTACAGTGTTGTTAACAGTTGAGAAACAATGTTATTGCTTACAGTGCTTCGAAGGCATGGACACCGGAAAACTCGGCTCCCCCCGGGTTGAAACTGTGTCCCTGCAGCACACAATAAGCCAGCCATTTAGAGAGAAAGAGATTGATCTTCCAGCGTTGTTCAAGCGTTGGGTTGTCGCCCCAGCGTTTGAGAGGCAGTGCCGACTGGCGCATATCGATCACATCCACCTGTCGTGAATCGTGATAAACCCGCAACATAGCGTCAGGGTCGGGATAGTGCCCGGTGGCATGGGGGAAATAGTAGGTCAAATGGAGAAGTGTTGTGTATGGTGTCTGCTCCTTGATTTCCAGATGCAGATCCATGCCGTGATCAAGACATGAGAGCAGTCCGCCTTTGATCAAGTGCAGTTCCGGAGCCATGCGCATCAGCAGACGGTAGTTCTCTTCGCTGAGGTCGATCACCACACCCAGCGTTGGCCGCCCACTCAGCAGGCTTCTTAAACTCCAGGGGTAGTAAGGTGCTCTCATGATCCTGAAACCGGTGATCGACACATATGAATTATGCCCCATAAAAAAACCCCGGCAGTCAGAACTACCGGGGTTTTCTCTTCATTCAGCGGAATGATCAGGCGTTCTGCCCGCCCTTCTGTTCCGCCTCGATCTGTGCGCGGACCTCATCCATATCCAGCCCACCGGCCTGACCAATCAACTCCTTGAAAGCTGACTCCGGCAGTGCGCCGGGCTGGGAAAAGATGATGATCTGCTCGCGAAAAATCATCAGGGTCGGAATGGAACGAACCTGGAACTGCATCGCCAGCTCCTGCTCATCTTCCGTATTGATCTTGGCAAAAACGATCTCGGAATGATCCGCTGAAACCTTCTCGTAGGTCGGTGCGAAGGAGCGGCAAGGACCACACCAAGGCGCCCAGAAATCGATAATCACGAAATCGTTGTTGGAAATGGTCTCTTCAAAATTTTCTTTGGTCAGCTCTACGACAGCCACGTTGCAGCCTCTTAAATCCAGTGAAATCCGTCAGAATAATATCAGGACATTCTAATAAAGTCATCCGTCTGTCAGACGGACATCACATTAACTCTTCGATTGAGTTATTCCACAAAAAAGCCGGGAAGACCCCGGCTCTCTGCTTCCAGGCCTGTCTCTTCAGCCCAGACCGGTAAAAATCTGGTCGCGAATACCATCAACGCTACCGACACCGTTGATCTTCACATAGTTGCAGTCTTCCTTTTCATAGAAGGCAATCAGCGGCTCTGTCTGATCGTGATAGATCTTGAGGCGAGCCTTGACCGTCTCTTCCTGATCATCGTCACGCTGAATCAGATCTTCGCCGGTTTCGTCGTCTTTGCCCTCGACCTTTGGTGGATTATAGACGAGATGGTAGGTACGACCCGATGCGAGATGTACACGACGACCGGCCATACGCTTGACGATCTCTTCGTCCGGCACGTCGATTTCAACCACAGCGTCGATCGGCACGCCCGCTTCCTTTAAAGCTTCCGCCTGAGGGATAGTGCGGGGAAAACCATCGAACAGATAGCCGCTCTTGCAGTCATCTTCGGTGATGCGTTCTTTTACCATGCCCATGATGATGTCATCGGAGACGAGACCGCCTTCATCCATGATCTTCTTGGCTGCCACGCCCAGCTCGGAGCCAGCTTTGACGTGAGCACGCAGCATATCGCCAGTGGAGATCTGGGGAATACCGTACTTCTCCTTGATGTAGTTAGCCTGGGTACCTTTGCCGGCGCCGGGGCCGCCCAACAGAATCACGCGCATGATAAAGCTCCATCTGGTGTTTGTTTATGGTGGACGGAGTCTGACACAGCACCACCCAGCCGACTATTCGAGGCTATCAATGGGTGGATATACGGGTCTTATGGAGATAGAAGGAGGAAAAACACTCCCGTGCAAGCGAACAAGGTAGTGAAATTGTAGAAACGGCGCCCCGCCGCGATTATTCGGTAGACAGATCAATCGCGGCGGGGCGCCGCTCCTACAAATAGGTTCTTCCTTGTCTCCTCTGCGCCCTTCGCGTTAACAGAAGCGCTGCTTGACGAACGCTATTTACCCGACAGATTCAGCATCAGGCTATTCAGACGCCGTACAAAGGCGGCCGGGTCGTCCAACTGTCCACCCTCGGCCAGTTGCGCCTGATCGAATAGAACCTGGGTGAGATCGCCAAAACGGGCCTCATCGTCCTCATTTTCCAGACGCTCCACAAGCGGATGCTGCAGATTAATCTCTATGATTGGGGCGGTGGCGGGCGCGTCCTGACCCACGGACTTGAGTACCCGGGCAAGGTTGGCGCTCATGTCGTGGTCTTCCACGACCAAACAGGCTGGGGAGTCGGTAAGTCGGTGGCTGATGCGCACCTCTTTGACGCCTTCGCCAAGCACATCCTTCATCTTTTCCAACAGGCCCTTGTGCTCCTCCGCCTGCTTCTCCTGTGAAGCCTTCTCTTCCTCGTCATCCATGTCACCCAAGTCGAGTTCGCCTTTGGCCACAGACTGTAACGCCTTTTCTCCATACTCGGTGAGACCGGACACCAACCACTCGTCCACCCGATCAGAAAGCAGCAGGACTTCAATACCCTTCTTCTTGAAGACCTCAAGATGGGGACTGAAACGGGCTGCCGCGGCACTTTCGGCGGTGATGTAGTAGATCTTATCCTGTCCCTCGGGCATGCGGGAGAGGTAATCATCCAGCGAGACACTCTGCTCGTCGCCTTCATTATGAGTGGAGGCAAAACGCAGCAGCGCAGCAATCTTATCTTTGCTGCCGAAATCCTCTGCAGGCCCCTCTTTCATGACCTTGCCGAACTGATCCCAGAATGTCTGATACTTTTCCGCATCGTTTTTCGCCATCTTCTCCAGCACACCCAGTACGCGTTTGGTGTTGGCCTGGCGGATGGTGTCGATCTTGCGGTTGTGCTGCAGGATCTCACGGGAGACGTTGAGCGGCAGGTCGTCGGAATCGACCACACCCTTGATGAAACGCAGGTAGCGCGGCATCAGTTTTTCCGCCTCGTCCATGATGAAGACACGACGCACGAAGAGTTTCACCCCGTGTTTCTGATCCCGGTCCCACATATCGAAGGGTGCGCGACTCGGTATGTAGAGCAGTGCAGAGTATTCGTTGTTACCTTCCACCCGGTTATGGGCGTGGGCCAGCGGCGCTTCGAAATCGTGGGAGACGTGCTTGTAGAAATCGTCATACTCCTCATCTGATATCTCGGATTTGGCGCGCATCCACAAAGCGGTACCGGTATTGACCCGTTCAAATTCAGGGGTCTCAGGTTTCTCTTCCTCCTCACCGTGGAACTCTTTCTCCATCTCCACCGGCATGGAGATGTGATCGGAAAACTTGGAGATGATGCCGCGCAGACGGTAGCCAGCCAGGAACTCCTTCTCATCCTCGTTGAGATGGAGGATCACATCGGTGCCCCGGCTTGGTTTGTCTACGTTTTCAATGCTGTAGGCGCCCTGCCCGTCTGACTCCCAGCGCACACCATGTTCCTCACCCAGACCGGCGCGGCGAGTAACCAGGGTCACTTTGTCGGCAACGATGAAGGAGGAGTAGAAACCGACGCCAAACTGGCCGATCATCTCGCTGTCCTTGCTCTGATCACCCGTCATGGATTCGAAGAACTTCTTGGTGCCGGAACTGGCGATAGTGCCTATGGTCTCGGACACCTCATGCCGGTTCATGCCGATGCCGTTATCGGAGATGGTAAGTGTTCCCGCCTCCTCGTCGAAGATGACGCGGATCTTCAGATCCGGATCATCCTCGAAGAGAGCATCATCGGTTAACGCCTCGAAACGCAGCTTCTCTGCCGCGTCCGAGGCATTTGAGATCAATTCGCGCAGAAAGATCTCTTTGTTGCTGTAGAGCGATCGTATAACCAGGTTCAAAACCTGGCTGACTTCTGCCTGGAACTCCAGGGTCTCTTTTTGTGCTTCAACAGACATGGGTGAAAGCGACCTCCATCGCAGTCAATTATCTACCATCCATCCAGCCAGTTCAGGCAGGAATAGCGGCAGTAGTAGGATAAAATTGGGCGAATTCTAACAAATCCAGCGTAACAAATGGGGACACGTCGTTTCGATTTCAAGTAGCAGACGCATTTAACCATATGATGGGGTTCTAATTAGGGCTTCGACTGTGGTTGAATAGGCATCCTCAGCAGTCATTCAACGGGAAGATCACGATGGAAATGTCTACCGTCAACACCCAGCCTTTTTCCGATCAACGTCCCGGTACTTCCGGACTCCGCAAAAAGGTAAAGATATTCCAGCAACCACACTACCTGGAAAATTTCGTCCAATCGATCTTCGACACTCAGCAGGATCTGAAAGGTGGCACTCTGGCCCTTGGGGGCGACGGCCGCTACTACAACCGGGAGGCAAGCCAGATCATTATCCGTATGGCCGCCGCCTACGGGATCAGCAAGGTCATCGTCGGCCAGGGGGGACTGCTCTCCACGCCCGCTGCCTCCTGCGTTATCCGCAAGTACAAAACCGACGGTGGCATCATACTGTCCGCCAGCCACAATCCCGGCGGGCCGGACGAAGATTTCGGCATCAAGTTCAATACACCCAACGGTGGCCCAGCCCCGGAAGGGGTGACCGAGGCCATCTATGCCGCGACCAAGGCAATCAGTGAATACCGTATCGCCAACGGAGAGGAGGTCGATCTCGATACTATAGGCACCCAGACACTGGGAGAGATGGCCATTGAAGTGATCGATCCGGTCACCGACTATGCGGAGCTGATGCAGGCGCTGTTCGACTTCAAACGCATCCACCAGCTTTTTAACTCCGGCATGTTTGTGATGCGCTTCGATGCAATGCACGCAATAACCGGTCCCTACGCCAAACGCATTCTGGAAGAAATCTTGGGCGCACCACCCGGCACCGTCATCAATGGCAAACCCAAAGAGGACTTTGGTGGCGGTCATCCCGATCCCAACCTGGTTCACGCCAACGAGATCGTCGTACTCTCCAGCGGCTTGGATGCCGTGGATTTTGCCGCCGCATCGGATGGCGACGGCGATCGCAACATGGTCCTGGGACGGGATTTTTTCGTTACCCCCAGTGACAGCCTGGCGGTCATGGCCGCCAATGCACACCTCATCAAAGGCTATTCCGATGGCATCTGCGGCGTAGCCCGTTCCATGCCCACCAGCCAGGCTGCGGACAGAGTCGCCGAAAGCCTGGGGCTGGAGTGTTATGAAACCCCTACTGGCTGGAAGTTCTTCGGAAATCTGCTGGATGCAAAGCGCATAACCCTTTGCGGCGAAGAGAGTTTCGGCAGCGGTTCCGATCACATCAGGGAGAAAGACGGACTCTGGGCGGTACTTTTCTGGCTTAACCTGCTGGCAGTACGCCAGGAGCCGGTGGATAAGATCGTCAAAGATCACTGGCGTCAGTTTGGCCGCAACTTCTACACCCGCTATGACTACGAAGGTATCGACAAAGCCGCCGCCGAGGCTCTGATGCAGCACTTGCGGGATCATCTCACCGACCTGCCTGGCAACCAACTGAGCGACTACAGCGTCGATTATGCTGACGACTTCACCTACACCGATCCGGTAGATGGCAGTGTTTCCAAAAATCAGGGCATCCGCATCGGGTTCACCGATGGCTCCCGTATCGTCTATCGACTCTCCGGCACCGGCACCGAAGGCGCCACCCTGCGGGTTTATCTGGAAGTCTATGAGCCAGATCCGGCAAACCACGGCAAAGAGACCCAGGAAGTGATGCAGCCCCTGGTGGCGATTGCTAAATCATTGGCGGAGATCGAGAGCAGAACCGGTCGCAGCGAACCGACGGTAATTACTTAGTGTTCGTCCAGAACACTATTTTTACCACGAAGCACGTGAAGTACACGAAGAAGATTTATTATTAATCTATAAGTAACTATTCAGCTAAAAAAATCACAAATAACGCTTGACAGGGTTTCACTGCATTTTTTGCAAGTCCGCGGGGGACAGCGTACCCGCGTTTATAGCTACGCATACAGACCGTAGGAAGCTTGCTGT
>JAESPD010000047.1 GCA_016756855.1 gamma proteobacterium endosymbiont of Lamellibrachia anaximandri | reverse complement strand
GAAGCCGACCACCGACGGCAGACTCCGGTGGGCCTACCACCATCTCTCTCTGAGCTTACAGCTCAGTAAGCCAAGTCGCGTACGACCGGCCTTATCTGTGCCTCTACGGCACACCATCCATTTCCCAGATTGATGAAGGGTCAAGCAATAACCCGGAACTCAACACTCAGGTAAAGCGGTTGAACAGTGATTTCCAACAATTGGTCAATACCCTTATCAACGAGGAAAACTCTATTCTTACATCACGCAGAGAGGGCCTGAAGGTTACTGCCGGGATGCAGTCAGCACTCGCAGACGCGCAATCTGCGACAGTGTCAATGGAACAGGCCATCAATTTGATGGTTCAAGCTGTAGACAAGATTCAGGCAGGCGTTGACGAGCAGGGACATCGGGTAATCAGTGACAGCCGCACCATCTTATTGATAACGGCATCAGTGGCTCTGGTTGTTATCATTTTTATCAGTTTTATTGTCCTGCGCCGGGTCAATCGTCCGCTGGCAATGGCCACGAAAGCCATGCGTGATTTTGCCCAGGGCGACATATCAAATCGCATGAATTACAAAGGTAGAGATGAGTTTGCCGCATTGGCCCATGATTTTAATGCACTTGCAGAAAACATTTGCGGCCTCATCGAGGATATACATAGATCGAGTAACGAACTCTCATCCGGCGCTGAAAATCTTTCGTCCATCTCAACCCAGACCAATCTCGGGATAGAGAGGCAGCAGAGTGAAACCACTCAGGTGGCCACTGCCATGAATGAGATGGCAGTAACAGCACAGGAAATGGCGAAAAATGCCAACCATGCAGAACAGGCGGCGCAACAGGCCAATGCTGAGGCAGTCAAAGGGCATGACGTTGTCAGCGAGGCCGTCAGCGCTACAAACGACCTCGCGAGTGAGGTGCAAAATGTATCTACTGCCATCCATAAACTGGAAGATGAGAGTGACTCAATCAGCACTGTTTTGGATGTCATTCGCAGCATCGCGGAACAGACTAATCTGTTGGCCCTAAATGCCGCTATAGAGGCGGCTCGGGCAGGCGAACAGGGACGTGGATTTGCCGTTGTTGCTGATGAGGTGCGCACCTTGGCAGGACGAACACAGGACTCAACCCAAGAGATCCAGCAAATCATTGAACGGGTTCAACAAGGCGCTAAATGTGCTGTCGATGCCATGGAGAAAGGCAGGGAAAAGGCTACAAACAGTGTGGAAAAAGTTGAAAAAGCAGGAGAAACACTGAGTGAAATCATTCAGGCGGTGGGACAAATCAAAGAGATGAACGTCCAGATTGCCACTGCCGTGGAACAACAGGGTGCTGTCGTGGAAGAGATCAACCAGAACGTGGTCTCCATCAATGCACTCGCTTCTCAAACAGCTGATGGTGCGAAACACACGGCTACAGCCAGTATGGAGCAAGCTGGCCTGGCGACTAATTTAAAGAGAATGGCGGCCAAGTTTTCCACCTAACATCCGCTTCAAACGGTTAAACCCGACAGCCTCCGGGCTGGAAACAATGAGCCGCTGATATGCAGTCGGTCATAAAAAAACCACCCCAGCTGACAGCGGGGTGGTTTTTTCAACGCAGGGAAAAAGACAGCGGTTGGATCTAGATCTTTTCCTTGATACGGGCAGCCCTGCCGGTAAGACCACGCAGATAGTAGAGCTTGGCGCGACGCACGTCACCACGACGGGTGACCTTGATCTCGGCAACCAGAGGACTGTAGGTCTGGAATACTCGTTCCACCCCTTCGCCATGGGAGATCTTGCGTACGGTAAAGGCGGAGTCGAGACCGCGATTACGTTTTGCGATCACCACGCCCTCGAAGGCCTGCAGACGCTCCCGCTCACCCTCTTTGATCTTCACCTGTACGACCACGGTATCTCCGGGGCCAAAATCCGGTATCTCACGACCCATCTGCTCAGCGTTGAGTTCCGCGATGATATTACTCATGGTCTATTGCTCCTGTTCTTGCTCGGCATCTCCCGACGCGAGACCTATTTCATCTAAAATCGTTTGTTCTTCCGCCGTCGTCTGACGGCCTTTCAGCAGATCGGGACGACGTTCAAAGGTGCGTTTCAGCGCCTGCTCAAGTCGCCAGTGGCGAATCGCCTCATGGTTGCCACCCTGTAAAACCGGGGGGACACCCACGCCGTCTATCTGCTCTGGACGGGTATAGTGTGGACAATCCAGCAACCCATCCATAAAAGAATCCTGTTCTGCAGAGTCCGCAGCGCCCAGTACCCCAGGCAGCAGGCGAATCACCGCGTCCATCAAAACCATCGCCGCCAGCTCACCGCCGCTCAGCACATAGTCTCCGATGGACCACTCCTCATCCACGTAGCGATCGATCACACGCTCGTCGATACCTTCGTAACGGCCAGCGATGAGGATAAGCCGTTGGCCGCTAGTCGCCAGGCTGCATGCCGCATCCTGGTCAAATCTTTTTCCCTGGGGACTCAGGTAGATCACCTTTGCCCCAGACGACGCCTTCAGGGCATCTTCGACGGCCGCCTGCAGCGGTGCATATTTCATCACCATGCCGGGACCGCCGCCGTAGGGCCGGTCGTCCACCGTGCGGTGTACATCCGTCGTGTAGTCCCGTGGATTCCAGAGCACCAGCTCAGCCTGTCCCCGTTCCAGGGCTCGTCCTACAACCCCTTGCGCTTTCAGGGCACCGAACATCGGCGGCATCAGACTGATAACGTCGAAACGCATCCAGTCCAGCCTAGAAATCCGGATCCCAGTCCACGACCATCAGGCCGTCTTCCAGATCCACACTGCAGATCGCCTCACCCCAGGTATAGGGAATCAGACGTTCACGGTCACCCTTGACCACTACTACATCATTGGCGCCGGTCTCGAACAGGTGAGACACCTCGCCCAACCCGACGCCTTCGAGGGTCTCAACCCGCAAACCCTGCAGATCGGACCAGTAAAACTCATTTTTTCCCAGCTTCGGCAACTGGTCGCGGCGGATAGCGATATCGCACTCCATCAACTCCGCAGCCTGATCACGGTCGTCGCAACCCTCTATAGACGCTACGACACCTTTGCCCTGCCGGTGTCCTTCCAGGACGTTTCTCTCTTCCCAGCCTCTCTTACGCTTCAGATACCAGGGGGAGTAGTTGAGTATCCCTTCCCGTGGCATGGTGTGAGAGTAGACTTTGAACCAGCCCCGAACCCCGAAAAGCCCGGAGATCCTGCCCATAGTCACCATCTCTTCGGACATTTGGAATCTCAGTCCGTGGTGATGGGCGGACAGTCAGCCGGGATCAGGCTGCCTGCTTGGCTGCTTCCTTCAGCAGAGTGGCAACACGGTCGCTGGTCTGGGCGCCTTTGGAGACCCAGTGATCGATGCGCTCGCGCTCAACACGCAGACGCTCTTCGCCGCCGGTGGCACCGGGATTGAAGAAGCCGAGACGCTCGATGTAATGACCATCACGGGCGTTACGGCTGTCGGTCACCACGATGTGGTAAAAAGGCCGCTTCTTAGCGCCGGTTCTGGAAAGACGAATGGTTACCATGCTTGTACCCTTGAAAATTCTTTAAGCACCGGCAAACCCACCGGCGGGAAACGCGGAATTATAACTGAATAATTCAGAAAGTGAAGCTTGGATTAAGGTTAAAGGTTAAAGGTTGAAGGCTAAAGGAGAGAAAAGTCCGGAATTTCATCCGAAATCCGTCCAGTGCCGACAAATTTCAGGGCTTCGTTATCACCTTAATAGATGTAGGCCGGATCAAGCGTAGCGTAGCGGATCGGGCCTACCAGCTTCCCATCGCAGTAACGACGAGATTCGGCCTCTCCGATGGCACGGCCACCTTTATCCTTTGACCTTTAACCTTTGACCTTTAACCTGTTTTTTCAATCACCTGCACTGGCAATAGATATATCTTCGCCCCCGCCGGCGCACTATGCGAACCGCGCAGCGGCCCGGACAGCGGCCCCGGACACAGAAAAACTTTGGCGTCCAGCGCCCTCCACCCGTCATAAACAAACGGCAGGGGGAACCGCGAGGGTCGAACCGGACCCAGATCTCAATGCCGTTCTCTGTCCACATATAGCTAAACTCGGCATTTGCTTTGCGACGCCGTTTGCCTGCCACCGTGGGTTCGAGCATCACTCCACCCTTTTCCAGTTGGTGCACTGCCAGAAACACCCCTTTCTTCGGTAGTTTCCGGCCCTTTGGGATCTCCTTGCGAACCGACCGCCACTGCTTCCTGGTAAGGTGGATCAGCTGCGGAGCGGGGTGAAATTCAGAAATATTGACAACAGATGGTGCGAGTTCCCGGCACCGATTCGGTGTTGAATCAGCCATCTCTCCTCCTCCAGAGGCACCGCGATGGCTAGCGTCCGAGGCACCCCCGCAAATAGTCGGCGAATAACCTACTGCCGTTGTATGAATAACTATAGTCCTGGATCAGCGACCTCCGACCATTAATATCCAATGACATCTTTGTGGTTTATTGTGTTTCCATGCCTTGCATGGAAAGGAGTCAGGTGACAGGTGACAGGTGACAGGTGACAGGTGACAGGTGACAGGTGACAGGTGACAGGTGACAGGTGACAGGTGACAGGTGACAGGTGACAGGTGACAGGTGACAGGTGACAGGTGACAGCAGGATTATTGCGGGAGCATTATCAGGGTCAAGTAGAAATTATCATATTTCCACTCCCCCCTGCTGGGAGGGGAATCAAAACGAACCTGATACTTGTCACCTGGAGCCTGTAACCTAAAACCTGTTACCTAAAAAGGAAACCCGCCTCCGCCGCCGCCCGGCATCCCGCCCCCAGGCATTCCGGGAAACTTGCCGCCGAGGCCCCGCAGCATTTTCTTCATGCCGCCACCCTTCATTTTTTTCATCATTTTCTGCATCTGGGTGAACTGCTTCAGCAGTTTGTTCACTTCCTGCACCTGGGTGCCGGAACCGGCAGCAATTCGCCGCTTGCGGGATCCCTTGAGGATCGCCGGAAAGCGCCGCTCATGGGGTGTCATTGAATTGATGATGGCGATGAGGCGGCCAATATCTTTATCGTTCACCTGGTTTTTCACATGATCAGGTAGCTGACCCACTCCCGGCAGTTTGTCCAGCAGGCCGCTCATGCCGCCCATCTGGTTCATCTGCTGCATCTGCTCCTTGAAGTCCTCAAGGTCGAAACCTTTGCCCTTCTTCAGCTTGGCGGCCAACTTAGCGGCCTTGTCCTGGTCGACCTTGCGGGTAACCTCCTCCACCAGGCTGAGTACATCCCCCATACCCAGGATGCGGGAGGCGATGCGGTCAGGATGAAACGGCTCCAGGGCGTCTGTCTTCTCTCCCACACCGATAAACTTGATCGGCTTGCCGGTAATCTGGCGAATTGAGAGTGCGGCGCCGCCTCTGGCGTCACCATCTGCCTTGGTCAGGATCACGCCGGTCAGCGGCAGGGCCTCGTTGAAGGCCTTCGCTGTATTGGCTGCGTCCTGACCGGTCATGCTGTCGACCACAAACAGGGTCTCGACAGGGTTCAGGGTCGCGTGGAGCGCCTTGATCTCCCCCATCATCTCCTCATCGACATGCAATCGGCCCGCAGTATCGACGATCAGCACATCGGCAAAAGCCTGTCTGGCCCGCGTCACTGCATCCTTCGCTATGTCGACCGGCTTCTGCTCCGGAGAACTGGAAATAAACTCAGCATCAACCTCCCGGGAGAGGGTCTGCAACTGCTCGATAGCGGCTGGACGGTAGACGTCACAACTCACTACCATAACCTTCTTCTTGCCGTCCAACTGCAACCAGCGCGAAAGCTTGGCGACGCTGGTGGTCTTACCCGAGCCCTGCAGACCCGCCATCAGGATGACAGCGGGGGGTTGTGCTGACAGATCGAGACTTTCGTTGGCCTCGCCCATCACCTGGACCAGTTCGTCGTTGACGATCTTGATCAGCGTCTGGCCGGGGGTGAGGCTCTTCATCACCTCCTCGCCACCCGCCTTCGCCTTCACTCGATCAACAAAGACACGCACCACCGGCAGGGCAACATCGGCCTCAAGCAGCGCCATGCGCACTTCGCGCATGGTGTCCTTGATGTTCTCTTCAGTGAGCCGTCCCTGCCCCCGCAGGTTGGTAAGTACACGACCAAGGCGTTCTGTCAGGTTATCAAACATGCTTTTCGGCGGATCGCCCGCTCCAGATTGGTTGAATCGAATTGGTCATTATATATCAGCCAACACTTTGTTGCGCCGATGCATTGGATTTGCCCTGCGTCATGCGCCAAAATCGATTCAAAAGCCGCGGCAAGTGTGCGATTATCGCCGCAGTTTCAATAAACAACCCCGCCGTATGCCGATGGGGTATTAAACCCAAAGAGATTAAAGTGCAGGGTTGGAATCTTGTTTGAGTTGTTAGCCATTACCGCCTATCTGGGAGCCGGCCTCTGTTTTGCGCTGCGGCTGTTTCGCGGCGAAACCGGCAAACATTTGCCGCGGCCGCTCGGCCTGCTGCTGGGATTCATCGGCACTGCACTGCACGGCGCACTCCTCTACCAGAGCATTGCAAGCGACACCGGCATCAACCTCGGTGTCTTCAGCGCCACCTCACTGATCGCCTGGACCATTGTCCTGCTGCTGCTGATCTCCAGCTTGAGTAAGCCTGTGGAAAATCTCGGCATCCTGCTGCTGCCGCTGGCAGCGCTGTCGATCCTGTTGGAATCCCGTTTTAGTTCGGTACGATTATTGAGCGAAAGCGCCTCCCAGGGCCTTGCACTCCATGTTTTGGTCTCTATCCTTGCCTACAGCCTATTCACCCTGGCCAGCGTGCAGGCGCTTCTGCTGGCTATTCAGGATCACCACCTGCACCATCGCCACCCTGGCGGTTTTGTTCGCGCCCTGCCTCCCCTGCAGACAATGGAGAGCCTGCTGTTCGAAATGATCAGCGTAGGTTTTGTCCTGCTCACCTTGGCCCTGATCTCGGGTTTTGTCTTCCTGGAGGATATGTTCGCCCAGCATCTGGCGCATAAATCGATCCTATCCATTGTGGCCTGGATCGTCTTCGGTACGCTGATCTGGGGACGTTTTCGATTTGGCTGGCGCGGTCAGAAGGCAATCATCTGGACGCTGAGCGGGTTCGTGGTATTGATGCTGGCCTATTTCGGCAGCAAGGTGGTGATCGAACTGATTCTTACGGCTTGAATATCCAGATGGTGATCAAACCATCCGCAATAGGATGCAATCAACCTTGCCGATAGGCCCTGTTGGCAACCCGGCCTTTTTTGAACTTTGCCAACTGTTCCATCAAACGGGGACGTTCCTGATCGGCAAGCTGCGTTATCTGCTGGTCGATTTCCTGGATCTCCTTGATCAACGATATCTGATTTTCCGCGCCCTGAGGTGAGAGAATACCAAGACTCTCCCTGAGCAGTTCAGCACGCCCGGCCTCCAGATTCCGGGCCTCTTCCCACTCACCGGCACGGGCAGACTCAAGCAGACCCCGGCTCAGCACCAGTGCTGCCTTGAGTTTCTGTTCAGGGTTACCCGCCATAGGTCGAACGCTAGGCTGCAGAAACGGGTTTATCGGGGAGTTGGGGCGCCCTTTTCACATCTTCCGGGATCACATCCCAGGCGGACTTGATCTCCAGCAACAACCCACTGACCTCATCGAGGATCGCCTGATCGTTGGTTAGGTTGGATTCTGTCAGACGGCGCACCATATATTCATACAGGTTATCAAGATTGGCGGCTATCTCACCACCCGCCTTGAGATCCAGACTGCCCCGCAGTCCGTTGATGATGGATATCGCCCAGGTGATGTGCCTGCCTTTGGGTTCGGGTTCACCACGATCCATATGACCCTTGGCGATGGCTATCTTATCCAGCGCGCCCTCCATCAACATCTGCACCAAACGGTGAGGCGTTGCATAGTCCACCTCAGACCCTGTCGCCACGCTACCGTACTGTTGTGCCCCGCGCCTGGAATTCAAGCTCATTATAAAATCCTCGAACTGTTTTTTGCTTTTGAACAGTATATTTATCGGTAGGGTACGTGGATTCTTGACCTGTTTCCGCCATTATTCCAATAAAAAACCACTAATTATTATTTCGATACGAGGCCAGATCCTGCAACCCCTGCAGCTGCTGTGTCAGGAAGTCGCTGGTCGCGGACAGCCTTACCATCAGTGTATCCAGCCCGGCAAACTGCGCCCGAAAACGCGCCTCAGTCTTGGCCAGGCGAAACTCCAGAGACTCCCGCTGATCCTGCACATTTTTCACCCTGGCATCCAGACCGTCCTCACGGGCATCGATCAGCCCGTCGGGATCAAGCATATTCTCAACCAGAACATCGAGCCGAAACGCCAGCCCCTGATCATCGTCGGAAAAGAGTTTGGTGACCGAAGAAAAATCGCTTTCCAGCGCCTCGGTCAAGACGGCGGTATCCAGCTGAAGGCTGCCATCTCTCTGAAATGAGATACCGATGCTGGAGGCATACTTGAACGTTCCCTCGACATCCGACTTTGAACCCAACGCCGAGGATATCTGCTGCTCCATCATACGCAGAGTCCCATCGCCGGAGAGCTCACCGCTGCCAAGGGTGGAAAGCGTATCACGCAGGCTATTGTATGCGTCAACGAAACTCTGCACTGTAGTCTGCACAGCGCCCAGGTCCTTATCGACATTCAGCGCCACTTCATCAACACTGGTAGCCAGCAGCTCCAGGGTCACCCCCTGAATTGCATCGGAGATGCTGTTGCTGCTGCGAGTAATAGTATAGGAGTTATCCACCAACAGTTGTGCATCTGCAGCAGCTCGCGTCTGCACCATGGTCAGTGGATCGGCAATGGGGTTGTTGCCACTATCGGCAAAGGAGACCGACATGGCATTCTCCAGACCGGTTTCATCACTGGTCAGAGTGAGATAGAAACTGCCACTATTTTCCTGGATGATTCCTGCGCTGACGCCCGTGTTGTCGGTTGCCTCGTTGATTGCCTGTTCGATCTGGCTCAGGGTCTTACCACCGATATCCACGTTGAACGACTGGGTGCCGATGGCCAACGTCATGGTGTCACCGGCACTACCGATCGTGGTGGTATCACTATCTGCAAACGACGCGGAGCCCATCTTGCGGGACTCAGCCAAAGCTTGAACGACGATGTCGTAACTGCCGGCGGCGGCATCATTGTCGGCATTGACAGTAAAGACAGCTTCATCCGCGCTGCTCGCGCTGAAGAGACCTATACCTGAGAAACCGTTGAGTTTGTCCACGGTACTCTGAAACGATGCCAGAGAGCCGCGCAGCGCGCCGTAGGCGCTGATCTGGGTCAGAAATCCCGCCTCTTTGGACTGAAGATTCTGTATGGGAATCTGCTCCAGGGACATCAACTGTTCAACGATGGAGTTGACGTCGAGTCCGGAACCTATGCCTGGTGCGGAAATGGTTGGCACGTTTGCCTCCCGTCAGCCTGGCTGGCTCAAGCGAAACATCAAGCAGAAGCCAGCGCAAACTTCAGTGAACACTCCGCCGAGAACCGGGTTCGTTGGAGGATCTCTCCTGCCTGTCCGGTTTTCGACACTCTATGAGAAACATGCAATCTCCATGCCTGAATCTTCAGAACATGGAAATCAAGCACTGGTTTCCATCAGTAGTCCTACCGATTGTTCACGACCCGCCTTGCCATCAACTTTGGCACTGGCGACATCGATTGCTTCCTGCATGTGTTTGGCCAACGCCAATACCTCTTCCGAGGGTATCTGGCGAACCAGGTCACCGGATTGTCTATCGATCACCCGAACCACTGTTCTGCCACTGTCTTCGTCCAAGTCGAACTGCAACTCACGCTGCAACACCTGAGCAAAATCCTGCATCTGGCTGACAGCACCTTTAAGTGCTTCTGCCGGAACATCAGCAGGCCTCTCATCAACCGATTTTTGTTGAAGAGCGGTCACCGATTCGTTTCCGGAGATTTGGCCAACGACCTTCAGAGGCTGGGGAGTAACACTTTCCGTAGTACGACGTACATCTTTACCAGAATCCTTAGTCGGTAGAGCTCCTACTGTGATTGTCATGTCCGTAGCCATGGCCTTCACCTCACATTTATACCTTTTAGTTCAGCCGACGCCCGGTATCAAAACCGGGTACCGACTGGAGCTTGTTACCGTTACTGCAGGAGAGACAGAACCATCTGCGGCTGGGAGTTTGCCTGGGACAGCATTGCCACACCGGCCTGCTGCAGGATCTGCGTGCGGGTCATGTTAGCGGTCTCCGCAGCAAAATCGGCGTCCTGAACCCGTGAACGGGCGGCGGATACATTTTCGCTGATATTGGAGAGATTGGAGATGGTGGAACTCAGGCGATTCTGAACAGCACCAAGATCGGCACGCTGATCAGAAATGAAGCTCAGGGCCTGGTCGATAACATCCAGTGCACTATTAGCGCCGGTCTGGGAACCAATATCGAGATCAGCGATACTGCTCAAAGTACCGGATGTTGCAGCGGCCACCATGATATCAGTACCCGTCGTCGACACCTGGAATGACTTGGATGAGCTCAACTCAACCTTACCACCCACAACGATGGAGTCAGTCACGCCACCCGCACCGGTTAAATCGGAGTCAGCAAGCGCGACGCCTCCGACTGTGACAGCGCTGGCAGTATCCGCTCCATCATTATTTGTAGCATCGGCAACAACAATGTCGTGACCAGTGGTATTGGTTAAAGAGATACCATCACCAGCAGCATTCAGGGTTGCGCTGATGCCGGTGGAGGCGTTTTCAGCGTTGATCGCATCCCGCAGGGAAGCCAGATCAGTACTGCTCGTTACCAATGCACTGATACTAACGGCTGACCCTACAGCTGCCTGACTGTCATCCTGGGAAGAAAGGGTGAAAGAGATAGTGCCGGTTGACGTTGCCTTCAACTCAACGGTGTTATTGGCGGTTGCCTTCACACCCGTTGAATCCTGCACACCGTTGATTTGAGAAGCGATCTTGGCCGCCGTGGTATCCAGGGCAGTGGAGAGTGTCGAGGTACCCAAGCTACCGGTCACTGCAAATGCAGCATCCGCAGCAACATTGTTACCACCGGTTCCATCTGCTACCGCTGTCAGCGCACCGCCGATATGATCTTCAGTTGCAGTACCATCAGCCTTATAAGCACCCATAGTAGTGGCAGAGGTATTACCGATGGTGACCGAAATAGTCTGATCAGCATTTGCCCCTACGTGGAACTTGGCAGCGGTGAAAGTACCATCCAGGATGTTCTTTCCGTTGAAGGTCGTGGTGCTGGAAATACGATTCAGCTCCTGTGACAGCTGAGACACTTCCTTTTGCAGATTGGTCCGGTCAGACGCGCTGTTGGAGTCATTGGCGGACTGTACGGCCAATTCACGCATCCGCTGCAGGATGTTTGTGGACTCCTGCATTGCGCCTTCAGCGGTCTGCGAGATAGAGATTGCATCATTTGCATTTCGCATTGCCTGATTCAGACCACGGATCTGGGTGGTCATACGATCGGTAATGCCGAGGCCAGCTGCGTCGTCTTTCGCGCTGTTGATGCGCAGACCGGACGAGAGCCGTTCCATAGAGGTTGAGAGAGAGTTCTGGGTGCTTGTCAGATTACGTTGTGCATTCAACGAGCTGACATTAGTATTGATGACCATTGCCATGATTGCTTCTCCTTTCCGCCCGGCGATGTCTTGCATCGAGCCTGGGCGTTAGGTTGATATTTAGCGGATATACTGTCGAACCGACTGTATTTACCGCTTCCGGTTTCTGTAACGGCAGCGGCAAATGGAACTTGAGGGATTTCTTAAAAAAATTCCGACTACTTTAGACGCCAGAAAAAACAAGTATAACTTATTGTTTCTAAGTGTATATCCTTCTAATTACGCGTCAGCCAAACCACCAATCCACCCGTCAGCGTGAGAATATCGTTCTCACATGAGTGAGTCCGCTTCACCCAGTCAGCCGTTGAAAAGCGTCTTTGCCAGCTGCTGGGTTCTCTCAAACTGTCGATCGATCTGTTGGACAACCTTTTCAGCAGCCGGGACTGTAATCCCCAACCGTTCCAGACGGCTATCCGTGGCAGACCAGGCTGTCTCCTGTTGCACAGCGGTTACCAGAGAAACCGCCACCCCTACCAGGGTAGCGGTTTCCCAGTAACCACCCTGGAAGCCGGACTCAGGATAGTGAGCCATCGCCGTTACAAGCTGTTCAGGGAGATGCCAGCTACCCCCCAAATACCCGCCAGCATAAACATCGTCGAAACCAATCAACCCGGAGAGGGCCTGACTTAGTGAGACGGAATCGTTCTCCTCGACAATCGTATAGGCCTGATCCACCTCATCCGGCAGTTGATCCGTCAACCAAAGCAGTCCCAGACTGTGCAGCAGACCAGCGGTACGGGCTGCAGAAGGGTCAATATCATCCGCCGATGAAGCCACCGGCGCCAACCAGGATGCGGCGTCAGCGGTCATGAGCGCGCTGCTCCAAAAAGATTCCGTGTTGAATCCGGGGCAGCGGCTTGGATCGAATGGAGAGGCGACTGCCAAGGCGATACTGGTGCTTCTGACCACACCAAAACCCAGCCTGGAACAGGCCATATCCAGCGCAGTAATGGTGCTCACCGGCGAAGACCAGGCAGAGTTGGCCAGCGCGATAAGACGCCCTGCAATGGTGGGAAAGCGCTCGATGATCTGTGCAAGTTCAGAGAACTCGATATTTTCGTCGGTCAACGCTTTCAACAAATATGAGGCGCCAGGTGGCAAAACAGGGACTTGCCTGCGGCTCAACCTATCGAAGATGGACATTTCAGCACTCTCTATCGCCATTGCTATTGATTCACTATAGGAAATGGAAGAACAGCCGCCTCTTCGTCCCTCTCTTCCGGCAGGAAATGCTTTTGTGCCAGTGCCGGAATCTCTTCTGGAGGGACGGGCCGACTGAAAAAATAACCCTGAATGGTATCGCAGCCGATTCCACTCAGCACCTTCACCTGCTCTTCCGTCTCGACCCCTTCCGCGATGACACTATGGCCAAGCGCGCGGGCCACCCCGACGATGGTACCCAGCAGGATAGAGGACTCAGGATCCTTCAGCATGTCGGTAATGAAGAGACGATCTATCTTGAGACAGGTGATCGGTAGATATTTAAGCGAGGCCAGGGAGGAGTAACCCGTGCCAAAGTCATCGATGGCGATCTTCAGACCCATCTCCCGCATGTTTTTGAACACAGACAGATTTTCACCCGTGGTCTGCACCACGCTTTCGGTGACCTCCAGTTCAAGATTCTCGGCCAGCCAGCCCGTCTTCAGCAGAATCTGTTCAACGGTAGTCACAATACCCGGATCCTGGATATGGGTCGGAGAGATATTCACCGACATCTGAAATAGAGGCAGCCCCATATACTGCCAGGCTGCAGCCTGCTTGCAGGCAGTACCCAGCGCCCACTCTCCCAACGTCTTGATCAAACCGATGCGTTCCGCAACGTTGATAAATTCCACCGGAGAGATCATACCCTTGGTGGGATGCTGCCACCGGGCCAGCGCCTCGACCCCGATCAGACGGCCACTCTGCACATCGATCTGGGGTTGGTAATAGAGTTCCAGTTCACCCCGCTCGAGCGCCAGACGCAGATCCTGTTCAATCTGCAAACGGTGCTCTGCCTGGGTGGTCAGCTCCGGCTGGTAGAATGTATAGCGATGCTTACCCTCCTCCTTGGCAGCATACATGGCGCTGTCGGCAGCCTTCAGCAGGGCCTGCAGATTTTCACCATCCTGCGGAAAGTGGGCAATACCGATACTGCATCTTGGCCGGATCTCCTGCAAACCCAGATCCACCGGCTGGTTGGTCTCCTGCAGACAGCGGCTGGCAACGTCAGCAGCGTCATACTCATCGGTGACATGGTCCACCAGGATGCAGAATTCATCGCCACTCAGGCGGGCCACGAAATCAGCACCCCGCAAAACTTTTTGCAGGCGCTGGGCAATCACCTTGAGCAGCAGATCGCCAATATCATGACCCAGACTGTCATTCACATCCTTGAAGCCATCAAGATCCAGGTACAACAGGGCAAAGCGTTCCTTACGCCGATGCGCCGCCTTGATAACGTCTTCCAGATGTTTGTAAAAATAGGCCCGGCTTGCTAAACCGGTCAGTTCGTCGGAATAAGCCAACTGACGAATGCGCCTTTCAGAGACTCTCTGTTGGGTGATGTCCTGAACCGTTCCCAGCACCACGCCGTCCGCATCCGACGCAAGATCCAGCTCCTGATGTACGATCACTGACTTATTGTTTTCGGTGAGCAAGCGGTAATCCGAAGGATGCAGTGGCGCACCATCCACCACGGATGTGATGTTATCGCGGATAAAATCCCGATCATCCGGATGTATTCGATCCAGATAGCCACCCAGTTTTTTACAGCACACAACCTGGGAAGCCCCCAGCATTTTAGCCAGCTGCTTTGAAATCACCAGCTCATCGCGCTTTGCATCCCAGCGCCAATATCCCAGGGCGGCCATACGTTGTGCACTGGCAAGCTGCTCCTGGCTTTCGTGCAGTTCCTTGGAGTCCCGGGCAGCCCTGAGTTGAAAGCGTATCCGGTGACTCAGAACACTGTAGTTGACCGGCTTGGTGATAAAACCGTCCGCACCGGACTGGAAGGCCTGATTGACGGTTTCCATATCCTCCAGCCCAGTGACCATGAGGATGGGGATGGCGCGAAATTCTCGTCTTTTCCTCAGGCGCCGACAGACTTCAAAACCATCCATGCCATCCATAAGGGCATCGAGCAGTATGATATCCGGTACTATTTTTGCGGCCCGTTCAAGGCACTCTTTTCCGCTCGCCGCCTCATCAACCTCGAAACCGACTGCGCTCAATGCCTCATGGGTAGTAATACGGAAATTTGAATCATCATCCACCAGCAAAATTCGCTCTCCACTCTGGTGAACCGTGGTAGCAGTAGCGAGGTTTTTTGGGGATTGTTCAATTTCAGTGCGCAGCGCACCGAGAATATTAGGCAACATGGCTTCAATGCTATCCACCAAATTGGGCGCAGGTGACAAATTCTTTTCCGCTGCCGAGGTCTCGAGTTGTTGGCAGTGTTGGGAAAAATCCATTGCCCCCAAATTGGCACTACTCGATTTCAGGCTGTGGACAATCCCCCTGAGGCTATCGGCATCATTATCCTCAAGAGCCTGGCGAAGCCTGGCAACATCGTCAGGGGCCTGCTTTAGAAAGTGATTGACAGATTTCCCCAACACATCTCTTCCGCTCATCTCGCCCAACTGGCGCAGCTGTTCCAAGGGGGCGGGATCGAGAACAGGAGAGTCTGAGGCTTCCCCAAACAGAGATATCTCGCTGGTTTTCGCTTGCTCCGTGACTTCAACCTTAAGCCATTTTTTCAACAGCTCCGACAAGCGTTTCTGACTGAAAGGCTTGCTCAGATAGTCATTCATGCCGGCAGTTTCACACTGTTCCTGTATGCCTTTCTGTACATCCGCAGTGAGTGCCACAATCGTAACCGGCTCTTGCCCCTGCTCCTGTTCGATGAGACGAATCTGACTGGTGGCGCTGAAGCCATCCATCTCCGGCATGTGGCAGTCCATCAGGATCAGATCATAGGTATTTCGGGTAGCAGCTTCGACAGCCTCAAGACCATTCCCGGCCAGATCCAGCTCGCAGCCCAGTGCCATCAACATGCTGATGGCCACCTCCTGGTTTACCAGATTATCCTCAGCCAGGAGAATCTTCCCATTCAGTTTTTCAGTAGCCGGACTTGCCCCTGCTGCTACGGCGACTTTTTCGCCCATAACCTCCCGCAGGCACAGCAGCAATTGCTGTTGGCGCACAGGCTTTTGCAGATGGCGTGCAATACCACACGTCTGGGCAACAGACGATTCCGCATCGAATTCAGTCGAACTGAGCATCACCAGATGTGGCGCAGGTATAGACGAGTCATTGCGGATAGCACGTGCCAGTTCAAAGCCATCCATCTCCGGCATGTGCCAATCGAGAAGCACAATCTGGTAGGGGTCATCTCCGTCGGCGGCCTGATGCAGCCGTTCAAGCGCCTGTCGCCCAGAGTCAACACTGCCGTTCCTCATGCCCCAGGCGATGACCTGATTGTGGAGAATCTCCCGGTTCGTAACGTGGTCATCAACGATAAGAACTCGGACACCTTCCAGGATATCGTGGTTCGGCGCTTGAGACCGTTCTTCTATTGCGGCCTCAAGTTCTATCTTGAAACTGAAATGCGCTCCCTCCCCCGGGCTACTCTCAAGTTCGATCACTCCGCCCATGAGCTTGACCAGACGACTGGCGATAGCCAGACCCAGACCCGTACCACCAAACCGCCGTGTTGTGGAGTTGTCAGCCTGGCTGAAGGCATTGAAGATTTCGCCCTGCTGCGAAAGGGGGATACCTGGACCGGTATCAGAGACTTCGAAGGCTATCTGCAGGCTGTTGACATGCCGCTCGATGGTTCTTACCCAAAGGCGCACCTCACCCCGTTTGGTGAACTTCACGGCATTTCCCAACAGGTTAACCAGAATCTGCCGTAATCGCACGGCATCGCCCCGAACCCATCGGGGCAAATCAGGCGGCAGATTGGGAATCAGTTCAAGCCCCTTGCGATGGGCCTGGTTGGCCACCAGCTCCAGGGTGTCTTCCAACAGGGTTCGAAGATCGAAATCCTCTTTATTGAGTTGAAGTTTATCGGCCTCGATCTTGGAGAAATCGAGGATGTCATTGATAACCCCCAGCAGAGACTCCGCAGAACGATGAGCGGAATCCGCCAGACGGTGAGCACGCACGTCCAAACCGGTATCCAGCAGCAGTTCCGTCATACCCAGCACACCGTTCATGGGCGTGCGAATCTCATGACTCATGGTGGCAAGAAACTCGCTCTTTGCCCGACTGGCTGCTTCCGCGGCCTCCTTCGCCTCCTGCAGATTTTCCGTGCGCTCAGCAACCTTCTGCTCCAGCCCCTCCCGGTAGGAAGACAGCTTTTTATCACGCTCTTCAATCTGCCCCAACATGCTGTTGAAGCGCTCGATGAGTGTGCCTATCTCATCTTTGTCGCCAGGCTGCAGCCGCAGGCTGAAATTCTTCTGATCTGCGACATCCTCCATACCGTTGAGCAGATTATTGATAGGACCCGAGATGCGGCGCTGCATGGAATACGAGAGAAGGTATACCCCCAGCATGATGCAGATCAGCAACAATCCCGCAATCTGCAGATTATCGACAATACTGTCGTAGAGAGGCGTCAGACTCGCTTCAATGAACAGATAGCCGATGACTTCATCATCCAGGGTAATGGTTTTCAACAGATCCAGATCATCCCAGGTAAAACGGTGTTCTGACTCGCTCAACTGGCTCAGCTCTCTAAATCCTGCCGTATCTTTTCCAATATGGGCTGCCACTTCAGGATTCTGCATATAAGAGACAAATACTTGCCAATCACTCTGATAGAGAACAGCACCTCGTATTGTCTTCTCTGCATCCAGAAACTGCAGCAGCTTATGCGCCGTCTTCGGGTCATCGAAAAAGAGTGCCGCAGTGGTATTGGTACTGATGAAGTCCGCCAGCACGGAAATGCGCTCAACCAATGCCTTACGGTAGGAGACGACTTCCAGGGCAATATGGCTGACAGAGACAATCAACAGCGCGACGCCGCTGATCAACAGGATCATACGTCTGATCTTTTGCGCGATGTTGATGTTACTGAGAAAACCCATTGTTCTGCTTAGTTGTCCGGTGAATCCAAAACCGTGGCTAAATCCAATAGTGGAGCTGCAATCTTCAGGCCTGACCTTCTGGCGCTCTCTAGGTTGATCAGGAAACCGATGCGTTTTTTACCACGGGTGAACTCAAGGATGCCGCCCTGCTCAGCAAAACCTTCTGTGTCACCCAAAGTCAGTATCGGCCGGCCTTTCAGTTTCTGAAGGATGGCCTCCATAAAGGCCCGCTTGGATTTGCTGATAAAAACCACCTGACAGCTGTCACCAATGGACTCGGACTGGATAAAACGGCGAATCCGCACTGTCCGACCGGCAGCCTTACGTTGTTCCAAGGCATCAAGGGCCGAGCCGAAGACGTCCTCACCCAGCACACAGATACCAAAACTCCCCGACTTGTCAGCGCCCGTGGGGGCTGGCCATTCAACAAATTTGCTCAGCTTGTAGACCAGCGCGGCCTTGAGCTTGTATTCCGCGTTGGGGGGTGCGGCAAAAAGCTGCAGCGGCAACAGCCCCATCAAAAGCCACAGACAGCACAGTCTGAGCTTTGGCAGCCAAGGGGGTGCAACTTGTGGGGGTAATTCAAGCATCATGCTTTAGAACCATTCGGCTTCCAATCCGGCGTTATTCAGAAATCCACACGTACCTGGCCATATACCGAGCGTTCCACCTCGGTTTGAATGAGGTAGAGATCACCAACAAACTCTGGATGATGGTTGTCCTGCAGATTTTGTACAACCAATGAGAGCTCCAGATTTTTCTGTGGCCGCCACGCGAGCCGGGCATTCAAGCTTGTGTAAGCTCTGACAGGAATATCCACAGTCATACTGGGCCTTTTCAAATCGTCCACATAGTAGGCCCAGAGATCCAACGATACATTGTGACTAAGATCCATCAATGACCGCAGAGACATTTGATGCTTTGGGCTGCCGCCGTTGCCGACGAGAGCCTGGTCGTCCTCAAAACTGGAGACCTGGATAAAGCTGTAGTTGGACTGCAGCCACCACCAATCCAAGGGCCACCAATCCACAACCAGTTCCAGGCCGTAGTTGTGAGCAGAAAGGTTATTGTCATACCATAAGTCTGCGAGAGGGTTTGCAGAATCGGTGCTTTGGAAACTCTGGAGATTGTCGTAGTCGTTATAAAACAGTGCCAGATCGAAGGAAATATTCTCTCTGGGCTGCAGTCGATAGCCGACCTCGTAGGCCAACAGCACTTCCGATTCAAAGTCTTCATTGCCTATGGTGTGGATCTCTGCAGGGGGAAACGGGGGCGGAAGCGGCACAATGAAGGCAATGTTCTGCGAGTCATTCTCAAGACTGGATGGCGTTCTTACAGCCCGGGAGACCGATCCCCACAAAGTGCTGCGTTCATCCGGTAACCAGACCAGACGGGCGTTAGGTTGCACCTCAAGGCCAGTAAAATCAGTATGCTCAAATTTCGAGCCCAGGGTCAGGCGCAAGATTTGCGGCAGCAGTTCGATCTCGTCCTGCACAAAGGCACTGTATAGATCCAAACTGTTGGGATAGATAGCAACCATGTAGGTGTTATCGAACGCACCTTCAATATGGCGATACCCCAACCCCCAGATAATATCGTGGTCCTCAAGTGCCTTGAACTGATGCTGGAAATCCAAATCCAGGGTATCGTGGCTCTGTTTGATATACCCCTCTGAGCGTTCTGTATGGTCGAAATAGAGCTGTAGTGCGGTACTGGCCCGTTCGGAGAGCTGGTGGTTCCATTTACCCAACAGATTCCAACCGGAAGCGTCGACCTTGTCCGGCGTGTTCGCCACCAGAAAGGTGGGGGCGAATCCGGCATTGGCCGGATCGCTGGGATCCATCCAGAAATTGACCTTCTGATTCTCTTCGGCATCGTAGAGATCCCCCTGAAGACTCCAGCTGTCGACCTCCGTAGCCTGGCCATCAACGCGAAAACCACCCCGCAGGCTTTGCCAGTCATCCCCGGCGTCACCGTAGAGGTCGGAAGCATAGGATTTGTCCCTGTCGTTGTATTTCAGGTAGAAACGGGCGTGAGTGTCCGGCGCCACTTCAGCCCCATAACGCAGGCTGGCGAAAGACTTTTCCTCATTTCCTGCTCCAGCCACCAGCAAGCCACCCTGGGTCTCTCCCGCATGCCTGGTGATGATATTGATCACGCCGTTTACCGCATTGGCGCCCCACACCGCCGCGCCGGGACCACGGATGACTTCAATACGATCGACATCTTCCAGCAGGGTGTCCTGGACATCCCAGTAGACTCCGGAAAAGGAAGGCGTGTAGACCGCTCGACCATCGATCATTACCAACAGTTTGTTGGCGAATTGACCGGTGAACCCACGACTGCTGACAGCCCATTTATTGGCATCGATCCGACCCACCTGGATACCTGGCGCCAATCTTAGCGCCTCGGGAATACTGGTGACGCCGGAGCGCCGGATATCCTCTTGGGAGATGGCAAAAACCGCTGCGGCCACTTCGTTGAGTCGCTGTTTTTTCTTGGAGACCGAGGTGACTTCCATGGACAGAAGGTCTTCCAGATCCAGTTCCAAATAGGACTCCAGTGACTCTTCAGCTGAGACCGGAGCGGATAGCAGAACGGATGATAAAAGGGAGGAGAGGGGCAGTTGGCGCTCACCATGAAACATCGACATTTTCAAAACACTCATTGCGGAGTTCTTTTCCAGCAGGCCTGAACGGGGCATAACTGATCGACTGGTTACCAATCACCTTGTTCTATCGGCTGAGTGCAGAATTTCTTTACAAATAAGCTACCCCGCCACAAGCAGCCGGAGCTGTTTATGTCATGGTGCGCCAAACGCTACAGGTAGTTGAACAGAGACAATCCCTGGAGCTTCACGAAAGACTGCTGGGCAGCCTGCAATACCAGCAACTGCTGTTGATAGCGGCTCAGGGCTTCGGCCATATCAAGATCCTCCACCTCTGACTGCGCCGTCTTCATGGTTAACAGGAAATCCTCATTGACCGTGGACTGCTCCTCTATCGCATTCAGCCGCGTACCCGCTGATGCACGAAAATTTGTGGTATGCACCAGCCCGACCTGAACATCGTCCAACAATGCAGTATTAGGCGCATCCGCCTCCAGCCCGGCGGCAATCTGATGCACTGTCTCGAACAGATTGCGCTTGACCGGGAGAGGGGGTGCGGTGCTCGTTTCGAGGTTCATAAAAACATCGAAACCGTTGTCCCTGTCCTGGATCCGGCGATCGGCGGCTATCTGTAACTGCCGCGATCCCATATCGCCACCGTAAACAAAGGTCCCATCGACCGGATTACTGAAAGGGGGCTGGTCTGCATCGTAACCGGCAAAGATATATTCGCCGTTGCTGTCCTTGGTGTTGGCCAGAGAGAGCAGTTCTTCGTTGAGTTGGCGGACCTCTGCGGCGATATCCCGGCGCTGATCGCCGGTAAGTGTGTCGGTCTGGCCCTGGATCGCCAGTTCGTGAACCCGGTGCAGGATATTGCCCACGCTTGCCAACGCCGTCTCTTCCAACTCAAGACGGGCACGGGCACGGGCACGGTCAGCATTATCCTGGTACTGGTCAATCTGACTGATGGAGCTCTTCAGGTCGAGCAAGTAGGCAGTGCCGGCAGGATCATCCTTTGGAGTAAGGATACGTTTTCCGGATGAGATCTGATCCTGGGTGATACTCAGTTTAGTCTGCTGCTCCAGCATGCTGCTGATGCCTTTTTCAAACAGCATGTTGGTGGAGATGCGTAACATATCAATTACCTCCTGACTGCGCTGAGCAGGGTATCAAAAAGACTTGAGGCCACCGAAATCACCTGGGCCGATGCCTGATAGGCTTGCTGAAACTGCACCAACTTCGCCGCCTCTTCATCGAGATTGACCCCGGATACTTCATCCAGCGCCGCCTTGCTTCGCTCCAGCAATCCCTCCTGGGCAGCCAGGTTCATCTCAGCGTGGTGTGTTTTTGCCCCCAGGTCGGAGACCATCTGGGAATAGGCCTCCCCGAAGGTTGCGGTGCCGCCAAACAGGCTATCCATCCCCTGAAGAGCCGCCATCGTCAATGCATTGCGATTGTCACTCTTACCGTTGGTGTTGTTGCCCACAGTGAACTGATCCCCCACTACCGGCGTGCCGGAGATGGAGAAGGAGATGCCGCCAAAGGCATCGAATTGGCCAACCTTGGCCGTCACCGGAAAAGACTTGCCGGTACTTTCGGTGGCCGGGTCATAGAGGATGTAATCATTGGGTGCGCCCACCGGCCCGTTGGCAACGGTAAAACCGGGATTGCCCGCACCATCCGCATCAGCGACAAAGGTGAACTGCATCGCTGCACCGTAAGGCAGTCCATTCGTATTCGAAACCACCGGCTGGCTCATCACCGCATCACCGCCATTGGCAGGGTTGCCGTTGGCATCGGTAAGCGGCTGGCTCGACAGGCGGCTGGCGGCTGCCAGCTTATCCGTATCGTGAAGCAACAGATCGAAACCATCCGCGCCGTCGCGGGTGGGACGTATCTGAAAGCTGTCACCTACCGCAACACCTGCCGAATCAATGCTCAACGAGAATCCATCCTGAGCATAGGTAAAGGGCGAAGCGCCTCCAGTGTTGATGTTGAACGTCTGACTATCGGATTGGCGCGTCAGTGTGTAGGTATTCAGTGCCGTGTATTGCAGCGTGTAATCGCTGGCGGTCAGATCTCCCACATTGGTATGGGTGGCGCTCACTGCACCACCCGCATTGTTGGCGTTGGGCAGGATATCGACGCTGCCCAGGGAAAACAGATCGGCACCGGCCAGTCCATCCAGATCAAGCCCCAGCGCGTGCTGGCTGTTCAATTCGTCTGCTATGCCCAGTGCAACAAGCCCCAGACGATTCTGGGCCGGGTCAAGAATGTCGTCACGAAAACCGAGCAGACCACCCAGTTGACCGCCGGTAATATGGTCGGTAACCACTTGGGTACCGTATGTAGTGGTAAATGCCAGATCCCGCTGATCCGGGTCACCGTTGCTGTTCTGGGTTGACAGGGTCGCAGCCTGAGTATCCATCACCAGCGCCTGTCCCTTGCCGATAAAGACATTCATGGAACCGTTATTCTGTTCGAGCACCTGTATGTCGACCAGTTTTGATAACTCATCGAGCATCTGATCACGTTGATCCAGCAGATCATTCGGCAGCGCTGAGCGTCCACTGTTGGAGGCGTTTGCCACCTTCACATTGAGTTCTGCGATGGATGTCGCCAGGCGATTGACCTCATCGACCGCAAAATCGAGTTGATCGTTCAGACGGCTGCGCACCGCTTCGATCTCGCCGTCGATATAGTGAAACCGATCCACCAACGATTCAGCTTCCGCCAATACCAGTTGGCGTGCCGGGACTGCTGAAGGATCATCAGCCAGCCCCTGGACGGCATCAAAAAAGTCCTGCATGGCCGGTCCCATGCCGAGTGCCGAATCGGCCACCAAATTATCCAGTCGCAGGGCGGAGTTGTAGTAGACATCGAGCTCTTCCGTGGCGGACTGACTGCGCCTGACCGAGGTGGCGAGAAAGTTGTCGTACTGACGGTCGATACCGGCCAACTGGACACCTGAGCCGTTCCACCCGGTTGTGTTATAACCAGTATTACGGGTCGAAAAGTCCACCTGCTGACGGCTGTAACCCTCAGTGTTGACGTTGGCGATGTTGTGGCCAACGGTATTCAACGCCTGCTGATTACTCAGCAGGGAAGAGACACCAATCGACAGAATACCGCTCATCTCATTAACCTCACATCCGCCGGAATTCCGCACGGAAACACTCGAAACCTTATATCGGCCTGCGGGCTGACTCCTTGAGCCCCGCCACCGCCTGCTTCATCTCGCTACCCTGCATCACCCGCATGATCTTCTCTGCATAAGCAGGATCTGTGGCATAGCCTGCCTGCTGCAGGGCACCGAAATAGGCCTGGCTATCGTTAGCATTCGCCAACGCATCAGCATAACGGGGGCTCTCCCGCAGAAAGGCCACATAATCCTGAAAACTCTCATCAAAGGAGTCGTAGGCCCGGAATGACTCGCGGCGTTTTACCGCCACGCCATCGATATACTCCAGGGTCTCGACCCTGACCCGGTCACCGTCCCAGCGCTGGTCCGCCTTGATACCAAAAAGATTGTGGCTGCTGCGGCCATTGCCGGACTGCATCACATGCCCCCCCCAACCCGACTCCAATGCGGCCTGGGCCAGCAGGGCCTGTGGCGCCAACCCCAGAGAGGCCGCCGCATCTGCCGCCGGTTGCCACAAACCCTGCACGAAGGTTTCAGGAGAATCGATATCGATGGCAATTTCCGGGATTGCCGGGGTCTGCTGCAACTCAACCGGCGATGGAACAAGGACCTTCAGCTGCTGCAAAGGTAGTGCAGCCACGGTCGCCCTGTGGCGATAGAGATCGAGGCCGAAACCAGCCTCTCCCTGTGTCTGCACCGGGGCACCTAACTGCTGCTTGAGCATCTTACCGATCCCCAGCCCACCGCTCTCCGCCATATGCACCGAGAGTTGCTGGTCATACATCTCCTGATAAAACTTGGTACGTTCACTATCGAACAGCCCATCACCAAAGCTGGCCTGCCGCATCTGCTTCACCATCATCTGCACAAACAGGGATTCAAACTGACTCGCCACTCTGTCCGGAGAGCCAGCCTGGTCCTGTCGGGCCTGATGCTTCAGATCCGCCAATCCCTGGAAGTCGGTGTAGATGCTGGGATTCACCTGCATGATCAGATCACGATCAGTTCAGCGCGCAAGGCACCAGCCTCTTTCAGCGCTTCAAGGATAGCCACCAGATCACTGGGTGCCGCCCCCACCTCATTGACCGCACGCACCACCTCATCCAGAGAGACGCCGGGATCGAAGAGAAACATATGGTTGGCCTCTTCCGTCACCTCCACATCGCTTTGGGGGACTACCGCAGTCTCCCCTCCGGAGAAGGCACCGGGCTGGGAGACCTCGGCATTCTCACTGATACTGACCACCAGGTTGCCGTGGGAAACGGCTGCGGGATAGACCCGTACCTGACTGTTGATCACCACGGTGCCGGTGCGGGAGTTGATGATGACCTTTGCCGGTGCACTGCCCGGTCTCACCTGCAACTCCTCCAGCATGGCGATGAAACTCACCTTCTGCCCGGGATCCATGGGGGCATTGACCCTGATCGAGGTGGCATCCAAAGGTTTCGCGGTGCCGGGACCTATAGCCAAATTGATCGATTGCGCCACCCGCATCGCAGTGGTGAAATCACCGTCATTGAGATTGAGGGTGATGCTGCGTCCCTTACCGAAATGATTCACCACCTCGCGCTCCACCGTGGCGCCATTGGGGATGCGCCCGGCACTGGGAATATTCACCGTGACTTTCGAGCCGTCTTGTCCGGAAGCGGACAGGCCACCCACCACCAGGTTGCCCTGTGCCAAGGCATAGTTGCGGCCATCCGCACCTTTCAGCGGCGTCATCAACAGGGTACCGCCACGCAGACTCTGGGCATTACCCAGGGACGAGACCGTGACGTCGATCTCCTGACCGATCTTGCTGAAAGGAGGCAGATTGCCGTGCACGATAACTGCCGCCGCATTCTTGGGTTTGATCTTGACCCCCGGCGGGATCTGCACCCCGAACTGGGTCAACATGTTGCGCAGGCTGTTGAGGGTATAGGGCGAGTCTGTGTCCTTGTCACCGGTACCGTTCAGGCCGACCACCAGGCCGTAGCCGATCAGCTGATTGAGGCGTACTCCCGAAATGGAAGTGAGATCCTTGATTCGTTCGGCAGCCACTGGTGTGGCAACCAGCCATGCCGCGGCTATCAGCAGCAGGGTTCCATTGCGCAAGAGCGTTCTTTGCAGGGTCATATTACTCACCACATCAATTAGAAGGGCATCAGTGCGCTATTGAAGAAACGCGCCAGCCAGCCCATGGAACTGGTATCCGCGAGGGCGCCGTCACCCACGTAGATAATGGTCGGGTCGGCTATACGGGTCGACTCGACGGTATTCTCCGGCGTGATATCCATCGGACGCACGATGCCGGAGAGGCGGATATATTCGTTTCCCTGATTGATGCCGATGCGCTTTTCGCCCCGGATCATCAGATTACGATTGGGCAGCACCTCGATCACGGTCACCGTGATATTTCCGGTTAGCGCATTGCTTTGGGATGAACTGCCCTCTCCCTTGAAGTCGTTAGCGGAAGAGGTACCGAAAGCCAATGAGTTGTTATCATTGCTGGCCAGCGGGATGACGCCCGGCGCGCTGAACTGAAGCGTGGAGCCTAAGATCGTGGGGTTGCCAATTTCATTTTTAGTGCTCTTCTTTGCGTTGGTCTTGGCCGATTTATTGGCGGAGGTGTTTTCTGACAGCGTTACCGTCAAGAGATCGCCGACCCGGCGCGCGCGCAAATCCTCGAACCATGAAACCTCATGGCCATTTTGAAAGATGGAGCCGTTACCCTGGGGCATTGGCGGCGGCGCCACCGGGCGCACCGGTGCATAGTTGATATCCCGCACCGGCCCTTGGGTCTGGCAACCGGAAAGCAGCAGCAGACCGAGCAACAGTGGCATCAATCGAAAGAGAAGCACTTTCATCATCTCACTCACCCTTAAAGCTGGTTGCTCACATAGGCCAGCATTTCATCGGTCGTGGAGATCGCCTTGGAGTTCATCTCGTAGGCCCGCTGGGTCTCGATCATGTTCACCAGCTCCTCCACCACGTTTACATTGGAACTCTCCAGCGCACCCTGAATGAGGGTGCCGGTACTGTCGGTGCCGGGTACCGCAGTATTGACGCCGCCGCTGGCATTCGTTTCACGGAACAGGTTGTCACCGATTGGAGCCAGGCCTTGAGGATTGGCGAAGTATGCCAGTTCGATCTGACCGATCTGGGTTGGCGTGGTATTGCCTGACTGCAGTGCGGAGACCACGCCATCGGAGCCCACCGTAATGCTGGTGGCATCAGTTGGCACTGTCATCGCCGGCTGCAGTTCATAACCGTTCGTCGTCACCACTACACCATCCGCAGTGAGGCTGAAGGTTCCGTCCCTGCTGTTGACGATGCTGCCGTCGGGATGCAGAACCTGGAAATATCCTTTGCCCTGAACAGCCAAATCCAGCGAATTGCCAGTCTGCACGATATTGCCCTGGCTGTGCTGTTTCTGGGTCGCCACGACCCTGACGCCAGTACCGACCATCAGACCGGAAGGCAGTTCGGTGGTCTCAGATGACTGAGCGCCAACTTGGCGAAAATTCTGATAGATCAGGTCATTGAAGACCGCACGATCCCGCTTGAAGCCGGTAGTATTGACATTGGCCAGATTGTTGGAGATCACAGACATGTTCGTCTGCTGCGCATCCAGGCCGGTTTTTGCAATCCAGAGTGAGGGATACATGGTTGGTTCCTCGCTTCCCGTAAATTCAGTTTCAATCTGGAAGATGCAATTTCCTTGCCACCTTTCTTGTGTCAGGAAGAAAAGGCAACGTTTGCAGAGGATGCGGTGTAGGCCGGTTCAAGCGCAGCGGAACCGGCACTGGTTCGGTAGACTCGACAATGCCTGATCCGCGGCGCCTCAGATTGTTGTGGTGGGATCAACTCATGCGCAGTAACGCAGAACTGGCACTGTCCATCTCCTCGGCTGTCTTCATCATCTTGACCTGCATCTCGAACTTACGCCCAAGTTCGATCATGTTTACCAGTGCATCAGCCACGTTGACGTTGCCGCTTTCGATCCCACCCGACACCAGTTCGATGTTTGCGTCAGGCGGCAATTCCGCCGGTTCCCGCAGATGCAACAGGCCATCTTCGCCCTTTATCAGATCTTCGGATGGCGAACTCACCAGCTTGATACGATCCACGATCGCCAGAGCCTCGGGGGTCGCACCTTCCGGCAGGATGGTGATAGTACCGTCATTGCCGATCTCGATCTTTTCGTGGGGCGGCAAGGCAATCGGCCCGCCATTGCCGATCACCGGCAAATCTTCGCCGTTTGTGAGAATGCCGTTGGCATCGACCTTCAGATCACCACGCCGGGTATAGGCTTCAGTACCATCCGGTGCCTGCACTGCGATATAGCCTTCACCCTTTATCGCCACATCCATGTCGTTGCCGGTGGAATGGATGCTACCCCTGGTAAAGTCGATAGCAGATCGCTCATCCATGGCGTAGACACGGGTTGGATGACCGGGGCCAAACACCGGCATACTGCGGAACTGATTCAGATCCGCCATGAATCCCGGCGTATTGACGTTGGCCAGATTGTGGGAGTTGCTGGCTTGAGCCAGCAGAGTCTCCTTGGCTCCACTCATGGCGACAAACAACATACGGTCCATGATCTACTCCTGTTATCGGATATTGATCACTGTCTGGGTAATCGCATCCGCCGTGGTGATCACCTGCGCGTTGGCCTGGAAATTACGTTGCGCGGTAATCAGGTTGACCAACTGCTGGGCAATATCCACATTGGAGTTCTCCAATGCACCGGACTGGATAACACCGATACCGGCAGAGCCAGCCTCACCCAACTGCGCATCGCCCGAGGCAAAAGAGTCCACCCAACTGGTATCACCAACCTGCCGCAGTCCCTGCTCGTTATTGAAATGGGCCAGCGCCACCTTGCCCAAGGCCTCTGAGCGGCCGTTGGTAAAGCGGGCAAAAACCACGCCATTGGCGTCTACATCCACCCCGCTCAGGGTGCCCGAGGTGAAGCCGTTCTGGGTCAGTTCATTCACTGCAAAGCCGGCGCCAAACTGGGTGGCATTACTATAGTCGAAGGTCATACCGGTAATCGGCGCCGCACCCACCGCAGGGGTGAATGCACTCATGGTCACCTGCCCGGTGGCGCCCACATCCCCGGCTCCGGATATCAGCAGGCCACTGGTATCGAAACGGAGATCCGCCTCAGGACTGCCATCCAATGCCGGAACATTGACATTGTCTACGAAGGTGTAGGCGCTCCACTGGTTGGGGTTTGCCGCCTCCTTTACGTAATACATGGACATCGTATGGGATGCGCCCAGGGAGTCGTAGATGGTGGTTGCAGTGGAGTGGTTGTAACTACCTGCGAGCGGCGGAAATACTGCCGCATTGAAGGGCGTACCCGGAACCGGCTCCGCAGCATCCAGGTTGACCGTGGAGATCACGGCGCTGGTGGCTCCGGGATCACCGGAAACCACCGGCAGATTCAGATCAGTGGTGGTGCCGGTATTGAATAGCGACCCGGCTGGATCCACCGGGGGAAAGACCTGCAGCCTGGCTTGGGTATGGTTCACCACATATCCGTCGCGATCCACGCTGAATGAGCCAGCCCGGGTGAAACTCCGGTCACCGTTTTCACTCTGCGTGACAAAGAAACCTTCACCGTTAAGGGCGAGATCCAGATTATTCGCGGTAAAATCGATGCTGCCCTGCCCAAACTGCTGGGTCACACCTGTCACACGCACACCGCTACCTGACACCGTGCTGCTCACGTCACTGAGGGAGTTGGCGTAGATGTCGGCAAACTCGGCACGCGACTCTTTGAAACCTACCGTACTGGCGTTCGCGATATTGTTGCCGGTCACCTCCAGATCAGTGGAGGCGGCATCCAGTCCACTCAATGCAATTCGAAATGCCATGCTGTTTCTCCTTTAAAGGAATATCTGTTGTAACTGTTCAGAAAATCTGGGCCACATTGCTCAGGGAGATCTGTCCCAGCCCCTGGATGTTCAGGCCTATACCATTGGCGCCCCCCAGATTGACGCTGTCGACCTTGGCATTGAGGTAGACATATGGGGAGAGCTCCGCGTCATCCACCGTGGCATGGGCGGCAATCTCGTAGACGCCTTCCGGCATGTAGTTTCCTCTATCGTCATAGCCATCCCAGCTGAAGTTGACCTGCCCTGCCGACTGAGACCCAAGTTCAATCTCCCGCACAAGCGCGCCGGTGGCGTCGCTCACCCGTATCGTAAGATCAGAGGCTGAAGAGGGCAGCTCAGTGACACCCTTAACGCTGCCTCCGTTGGAGAGCCAGCCGCTGTTGGTGGCGACGAGTACCTCATGCCCCACCAGATTGGCCGCCTGCAGTGCCTGACCTGAAGTCAGATCTGCACTCAGGCCAGCGAAGGCGCTATTCAGATCCTCGACGCCGGAAACAACAGAGAACTGCGATATCTGCGTTGCCAGCTGCGAATTATCCATCGGCTTGGTGGGATCCTGATGATTGAGCTCGGTAATCATCAGGTTGAGAAAATCGTCCATCCCCAGCTCATTGCTGTTGTTGGCGGACTCCTGGGTCGTCAAGCCCAGACCAGAATAGATATCGTTGTCGGTTGAGATCGAATTCATCGTAAACTCCTTACTGGCCCATGCGGATTGTGGCGATGAGCATCTGCTTGGCGGCGCTGGCCACCTCGACATTGCTCTGATAGGAACGGGAAGCGGAGATCATATTCGCCATCTCCTCCACCATATTGACGTTGGGACGGAAGATATAACCCTCCTCATCGGCCATGGAGTGGTTCGGCGCATACTCCTTAACTGAAGTTTCACCGTTTTTTGCCGGCAAATATAAGTAGTAGCTAATATTTTCGGGATAGTATTTTAATTCCCCCTGCATGCATGAAGCGTAAATAATCACAGAAATATCAATCGGATAGG
>JAESPD010000046.1 GCA_016756855.1 gamma proteobacterium endosymbiont of Lamellibrachia anaximandri | reverse complement strand
TATGCCGAAGCCTATTGCCGTATCTCCAGCTACTTACAGACCATGGCGAATCAGGGATACAATCCGCTGGTCGCTATTCAGTTGGCGCTTTCTGGTCAGCTTTATGCGGATGGGGGTGAGTAGTTACCTTTTCGATACGCAAGCGGTTGAGTGCACCGGCGAGGATATCCGCCGCTGCGCTGAGATAGTCAACATCCATCGGATCATATTCTGTCCCGGCATCGAGATAGAGGTTGATCACCCCCTGCGTCCGTCCGTCACTGATCACAGGAATGACATAGTGACCGTGGGGACTCATCCCGGGGACTTGGATCTCATGTCTGGATTCATCACTGCAGAGGGAGTGAATGGGTTTTCCCTGCAACGCGGCCCGGCCGCACAGACAGTGGCCGAAGGGTACGCTGGCACAGTGGCTGATAAAATATTTCTCCAGATTATGCTCTACCGCGAGGGTCAGGTGATCACCTGCTTCGTTGGCCAGGAAGATGGCGCCCTGATCGCGGTTCTTCATCAGTGGCTGGTTCAGCAGCTCTACAAGAAATCGCTGCAATAACTCCTGCTGCTGATGACTCTCCAGGGATATCTCCAGCAACCTGGAGAGACTGGTTCGGCGCTGCATCTCTTGCCTGAGCGCCTTGTGCGATCTTTTCTGCTCAGTGATATCACGCCAGACCGATTGATTGAACTGCCTGCCATCGATCTCGATCAGCTGGCAAATTACCTCCACATTTCGTATCCGGCCATCCTTTGTGCGGTGTTGGGTTTCGAAAACGTCATGACCCTCTTGTTTGATCTTCTGTAGATGTTGTTGCACCTCTTCGGAGGATTCGATGATATCGATATCCGTGATCTTCAATCTTTCGAACTCCTGGCGGGTATAACCGAGATTTTCATGGGCAAAACGATTGAACTGGACAAATCCTCCATCCTCCAAATCAATCGTTGCTATGGCGTTGGGCGCCAGTTCGAAAAGGGTGCGGTAGCGAATCTCAGATTCCTGAAGACGGCGTTCCTGAACCTTGCGTTCCGATATGTCATGTGCCGATCCGATCAGACCGATGGGTATCCCTTCATCGTCCCGTAACAGGGTGACGGTCATCCAGGTGGGAAAAACTTCGCCATTTTGCCTGACATGCCCCACTTCCGCGCTGTGCCTCCCTTGGGCAGCGACCGCCTGATTGAAGGGCTCCACATCCTGTTCCATCTGCTCAGGCGTGTGGAAGAGGCTAAGGTGTCTGCCGGGAAGTTCGTCTGCCGAATAGCCGTGCATCCTTGCCCAGGCTTCGTTGGTAGTACGTATAACACCATCCACTCCAGCTACGGCAATACCATCGGGCGACTGCTTGAAGGCAGTCTCCAGGAGTTGATGTTGCTGTTGGGCAGCTTTCTCTTCGGTTAGATCACGCCAGGTGACATGGAGGAGAGTTTCGTCACCGACATGGAGTGTGGTGAGCGTTACTTCACAGGGGAACTCCTCACCGTCGACACACCGATGCCGCCATTCGAAGCGGTGAAAGTGCGATTCCAGCGCCGTGATGATCATTTCCGTCGCCTTTTCGCTGGAGAGGCGGCCGTCAGGTTGTCGTTCCGGCGAGAGGTCAGCCGGGTGTGAGTTCAGTACTTCTGACTTGTCTGCAGCATGCAACATCCTGACTGCCGCTGGATTACAGTCGATAAATGTCTCACCTTGCAGCAGCAGGATTGCGTCTTCAGAGCGATTGAATGCCTCCTGGTGGATATGCTGGTTATCAAGTTGCAGTCTGCTGTCAGGAGTTGCCATCACTGAGTCACCAGCTTTCATTCTTCGCTCTGGGCGGATGTGGACTGCTGATGACAGCGAGCGGAATTGAAAGCCGCACGATTGCAACAGACTGAGAGTAAAGAGGTTCGTCATCGACCACGAGGATAATTTTCTGATCTTTATTCATTTTTTCCTTCTCTAGCCGGCACATCGCAAATACGCCGGTTTCTTGACGGTTGGCATGTCTTCGGTTACCGCCACTACCAAGGCCGATGAGAAGGCCCTGACTGAGCATGTCTCAGCGCATGGGCAGCCAACAAAATGTAGTATCTTCCCTAAATGCGGCAATCTGATGAAAAACTTTAGCCTGAATCCCGGGTTTCCGCTGTGAAGGTTCGGGAAGAACAGCGGGGCGCTTCACACTCCCCGCCTGTTGGTATAGGGTCATCTTTGTTCAAAGGCATTTATCTTACCAACAGGTCCCTGCCGTGAAAAAAATCGCTATTTTCGTCGATGTGCAAAACATCTACTACACCACGCGACAGGCCTACGGCCGCCAATTCAACTATCGAAATCTTTGGCAGCGAATAGACGCAGGAGGAGAGATTGTTTCCGCAGTCGCATATGCCATTCACCGAGGTGACGACAAACAACTGAAATTTCAAAATGCGCTCAGAAAAATTGGCTTCACAGTAAAGCTCAAACCCTATATTCAGCGGAGTGACGGCTCTGCTAAAGGTGATTGGGACGTTGGTATTACCATTGATGTGATGGAGTCAGCAAGAGACGTTGACACCGTGGTACTGCTGTCTGGCGATGGAGACTTTGATCTGCTGCTGAAAAAGATCAATGAGGATTATGGTGTCACCACTGAAGTCTATGGCGTAGCGGCGCTCACAGCCAACTCGCTCATTGATGCCACGAGTATCTACCACCGCATTGGCGAAGACCTATTACTCTAACCACCTTTCCTTTGTTTCATCACTCAGCGAACTCAAGCCGTTCTTCAACCGACTCGAGACCCTTGATTGCGCAGGCCTCGTCTTTTTCCCCACCTGGCGCTCCACTGACACCCACTGCGCCAAGCCTGCTTCCCGCTGCGTTGATTGGGACAGCTCCCACCATCATCAATATTCCACGGACATGGTTCATTTCCGGCCGGATATCCTGCCGGTTCTCCCGGAATTCCCCGGATTTAAGCCCGGACATCACCACGGCATTTGCCTTCTCCTCGGCGATCTGCAGGGTAAACCTGGAGGCGAGATCATCCCGTAAAGCAGCACGAATATCCCCGTTGCGATCTACCACAACCGCACTGACCTGATATCCCCTGGCACGGCAGGCCAAAACTGCTGCATCTGCAATATCACGCGCCAACTCCATGCCGATGATCCTGATGCTGACAGTGTCATCCGCCACCCCCTGGGGTGAGAGAGAGAGTAAAATGAGTAGAAAACAACCCACAAATGAGAGGTTTTTGTACTGTTTCAACATATCTGCGCCCCTGTTTGGCATCGATTTTGAGACCATCCTACAGGTCTCACCGGGATGCCAGAAGGGCAGAAGACGAAGCCACCACTGCCTGCTACAATTCGGGCATGCAGCTACCGCTTGTGGATATCAACTCAATTGCCGACAGTTTCCATGACCTCGCCAATGACGTGGCCGAGGCTTACGAAGATGTCGGCCAGCCATCCTCTGGAGATATCCAGCCACCGGATCTCATTATGCAGGCTATGCACAAGCTTTTTGACCTGCTCAGAGCACTCGACAACTGTCGTATCGATTGTGCCCCCATCCCCGAGCAAAACCGGGAAGATCAGTCGATAACGACAAATCATGACATACATGAACTTGGGGACTACGGCATCAATCTGCTGATTGATATCTCCATCTGCGCCAAAAACCTGAAAATGGAGAGACACAGTCGTGAGCTGGAAAATCTCACCTTCCCCCTTGCTATTTGGATAGCCCGCCAATGCGGTGAATTGAGCACCCTGGAACCCGTGGTAAATGCAGTGGCGATTCTGGCCAACTCGGTTGGGGAACCTTTGCACCTTGAACAACTCTATCTTCTCACCGGGGAGATTCAGGATGCGGTGTCACCGCTACTGCAGAGCGACCGGGACAGGAGCAACCCCAACCGCCCCTGGCGCGTGCTCCTGCTCAACCGTGCGATTATCGCCACTCGCAGCCACCGCAGCGAACTGATGGAAGAAGCATACGGAAATCTCGTGGAAAAACTGCCAGACGATGCGGCCGGTTTTTTCAGACAGGGAATGGAGCAGATGGAGGCGCTAAACTACCCGGATCATGTGCGTGATATTGTATTACGTTACTTTCACAAATGGAGCGCCCAGCGCACGTTACACTAATGAAGTTTCTAGCCGATTTTTTCCCGGTCATACTTTTCTTTGTCGCATACAAACTGTATGGGATCTACGCAGCCACCGCTGTGGCTATTGCAGCGTCTTTCGTCCAGGTGGGATATGGCTGGCTGCGCCACCGCCATGTCGAGAAAATGCATCTCATCACCTTGGGGATCCTGGTTATCTTCGGCGGCCTGACCCTCGTTCTGCAGGATCGCACCTTTATAATGTGGAAGCCCTCGGTCATCAACTGGCTTTTCGGTGGGGTATTTCTCGCCAGTCTGTTTTTTGGGGAAAAACCCCTGCTGGAACGAATGATGGGTGGCAGCATTAATGTCCCGTCACTCATCTGGCGAAAGCTGAATACCACCTGGGGGCTCTTCTTCATTCTGCTTGGTTTTCTCAACCTCTACGTGGCCAACGACTTTTTTATTGCCGAACAGGCCCTGATCCATCAAACAGGTATTACAGAGATCGATTTCGACCAGTGCAGCACCCTGTTTCAGTCAAATGAGTTGAAAATGTGCCTTAATGCAAAGTCTCTTGAAGAGAGTTGGGTAAATTTCAAACTTTTCGGCATGATGGGCCTGACAATGGTCTTCATTATTCTGCAGGCGTTCTACCTGGCACGTCATATGCGGGATGCTGAGGAAGTGCCTGAGGAGAATTGAAACATGTTTTACGCCATCATCGCAGAAGATCATGAAGAGAGCCTTGAGCAACGGCTGAAGACTCGCCCGGATCATCTGCAGCGACTGGAAAAACTGCAACAGGAGGGACGGCTGTTGCTGGCAGGCCCACACCCGGCCATCGATTCGGAAGACCCGGGAGCGGCAGGTTTCAGTGGAAGCCTTGTGGTGGCGGAATTCCCCAGCCTGGAAGACGCCCGCGAGTGGGCCAATAGCGACCCCTATGTAACGGTCGGCGTCTATAATCGAGTGACGGTGAAACCTTTCAAGAGGGTTCTGCCGGGTTAAATGATGATCCCCGCCGCGCCTACCAACGCTAACTAGAATTCAAACCAAACTTTATCCATCAAAGGTCCGACAATGAAGAAACAACTTCTCGTAACTACACTCTGCAGCGCAGCACTCCTTATTGGTTGCAGCCAAAAAGCCGACAGCAGCGACACTCAGAAAACTGCCGAGCCGGCCAGTGAAGAGAAACGTTCTGCGATCCTGCCGCCGACCCATCCCCGTAATGACACGGTGCTGACTCCGGACGTGCTGCTCACCGTGAACGGACAGCCGGTCACCAAACCCATGTACGGCATCTACTTCCAGGACCGTGCCGGCCGTATCCCCGGTGCCGACAAATCCCAGGAGATGCAGATGACTGTTCTCAACGAACTGGCCAATGTGCTGATCGTCGCCCAAGATGCGGAAGCGAAAAATATTGATAAACGTCCTGAAGTCGCCGCCACACTGGCGCTGTTACGCGCCAAGTTGCTGACCCAGACCGCGATTCAGGAATACGTCAAAGCCAACCTGCCCAGTGATGCGGATCAGCAGAAGCTTTACGATGAAAAATACGCGGAAAAATCCTCTGTTGAGTACAATGCACGGCACATCCTTGTCAAAGAGGAGGAGCAAGCCAAGTCACTCATTACCGAACTGGAACAGGATGCTGATTTTGCTGAACTGGCCAAAACTCACTCTACCGGACCTACGGGTAAAAACGGCGGAGACCTGGGTTGGTTTGATGGGGATCAGATGGTCAAACCCTTCTCCGATACCGTCAAGACGATGGAAGCCGGCAGTTATACTAAAGTACCTGTGAAGACCCAATTCGGATGGCATGTCATTCTGCTGGAAGAGACAAGGGAACTGCCCGCACCAGCGATTGAGTCAGTTCGCAAGGAGTTGATGACGGAACTGCAGCAAAAGGTACTCAGCGAGTACATCCAGGGTCTGAGGGCAAAAAGCAAACTCGAATTCAATGAGCAGGCAGGCCTGGAAAAGAGAGAGGAAGGCTGATCCAGGTAGAGAATTCAGCAAAGCTCGATTTAGGCAGGCGTCGAAGCAGACGCCTGCCCTCTATGGATAATAATTTGACATTTTTCTTAAATTAATCGATCATTAGGAACTTATTTCTTCTTATTGACGCCCTTCCATTTTATCCACTTTCTCTTATTTTACAAAGCGTTACCAATTGTTAATTCTTTGCAAAAATATGTTAATTCCTATTTTTTTCCGTGCCAGGCTGAATTAAAATCCCCCTGCGGCCTAAAACTATTAATTAATAATATTCACGGGGAAGTAACAATGAATAATATCCGTAAACTGCTTGGCGCAGGGATTCTTGGCGCTGGCACGGTGGTTTCTTTCGGCGCTTCTGCCGGCACCATGATGGTCGATGACTTCGACGTAAAGAATGACGCAGGCTGGCCTGCTGTTCAGTTCGCTGCACCTGGTAGTATCTCCTTGACCGACACAGGTGCTGCCCTTGGTGGTGACAGAAACACCACTATCAACATGCTTGCAACTGGCGGCAGCCCCGACATGCTCTACGCCGATGTCATCATCGCCGACAGCAAATTCTCCTATAATGCCTTCGATGGTGATGTGGGTAATGCTATTTTCACCTACGACCTGAGCGGTATTGGCGGTATTGTTGATGCGCTGAACATCGATGTACTCTCCACCGACCACGGCCTGGATATCTCCTATAACATCGATGGCTTAGGTGGCAGTTTGACGGCAAACGCTGCTGGTACATTCAACTTCGCCATGGTGGGCTTTGATCTGGCAACCGCCAATCTGTTGACTGTGACCTTCGATGCACCTGCTGCACTCGATTTCTCTATCGACAACATCTCTTTCACCACCCCTGCTGTTGCTGCACCCGCTCCTGCTCCGCTGGCGCTGATGAGCCTCGGTCTGGTGGCACTGGCTACCGTTAAGCGTCGCAAAAGCGCTTAATCCAGCCAAACAGGCAGATCCTTATCCTTGATCTGCCGGAATAAAAAAACCCGGACGGTCTATGACCTCCGGGTTTTTTTCGCTTTCAATGCAGGCCGGTTCAAGCGCAACGGAACCGGCAGCTAACTGCCCGATCCGCTACGCTTGATCGGGCCTACGAGTCGTCCTTACTATTCATCCTGCCGATACCCGTCATGGGCACTACAGCGGACTGCTGCTGCTCATCCGCATAATAGGGACGTTCCTGAACGGTGCGCCCGGCCGCATCGGCCAGCTCCTTTTCCCTCGCTGTAATCAATGCCAGACAGTGTCGGATGTCCTGAATGGTGTTATCCGTCAGGGGGTGTTGCAGGCTCCGGTGTTCCGGGGTGGTATCTCGGATGATGGAGGTCAGTACTTTACGCATGACCATCATGACATCCCGCTCTTTGGATGACGCTTCGCTCATAATTCTTATCTCTTAGATAACTGATCTCATATTTTTCAAGCTTACCGGAATCAAAACCCCGATTACCACCAGTGAATCAAGAAAGTGGCGCCTACGTCAGCTGTGTCGTCATTCACTTTGCGCCAGCATTTCGTCCAATTCTGTTTCATCCAGAATCTGGATGCCAAGTTTTTCCGCCTTGGCAAGTTTTGATCCCGCCTCTGCACCTGCCACCAGGTAATCCGTCTTTTTCGAGACACTACCGGTCACCTTGGCGCCCAACGCCTGTAACTCAGCTTTGATCTCGCCTCGGGGACGGCTGAGTGAACCCGTCAGAACAATCGTCTTCCCTTCAAGGGGTTGGGCGCGGGCCGGTTGCTGCATCCCCTCCTCCCATTCGACGCCCGCCGCACGCAGCCGGTCGATCACCTCCCGGTTGTGCAGCTGTTGGAAAAACGTGACGATGTGACTGGCCACGATCGGCCCCACGTCGGAGGTCTCCTGCAGCACCTCCTCATCAGCCGCTTCGATGGCCTCCAGACTACCGAAGTGACGGGCAAGTCCCTGAGCCGTTGCTTCACCCACCTCACGGATACCGAGAGAATAGAGGAACCGGGCCAGGGTCGTCCGGCGGCTCATGGTCAGTGCCTCGAGCAGATTCCGGGCGGATTTCTCTGCCATGCGTTCCAGGCCACTCGCCTGTTCCAGTGTCAGCCCGAAGAGATCAGCAGGGTCATGAACCAGTTCCCTTTCAACCAGTTGCTCCACCAGTTTGTCGCCCAACCCTTCGATATCCATCGCCTTACGGGAGGCAAAATGTTTCAACGCCTCTTTTCGCTGTGCCGGACAATAGAGTCCACCACTGCAGCGAGCCACCGCCTCACCCTCCGGCTTGACCACGTCCGATCCGCAGACCGGGCAATTTGCAGGCAGTTCCACCTTACTGGTCACTGCCGGGCGCCGCTCGGCGAGAACACGCGCGACCTCGGGAATCACATCCCCGGCCCGGCGCACGAACACGGTATCGCCCACCCGCACATCCTTGCGCTCGACCTCATCCATGTTATGCAGCGTGGCATTGCTGACCGTCACGCCGCCGACGAAAACCGGCTTCAGACGGGCCACCGGGGTAATTGCACCGGTACGCCCCACCTGAAACTCAATCGCCTCGACCTTCGTCAACGCTTCCTGGGCAGGAAATTTGTAGGCAATGGCCCAGCGCGGCGCACGGGAAACAAAACCCAGAGCCTTCTGCCGGGAGAGGTGATCCACCTTGTAGACCACACCGTCAATATCGTATTCAAGATCGTCCCGACGCGCTGCAATCGTTTCATAATAGTCGGTACAGCCCAGAGCGCCCTGCACTACCTGCAATTCCGGCGAAACCGGCAATCCCCACTGACGCAATCGCAGAATGCTGTCGCTCTGTGTCTCGCCGATAGGCGCCGGATCGATCTCGCCAAATCCGTAACAATAGAAGGCCAATGGACGCGTGGCCGTGATTCTGGGATCGAGCTGTCTCAGGCTGCCGGCAGCGGCATTACGCGGGTTAACGAAGGTTTTCTCATCCGCCTTACGCGCTTTTTCATTGAGTGCCTCGAACCCAGCCTTCGGCATGAATATCTCACCCCTCACCTCCAGTAGAGCCGGATAGTCAGTCCCTAGCAAACGCAGAGGAACGGAGGGAATGGTGCGCGCATTGCTCGTCACATCCTCCCCGCTGGCGCCATCGCCCCGTGTGGCCGCCAGCACCAGTCTTCCCTGTTCGTATCTCAGGTTGACGGCCAAACCATCCAGCTTGGGTTCGGCGACATAGACAATCGGTTCATCATCTGCCAGTTCGAGACGTTCACGAACCCGGCGATCGAAATCCTCCAGCCCGCCAGCATCGAAGGCGTTATCAAGAGAGAGCATGGGGAGACGATGTTTGACCGTGTCAAAACCTTCCAACGGCGCGCCGCCGACCCGTTGCGTGGGTGATTCAGGGGTAATCAGATCGGGAAAGTCTCTCTCCAGAGACTGGAGCTCCCGCATCAGGCAATCATATTCGCTGTCCGGAATCCGGGGCTCGTCGTAGACGTGGTACTGCTGGTTGTGGAAGTTTATTTCGTCTCGTAAATTATCGATCCGGTTGGCCGCTTCTTTAACAGATATCACCTACGGCTCCTGGCAAGCCGGACCAGACGCCGATGTTCCAAAATCTGACTACGCATGTTTTCGATGGTCTGTTTGGTCAATGAGCTGTGAGTTTCATCCTGCAACTCGCCACCCAGGGTCTCTTTCAGACACTCTGCTGTGAACAGCATATCGGAGAAGACCGCCAGCCCATCCTCAGGCCCGGGCAGTTGCGCAAACAGCATCAGACCCGGCGTAGTGAAATCCTCCATCTTTTCGATGGGAAAGATACCGGGCTCCACCATGCTCACCACATTAAACAGCGTCTTCTGGCTGCCATCCTTGGTATAGCGATGAAATATCTTCATCTCACTCACTGCCAGACCACTGGCTTTCACCGCTTCCATGATGGCAGGTCCGGCGAAACCATCCCGTTTGGCGGCAAGATTGATCTGCAATATCTTAATCGGCACATCCACGGGAGAGGCTTCGTCCGCACTGAAGCTGAAGAGCTCCTGTTGCTCTACGAAAGGCAGGCTGGTTGCGGCAGACGGCGCTTCCCCTGCCGACTTGTCCAGCGGCTCCCCGTCCTCAGCAACTATCGTATCGAGTTGCTCCAACTCCTGCTCAATATTCACCGGATCATGATGTTTCAGATCCCACGGGGCATCCTCAGATTCCTGGTCGTCGGAAACTATGTCCATCTCCGGCGTGATACGCGGCTTTGCCTGGATGCTGTCCCGATTACGCCGGGAACGATCCCAAAGGTAGATGCCTACCAGGAAAGCAATACCCAAAAACAGCAGAATCAGTCGCAGTAGTCCGCTTTCCATCGTCTTAAAGAGCAGCCAGTTGAGCCGCCTCCTCCACATCAACAGTAACCAGTCGGGAGACACCCGGTTCGTGCATGGTGACACCGGAGAGTTGATTGGCGATCTCCATGGTGATCTTGTTATGGGTGATGAAGATAAACTGCACCCGGTCGGCCATCGACTTCACCATTTCGCAGAAGCGGCCGACGTTGGCATCATCCAGCGGGGCATCCACCTCGTCGAGCAGACAGAAGGGTGCCGGATTGAGCTGAAAAATGGCAAAGACCAGCGCCACCGCAGTCAGCGCCTTCTCGCCACCGGAGAGGAGATGGATAGTGGAGTTTCGCTTGCCCGGTGGACGCGCCATTACGGTGACGCCGGCATCCAGCAGGTCCTCGCCGGTGAGCTCCAGATAGGCATGACCTCCACCAAAGAGGCGCGGAAACAGCTCCTTGATGCCGGAGTTGACTTGATCGAAGGTCTCCTTGAAACGGGTCCGGGTCTCACGGTCTATCTTGCGGATCGCATTCTCCAGCGTCTCCAGGGACTGGGTGATATCCGCATGCTGCTCATCCAGATATTTGATCCGCTCCGACTGCTCCTGGAACTCGTCAATGGCCGCCAGATTGATCGGACCCAGACGCTGGATTCTCACACCCAGCCTCTCCACCCGCCGCTGCCAGGCCTGTTCAGTGGCATCCTCCGGCATCTCGCGAAAGAGCGCCTCCGCCTCCATGCCGGTCTCCCGCAGCTGCTCTTCCAGCGTCTTACAACGCACCAGAACCTCTTGGCGTTGCAGACGACTCTGGTCGAGATGGCCACGTCGTTCCAGCACCTGCTGTTCGGCCTTGTGGCGCTCCTGCTCAAGGATGCGAAGTTGCGCATCCACTCCTTCAAGTCCGCTGCGTACATCGGCGAGCGCCTTCTCCACAAGAACACGCTGCGCCAGTTTCTCTTCCAGTTCCGCAATCTGTAACTGCAGCGGCTCATCGCCAGCAGCCAGCAGCGCCTTGAGTTCATCCCGGCGTTCTGCCAGATGGCTCAGCTGGCTGCGCATGCGGTCCAGATTCTGCACCAGGGAGCGTTGCGCTGTACGCATCGATTCGATCTGCAGTGCCGCCTGATGCGTCAGGCTGCGCTGCTGATTGACCCACTCCCGGACCTGGACAAGTTGATCCCGCAAGGTATCCCTTCGCTGCACCAGCTCCTCACGCCGTTTGCCCAAGCTCTCCATCGCCTCCAGAGCGGCGTGCAGGTGTTGCCGCGTCTGCTCCATCAGCTCACGATCCGATTCGGTCTGTTCGCTAATCTCAAGCTGCTCCTGTTGGAGCTGCTCCCGGCGCTGGCGCAAATGATCGGCACGGGTGCGCTTGCCGCTGAGATTCGCCCTGATCTCGGAGAGTTTGCGATTGACATCGTTATAACCGGACTGGGCCTGCTCCCTCGCCTGTTCAATCTGCTGCAACGCGGCCCTGCCGTTTTCCACCGACGCCACCAGACTCTCAGCCATCGCCTCCTGTTCCGTCAGTTCTACCTGCAGTCTTCGCAGATCTTCTTCCCTGGCCAGCACCCCGGCGCTTTCATCACGCTCCCGGGTAACCCGCAGCCAGTTGGAACCGATCCAGTGACCCTCCGGTGTGATGACCGATGCACCGGAGGGAAGACTGCGGCGCATCATCAACGCAGTGTCCAAATCCTCTGCAATGCGCACGCTGCCCAGCAGACTGCCCATGGGATAGGGCGATTCGACCTGCGCCAACAGGCTCTCGTTAGCAAAACTCCCGGAAGAGGATGGGGTCGATCTTTCGACCAGAGTCAGGGTGCCTTTCTGTAGTCCTTCCAGGTGATCTTTCAAATCATCGAGGGTGTCGACACAAACCGCCTGCAGGTGAAAACCGAGCACGATCTCAACCGCCCGCTGCCAGCGGGGTTCCACCTTGAGATTCTGTGCCAGCCTTGCCGCCTGCTGCAGATCACTCTGTTCCAGCCACTGCGCCACCTCATCGCCCTGCTTACCAAGCGCCGCCTGCTGCAAGGCTTCCAGGGAGGCCAGCCGCCCTTTTCCCGATTGTAGTTCGGCCCTTGCCTGATCGAGTCGGCGGGCAGACTGGCTGTTGGTCTCACGCTGGGCATTGATCTCCTCGACTTTGCCGGCAAGCTGCTCCTGCAGGGTTTCGACCCGCGCCTCCTGTTCCTGCTCCAACACCTTGAGCTCGTCGATCTCCACCAGCAGCCGGGTATCATCGAGACGCCCCAGCTCTTCATCCAGACGCTGCAGGCGGCGCTGCAGGTTATCACCCTGCTGCTCCAGGTGGTTGATGCGGGTTCGCTCGACCTGCGCTGTCTGCGCCGGTTCTGCCGCCTGCTGATTGAACTGATCCCACTCTGCCTGCCAGGTCTGCATCGCCTGCTCAGCCTGGAGCAACGCCTCAGTCGTCTCGCTCTCCAGCGCCCGCGCCTCTTCCAGGCGGGGCTCCTCCAGCATCAGGTCGCCGTTAAGCTCCTCAAGTCGTGCCTCATCCTGGGAACGGTGGGCATCCGACTCCTGCCAGGTCTGCTCGACCTGTTCCAGATCCAACTCCTGCTGTCTCTTGGTATCGCGGGCAAACTGGATCGACTGCTCCAGTCCGGAGATCTCTGCGCCGAGGGCGTAGAATTGCCCCTGCACCTCATTGAAGCGATCATTGGCTTCCGTATGTTTTTCCCGATCCGACTCGATGTCGGCCTCTAACTTGCGCTGACCGGCGAGTGCGGCTTCCAGCAGGTTTTCCATCTCCGCCAATTTGCGTTCACGCTGTTGCAGATCCTCATTCAGGGTGCGCCAGCGCAGCGCCAGCAACTCCGCCTTGACTTGCCGCTCCTTCTGCTTGAGATGCTGGTATTTCTCCGCGGTGGCAGCTTGCCGTTGCAGGTGTTGCAGCTGTTTCGCGACCTCGTCCCGCAGGTCGGTAAGGCGCTCAAGGTTTTCCCGGGTATGGCGGATGCGTTTCTCGGTCTCCCGGCGACGCTCTTTGTATTTGGAGATACCCGCCGCCTCTTCCAGAAAGACGCGCAGATCTTCCGGGCGAGCCTCTATGAGGCGGGAGATCATGCCCTGTTCGATGATTGAATAACTGCGCGGCCCGAGCCCCGTGCCGAGAAAGAGGTCGGTGACATCCCGGCGGCGGCAGCGGATGCCATTGAGAGAGTAGAGCGACTGACCGTCCCGGGAGACCTGCCGCTTTATCGAGATCTGGCTGTACTGGGCGTACTGTCCGCCGGCCCTGCCCTCGCTGTTGTCGAAGATCAGTTCGACAACCGCAGTGCCTACCGGTTTGCGCACGCTGGAGCCATTGAAGATGACATCGGCCATCGATTCGCCACGCAGCATCTTGGCGGAGCTCTCCCCCATCACCCAGCGCACAGCGTCGATGACATTGGATTTGCCACAGCCGTTCGGTCCGACAACGCCCACCAGATTACTGGGCATGGGAACAGTTGTCGGATCGACAAACGATTTGAATCCGGCGAGTTTGATTTTCTCCAGTCGCATGGGCCGCTAAGATACACGAAAATTCGCCGTTGATACAGGGAGAATTATAGAATAATTAACTTTAATATATCATTTTATCTTATTGTTTTTAATTGTAATTAAGCCGTCTCTTCTGAGGGAAGAGATACTCCCGTATAATCACCGGCAAATCAATCTATCCTGCGACGAAAAAAGCATGCCCAGTCAGCCCTGCAAAGAATTGGAAACCTTCGATAATCCACGCCCGGAGCGGGATTACACCATCCGCATCAGCATCCCCGAATTCACCTGTCTCTGCCCCAAAACAGGACAGCCGGATTTCGCGGAGATGACCCTTGAGTATGTACCTGACAAACAGTGCGTTGAACTCAAGGCGCTCAAGATGTACATCTGGTCGTTCCGTGACGAGGGGGCCTTCCACGAGGCTATCACCAACGAGATCCTGAGCGATCTGGTAGCCGCCACTCAGCCTCGCTACATGCGCCTGACCGCAGAATTTAATGTACGTGGCGGCATCTACACCACAGTGGTGGCCGACCACAAGGCCGACGATTGGACAGCCCCGAACCCCGTCACCCTGCCCTAACCCATGAACTGCTGCATTGGCATCGATCCCGGCACCTCGGGCGTCCGGGCAATTGCCATTAATAGTGAAAAAGCGGTCATTGCAGAGGCTGTTAGCGACCTTCCGCCTCCTGAACGGGGAGATGAAGGCAGCAGCGAACAACGCCCGGAATACTGGTGGGATGCAGTCTTGGAAGTGCTATTATCGGTCGCCCAGCAGCTTAAAGGGGTAGATGTACAGGCCATCGCAGTCGACGGTACTTCATCCACCCTGTTGCTCTGCGACCCGCAGGGTTCGCCGCTCACCACGGCCCTGATGTATAGCGACAGCCGCAGCAAGACTCTCCTGCCCGAACTGGCTCAAGCAGCCCCAGCAAGCAGTCCGGTCAACAGCGCATCCTCCAGCCTTGCCAAACTGCTCTATCTGAGGCAGCAGATCGATACCGAAAATTTCCTGGCACTGCATCAGGCAGATTGGATACTCGGCAGGCTCAGTGGCTATTTTGGCCTCAGTGACGAGAACAACTGCCTGAAACTGGGATATGACCCGGTGCAACGCTGCTGGCCCACCTGGATGAAATCCCTGGCGTTGCCGTCGGGCTGCCTGCCCGACGTGCGACCGCCTGGGACGATCATCGGCAGATTAAGCGATGAGGTGGCAAACGCAACAGGCCTACCCGCCAGCACACGCATTGTCACGGGTACCACCGACAGCAATGCCGCGACACTCGCGACCGGCGCGGAGGAGATCGGTGACGCCGTCACTTCCCTGGGCAGTACACTGGTGTTGAAGATCCTCTCTGATCAACCGGTATTTGCAGCGGAATTTGGCATCTACAGCCATCGGCTTGGATCGCACTGGCTGATTGGCGGTGCTTCCAACAGTGGCGGAGCCGTCTGCGCGGATCTGTTCAGCCGGGAAGAGATGGCCACTTTGACACAGCAGATAGAGCCGGACAATCCGACCGGACTCGACTACTACCCGCTGTTACAGCCTGGTGAACGTTTCCCGGTCAATGATCCCGGTTTTGCCCCCCGTCTCGAACCCCGTCCTGAAGACAATGCGCGCTACTTTCAGGGCATTCTTGAGGGTATCGCCAATATCGAGCGGGAGGGTTACGCGCTTCTGCAACGCTTGGGGGCACCCGCACCCAGACGGGTTATCTCGATAGGAGGTGGTGCGGGCAATGAACCCTGGCGCCGGATTCGGCAGAGGTTATTGGGTGTTCCGGTGGAGCGGGCAGTACAGCAACAGGCAGCCTATGGAACCGCTCTTTTGGCGCTGGCGACGGTCAGTTGATCCAGCCGAGAGGCCTGATCCGCTGCGCCTGATCAGGACTACATGAGCCCCGGCGTTTGAGCCTAGGCTGACTCATCTCGCACCCTTGGCCAGCAGCACGACTTCCACCGTTTCGAGCAGGATGATCAGGTCCAGAAAGAGACCGGTGTTTTTTACATAGTAGAGATCATACTCCAGCTTCTTACGGGTATCCTCCCGGTTGGCGGCATAGGCGTACATCAGCTGAGCCCAGCCGGTCATCCCTGGTTTTACCCGGTGGCGTTCCGAATAGAATGGAATCTCCTGGCTCAGGCGCTGTACGAACTCAGGACGTTCAGGCCGGGGGCCGACCAGGCTCATATCCCCCTTGAGTACATTATAGAGTTGGGGCAGTTCATCGAGCCGCGCAAAGCGCAGAAACCCGCCCAAACGGGTCACGCGGGTATCGTTCCTGCTCGCCCAGCGGGCGCCATCCGCCTCGGCGTTCATCTTCATGCTGCGGAATTTATGGATACGGAACAGCTTGCCATCCTTACCGACACGGGTCTGATGATAGAACACAGGATGGCGTCCGGCTGAACTGATCAGACTGATGATTGCGATAAGCAGCATCACCGGCAAAAACAAGATCAACAATATGAGACTGGTGACTATATCCATGCCCCGTTTCAGATGGATTGCTAATGCACCGCTGTAGAAGCCGGTTGAGAAGAATATCCAACTGGGATGCAACAGGTCGATCTTGATAATGGCATCTTCCTTTTCAAAAAAGGTCAGCAGGTCGAGTATCTCCACTCCACGCATCTTGCAATCAAGCAACTCATTGACCGGCAGGCCCTTTCGGCGGTCATCCACCGCAACCACAATCTCATCCACCGCCATGCGAATCGCGATGTCGTAGAGATCCTGCTCCTTGGGAATCTGCCGGTAGTCATCTATGAGACTGATGCTGTCCCCCAGGTTTACAAAACCGACAACGACAAACCCCAGGGTCGGGTTTTGAATATAGAGCTCTTCTATTCTGTCGGCATTGATGCCGGTTCCCAGCACCAATACGCGCCGCTTTCGGGAATCAGCCCCTGTTACCCGGACAAAAATCGACCTCAAAATCAGTACACCTGCCATGGAGATCAGCAGACTGAGACCAAACTCTTTTCGGGGAATCGAAATCTCGGGCCAGATATAGAAGATAAGACTCATCAGGACCGCGCCGATACCAAAGACGATAAGCAGCCGTAGCACGAACCCTGATGCACGCTCCAGGACACCACGCTGGTAAAGTCCCAGAGCGATCATGGAACTCATCATCACCAGCGCATAAACGCTGGCTGACGGCAACATCTCTTCGGGTAGTCCACCCATGTTTTGGGAGGAGAAAAAGTGTTGGATATAGAGGGCCAGCCAGACGGATCCTCCGAAGACAAGGATCTCAATCTCCCCCAAAATAAGAAATGACTTTGAAATGAAGTAGCCGAACAACCTGATCATCGAACAGTCGATTCACTCCAAAATGATGGATCAGCGAGTCATAGACACTCGTAGTCAGAGCTGACTCTCACATAAAACCTGCAGGCAAAACGTCCGTGCTTCCCAACCTCGGAGGAGTATACACTATTCCAACGCCATTCCACTGGAAGGCGCTACCTGTAAACCCTGTTCTTTTGACTTGGTTGAGATCCATTCTCAATTTCCACTCTACGCCAGCCCCGCCTCCTCTACATATCGAGCAAACTCTTCTGCAGGCACGGGCCGCTGGTAAAGAAAACCCTGCACTTGTTGACAACCTATTTGTTGCAGGCACAGCTTCTGCGACTCCGTCTCCACGCCTTCGGCGATGACTACCAGACCCAACGCCGAGGCCATCGCAATTATGGCTTCAGCGATCGCTTGATCATCAGCATTCTCCGCTACATCCCGCACGAAGACGCGATCGATTTTCAGTTTCGTGATCGGCAAGCTCTTCAGCTGTCCCATGGACGAGTATCCCGTGCCGAAATCGTCAATCGAAACCCCAACGCCAAGACCACGCAGTTTGTCCAGCATCTGGATGGATCGCTGGGAATTCTCCATGATCTGGCTCTCGGTGATCTCAAACTCGACCCTCTGCGCCGGGCAGCCCGTTTCCTGGAGTATGCCGGTCACTGTCTCCACCAAGTCCAATGCTCTGAACTGTTTGGCTGAAAGATTGATCGCCATGCTTCCCAACTCGATACCTGCGTCCTGCCACGCTTTCAGCTGCCGACAGGCCGTTCGTGTCACCCACTCTCCGATCGGCAGAATCAAACCTGTCTCCTCAGCCAACGGGATAAACTTGGCGGGAGAGACAAGCCCCATATCCGGGTGTTCCCAACGCAATAACGCTTCGGCGCCAATGATTCTGCCGCTCTCAAGACTGATCAGCGGCTGATAGTAGAGCCGCAGTTGATCCTCTTCCAAGGCGCCACGAAGACTGGTCTCCATCAGCACATGCTCAAAGGCCTGGGCTGTCATTTCGTCCTTATAGAATTGAAAGCTGTTTATGCCTTCGTCCTTGGCCTGAAACATTGCCGTGTTGGCATCACGCAACAGGTCATCGGCATCCGTGCCGTCTTGCGGATAGATACTGATACCGACACTCGCGGTCAGATAGAGCTGATGCTGCGCCACTTCAAACGGTTGGTCAAAACTGCGAAGAAGTTTCTGCGCCAGAACAGCACTATGTTCCGGCTGTTTCAGATAACCGGTAATCACCACGAACTCATCCCCACTGAACCTGGCAAGCGTATCGTCCTCCCGTAAGGTACCCCGCAGGCGTAACGCCACATCGAGCAGTAACTGATCACCAATTTCATGACCAAAGCTTTCATTGATCTGCTTGAAACGATCAAGATCGATGTAGACCACTGCCAGTGGATGGTTTTCACGATGGGCCGCGCTGATCCCCAAACGCAGACGATCCATGAACAGCAGACGATTGGGAAGTTGGGTCAATTGATCCAGATAGGTCAACTGTTCGAGGTGACTCTCTTTCTCAAGCAGACTCTGTTCCATCCCCAGGCGATAAGTGATATCCCGGCTCGTCTCAATGACACCCTGCAACTCCCCTCCCAGCGTACGCAGAGGACTGAATGAGAGTTCATAGGTTCTTTTTTCACCACTGCTGTCAGCCAGCGTCTCGGTGATAACCATCGGTTTGCCTGTAAAAAATACCGTTTTCATGGGACAGGGATGATCATAGAGCGGAGCTTCGAGTTCATCACAGGGACGTTCCAGTCCATGCCCCGCCTGATAGCATTTCAGACACTGCTTGCCATTGGCCTGTTTGAACGCAGCGGCCTTGGCAGCACTGTTCATGAGTAGGACATTGTAATCGTGATCGATCACGCGCACCGGATCGGTAATACCATCGATAATATTCTGCAGGAAGATACGTTGCTGTTCCGCTTTCTCTTCCGCCTCTTTCAGGTGAGTGATATCGAGAACCACGCCCAACATCTTGAGTGGGAAGCCCTCCTCATCCCTCTCCAGTTCCGCCTCTTCATGGACCCAACGGATGCTTCCATCGTCAAGGACGATTCGATGATCGATGCTGTAGGGTTCATCTCTTTCAAGCACCGCATTGACTGCATCCTTGACCCGCTCGCGGTCTTCAGCATGCACAGCATTCAGGAAGGTCTCATAGGTCTCCTTCACGTCTCCAGGTTCATGCCCAAAGATACGGAAGGTTTCATCAGACCAGGTCAGTCTGTTGCTGACAATATCCCAATCCCAGTGGCCAAGCTGGCCGATAGCCTCAGCCAGGGAAAGCCTGGCATCATTGATGCGTAAATCGTTAAGGATTTGGTCAAGCGCCGTGATATCCCTCGCAATACCAAGCACCCCATAGATTTTGTCATTCGTGCCGTATAGGGGCATCCTATGTGTATCAAAGACGTGTAGGGTGCCATCCGCAAACGTTGCAGGATCATGGGGATTGTGGATGTGCTCCCCTTGTAAAACATCTCTATCATCGTGGCGAAACCCCCTGATCCCCCTCTCCTCATCGCCTTGAATCAGTTCTGTTGGAAATCCCAACTCCTCGTCAGTTTTACCGAGCATCGATTCCACCTGCGTTCCAATTGCTCGGGCATAACTCTCATTGGCAAACAGATAGCGATACTGGTGGTCCTTGATAAAGATCCAATCCGGCGTAGCATCAACGATAGTGCTTAAGATTCGCTCTGAGTCCGCCAGTTTTTGTTCTGCGGTTTTCTTTTCGGTGACATCCTCATAAACAGCGACAACTTCTCCAGAGTTGAGTTTGTAAATGTAGTTGTCCCGCCATCCAGATATACGGTCATCCCGATAAAACGCCATGGGAAATTGTTCCGGTTCTCCTGTTTTCCATACCCGCTGCAGTACGTCAAAAAGACCAAATACCTTAACCTCAGGAAAAACTTTCGACACACGCTGGCCGATCAAGTCGGCTTTCACAATCCGTTCAGCACGCTCCCCCGCCTGATTGAAATCGCTGAAGATGAAGTCTTCACCATCATCAACCGCCTGATAGACGGCAACACAGTTAGCCATGTTGTCCAGCAGGTTGCGATAGCGTGCATCAGAGGATTCCAGATTGCTGATTATCGGCCGCGTGACCCGATGGACCAGTATCGACCCCAACAAAACCAACAATACGGAAACCACTGCAACTAAAATGCCTGCGCGGAGATAGGGTGCCCTGACATCCGCCACATCCGTTTTGATGACGAGACCTATCCCGAGTTCATTCACAGGTGCAAATGCAGCCATCACTTCCGCACCCCGATAGTCCCGCAGCACCATGGTACCCTGTTTGCCGGCCAGGGCCTTACGCATGGGGGAGCCAGCCTCACCGGACTTTGCTGACCAAGGGAGTGTATTCGGGGGATCCGCCGCCACAAAATTTTTCGTTCGGCTGATGACTTTTATGGTGTCTCCCAGACGCCGACCCACAATAAACTCCTCAGACCCTTTCAGGGACGATTGGGATCGCAAGGCATCATCAATCTGGGACAGTGTGGCATCGGCCGCATCCAGCTCGTAATAATCGGCATGTTCCCGATCAAAGCGAGCCACAGCGCCAATCAGCTGGGCCTGTTGATTGACGTTTATTGAAAGGTGGTGAAGATGCTGACTGAATGCTGCCCTGTAGAGCAGGATAAAGGTCGCAGCAGCCACCAGAGCTGCAATCAACATCAAAATCACGACCAGGAAAATAGTCGGTTTTCGACTCTTCAGATCTTTCTGCATCTCTGATTACGCTGGATTCAGCGTTCCGCCTCTGCTTCGGCCGAGCGCAAACCAATGTGGATTTTTATTAGTAATCATGAAGTTCCCGCCAATAGTCAATAAATCCGATTTTTTGACTCTTTTCCATTACAAAGAATAGCGGCCAGCAATATTTATTCTTAAATCCACGGAACGTAGGGTGCGCCGTGCGCACCTAAATCCACTAGAGAGGAAAAGGAATCGAGTGGGCAACACGGGGACCCGGCAGGGAGCAGCCTCAAGCAACAGCGCGCCTGGAAAAAGCATAAGCGCCATAACCCACCACCTGATCCCTCGATCCAGCCGTATCGCCGGAGTTTCGCAGATCGACAAGCTCTCCATCCAGTCCCTGCAATCGGACTTGATGTAACAGCCCTTTGACAGGAATACGGCCACAGGCATCTTCATAACCGATCTCATCAGGGTGTATGGCCACAATCGCCTCTGAGGTCGCTTTGTCCATCTTCTGCGCCGTCAGATAGTCATGGTAGTGACTGAGATCCGAACTGATAACGATGAGCGTTTCCTGACCACCCCAGAGCCGGGACAAAACTTCGCCGACCTCTTTAGCCGTCGCATCACCCACGACCAATGGGATCAGACTGAACTGATCGAGCATCAACTGTAGAAACGGCAACTGAACCTCAAGTGAGTGTTCCTGCACATGTGCGGCATCGAGCTGTTTGACTTGGGGCAGATCGGCGATCGACTGCATGGCTTCATGGTCCAGCGGAATATCCCCAAGCGGGGTGCGAAAGGCATCTGCCGAACTCATTGCCAAACCGTAAAACGGCACCCGATGTGAGGGGCCCAGCACCACCACCCGGCGGACGCGTTCTCTGCCTGAAGCAAGCCTGGCATAGACACTGGCCGCGACAGGCCCGGAATAGATATAACCCGCATGGGGCGCAATGATGGCCTTTGGCAGTGCACCTTCTGCATCGGCACTTTCCAGGTAATCCTGGACCATGTCACGCAGTGTCCGGGCATCATCCGGGTAGAAAAGTCCCGCCACAGCGGGCAATCTGATATTGCTCATAATCTCCTCCTCCAATCCCCTTAACGCTTATATTCCGCCAGCCGCACAGGCTGACGCTTGGCCCCCCAATCCCCCGGAGCGGTTTCGATAACCCCGGCGCAGGCAGCACCGCACGCTTTGCAGTTACCCTCAGGAGTCAGATTCCACTCACTGAGCTGGTACCAGTCCCGACCGATCAGCAGCTCGCCACACTGGTGGCACCAGGTACTGTCCCCTTCTGGATCATGCACGTTGCCGACATAGGCGTATCTCACCCCGTTTTTCATGGCGATACTGCGAGCCAGGGTCAGGGTCGCCAGAGGGGTGGATGGGGTGTCCATCATCTTCCAGCTGGGGTGAAAAGCCGTGAAATGCATCGGCACATCCGGACCCAGCTTGTCGACCACCCACTGAGTCATCTCCTCCAGTTCTGTCTCGGAATCGTTTTCACCGGGGATCAGCAGAGTGGTGAGTTCAAACCAGACATCGGTCTCATGCTTGAGATATTGCAGTGTCTCCAGCACCGGTTGCAGATGGGAGCCGGTGAGCTTGTGATAGAACGATTCGGTAAAAGCCTTCAGATCGATATTGGCAGCATCCATGTGACGATAGAACGCCTCACGCGGTTCAGGACAGACATAACCTGCGGTCACCGCGACCGACTGAACCCCGACCTCGTGACAGGCCTGAGCCACGTCGATGGCATATTCGTGGAAGATGACCGGATCGTTGTAAGTATAGGCAACACTGCGGCAGCCAAGATCCAGAGCAGCCCTGGCAATCGTCTCGGGCGAGGCCTCATCCGCCAGGGTGTGGGTCTCCCTGGACTTGCTGATATCCCAGTTCTGGCAGAACTTACAGGCCAGATTACAACCGGCAGTGCCAAATGACAGGACCGGAGTGCCTGGCAGGTAGTGGTTCAGCGGTTTTTTTTCAATGGGATCTACGCAGAAGCCGCTGGAGCGGCCATAGGTGGTGAGGACCACCTCTCCTCCCCGGCTCTCCCGCACGAAACAGAACCCCTGTCGGCCCTCCTTGATATGACAGAAACGGGGGCAGAGATCGCACTGGACCCGGCCATCCTCCAGCGCATGCCAATATTTTGTGGGAACGACTGTTTTCATGACGCACTCTCAAATCCATCTGCCTCTATTAACAATCTAGCAGGCTTCAGCGCTTGATGTGGCGGGCCGCGCCTATGACTGCCTGACCGAGAGAGAGACCGCCGTCGTTCGACGGCACCTGCTGGTGACTCAAGACCTGCAGACCGGCTCTTTTTAGCCCGGACGCCACTGCCTCGAAAAGTGTGCGATTCTGGAATACACCGCCGGAGAGCGCCACCGTCGTCAGCCCAGCATCAGCAGCAACTGCGATAGCCATCGCAACCACCGCATCAGCCAAACCACGGTGAAAGCGTGCTGCGATCCTGCCTTGGGACACACCCTGAATCAGATCTTCCAGCAGTGCCTGCCACATCGGTGTGGCATCCAGCGTGCTTGCAGCGGTCTCGAATGGATACCCGTCAGTTTGCGCCATCTCAACCGGATCGATTAACGCCTCCAGTTCGATTGCCGCCTGTCCTTCGTAGCTCACCTCCTCCCGACAGATATTCAAAATGGCGGCCACCGCATCGAACAGTCGTCCGCAAGAACTGGTCAAGGGCGTGTTGACCCCTTTTTCCATCATGCCCTGGAGCACTGACAGGGGCTTCGTTTGCAAGTCGAGCATTGCCTCCAGCCTCCCCCACTCTTGCAGGCACCTATCCCATCCGAAACTGCTGTGAAGCTGGGCAAAGGCGGAACGCCAAGGCTGTTGAATCGCCTTTGCGCTACCAGGCAGTGGCACCGGCGTGAAGAAAGCCGCCCTTCTATAGTCCAGATAGTCGGCGATCAAAAACTCTCCGCCCCATACGGTGCCATCGTCACCAAAACCGGATCCATCCAGCGCGATACCCACCACCTGCCCCCCATCCAGCGGCCATCCATTCTCAGCCAGCACACTGGCTATGTGGGCGTGGTGGTGCTGTACCTGTTGCAGTGGGATCGATTCAGACGCCCCATATTGGCGGCCGAACCGTGTTGAGCGATAACCGGGGTGCAGGTCAGCCACCAGAAATTCCGGCAGAAAATCAAAGAGGTGGCGATAGAGGTCGAGTGTCCTTTCGTAATCCCTGAATGTCAGGTGATCCTCCAGATCACCCAGATGTTGGGAGAGAATGGCCTGGCCATCCTGCAGCAGACAGAAGGTGCTCTTCAGCTCACCTCCCAATGCCAAAATTGGCGGGGCATTTTTGAACTCTGGCGGCAAAGCAATCGGACTGGGCGCATAACCCCGAGCCCGTCGCAGCAGCCGGGGTTTTCCATCCATAAAACGCACCACCGAGTCATCCACCCGGTTGATGATAGGACGATTATGCTGCAGATAGACATCTGCCAAACCATGTAACCGTGATGCCGCATCCACATTATCGGTACACTGAGGTTCATCTGTAAGGTTACCACTGGTCATCACCAGCGGAACCTCCCAACCGGCCAGCAGCAGATGGTGCAACGGGGTATAGGGCAGCATAAAACCCAGGGTGCTCTGTCCCGGCGCCAACGCTTCCGGCAGGGTCAGGCCCGGCCTCCGATCCAACAAGAGAATCGGCGCGGCTGGACTGCCCAGCACCCCGGCTTCATCTTCATTCACCTGGGCATATTTTCGAATAACCGCAATATCCCTGGCCATCAGCGCAAAGGGTTTGTGAAAACGGCCCTTGCGTTGCCGCAGCCTGGCCACTGCTGCACCGTTCGTTGCGTCACAGGCGAGGTGAAAGCCTCCCACCCCTTTGATCGCAACGATCTCTCCGTTCGCCAAACGCTGACTGACCTTTTCGATCGGGTCAGGTCTTTCCATCGAGGCAACTGCTATCTTCTGCCCATCGGACGCCTCAATCCAAACCGCAGGACCACAGAGCGGACAGGCATTCGGCTGGGCGTGGAACCGCCGGTTTGCCGGATCGGCATACTCATACTCGCAGGCGGGGCACATCGGAAAGTGCCGCATGCTGGTGTTTTTTCGATCGTAGGGGATGCCTTCGACAATGGTCAGACGAGGACCGCAATGGGTGCAGTTGGTAAAGGGATAGCGATAACGCCGATCAGCCGGATCAAAGATCTCTGCACGACAGGCGGGACAGGTGGCAGCATCGGGCACTATGCCGGTATGAACCTCACCCTCCCGGCTCCCGGTGATAGTAAAGCCTGCGGGTCTATGGTCTGCGGTCGACGCTTCCCTCTCCAGGCTGTCGATCCGCGCCAATGGCGGAGACTCATCCAGTAACTGGCGACAGAAGCGGTCACAGGCGCTCTGCTCCCCCCAAACCTGGATCAGAACACCCTCGCTATCGTTATACACATTGCCAGATAAGCCGCACTCATTGGCAATGCGCCAGACTGTAGGACGAAACCCCACCCCCTGGACCAATCCTCTTACCCGGATCTTTTCAGCAGAGATAACTTGCTCCTTTGGCACTGTTCTGTGTCATCAAGAAACACTGCTTTTGACCACGAAGCGCACGAAGTACACGCGACTGCATGGATGCAGGAGGTAGAGCAACGCAAGGAGCAGTTGCCGAAAGAAAATTTATTGTTAATCGATTTGTTACCTTCGTGCTCTTCGTGTTCTTTGTGGTTAGATATGAGTTTCCGGACAGACAGTATTTAAAGTTAGCAGTCACGCGGCAATCCTGTCGATAGACTTCTGACTATAATAGTGGCCTGTTTAACTGGAATCACCCTCAACATGCCTGAACCTGCACTCCCAGATCCTGATGAACTTATATCACTGGTATCCAGGTTTCTTGCAAACCGGCGCCTCTCCTCGCACCGGGGCATGCTGCTGCTCTCCGGAAAACCTCGATGGAGCCGCTCGGTTGCCGCTGAACTTTTGAAAGGACTCGCCTTCAATCGTTCGATATGGATAGGCGTGGACAGTCCTCCGGAGATCAACAGCATGCCCGCAGGCAAGGCGACCACCCTGCTCGGGCAGGAGATCGACGCACTGGTGTTCGATGCATTCAGTGGACTCGATGTGGATGCACTGGGCGCATCCAGTGGCACGATCCGGGCCGGGGGGGTGCTGCTGATGCTCTCCCCACCACTGAGTGAGTGGCCAGGATTCGACGACCCGGAATATGCCCGTATCACCGTAGCAGGTTATGAACCCCATGATATAAGCGGCCGTTTTCTCTCCCGTTTCGCCCATCTGATTACGGATGATGCAACGATCCTGCAGATCGAACAGGATAAACCACTGCCCCCACTACCGGCAGCTCAACCAATATACACCCCGCCCACCGTTGAAGATCCGGATTGCCTGACAGCTGACCAGCTTAGTGCGGTGGAAGCGGTGATCAAAGTCGTCACGGGACACCGCCGACGCCCGGCAGTGCTGATCTCCGATCGGGGACGCGGCAAATCAGCGGCCATGGGCATAGCTGCTGCCAGACTTCTGCAACGGGGCGTGTTACAGATCCTCGTCACCGCCCCCAGGCTGGCAGCGGTCGAGCCTCTGTTCCGAAGCACTTGCCGCCTTCTGCCGGAAGCAGAATGCAGCAGGGGCGCCATCCACCTCGGAGAGGCGCAGCTGCGTTTTGTCGCGCCGGATGAACTGATCCACTCCCCGCTTCCCGGTGACCTGTTGTTGGTGGACGAGGCAGCCGCCATCCCCTCCCCCATGCTTGAGCGACTGCTGGAGCACTATCCCCGCATCGCCTTTGCCTCCACCATTCACGGTTACGAAGGTACCGGCCGGGGTTTTGCCGTACGTTTCCGCAAGATACTCGACCAGCGCCGCCCGCAATGGCGGCAGATTTCCCTGCAGACCCCAATCCGCTGGGCCACCGGTGATCCACTGGAGAGGTTCATTTTTCGCGCCCTTGCACTTGACGCCTCACCCGTGCCTGACGATGAACTGCAACGCGCAGATCCAGCAGAGATAGTTCTGGAAACCCTGGACCGGGATCAGCTTGCCGCCAATGAAAGCGATCTCTCCGACATCTTCGGCCTGTTAGTACTCGCCCACTACCGCACCACCCCCCTCGATCTGCGCCAACTCCTGGATGGACCAAACCTCAGTATCACGGTGCTGCGCTATCAGGGACGCATCGTTGCCACGGCACTGGTCGCCCGCGAGGGTGGATTCACCCCGGCCACCGCCCAAGCCATCTGGGCAGGACACCGCCGCCCCCGGGGACATCTGCTCGCCCAGTCACTGAGCGCCCACCTTGGACTGGAAACCGCCGCCTGCCTGCTGGGGGCACGCATCATGCGCATCGCGGTGCACCCTGCACTCCAGCAACGGGGATTGGGCAACCGCATGGTGGCTGCGATACGGCAGCAGGCAGAAGCGGAAGGATTGGATTATATCGGCGCAAGTTTCGGCGCCACCCAGGAGTTGATGCACTTCTGGCGAGCAGGCGAACTGCTCCCCATTCGGGTCGGCATTCGCCGCGGCGCCAGCAGTGGCACCCACTCCATAATCGTGCTGCATCCAACTTCCCCTGCCGGCAAAAAGATGTTTCAACAGGCCCGGACACGCTTCCTCAGTCACTTTCCGATATTGCTGGGAGATTCCCTGCAAGAGATGGAGCCGTCACTGGCAGTCACACTGTTACAGCAGAAGGAAGAAGCCTCACTCCCAACCCCGGAACTGCAGGACTGGCTCGACCTTATCGCCTTCAGCTTCGCCAATCGCGGATTTGAGATCACCCTGCCCCCAATCACCACACTCTGCCTTCTGTTCTTTGCCAATGCCGAACACGCCTCACTGCTCTCCACCAATGAACAGCGGTTACTGATGATGAAAGTACTTCAACGCCATGACTGGCAATATCTGGCCAGGGCGCTGGAGATGCCAGGCCGGGCAGCGGCAGAGCAAGCGATAAAAACCGCAGCAGGCAAACTCGTTACAGAAATGGGGGATCGGCAGGTCAAAGAGAGAATTGAACAGCTTGGCTTCAGAACAAGCGAGCCTCAACCCGCTTCATCCAAAGCGAAGGGGGAATAACCGTCTCCCCTTACTCAAAAAAGGAGATCACACTAACCTGTATGGATTCCGGCACTACTTGTCGAGTGGGCTACGTACTCCCTGGCCACCACAGCCGATTACATGAGTATAGATCTGGGTGGTTCTCACATCCTTGTGTCCCATCAGCTCCTGAATTGTTCGGATGTCATAACCAGCGGTTAGCAGTTCCGTGGCAAAACTATGTCTCAGGGTGTGGCACGACGCCGGCTTCTCAATATTTGACTTGCGTACGGCCTGCTTCACGGCCCGTTGGATACTCTGCTCGCCGATATGATGCCGACGAGTTTCACCGCTGCGGGGATCTTTCGAGAGATCCGCAGATGGAAAGACATATTGCCAAGCCCACTCCTTCGGGGCGTTTGGATATTTTCGTTCCAGCGCAAATGGTAGATACACCGCACCAAATCCAGAGACAATGTCCTGCCTGTGTAGAGCGCGCACACGGCCTATTTGTACCTTGAGCGGATTCTGCAGAGAATCAGGGAGCAGAGTGACACGATCCTTGCCCCCTTTTCCGTTACGCACCACGAGTTGCCGACCAGATAAATCCATGTCCATTATCCTCAGCCTTACGCATTCCATGAGGCGCAGGCCAGAACCGTACATAAGGCTCGCCATCAGCAGATAAGTTCCCTCAAGATGTAAGAGGACCGATTGGACCTCTTCATTGCTAAGGACCACCGGGACTCTTTGAGGTTTTTTTGCCCGGGTGACATTTTCAAGCCAGGGTAGGTCTTTCTCGAGCACATCCCGGTAGAGAAAGAGAATGGCGCTAAGCGCCTGGTTCTGAGTCGATGCGGCAACATTTCTGTCGACTGCAAGATGAGACAGAAAGGCTTCAATCTCCCTGGCGCCCATCTGCTCGGGGTGGCGCTTGCCGTGATAGAGGATAAAACGTCGGATCCAGTCGACGTATGCCTGTTCAGTCCGAATACTATAGTGTTTGACTCGGATTTTATGCCGGACACGATCCAGCAGACGGGGCTTACCTTCCATGGTCATGATGTATTTCCCTATTTCCTTTAGGTGATCTATATTATGCTGGTGGGAAGTAAAATCAACAAGTTGAAATTATTCTGGCGGATTAGGCGTCAGTTTTGACGTGTTTTGTCACGTCGTTTAGGACGCCCATATAATAGTTATGCCTCACCAAAGTCTTCATCCGGGCTAGCGCACCGTGGGCATTTAAGTTCTTCTGACTTCACGCGCTCTTCAATGGCCTTCCATGTCGGCTCGTATTCTGGCCAGTCATGTTCGACTACAACGCACTTCAGCCATTCTTTTCCGCGTTTGGTTCTGTAGTAATCGATTTTTTGGTTGATAGTTTTGAGGATGCTTAACTCTGTTTCTGTCAATGCAGTCTCAGCATCTTTTAACTTAATCACCATGTATCTAAGTTCGCGCCCGAAATCCGGCATAACCAGGCGCTCGTCGGGAATTGCTACAGCGTCGCTGGTTTCTGGCTCAGTGCTTTTGTTCTGGTCTGTCATGGTCTCAATCCTCAGTGCATTTAATCCGCAATCCCCACAGCTAAATCGTTATGCCCTTCACCAAATCGTTTCTATCAAAGTAGCTTTTCTGAGATTCTTATCTGCTGTGATTAATGGGGCATTCAAAAGAATTGAGGTGGCTGATATTAGTCGATCTGCCGGGTCATTATTAATTTCAGGTCCGAAGTTCACTGAAAGCTCAGCTATTTGAGGTGAGATGTCTTGAACACGAAAATTACGTGATTGAAATACAAGTTTCATAAATTCAGAGGGTGTATCATCTACCGAAAGTTGATTTCGCTTAATAAGCATTGAAATTTCCCAAATGGAAATATCACAAATGATTAAATCATTACCCGCATCGTTTATCGCTTTACTGGCTTTATGGGTTAGTTTGTTAGGCTCTAGTGCATCCCAGATAATTGCACAAGTATCAAGCAAAATCATTCTATTGCATCCCAGGTTTCATGGGTTGGGGATACGATGTCATTGATCATAGCGGTTTTAGCTAATTGTTTGAGTCTCTCCCTAGCTTCGTTGCGTTGGATAGCTGGGGGCGTTAACGTGGCTAAAGGAGCTCCTTTTGAAGTGACGTTTATTTGCTCGCCCTTCTGGGCTATCTTTAAATATTTCAATAAGTTGGCTCTAAGATCAGTAATGGTGACATTCATCATGGTGGTTACCTCTACCGCAACTGTACAATCCTTACGTACAAGTGTAGGTCGTCTGGCATAACAATGCAAATCCACCCGATCGCTACAGTCGCTGCGCTCCTTACGCGTCGGGTGATTTGCGGCGTGTACGAGGTCAAAAGATCTCTCTACTTACAAGGTGAAAGTCCTTGTTCCACCAACTGCTCTTTCAGGTGGATAGGCTGGGGGCGGGTCGGTGCAGTAATGTA
>JAESPD010000045.1 GCA_016756855.1 gamma proteobacterium endosymbiont of Lamellibrachia anaximandri | reverse complement strand
CCGGCAGGTGAGCCGCGCCCAGTGAGGTGCTGCGGAAGTATAGGTGTGGGTTGTATTGATAAAGCGGGTAGCGCCAGGGGCTGCCCAGGGAGTGGCGGGGGTGCCGTCACTGAACTGCCAGCGACACTCATAAGCTGCTGCGCCCTCAACGTTGCCGAAGAGTATGCGCTGCTCACCTGACAACGCATAGGCTGTCGTTACATTATCACCACTTGGCTGTACGCGTACGTTTACCGCCGCCTCCACGCTGGACATCGCCAGCATGGCTAACGGCGCAAGCATCGCCAGCCAACGCCATTTTATCGATCTCTTCATCGGATTCCCCTCCGTTACTACTTGAAATGGCATCCATGCCGACTTTTCATTCCGACTCAAATCGCCTCTCTATTGCCACGTACGGATGGTTTATCCGCATTCTCCCCGTGGATCACGGACAGGCTGTGAGCCCGAACTCCTCATTACAAGTCTAGGAATCAAGACAGCGCCTTACCATGCGAAACCCAGACAATTCGATCAATAACAGCAATAACAATGACACTGATCAACTCCTATCTCGGAGAGAAGGGAACGATTCGACTCAAACCTTTTTACAACTGCAAACCGCCAGGGTAAAAAAAAGGAAGACTGCTGGCAGAAGGGATAAATCCGACAGACTCACAGGCAATAAAAAACCCACCCCGGCTCCTGCCGGGGTGGGTTTTTCGTTTCTCACTTGAAGGGCCTCCCTGGCCCCCGATCATCCAGACTTACGGCGCCAGAGGCGGCAGGTTTGGAATTACATAGTGAGTGCCGTCTGAGTCGAACTCAGCCTTCCATTCCCAGGTTCCACCGAAAGGAACGCGGCGGTTGAGAACAGTCGATATATCGGCAGTCTTGGCGCCAGGATCACAGGCAGTCGCTGCCTGAGCAGCAGGAGCCAGGGTACCCAGGAGCGACGTATCGTCAACGATCGTACGGTTGTCCGGTACACCGGTCAGCGTCATCTCCAGATTCTGGATCTCTGCGTCACCGATATTTTCAACCGTGATGATCATGCCGTAGTGGTAGGTGTAACGACCCGTGCGGGTAACCCAACAGTTCTCATAGGCGGTCACATAGGCCAGACCGACCGCAATGAACTCGGCATCGGAGGCAGCAGAGGCGCCGTGGTTATCGGTCACCCTCAATGTAGCCACACCAGAGGTTGGAGCCGGGAAGGTCTTGGTCACAACACCAGGAGCTACGGGGGTACCGTCGTCAGGCACTTCGTTGAAGACGCCGTCACCATCCAGATCCCAGTCGTAGGAGACGATAGTGTCACCTGGGTTTGGATCGAAGGATGCCGAGCCGTCGAAGGTTACCGGAACGCCAGGAATCGCAGCCCAAGGACCGTTGGTTACCGGAACCGGTGGCACCTGGAAGGTACCCACTTCAACATTCAGCGAATCACTGTCTGTCATGGCCGGATCGGGATTGGCAGGGGTACCGCCATTATCCGTCACCTGCAGAGTCACCGTGTAGTTGGCGGTTGCACCCGTATCAGGATAGACATTGCTGGCAGTCACGCCAACCGCGCCTTCACCCGCTGCCGGGAAAGGCCCTGCTTCCCACCAGAGACCGTCGCTGAAATCGAAGTCCCATCTGTAGACAAACAGTGCCTTGGTCGGATCAGTGTGTACCGAAGCGGAACCGTCAAAGTTCACGGTAGTGCCAGGCAGTACGGACTGGTCAGGACCGGCCTGTGCAACCGGGGGCAGACTGGCCACTTCTGGCGCCAGGATTGCCAGGGCGACATAGGTGTCGAAGTCCGTGTTGAACCAGTTGTAGATACCACGGAAGTAACTGCCCTTATAGGTGGTGGACGTAAACTGACGGCTGTTGACCAGCCAGTTGGTGTACTCCTGAGTCCAGTCGATACCCCGGAAGTTGTCGTCCGGAATACCATAGAGCTTCATCGCCTTGTAGAAACCGTACATGGCGTAGAAGTTCCGAGTGTTGCCGTCACTCGCGGTGGTAAAGAAGTTACGCTCCAGGTAGTCCAGCGCGCGCTGTACTCTTGAATCACCGATAGCTGTACCCACCCACTGGTGGTCGATCACGCCCGCAGCGGTGCGAGCGTAATTGGCGCCACCGCAGTAGGTGTAGCAGAAACCACCGCCGTGCCCGGTAGTACCCGGATACTGGGATGCGGTCAGCCATCCATCCTGCTGGGTCTTGGCGACCGGATTGGCATCTATACCCCAACGGGTAGCAGCCTCAGCCAGTGCCAGCGCGGGCCACTGGTTCGCGGAGTTATCCGGACCAGCGGAGTGTTCCCAATAACGCCAACCGTTGCGGAGACAGCTATTGCTATCGCCCTGCGACCAGACCAGATAGTCCTTGGTGTCGACTGCGATGTCATAGAGTGACATGCCGTTGACCGCAGCATTGCCGTAATTGACCACATGAGACTGCCCGGTCGCCAGACTGCCCGCATTGACGATAGCCATCATCATGAAGGGGGTGTAGTACTGGTTGGTGGACTGGAAGCGCAGACCCTTGTTGTCGTTGTCGGCATCCGTATCACCCAACTCAGGATCGCCTACGCAGGCCTGGTTGGTCATATTGATGTGAGCCGGATAGACCCGCAGAATACAGGCCAGACCCTCTTCGACCACCGCCTTGTAGATATCCTCGTCGTTGGAGTCGAGGTTATGGCCGTGGTTCTCAAAGGCGAGCAGCGCCATACCGGTGGACGCACCATACTGCCCACTACCATAAAAGCAGCCCTGATAGGTGCCGCCGGTAAGGATACGGTTGTATGAGTAGCGCAGACCGTCATCGATCGCATCATTCTTCTGGCGGTTCAGATTATCTGTACCTATGACCAGCATGTTGATGGTTTCGGAGTCGGTGTCAGCAATGTTGCCGGGATCCCGGCAGGTGAGCCGCGCCCAGTGAGGTGCTGCGGAAGTATAGGTGTGGGTTGTATTGATAAAGCGGGTAGCGCCAGGGGCTGCCCAGGGAGTGGCGGGGGTGCCGTCACTGAACTGCCAGCGGCACTCATAGGCCGCCGCGCCCTCAACGTTGCCGAAGAGTATGCGCTGCTCATCTTTCAGTGCATAGGCCGTCGTTACATTATCACCACTTGGCTGTACGCGTACGTTTACCGCCGCCTCCACGCTGGACATCGCCAACATGGCTAACGGCGCAAGCATCGCCAGCCAACGCCATTTTATCGATCTCTTCATCGGATTCCCCTCCGTTATATGAGACTACTTGATTTGGCCATCCAGGCCGGTTTACTCATCCCGGCTCAAAGCCCGTCCTTTTCCCACGTACGAACGGTTGGTTCGTATTCTCCCCGTGGTTTCAGACAGGCTATGAACCCGAATTCCTTGATTGTCGTTTAAGCTTTGGCGCGACGCTTTGCCATGCCGAGTCCTGCCAGTCCGGCAAGCATCAGCAACAGTGCTGAAGGCTCGGGAACCGGGCCGCCACCAGTGTTGTCGACAACAGTCACATTGAAGTTGTCGATGCGGAAGGCATCGCCAACAGCTGCCGTATCGAACAACCAAATGGTGTCGAATGCGAGATCCACCAGGGAGATGCTCATCGCTTCAAATGCTGTTCCGGACTGGGTGATAGTGTCAGAACCAACAACCGCACCGCCAAACAACGCCTGCATTACCAGCGTGGAGGCACTTGGCAGCGGGGAGTCAAACATGGCATCCACAGAGATGGTGGTATCGAAACCGGTACCACCAACCGACGCGCCGGGGGCGTCGATGTTGATAAAGCTCTTATCGGGGCCAGCACCCATGATTTCATAGGTATCAGCGCCGCTAAGCAGGAACTCATTGGGATCACCGAAATCGGTGGTCACAAATGTGTCAGCCCAGGAAGTGAAATCACCCGCAGAGAACTGGTAACCTTCAACCAGCGGATCGGGAGTGCCGTCCAGACCCAAAAAATCGATCGGCATCGCTGATGCCGCCGAACCCCAAACCAGAAGAGCCGCGCCCGCCAGGGCCAGTGCGGTGCTCTTAAAGCCATTACCAATTACACGATTCATTTTGGAAACCTCCAGGTCAACGAAATTGCAGTTTGTAAACTGACAACATTCTTTCAAAGTCGCCTTATATTGAGCAATTTCCAGGCCAACAAACTATTTATAGTTATATTTCAATTAGTTAATCCCATTCACTCAAATCAAAGGAAGTCTGTTTATTCCCAATTGTAAAGTTATCCGGCACCTGTGAAATCTCAAAACAAGCCCAAAACAGGAAGCCCGTTCCTTTCTGGCGATCTACTTTACGAAACAATCGTTTGAAGTTTGTTTTCTCCACCGTTTTAAACGTGGTTATTCAATGGCTTGTCGCTGATTCTGGAGGTAAAAACAAAATAAGTTTATTAATACTTGCTTAATCTTTTCCGTACTGACAGAAAGAAAAAAAGTGTAAATTTTTTCGACACATTTATTTACTCTCCATTGAAACCAAAAGCTAAGATATGCTGTGTTGAGACAAAATCTGTGTGTTCAGTGAGTTACATGTTTAGCGACAGCATCTACAAGCGACTTTTTATCCCTTATGTGGTCACTCTGCTCTTCAGTGCAGGCATGGCTTGGTGGATGGGCAGTCAACTCTTTTCCGAAACACTGGAAAAGCGTCTGCACGAACAACTGCTCCATGCCGTAGAGAGACTCTCCCGTAGGGATTTTCCGCATACGACCGGCATCGTGGAACAGCTATCACACCTGATCAGGGCCGATCTATCCCTCATCGGCACCGATGGTATGGTCGCCTTTACGACCTTCCAGGGAGAGAGAGACGACCTGCAAACGATTATCACTGGATTGCTCGCCGATCACCCAAACCTGCTGAATTCCGGACAACGTCACAGCGTCGATTTAATGGGGGCGGACTATCTGCTGGTGATGCGGCCCATAGAAACTCGCGGTAACAGAAACATATCCTATGTGGCCGCCCTCTCAAACCTGTCGGATATCCGCGCAACCTCACACCGAATGGCCTGGTGGCTGGGGCTGGGCGTCATCTCCGGGCTGCTGCTGGTGGCCTGGGTCGGTCACCGCACCAGCCGCAGCATCACCCTGCCCATCGGGGAGCTGGCGGAGATGGCAGAGAAGATCGCCGCCGGGCAGCGCCAGACTTCAGTAACCATCCACCGCCGGGACGAAATCGGCCATCTTGCAGCCGCCTTGAATACTATGGCGGGCAGACTGCAGGAGTACGAAAAGACGGTAGCCGAACAGAGCCGCATGGCCACACTGGGAGAGATGACCGCCCGCATCGCCCACGAGATCCGCAACCCATTGACCGCCATCAAGATGCAGTTGCAGCTTTTGAAGGAGACCTCAGGCAGAGAGGATCTTGCCGTGCTGCAGACACTGTTGGATGAGGTTGGGCGACTGGAATTGATCGTCTCCGGCACCCTGCAGCATCGCCTGCCGGCAAAACCATCAAGAACCACCATCGATGTCAATCTGCTGATCGATGAAATCATCCACCTCACCCGACTACAGTTCGAGCACCAGCATATTCAATTGGAGATGACGCCGGGTCGATCTCTCCCCCCACTCTCCGCCGACAGGGATATGCTGCGGCAGATATTGCTCAACCTGCTGCTCAATGCCAAGGATGAGTTACCGGATGGCGGTAAGATTTTTCTGAGCACAGGCTTGGAGACCGGCAGCCACAGCTTGTGGATTGCAGTGGACGATTCGGGACCGGGCATTCCGCCGGAGAGGCAGGTTACGCTATTCGATCAACCCAGCAGCGACAAACCCGGAGGGTTTGGTCTTGGATTGCGGCTCTGCCGCGAGTTGGCCGAGCTTCATGGCGGACAGATTCGCGTCGAAAAGAGTAAACTTGGCGGTGCCAGATTTTTCCTCAGCCTGCCACTTCAGGATACCACCGCATGAGCAAGATCCTCATCGCCGACGACGAACGCGCCATCTGCGACGCCTTCTCCCGTCTGTTCGAAATGGAGGGGCATGAGGCGCTGATTGCCAGCAATGGGAAAGAGGCCTTGCAGGTGATCCGCGAACAACATCCCGACGCGGTTTTCATGGATGTCAAAATGCCCGGCATGGACGGCATCGAGACTCTGGCTCAAATTCGTGATGAGATCGGCGAACTGCCTGTTGTCATCATGACCGCCTATGGCGCCATGGAGACGGCGATGGAGGCGGTGCGTCTCGATGCCTTTGACTACCTGGGCAAACCGGTGGAACTGACCCGAGTCAGGCAGCTGCTGCACCAGATGCTCGAACACTCCGCCACCGAGCCGCCCACCCTTGAAGCCGACACTGAGCAACCGGAACCGGAAACTGAGCCCAGACTCGTGGGACAGAGCGCTCCCATGCAGGAGCTTTTCAAACTGATGGGACTGCTGACCACTAACAACATGACCGTGCTGATCACCGGCGAGAGCGGCGTCGGCAAAGAGTTGGTGGCGCGGGGCATCCACCGGCACAGTAGACAGTCTGAGGCCCCATTTGTCGCCATCAACTGCGCCGCCATCCCGGAAAACCTGCTGGAGAGTGAACTCTTCGGCCATGAAAAAGGGGCCTTTACCAGCGCCGAAACACGTCGTATCGGGCGTTTTGAAAGCGCCGCTGAGGGCACTCTGTTCCTCGACGAAATTGGTGAACTTCCCCTGCCGCTGCAGGGAAAGTTGCTGCGGGTGCTACAGGAGCGGAGTTTCGAGCGTATCGGCAGCAGCACCCCCATCCCCCTGCGGGCGCGACTGATCACCGCCACCAACCGGGATCTGGCCCAGGAGGTTACAGACAAACGCTTTCGGGAAGATCTTCTTCATCGCCTCAATCTGGTCACTCTGCAGGTTCCGCCGCTACGCAATCGTCAGGAGGATATCGAACTGCTGGCCCGCCACTTCTTAAAACAGGTCGCCTGTGAATTGAACAAACCACTGTCCGATTTTGAACCCGGCGTCATCGAGCGTCTGTGCGCCCATGCCTGGCCGGGCAACGTCAGAGAACTGGAGCATGTCATCAAACGCTCCGCGCTACTCGCCCGGGGCAACAAATTAACCAACCATGACCTTGCACTGGAGAATGGGCCTCCCAAAACAACCACTCAAGAGACCGGCTCAGTCAGTGACGACGCATTCGGACAGCTGAGTAGTACCCTGCGTTACGCCCTGCGCCAACTGGCTGTGCAGAACAACTCCGCGGAGAAAACCGAGGGGCCTTTTCATACACTGATCGGTTTCGCCGAGGGGGAACTGATCGACGAAGCACTCCGTCTCTGCAACGACAACCAGGTATCTGCAGCCAAACTGCTTGGGCTCCACCGAACCACACTGCGCAACAAAATTCCGGCACGCGACACTTGAGTGACGTCTTACTGCACAACTGACCATTACCTAAAAAACATTCGTAATATACTGATAATATTACGTATTGTCATATTTCTCGCATCTCAGACAGGGAACATACTGTACAATTCATGTACAAGACGCACTTTTCTTCCCGCTCCGCATATGCTCTCAATAGCCATATTATCCTTTTGTTTTTTAAAAAGTTTTTCAGAAAGATTTCTTGGCTGTAAATATTGGCCCCATTATTGCTGGATTATTACTGAAACCAAAAGTCAACGGAAACAGCCGACCACTCCCCTCCGTGTCGGCGGTTACCATCCGATCCGCCTCTCCCCTTTGGATCGTGATGTACCGGGATGGTAAACTCAGTGTCGTGCCCGCAAGGGCACTCACTTTTTTCAAAGCATGGCAAAGGGCGGCTTCGAGTGATGTCATTTTGGGTTAAGTAGGCAATCTGCGACCCGGAAACTCGCTGACACCATCATAATTCAAGAATCCTCCCAACAAGCCGATTAGGACTTAAACCAAACTATTTTTTGGACGCTCCACAAGGATCATGAAAAGAACAAGTTCCTCCAGGAAAATTGGCATCTGGCTCGCTGGCGCTCGCGGCGATATCGCAACAACCTTGATAGTCGGCACCCTGGCGGTGCGAGCCGGACGGGTTTCCAGCAGCGGCATGGTCACCGAGATCCCGCCCATCAGCGATCTCGATTTGGCAGACCTGGACTCGTTGGTATTCGGTGGCCTGGATATTATCGAGGGTTCCCTGGTGGATACAGCCCGTGTAGTCGCCAGGCGCTCCGGCACCTATACCTATGAGTTGATTGATGCCATCGAATCCGATCTGCAAACCATAGATACGGATATCGCCTACGAACCCACGGCGTTTTGGGGACCCGATTCACCGGCCGAAACATGCCCCAACATGTCGATGTTCGTCTCCAGAATTCGCAGTCATCTGAAACGTTTCAAGGAGCGGCATGCTCTCGATCATCTGGTGGTGGTCAATCTCACCTCATCCGAATCCCTGCCCATGGAAACCGAAGCCCATGAGACGAAAGCAGGCATCGAGTTACTCATCGAAGAGAACCGCTCCGAATCACTGACCCCGAGCATCTGCTATACCCAGGCCGCTTTTCTCGAAGGCTGCTCCTATATAAATTTCACCCCCAATCCCGGCTCTGACCTGAAGGGCCTGCACGAACTGGCGGATCAACAGGGCGTACCATTCTATGGTAATGACGGCAAAACCGGCGAGACGCTGGTCAAGACCGCCCTGGCACCCATGTTTGCCTACCGCAACCTGCGCATCCTTAGCTGGGAAGGCACCAACATGCTGGGTAACGGCGACGGCAAGACGCTGGACGACCCGGACCACAAGGTAGCCAAACTGCGCAATAAGGGTAATGTTCTCGACTCGATTCTCGGCTACTCTCCTCACGGAGGGATCGACATCAACTATGTCCCATCCCTGGGAGACTGGAAAACCGCCTGGGACCTGATCCATTTTCAGGGTTTCCTCGACGTCAAGATGACCATGCAGTTCACATGGCAGGGTTGTGACTCCATCCTGGCGGCACCGCTGGTACTGGATATGATCCGCCTCAGCGAATTCGCCGCGCGGCAGGGTGAATCCGGCCCCATGTATCACCTCGCCGCCTATTTCAAGAATCCCATTGATTGCGATGAGCTGGCGCTCTACCCCCAGTTCCAGCTCCTGCTCGAATATGTCGATGCTCATCTGCAGAGGAATACCGGAACGGCTAACCTGGAGAGCATTGGCTGACGATGTTCCATCAGGCACTTGGTGAACGGATGAATCCGGTGCAGATAAAGGATTGGCTGCTGCGCTGGGCGCTTGCGGCGCTATTGGTGCTGCTGTTTCAACACACTATGCCCCTCTCAGGATCATCTTTCCCCTCTGATGCATGGCTGGTAGTCAACCTGGGGCTGGCAACCTCTCTGACCTGCCTGCTGATGCTGCCACACACCGGCGGCACATATTCTCTTGTTTTCAACAGCATCGCTTCCACTGGCATATTTCTGCTGATGCTGTTTACACACGATGAAGGCACGATCCCCAATACCATTCTGCTGCAGAGTACGCTTGCAGTATTCACCACCACACTGCTGCTGCTCAGTCTTGCGGGTTTTCTGAAAAGATTTCGTGCAACCGCAGAGATCGCTCTGCCGACGGTATTTTTGCTGGCACTGGTTGCCGGTAGCGCCACCCTCTGGCTTGGTCCCCTGGTTGAGCTTTTTGTTTTCAGTGACGCCGCGGTCAATGCAATCATCGCGACAAGCCCCCTGAGCTATCTATCCGCCGCCGCTGAGTATGACTACCTGCGTAGCGAGTGGTTCTATCGCAACACACCCTTCGGCAGCCTGCGTTTCGCCTATCCCAACAGTCTGCTACTCGGCGCTATCTACCTGGGGTTTGCAGCGGCGCTGCAAACCCTGACCCTGCGGCTTAAACCCGACCCACATTGAATCGACAAATATTGATGGAGAGACATTACCCATGAAATTGATAACCAAGACACTGACATTTCTGCTCACCTTCCTGTTGGCTTTCAGCGTCTCCGCCACGGATGCCAGCATGGATTCGGGGCTGAAGAGTAAAGCCAAGCGCGCCACCGATAACGGCCTGCGTTATCTGCGGGAACAGCAGGACGAAAACGGCTCCTGGTCGGGCTCAGTCGGCATCACCTCACTGGCGCTGCGGGCCTACCTGGAGAGCCGCCGCAAATATACCGAGGATGACGGTCCCTTCATCACCAAGCCTGTTGAGTTCCTGCTTTCTCATGTAAAAGAAGATGGTTCCATCAGTGAGTCCATCAACAACCGCAACTACAACACGGCAGTTGCCATCACCGCGCTACAAGCCACCGGCAACCCAAAATACAGACAGACCATCGAAAACGGTCAGAAGTTTCTGAAAGGGCTGCAGCTGGATGAGAAAGACGGTTATAAAAAGGATCACAAGTACTACGGCGGCATCGGTTACGGTGGTGACGAACGCCCTGACCTCTCCAATGAATACCTTGCCATCGAAGCGCTGAAGGCCACCAGTCTCGATCCCAACGATCCGGTTTGGGAGAAGGCGCTGGTCTTTGTCAGCCGCTCCCAGAACAACAGTGAAACCAACGATCTCAAATGGGCAAAGAATGACGGCGGCTTCGCCTATATGCCCGACTACAGCCCACATGGGGATGCCGTCTCCTACGGCAGCATGACCCATGCCGGACTCATCAGTCTGCTGTTTGCCGGTGTCGACAAGAATGACCCCAGGGTTCAGTCGGCCTTTAACTGGATCCGTGCCAACTACACTCTGGATGAGAATCCCGGCGCGAAGAAAAACCAGGGACTGTTCTACTACTACAACGCCTTCGCAAAGAGCATGTATGCCTTCGGTGAAGCAGAGGTCACGGATAGCAACGGCATCAAACATAATTGGCGCAACGACCTGACCGAAAAACTGCTCGGCCTGCAGGACAAAGACGGCTCCTGGGTAAACCCGGACTCTTCACGCTGGTGGGAAGGCAACAAAAATCTGGTGACTGCATGGGCCGTCATCTCCCTGAATCATGTCATCCGTTAAAAGATGCCTGTTTAGAAACCTATTTTCATGATCGAAAAGTAGGTTGGGTTAGATGCGCATTGCCCCAAATTTTCGTTTTACCGCCAAGTTTTATGCGCATCGTAACCCAACAGCAGTTTGTCGGTTTACGGCGCACGCATGGTACGGCGCTGCATTCCGGTATCTTGCTGTCGCGCGACTAACCTGATCGACTAAGCCAGGGAGAAAAATCTGATCCTCCTTTCGCGTTTCTCTCTCCTGCTGACCCTGCTGTTGTCTGCTTTTCAAACAGCAGTAGGGTCTTCTGCAGATCTGCGCGTACATGCAGGTTTGCTGGGGAAATTCCAACCAGGGGCAACCACCGAAATCGGTGTGGAGCTCACCTCACCTCAGGCCACCAGAGCCGACCTCTCAATCTCGGATGCCAACGGCAGAACAATCCATCATCTGCAATTAAACGAACACGCCAGGAAAAAACTCTGGTTTGGCATCAAACCCAAAAAGGATGGTTCGGTTACCGTCACCCTGACGGTGCCAAGTAAAAAAACACTCACTCACTCCATCACCCTTACGGCCACCAGATTACCTATCACCCTGGTTTCTATTGCACCGGGGCAGCGGAAGCGATCCACCGCTCAGCTGAAAACAGCAGAAGAGAGTGCTATCGTGATGCTCTCTTCCGCCGGGTTTCCTCATACCACTCAGGGGTATGGCGCCGTCCAATCGGTCATCACCGACCTGGAAAGCCTGGCTGCCCTTGAGCAGCGACAGTCGGAGGCCTTGGGTCAATTTCTGGCGGGATGCGGCATCCTGCTGCTGGACAAGGCATCTTCATCAGTGATTGAACGCCTGGGCAGATCAGCCGGTTGCGCTGGACAGCTTATCCGCAGTTACGACCAACTGTCGGAGATTCCCCAACTACTGCAGCAACTCGATGAACTGCGTCCGCCAAGACTACCCGAGAGCAAAACCCTGGCATTGCTCACCACTAGTCAGCCCCACCTGGCGGTGCCGTTATACCTTTTTGGTTATCTTCTGCTCATGGTGCTGTTGAGCAGTCTGCTCAAACGCCCTGCTCTGCTGTTGGCACTCCCGCTTCTGACTGCTGCTACAGGTCTGGTGGTCTGGTACGGCACAGGGGGGCAGCAGCTTACTCTCTGGGCCGAAGCGGAGACAGGGGACCCTATCGCCAGGCTGGCGGCAATCCAATACAGCGGTGGTGACCGCAGAGGTTTTCAGGAGACGACATTTACCACTGATATGGTTATAACACGTCTTGAGGACCAACAGACATCCACACCGATCGAACGCAGAGAGGAGAACGATCTCTATCATCTGACCAGCGACACGATGTTGTTTGAACCGGTACGTTATCGTCTGGACGGCATCGTCCGGCAACCCCACCGGTTCTCGTTGCTACTGGACAATGGTCAGCCGATAGTCCGCAATACTGGAACCGACACCACCCCAGCCGGACGGCTGCTCTGGAAACGCCACAGCTATGCACTGCCCGCACTTTCACCTGATGAAACGTGGCATCCCGAACTGCAGGGAGAGAGGCCCTCGACCCCTGCCGAGCGACTACTCAGCCGACGGCTCTCATTCAACAGTGCAGCACTGCTGATCCCAATTTCCCAGGGGTGGGGAGGATTCGCCTCTTCAGCCACTTCGACCACAGGCTGGTTGGTAATCCGTTCCTCCACGGGGGGGCGATCATGAGCCTGATCCGGCTCGCCACCATAAGCAGTCTCGCCTACCTGCTGCCACTCACACTCTGGCTGACAGCACAGCTGGAACTCAATGACTGGGCTGCTGCCAGAGTGACGACACTGTTCGATCAAGCAGTCCATATCACGCTCATTGCCCAGATTATTGGTGTGATACTGCTCTTCTTTAAACCTATTGAAGGCTCGCGGCAAAACGACATCTCAGCGGTGGCTTTGGTACTCTTTTTTCCACTACCGTTGTTGACCCTGAGTTGGCTCAGCGGCAGTCTGGAGATCATCCCCATTACGCTGGGATCACTTATGGTCGCACTCACCGGCTTGACCGCATTCGGTATCCGGCAGGGCCTGAGTCACATCCTGCCAAATCCAGCTATCAGAGAAGGGATGATTGGTGCGCTGCTGATTGCACAGCTCATTCTGCTCTGGCAGTTCCGTCAAGCCTGGTGGGGTTGGACCGGACTGTGAATAATGCACTACTCAAGACGCTGCCAAGACTCGTTCGGCGGCAACAGCGGCGGCTCTGGTCGGCACAACTACTGACACGGACAGCACTGCCGCTCGGCTGGCTGGTCATCATCCTCTTCTCCAGCGGAGTCATTCACCAAGGATGGCTGCAGTTGAGCAGCCCGTTGTTTTTCACCCTTGCCCTGCTGCCTCCCGCCCTCTATCTATCAGTGACGGCTATCCGGCAGATGCCCACGACGGCTGAAGGCGCAACGGCAGCAGATATCCAACTCAAAGCCCATGCACTTTTCCTCTCGGCTTGGGAGATTACCGCTTTTCGGCAAACTCCTTCCAGCACACAACAATTACTGCTCACCCGTGCCGCCGCAGAACTTCCCCGCTGGCAGGAACAGTTAAGATCAATACCCACACAACGTCCCGGTCCATCTCTCCTGCTTGGAATCACCTTGGCGATTCTCGGCGGTTTCCTGCTTCTGCTGCCGGGCAAGATTACCCAGAAAACATTGGAAAGCGGAAGCAGCGACGACGCAAAACAGCAGCTATCAAAGGACTCGGAAACAATCGACCCTGTAGCTGCCATCAATGCAGTACTCTTGGCAGAAAAAAAGGCGGCGGTACTGCAACATGAATCTCAGGTTGCCATGCAGCACGCCAAGGCAGAAGGCGCTCACCCTGAAGAGGAGCAGACCGGGGATCATTCGAACGGGCAATCCCCGGAAAAAGCAAACGAATCCCGGATGGAGAGCAGTACAAACGGAGAAACCCGGAAAAATCCGGCAGCCCGGAATATCGTTGTCAGCGAAATCGGGGAGAGCCCTGGAGAATCCGCCGAACGACATAGCGGAACCGCCCCCGGCCTGGATGCCTCTGTCACAACAGATCAGACAACACCATTCACACAGCAGCGCTACCAGGATATCTCACTGGATTCTGACCGGGGGAGCCAGGCATTCGACCGACACACGGGTCAACATCTGACGACTACCAGCCAGCCACTAAAAACAGGGTTATCATCAGTCGATCAGGATTTCACCGGCGCCAGTGAACAAACACGCCCTACCGCCATGACGCTAGACCAGCGTGTGCTGGTAGAGCGCTATTTCAAACAGTTGAGTCAATTCGATGCAAGCAAACCGTGAACTTACCGAATCCGACTTTCAGGAAGCCCATGACGACCTCAGAGGTTTGAAGCAGGCACTGGAAAGCACCATCGTGGGGCAGGAGGGACTGATCGATCGTCTGCTCATCGCCTTCATCTCGGGGGGACACATTCTGCTTGAGGGTCTGCCCGGCTTGGGAAAGACCCACTTGGCCAAGGCGCTGGCCGGAGCCACCGGCCTCAAATTCTCACGGGTACAGTGTACGCCGGATCTGATGCCTGCTGACATCACCGGCAGTGAGATCCTGATCCGGGATCCACAAGGCGAGCAGCGGCTCGATTTTCAGCGCGGCCCGATCTTCGCCCCGCTGGTACTGGTGGACGAGGTCAACCGCGCCACCCCGAAGACCCAGGCCGCACTGCTGGAGGCAATGCAGGAACATCAGGTTACCCACGCCGGCATCACCCATCCCCTGCCCTCGCCGTTCTGGGTAATGGCAACCCAAAATCCTATCGAGATTGAGGGCACCTATCCGCTGCCAGAGGCCCAACTCGATCGCTTTCTGGTGAAGCTCAACGTGGAGTTTCCCAGCGAAGCAGCCCTGCTCTCCATGCTCGACATCTCCCTGGACGACGAACCGTCCGAACATCTGCAACCGGTTCTGGATCTGGAACGACTGGTTTCGATCATGGCGACCGGCCGGGAGATCGTGATCGCCGACAGAATCAAACGGGCAGCGGTAACTCTACTGCTCGCCACCCATCCCGACACCTCAGGCGGAAGCAGCCACTTTCGCTACGGCGCCAGCCCACGGGGTCTGCAGGCGCTGCTCAAAACCGCCAGAATCCACGCACTGTTACAGGGTCGCCTGCAGGTCGATTTTGACGATCTGGCCAGGATGGCGTTGCCGGTGTTACGTCACCGGGTATTGCTCACCATTGAGAGTGAACTGGACGGCATCAGCAGCGACAGCATCCTGCGTCAGATCATCCAGGAGTGGCGGAGCCGGATCTGATGCACCCCCTCGAGGCCCTGAATGAGCAGGAACTGGGTCAGTTGACCCGTATCGCCGATCATCTGTTCAATACCCGGCTGCTGCTGGCCCCAGGCCACCGGCCCAACCGCATGCGGGCCGGATTCGGGGTGGAGTTTCTGGATCATCGTGAATTCGTCCCAGGTGATGACCTGCGGGATATCGACTGGCGCGCCACTGCACGCAGCCGCCATCCGAAGATTCGCCGCTACTGGGACGAAGCGGCCGCTGACTGGACCATCTGCCTCGACCACAGCGCATCCATGGGATCGGGGGATAAATGGGCGCTGGCGGTTCAATGTGCCGCCGCGCTGGCCTATCTGCTGATCCACCTGGATCACCGGGTCGCAATCCTGTTGTTCAGCGGTCAGGTCGATCAGCGGGTACCGCTTGGGCGAGGATCGAGCCACTACGCCCGAGTACTCCAGACCCTGCGGAAAACCACGCCCCTGACGTCGGGTGGCGGATCAAATCTGCGCGCCTGCATCTCCCATATCAAACGCCGTAGCCCGGTGTTCATCATCAGCGATTTTCTGGTGGAGGACGGTATGCGCCCCGGCCTGGACAGGCTCAGATTGTTTGGGGACCGAATCCACGCTCTCCAGGTTAGGGCCGACAACGATTTCCCTGATGGCGGCGACGAGATGACACTCATGGATGTGGAGAGTGGAGAAACACTTGCCGTCACGCCTAGCGAAACCGATCGGGAACATTTCAAGCTAACGCTGGACGCCTTCTCGGCCTCCCTCGAAAACTATTGCCACCGCCGCCATATTCAGTTCTCCCATGCCACGCCGGATGTCCCCTGGAAAGCGGTACTGACCCACCATTTTCACGCCAGAGGCAGAGCCTCGTGATCGGCCTGGGCGCGCCGTTCTGGCTCCTCCTGCTGAGTGGCCTGCCGCTGCTGCGCTGGCTGCACCGCTTCCAGAGACAGGGCCGCATTCAACCCACTGCCGCACTCTTCCTCTGGCGGCGCATTCAGACCGAGGGAGCGGCCGGGAACGCCCCCGCCAAACCCGATCCGAGATGGCGTTTGCGGGCGGCGATTGCCGCTCTCCTGATTCTCGCGCTGAGTGATCCCTATCGGGAAACGAAAAGCGGTATACCAATAGAAGTCTGGCTCGATGATTCCCTGAGTCAGTTCACCCGGGAAGAAGGAGGAACGCGGCTACAGCAGGGCATCGACCGGCTCATCCAACGGGTGGAGAAGGAGCGTCCCTCCACATTGATCCTCCACTCACTGGGCAACCCCACCGCCACCCGGATAATAACCCCCCAGTCCGATAGAGATTGGATCAGTAAACTCGAACAGTGGGGCAGCGATCCACGGGGAGAACCCCACCCTCCCGCACCCGCGTTGATGCACCCAGACAACAGGCACATCCTTTTGACGGATGGCGCGGATATCCAGCTCAATCACTGGCTGAAAAGCGCACCGCTTTCCGAAATCATCCAGACCGGCAGCAGCACCGGCAATCTATCCTTGACCCGCCTGGCCATTCGTCCCTCACCGGGCACCCCCTCTGCTACGCAGGGGTTGGTAGAGCTATGGAACAGCGGTGAGTCTAAAATGAACGCCAGACTGATCCTGATCCAGCGGGGCCGTGAAATAGAGAGCTGGTTGGTCAAACTCCCGCCCGGAGAGCGCAAGCTGCTGGAATTTGCGACAGACCTCAGTTACCCGGCCGACCTTATTGCCAGACTTCATGCAACAGACGATTCACTGCACCTGGATAATGAACTGCGGCTCCCGCTCTCCAGCGCCTTGAAACCGATTGCGGTCAAGGTTGTGGGAGAGTGCGGCCGTTATCTGTCTGCTTTTCTGCAGTCCCATCCAGAGCTTGAACAGTCCGGGAGAAATCCCGATATTTTCATCGATTGCGACAACGCCCATACCTCTGCCGACACACCCTTGCTCCGCCTGCACGGTAATGGAGGTCGCCAAACAATCCATTCGCAGGGGCACTGGCATGTGAAAGATGGGGTTCAACATCTATCGATCCAGCGAGGCCTATATTTCAGCCTGAAAGAGGGTGAAGCAACCTCTTCAGGCGTCACACTGCTGAGTGCGGATGGTCATACCCTAATTCGGCAAACCCGTACACCCGCGCAGACTATCGACGTCTATCTCGATCTCCAGCAGCCCGGTTTCGCTCACAGCCCGGAATACCCACTTCTTTTATCAGCACTGATCGAGCGCCTGCTGCAACGTCCCCTCGCTGAAAGCCTGGTATCTGCCTCCCGTAACCCGGATGCATCCCGGATCACACCACTCTCCCTGCCGGAAACCTCAAACAGACCCGCTACTGATCTCTCCAAACAGCAGGCATCCATCACCAGCCTGCCAATTATTGCAGCCCTTGTCCTGTTGCTGATCGACATGGTGTGGGGCTTCCGGCCGCAACGCAGGAGCGGCGGATGATAGAGGGTCTCTTCCATAGATTGCCCCCCCTTTTCGGCTACCCACTTATCGTGCTATTTCTGTTGCTCGCTTGGTGGAACCCCGATCTGCTACCCACCGACGAGCCATTGGATTTGCTGCTGGTGATGGACGAATCCAAAAGTGTCGGATCACAATTTCCGGACCAGAGCTGGCAGAGACTCGGGCGTCTGCTGGCCGATCTTCCCGCCAACAGCCGTTTTAGTCTGATCCGTTTTGCCGACCGGCCGCAGACGGAGATCACCTGGAAACCGATATCCGACAACGAGCTGCAACATCAACTTCAGCAACCGGCTCCGCCCAGAACCCTCTCCCTCGACAACCATATCAGCGCGATTGGAACAGCGCTGAGGCAGGGCACCAATCAGCTTGTTCCCAGCCACAGGAGCGCCATTCTGCTGCTCAGCGACGGCCGCGAAAACAGTGACACGTCACCACCCGCACTTCCCGATGCCGGGGGTAACATCGCACTCTTCTGGTCCAAACCTCCAGCGCGGTATGCCGCTGGCCACCCGGTTATCGATTCGATCAATCTTCCGGAGAGGGTAAAACCGGCGATGACGTTTCCCGTCAGCATCGCCATAACCTCACCCACTGCTGGAGAGGGCCAACTGATCGCCAAACTCGATGGACATCAGCTGACAGAGAAACCTTTGCGCTTTACCGCGCAATCAACCACCGTCCATCATCTGCAACTCAGTGCAACAACCGCTGGGCCACATCTGCTGGAGTTGACAATTTTGGATCAGGGTGGCGACCCATTGGATTCCAGACAGGGCTATTTTGAGGTCGTGCGAAAACATCAACTGCTCTATATCTCTCACCAACCCCCTTCCCTGCCGGTGCAACAACTCCAGCAGAGCGGCTGGGAAATCACACGACTGTCACCACGACAACTGAATGCCCGGCCAGACAGCTTCAAAGACACCTCTCTCGTCTTGATCGATGATATTCCCGCCGATGATTTAGCGCCGGAAACCGTGACTGCACTTACCGGGGCGGTGGAACAGCAGGGAGTGGGACTCATTGTGCTCGGCGGTCCCAACGCCTTCGGCAGTGGTGCATACCGTCACTCCGCACTGGAGCGTCTGCTGCCCGTCGAAGCGGAATCCGCCCGTCCGGAGGCGGCTGCGGCATTTCTCTTTCTGGTGGACAAATCGGGAAGCATGGACTCTGCAACCCTCCCCCAAAGTCGTCTTGCCACCGCATTTCGGGCGGTGACGGAGAGCGCCGGGTCGCTGCGCGCCGGAGATCATGTCGGGCTGATCGCGTTCGACCGGGAGATCCAGCCGTTATTGCCGTTACAGGCCTATGCCGATCCGCTATCAACCCTGAATCACAGGTGGGAGGTAAGCCCCTCCGGCGGTACCAGACTGACACCCGCACTCACTGCCGCTATCGGACGACTGGCAGCGGCAGCGCCGAAAAAGCGCTTTCTGATACTGGTCACCGACGGGTTCGTTGAAGGGGAGGCCATCGAACCGCTAATTGGGAAAATGCAAGCCGCTGACATCAAATTGATCGCCCTTGCTGTCGGTGAGGACGCAGATCTTTCGGTGTTGCAGCAACTCGCCACCGCCACCAGCGGGCAGGTTCTTCAGGTTGCCGAAACCGCAGAGCTGCCCCGCTTCATGCGGCACGAGTTGGAGCAGCAACGGCAGAGTTGGCAGCCGGCGGCGGTAAAAACCCAATCCGTGGCGCCGATGCCATTTTCCATCCCGAAGGAGACGGCCTGGCTACCCGTCAACGGCTACCAGGTAACCCGTACCAAACCCGACTCCACCACCTATCTTGCCACCCCCAATGGTGATCCTCTGCTGGCCGTCAGGCAGATGGCCGCAGGTCGGGTGGCAGCCCTCCCCGGCGGCTTGCTCCGGGCCGTGGATAACACCCATTTTACCCAGAGCCTGCTGGCGTGGCTCGACAGGCAGGGGCATAACCCTCACCTTAAGATAGACTATCGAAGCGCGGCAGGGGAGTTGCAGGTAAAGATTGACGCCCTTGATAGAAAGGGTCACTGGAGTGATGCAAGGGTTGCCGAACTGATTCTGGAAACTCCTGCCGGAATCCGCCGGCAACACCAGCTGACGCTCTCCGCACCAGGACGATTTGAAGCCAATATCAAGACCCCCCTCTCTGGCCTCTATCAGGCATGGGCCAGAGTGGGTAACGAGCGAACCCACCGGCTGCTCCAGCAGATCCGAAACAGTGAATCGATAGAGACCCCCGTTATCCCTTGGCTGCAGGCTGGAGTTGATCAGGGCAGTATCCGAAACGGGTCAAAAACGGCGTTTATGGAATTCCTGGAGTCAAGCAGCAAAAGATCGCCTTCACGCAAGATCTGGTTGCTGCTGGCGCTCTTTCTGTTCTTTTCAATCGTGCTGCACGAACGCCGCGCCGGCATCTTTGCAGCACTCCCACAAAAAAATGGTGGAGACCATAATGAATCAAGCTGACATGATCCGGGTATGGGATCCTTTGATACGCATCTTCCACTGGCTGCTGGCAGCAAGTTTCGCGGTTGCCTGGTACACCCAGGAGGCGAATTACGAGCTTCATCTGCAGGCAGGTTACACCATTATCGGACTGGTCTGCTTTCGCATATTTTGGGGCCTTATCGGACCGACTCATGCCCGTTTTACCGATTTCGTCACTGGCCCACACAGGGTACTGGATTATACGAAGTCGTTGCTGCGGCAACAGGCATCACGCCACCTCGGGCACAATCCGGCAGGAGGCATGATGGTGCTGCTCCTGCTGCTTGGGCTTACGGTGGTGACAATCAGCGGCATCGCCCTGGACGGTGCAGAGAACTGGTCCGGCCCGCTTGCCGAGATGGAACTCTACCGCCATAAACAGATGATTCTCGATATCCACGTTTGGAGCACCAATACCTTGTTGGTCCTGATACCACTGCATATTCTCGGCGTCATCCACGCCTCCATTGCACACCGTGAAAACCTGATCAAAGCGATGATCAACGGCAACAAGCGAAGTTCGTAGGCCTGATCAAGCGCAGCGGATCAGGCAGCAGCACTGGTGGAACATACGGCATTTGCCGGTTCCGCAAGCTTGAACCGGCCTACGGCGTTACCCGATTATTAATGATGACCGATTGATCTATATAAATATCAGATGAAACTCGCCTACAGCACTAACGCTTATACCCGCACCGATCTTTTCAGTGCGCTGGCCAGTATTGCCGATCTCGGCTTTTCCGGCGCCGAGATCCTCTGCGACGCACCCCATTTGCGTCCTCATCAGGCAGACGCCGATGAAGTGACCGCCATCTCCAGACTATTGCAGGAGAAACATCTTGCAATCAGCAACCTGAACGTCAATACAGCCAACACCTATTTCAACCCACTGCCACCTGAAAATGTTTTCGAACCGGCACTCAGCAGCCGCAGGGATGAGTGGCGGGAGTGGCGTATCGAATACACCTTCAAAGCACTGCAACTGGCGAAACAGCTTGGGGCAAAATGCATCAGTGTCACCTCCGGCCAACCCGGTTCCGGCGGCGATCCCACAGCTGGGTTGACACTTTTCGTCGACAGTCTCAAACAGGTCTGCAACCTCGCAGAATCACTGGATCTCCGGGTGGGCATAGAGTACGAACCCGGACTGCTCGTTGAGCGCGCCACCGAAGCAGTCGATATCATCGACCGGGTGGGATCGGCCAACCTTGGAGTCAACCTCGACATCGGTCACTCCTATCTTGATGGAGAGTCACCGGAGGCGTCGATCGAACGGCTCAGCGGCAGGATCTGGAACGTGCATGTGGAGGACATCCTCGGCATGAAGCACTATCACCGTATTCCCGGTGATGGCGACCTCCCCTTCGCACGTTACTTCGATGCGCTGCACAGGCAGGGCTATGATAACTTTCTGACGGTCGAACTCTATACCTATCCGCACAACCCCATAGAGGCGGGTGAAAGATCCCTCGCCTATCTCTCACGAATTCTGCCTCGATGAATACAACGCAGCACCACCCATTGATCGACTACCTGCAACTGGTGCGGGCGCCGGCTGTCTTCACTGCCTTGTCAAACATCCTTGCGGCCCATCTCATCATCACCCAAGGAGAGATTGCCTGGCCGCAACTGCTGCTTCTGCTGGGTTCCACCGCCGCACTCTATACCGCCGGCATGGCGCTCAACGACTGGTTCGACTACAGCATCGATCTGCAGGAACGCCCTCAACGCCCACTGCCCTCAGGCAGGATCGAACGACAGAACGCTTTGTTTCTCGGCTTGGAACTGCTTGTGATAGGTATAGGTCTCGCGGCCTATGCAAATATTCAGTCGATGTTCATCGCCATCATCATCGCACTGCTGGTGCTGCTCTACGACGGCCTGCTCAAACGCACCCTGCTCGGCAGCCTGAACATGGGCGGCTGCCGCTATTTCAATTGGCTGCTCGGATTTTCCTTCCTTCCACTCACCGGAGATCTGCTGATCATAGCGCTGCCGGTTTTTATCTACATCACTGCTCTGACACTGCTCAGCCGTGAAGAGGAGCAGGCAAGGCACCGCTGGGTGCTCATACTCACCGCCGCGGGCATCACCGCTGCCGGGTTACTCATCGTCCTGCTGGCACCGGCGCCAATACAGGAACATCCACTATTGGCGCTGGGGATAGTTGCGGGCCTGTTCACCGTCTCCCGGCAGTTGCTTATCACCTACCATGACTTTACGCCCGCAAGAGTCGCTGCCACCATCAAACTGCTGCTGTTCGGTATCATCCTGTTGGACGCACTGTTGGTACTGGCCTTCGGTCCCTGGTGGGGCGCCTTGGCCGTACTAAGCCTGATGCTGCCGGGAAAACTGCTGGCAAGGTTCATGTATGTCACATGAGAACCCCTGAGCTCCAACCTTTTCAAACAGGTTTATACAGAAAAACCATGCCGTGACGATACATCTACTAAATCACAGAAAAACGGCTTTTAGATGCTCACCATAGCGATATAATCTCTATAATTCAGACGGGGCAAAACTATTTGGAACAAACCATGGAAGACCTTGATAACTTTCAAGCCCAGCTGACTGCGGCAATAGCACCGGTGCTGACAGACAGCGGCAAGGCATGGTTTGACAAAACGCTGGAGAAACTGGCCGCCAGCGATCAGCCTCTTGACGATCTGGGACTCTACTCAGCGATGGCCAAACGCAAGCTGGGAAACAGGCGTTTGGAACAGGCACCTGCCATAGACGCCGTCTTCTCTCCTCTCGACATCCGCCGCTGGGGGGAAGCTGACGCCGCCCGACTCGTTCTGCTGCTATCGGTGGTCAAGCGCCAGCCGGATCAAACCGAAGATTTGGTGCAGGCCTATTACAGGATGGGTGACGAATCCGAACGCATCGCCCTCATCCGGGGACTGATCCTCTTCGCACCAGCGGATTATCTGACCACCATCGCCCTCGATGCGGGCCGCACCAACAGTCTGGAACTGCTCTCCGCCCTCTCGCTGGACAACCCCTACCCCGCCTCCTTCTACAGTGAGCAGACGTTCAATCAGATGGTTTTGAAGTGCCTCTTTCTCGGTCTTGCCATTGAGCGGGTGGTGGGGCTTGAGCAGCGGGCAAATCCGGATCTTACCCGCATGTGCGAGAATTATGTCGTCGAGCGGGAGAATGCCAGCCGTACCGTGCCGGTCGATATATGGCTGGCCATCGGGCCTCATGCCACAACGATAGGGGAACAGCAGATCCTCGCCTATCTGAACCACGAAGAGACAGGACACCGCTACTACACGGCACTTGCGTTGGGACAGCGTATGTCTGAAAACCTATCGCTTAAGCCGCATCTACAGGATCGGCTGAAACAGGAAGATAACACGCTCGTTCTCGACTTACTGCAGGATCTTCTGCAACAACAGCCGGGTTAATCAACAAATTCAGGGAGTCATTTATGAAATATTTCGATCCACACATCCACATGATGTCACGCACCACCGACGACTACGAAAACATGGTGGCTGCCGGTATCCTTGGGGTGGTCGAACCCGCCTTCTGGCAGGGACAGCCCAGAACCAATGTTGGCACTTTCATCGATTATTTCGACACCCTGATCGGCTGGGAACCCTTCCGCGCCAGTCAGTTCGGCATGCGCCACTTCTGCACCATGGGCCTGAACCCCAAAGAAGCCAACAATGTACCCATGGCTGAAGAGGTAATGAAGGTACTGCCCCGCTTCTGCCAGAAGGATACCGTAGTCGGCATCGGCGAGATCGGTTATGACGATCAGACACCGGAAGAGGAACGTTTCTTTGCCGAACAGATGGAACTGGCAAAGGAGTTCGAACTGCCGGTACTCATCCATACGCCCCATCGCGACAAGGTACAAGGCACAGAACGCACCATTGCGCTGGTGAAAGAGGTGGGAATCGATGAAGAGATGGTCATCATCGACCACCTCAACGAGCAGACGCTGCCGATGGTACTGGAGACAGGTTGCTGGCGCGGTCACTCCGTCTACCCTTTCACCAAGATGTCAGAAGAGCGCATGGCGGAACTGCTGAAGCAGTACGGCACCGAAAAGATGGTGGTCAACAGTGCCGCAGACTGGGGGCGCAGCGATCCGTTAAAAGTGCCAAAAACCGGTGCGGCAATGATCGCAGCCGGGTTCAGCGAGGCCGAAGTTGAGAAAGTGCTGTTTGAAAACCCCATCAACTTCTTCGCCCAAAGCGGCCGCATCTCTCTGGAAGAGATGAACCCGAAGAAGGTCGACCAGACCAAACTTTGGGAAGAGAACTCGGTGCTGCGTGGCCAACAACCCATTGTGGAGGGATAACAAGCATTCACCCGAAAGCGGTTATCGATACAACGCGTATCTATTCAGAATGTAGGCCCGATCAAGCGTAGCGGATCGGGCAATTCGGCATAGTAGGAACAGTATGACGCAAGACACACCAGGATACGCAACGACCGCATGGCATCGATCTGACCTGACCTACTGCACCAATGTTCACCCCAGCGAGGCATTGGAGCAGCTGCTCGCGGTCATCGATGGCCCACTCGCCGCTGTGAGGCAGACACGTCGGTTACCCAATATGGGCAGCGGCCTCTGGCTGAGCCACACCGCCGCCACAAAATTGCTGGCTTCCGAAAAGGCCTACCGCGCATTTTCCCAGACCCTGGATGCCAACGGCATCGACCTCTTTACCCTCAACGGTTTTCCCTATGGTGATTTCCATTCCAAACGGGTCAAAGAACGAGTCTATCTGCCTGACTGGTCAGATGAAACAAGGCTTCTCTACACCCTCGACCTTGCCGTCATTCTTGCCGGAGTGATGCCGCCGGAACAGCAGGAGGGCACCCTCTCCAGCGTCCCCCTCGGTTTCGGTCACAATTGGAGTGAAGCCCGCCAGGAGAGAGCGCTGGATACCCTTTGCCGCTGTATCGGCGGTCTTTATGAAATCCATCAGGAGACCGGCTGCTGCATTAGGCTCTGTCTGGAAATGGAACCGGGCTGCGTATTGGAAGAGACGGATCGATTGATCCCCTTCTTCACCAGGGAACTGCCCCGTGCGCTGGAGCAGTTGCAGATGGATCCGGATCTGCTATTCAAACATCTCGGCATCTGCTTCGATGTCTGCCACCAGGCCGTGATGTTCGAAGACGCCTACGAAAGCCTGTCGCGGATTCACCAGGCGGGTATTCCGGTCGGCAAGATACAGATATCCAGCGCCCTGGAACTCAGCAATCCGGCCAACCAATCGGCCAGGAATGAACTCGCTGAATTTATCGAGACGCGCTATCTGCACCAGAGCTGCCATTTGGATGAGAACAACCAGGTTCAACGTGTCATGGATCTGGATCAGGCAGTGGAAACCTTTCCCCGGACGACACCTTGGCGCTCCCATTTTCACATCCCCATCCAGACCCGGGAACTCGCCTCTGGCTCACTCGGCACCACCCAGGATCAGATCCTTCGGACACTCGATTTTCTCGTGGATCACCCGGACTTTCACCCTCACCTGGAGGTAGAGACCTACACCTGGCAGGTACTGCCGGAAGCCATCCGGCCCAAGGATGAAACAGCATTGGTCGAAGGTCTGAGTGCTGAACTTGAATGGCTGGAACAAGCAATGCTAAGCCGCAGCCTGTTACAGGAGACGTCACAATGAGCAGGCCTCTGGTGGTCATCGATATCGTTGGCCTCACCCCAGCGCTATTGGGAGAAGAGACCCCACACCTCACTGCATTGGTGAATGATGGGTTCATGGCCACCCTGGAAGGGGTCTTCCCCGCCGTCACCTGCACCGCCCAAGCCTCAATGCTCACCGGTCTGCCCCCCAGTGGCCACGGTATCGTCGCCAATGGGTGGTACTTCCGCGATTTGGCGGAGATCTGGCTCTGGCGCCAATCCAACCACCTGGTTCAGGGAGAGAAGGTGTGGGATGCCGCCCGCTCGGCCGACGCGGAATTCACTTGCGCCAAGCTCTTCTGGTGGCACAACATGTACGCCGATGTGGACTGGTCGGCAACGCCACGACCGATCTATCCGGCTGATGGACGCAAGATCCCCGGCATCTACACCGAACCACCCACACTGAAACAATCGCTACAGGAAAAACTTGGTCCTTTTCCCATGTTCAACTTCTGGGGACCCGCCTCTGACATCCGTTCATCAGCCTGGATTGCTCAAAGCGCCAAAGAAGTTTTCGATACCCACAGGCCGGGGCTTTCGCTGGTCTACCTGCCGCATCTCGACTACAACCTGCAGCGACTGGGTCCTGACAATCCTGCCATCCACGAGGATCTGCGTCAGATCGATCAGGTCGCAGGTGAGCTGATCGAACATGTTCGCGCCCAGGGAGCTGAGGTCATGGTGGTCTCCGAGTACGGCATCGAACAGACCACAGGCAGTGTCGATATCAACCGTATCTTGCGCGAAGCGGGTTTTCTGCGCATTCAGGAAACGCTGGGCTGGGAACTGCTTGATCCTGGCGCCTCACGCGCCTTTGCGGTGGCCGACCATCAGGTGGCCCATGTCTATCTGCAACGCGCTTCCGATCTGCAAGCGGTAAAAAACCTGCTGGAGAAGATGCCGGGAATCGAGCGGGTATTGGACGCGGCTGGAAAAAAGGCATTCGGCATCGACCACCAGCGTGCCGGCGAACTGGTCGCTATCGCGGAGCCCGGCCACTGGTTCACCTACTACTACTGGCTGGACGAAAACAAGGCACCTGATTTCGCGCCCACGGTAGACATTCATCGCAAGCCGGGTTACGACCCTGCAGAACTGTTCCTTGATCCGAAACTGCATTTTCCCAAACTGCGCATAACACGCCGGTTGCTGCAGAAAAAACTGGGCTTCCGCACCCTGCTGGATGTCATACCCACTCAAGCGGATCAGGTTCAGGGAACTCATGGTCGTCTGGCGAACGGCCCCAAACAGGGTCCGCTGCTGATTGGTTCGGACAGAAGCCTGGCGGCAGATGCATACGCCATGACCGATATCAAGCAACTGATTCTGCGCGCACTCGCTTCGTAGGTCCGATCAAGCGAAGCGGGTCGGGCACACCGGGTTGCCGGTTCCGCTACGCTTGAACCGGCCTACCTTTAACAGATCAAGGCACCAACACCTGCACCGACCAACTCCCGTCATTTTGCAAACGAAAGAGACGACGGTCGTGCAGACGATCCTTCATATCGCCGTACCAGGATTCGACATAGTCTGGCTGAAAGCCCAGGCAGACCAGCTCTTGCGGCATCTTCAGACTGCTCTCGTCGGGAAACCTGGCGCGAATTTCCGCCGCCGTCTCAAGGTAGGCTTCCCGTGACGGCAGTTCACTGCTTTGCGATAGACCTTCTACCTGAAAAAGATCATAAAGTTTGCCGGTATAGGGCTTCTGCTCCCAGCTACGGCGCTGATCTTTATTTTCAAAAATCTCATAACTGCCACGCACCCGAAACTGCCGCAGTTGACTCGGCCAGAAAAAGAGCAGCTCATAGGCAGGATTGAGTTTCAACTGTTCGACTTTGGGACTCACGCGATTGATGTAGATAACGATACCCGCAGCCGATATCTCCCGAACAGTAACCGTCCGGGACATTGGAAAACCGAACTCATCCAGGGTAGTCATGGCGAAGAATGGCCCATTCGTGTCGCCCGCAGCTTTGGCCTGCTGAAATGAGTCTATCAACATGTCGATGGGATTATCCATCGCTCAACCCCTGTAACGGATATCTGACCATCCGCTCAAACGCCTCTCCAAACCACAGAGTGAATCCCACACTATCGGAACGATACCAATCGAGCAGTTCCGAAACCGACACCCATCGGTAGCTCTCCAACTCTTCCGGATTCGCCACCACTGGCCCATCGTAGGGTAATACAAACAGAGAGCAATACTCATTTTCAGCACGGCCATCCAATTGCTCAAGATAGGTGTAGGAGAGCAGATAGCGAGGTACAAGCCCATCCGCAATACCGAGTTCATGGGAGAGACAGCGCCTAATCGCTGCGGCGAAGGTTTCATTGGAACGGACGTGGCTGGTGGCAGAGACATCCCAACGCCCACCGCCGAGTTTACTTCCCTGGCGTTTTTGGATCAGCAGTCGTCCGCTCGGATCGCTCAGGAAGGTGACGAAGGCACGGTGCCTGACCCCCTTTCCAAGATGGCAGTCCCCCCGCCCGGCAGTGCCGGTACGGTTGCCGAATTCATCAACAAGTATCAACGATTCCTGCATTGCTACAACACGTTTCCTTACAGCCAAGGAGCAAGTACCCTCTATCAACACATATCTAATCCATGGGTGCAAGCCATATCTCATCCAGCCCCGATGTTCTGGAAACAATTTCCTAAAGCTTTTCGTCTATTGACCGCTAACATTGGTGATACGGAGGAATAATCCCTCTTTGCATAACGAGGATGTCCCCTATCAATCCGCTTCCACATATGGATAACGAGTAATGGCAAATTTCATTAAATCAGTCGATGATCGCACACGCCTGGCGGGTACCAACAGACTGGAGGTGCTTCTTTTCAGCCTCGGACGTGATGTGAATACCGGCAGGGAAGAGACCTTCGGCGTCAATGTTTTCAAGGTTCGCGAGGTCATGCTTGTACCCGAAATAACCCGCGCACCAGAGATGCCTCCCTCTGTGGAGGGCATGGTCAGTCTACGAGGGAATATGATCCCGGTGATCAACCTCCCCCAATTTTGCGGCATCCAGACCGAGCAGGAACCCAGCATCCTGGTCATCACCGAGTACAACAAGAACGTGCAGGGCTTCCTCGTACATGCGGTCGACACTATAGAACGACTGGCCTGGGAGGATGTCAAGGTACCACCACCGATGATGGTACAGCAGCATGGAGGCCTGGTTACTGCCGTCACCGAACTTAAGGATGGCAGGCTGGTGATGATCATGGACGTGGAGATGGTACTCGCCAAAACTTCCGGGTTTGGTGAGGGCGAAGACCTATTCGATGGTATCGAACACATCGGAGAAAGAGAGATCACCCTGCTGTTTGCTGGTGACTCCGCCGTGGCGAGAGATCAAATCGTCCGCACTCTCAACCACATGGGCATAAAATATATCAGCACCTCCAACGGCGCCGAAGCTTGGGAAAAAGTAAAGGAGATCGCCGATCGGGCTGCTGTGACTGACCGCAAGGCCAGCGACTTCATCCAGATTATCCTCACAGACGTGGAGATGCCTGAGATGGACGGATATGTGCTAACCAAAAAAATCAAAGAGGATTCGAGACTGGCGGATATCCCGGTCATCATGCACTCATCACTCTCCGCCGAAGCCAATCAGGAGTTGGGGAGAGGCGTAGGCGCAGACGCCTATGTACCAAAATTCGAGCCTACCGAGCTCTCCTCCAAACTGCATGAAATCATCGAAAACCGCAACCAGGCACCACGATAATCTCAGACGGTCCACTTCTAAGGGGGCCAGCCGCCAGCCCGCCGCTGAATATGTGCTTTGTTGTAGGTTGGGTTAGATGTGCATTACTGCAAACCATCAGTTTATCGCCAAACAACACGCACATCGTAACCCAACATCGGATTGTCGGGTTACGTCGCGCGAAAGGTGCCGAAACGTATTTCAGTCTTGTGCTGTCGCGCGACTAACCCGACCTACAATGAATTGTGCTGAACAGTTACCAATAAATTTACTTTCGGCAAGTGCTCGCAGTTAAAACAGTTATTCCAGCTGGCCACTGTTTAGAACTCCAAAACCAAGGGGGGGCGGATGATCGCGGATCATCCGCCCCCCCTTGGTTTATTGCGCATTAACATACTGCGTTACTTCTCTTACATCGTTTTTCTTCGTTTGCCGACAGCAATAGTTTGGCACTGAGATTCAACTGGCCACACCAAAATCGGCAAAAACCATGTATTGGAAGTTTAATGACAAGCCACCCGCAATGCGGGTGGCCTCTTTAATCTTTACTGACTATCTAGCGCAACACTTCTGCACTGAGGTTTGTAGGCGGTGGTGGTGAACTTATCTCATAGGCTCCTATCTCAATACCCGTTCCCTGCGGCACAGAGGTACCTGAGAAATCCTTACGTATATCAATACCGTAGAGATCTTCAAACGTCTGGTAAGCCGCAGCAACCTCCGCTGACAGCGTTCCTTTGCTGGCACCAGGGAACGTGGTTCCATCGATAGCCATGATATTACGATCACCCAGGGTCAGTGATGTAAATTGTGGATCTGCATCAACGTCTCCTTCACCCATTCCTGTTGCAGACTGGAGTAAGGCACTGCTTTGATAACCTATGGCACCCCACCTGATGCCTACATTTCCGCTAGTAGAATAGAGCAGATTATGGCTGAATGAGTTATTGCCCCCCTCTATTTTTCCTGGGGAAATCACCACCTGAGAGTCGGAGTCGCTATTTGTATAGAATATCACTAGTGTCCCAACGTTACCAAACTAAATACGTATAACCAACTGTATTATCAATAAAAATCACCAAATCATGAAGGGCGTCGACTTGAACTACATGGAACCCTG
>JAESPD010000044.1 GCA_016756855.1 gamma proteobacterium endosymbiont of Lamellibrachia anaximandri | reverse complement strand
CACGCCAGATGGTATTTGCAATCCCAGACCGTATGGCTGCCTCGTTTGTAATCTTCCATCTCTGAAGCATAGCCCAACTGACCTATCCGTCGCCTAAAGGCGAGGGGTTTACGCATCCCCTATCGGGGACTCTAAAATACCCAGGATCACGAGAGGAGGCTAAGTCGATAGCGGTCAGAGTTTCACCATGGAGCGTAGCGGAATACACAAAACAGACGACGCTTTTGACTGTCCGAGTTAATGCACTTGTCAGCTGAACTCCACAATCAGATAAAAAGAATAGGGAAGATGGGTGGTAAGCAATTGAAAATACTTGGACTTTTTTCTTCATTCCCTAAGAACTCCCTTTGCCCATTCTGTTATTCTGATTTTCTTTGCTGTTTCTGGCGGTGGATGATTTACCAGTTTACGCCTGTTTTGATTGATGACCAACTTTCACGCTTCAGCGCATGATAAACCTTGAATTCTTCACGAAAAAACAAACCGTACTTCCGCTTTCTGAAAAACGATCAACAAAGTTCTGACCTTTGGATTTATAACAGATCAGCCGTTTCGATAAGGCTTTATTTGTGCGATGCCTGAATTCTTTTACAGCTAACGCCAAGCGTAACCCGCGCATTTTTAGTGAGCAACGCGAACGAAAAATGCGGCGGGTTTACGCACTTGTGTACGCCCAGCATGGGCATGAACTTATGGGGTGCAAGTCCCCTGTAGGAGAACCACTGTCGATGATCGGAAATGAGAAGCATAGGACTCCCTCTCTGTGGATAACTCCTTTCATTCTCGTCTATTTGACACCAACTACTAGCCGAGGGCAAGGGCGTCACCGCGAGGTGAGGTCTGGAGGAAGCCGGAGTGCAAAACTACGAGCCGACGAACAGAAACGTCATATAAGGCCGACTTCCCTGGGGCGAGCTGGCACAAGACAGCAAAGCCCTGTGGTTCGGGGGATACGGTAAATGGCGCGGTTGTGTAGTGACAGTTCATGCACTTATACCCAAAGGGCATAAGTTTCGTTTGAGCAGACAAACTGCTCAACTCAGCTTTATCTGGGGAGATCTGCTCAACATGCGATCGGTAGGGCACCAGTCAGGCCACTGGTTGAATAAGCCTGGGCCTATCAGCAGCCATCGACTGATAGGAACGAATCAGATGAAACAAACTGCTGAACCGACACATCGAGTCTTTGCGGGCCTTGCTGGTTATGCGTTGCAGTTTGTTTATACACTTTCTTCATTACTGGGCATGATGTGTATGTCTCCGCGATGCAGTTACTATTGCAATGGCCTTTCCTCTTCCGGCATTACCCGGCCTCATCGGTACTACACCATTGTCCGACTCCCTGCAGCATATCGATAGTTCTTGCTTTGTTTTCGCTTATTCCACCTAACTCACAGTCATTGTAAGAAGCTACAGGGTCTCCCGGGTTGCCATCTATTCTCAGTTTTCAACATGCCATCGTCTTCGACCCCGGAGAAGCAGCACAGCACTTGCCAGTATGCCCTGCACTATATCGGCTTCCACGTGTTCAACCGTGTCGCCCTTCCCGTTCGTGAATCCTATCGAGGCTCAATCCGTTCAGCTTTCGCTTACGGCCTGTTGCTTTAATTACGCTGTGCTTAACCTTTGGGATTACTCCCGCCGGCCCAGCGATCTCTACCCGGTGGCTGGCTTGCCTTGCCAGGATGGGACTCCCGCCCATTAGAATAAACGACCTTGCCCGGCCGCATTGAACGATGATTCTGGTGAAATGCCAAATGCGTTCACGATCAACCAGAATAGGTGTTCACGATGAATCAGAATCAGTGTTCATGAGGGGCCAGAATATGCAGATAATTGCAGCAATAGAAATCCACATCAGGCACGCAGATAGGGAAACGCCAACACCTCTTCGATAGACGCCACATCCGTCACTCGCATCAAGAGCCGGTCTATGCCCAGGGCAACACCGGCACATTCCGGCATCCCGGATGCCAGAGCGGATAGTAAATTTCTGTCCATGGGTACTGTCGGCAAGCCCCTCTCTTCACGGGTCGCATTCTCCTGCTCGAATCGACGCTGCTGCTCCTGAGCATCGGTCAGTTCATGGAAGCCGTTGGCAATCTCGATCCCCTCCAGATAGAGCTCGAAACGTTCAGCCACGGCTGGCGTACCCTGACGCACCTTTGCCAATGCCGCCTGACTCGCCGGATAGTCGAATAGAAAGCTGAGCCGCTCCCTGCCAAGGTGGAACTCGATGCGCTGGGTCAGCAGCAGGTCGAGCCAGGCATCAGCCCCGTCCAGGGACAGGGTTTCCGCATCGGGGATGCCCGCATCGATGGCGCATTGACGCAAGCTTGCAAACGAAGCGGCGTGCGGATCGATCCCAAGATAACGCTGGAAAGCCTCCCCGTAGCTCAGCCGTTCCACCGGCAGGGCGGATGGCAGTACGGCATTCACCAGGGACGCCACCTCATCCATCAGAGCAAAATGGTCAAAACCCGGCCGATACCACTCAAGCAAGGTAAACTCCGGATTGTGGCGGGTGCCAAGTTCCCCTCCCCGGAATACCTTGCAGATCTGGTAGATAGGCCCGCTGCCAGCCGCCAGCAGACGTTTCATGGGGAATTCCGGAGAAGTGTGGAGATAGAGGGTTTCACCGTGTGCCGCAGCGGGACCGGTGTAACGGGTGGTGAAACTCTCGATGGCGGGGTCGGTCACGCCAAAGCGGGAGCAGACGGGAGTTTCAACCTCCAAGACCCCGGCCTGCCTGAAAAATGTCCGGATATCCGCCAGCAGCCCCGCCCGTGCCCGCAGCATCTCCTGCGTGGCGGCGGGGCGCCAATCCGAATTTGCCGGATCGCCGGAGGTCAACCTTCCTTGACGCGGGAAACATACTCGCCGGTGCGAGTATCGACTTTGATCATCTCACCGATCTGTACAAAAAGCGGCACCCGAACCACAGCGCCGCTCTCAAGGGTCGCCGGTTTACCGCCGCTGCCGGAGGTATCCCCCTTGAGACCCGGGTCGGTATCTGTAACAGTCAGCACCACGAAGTTTGGCGGTGCAACGATGATGGGGGAGCCGTCCCAAAGGGTAATGGTGCAGAGATCCTGCTCCTTCATCCACTTTACGGTATCGCCGACGGCTTTTTCGTCAGCACTGACTTGCTCGAAGGTCTCCGGATCCATAAAGTGCCAGAATTCACCATCAGCATAGAGATACTGCAGGTTAACCTCCATGACATCAGCCGCTTCCACCGACTCGCCGGATTTGAAGGTCTTCTCGAGTACCCTGCCAGTCTTCAGGTTACGGATCTTTACCCGGCTGAAGGCTTGGCCTTTGCCCGGTTTAACAAATTCGTTCTCAATGATGGAGCAGGGATCACCGTCCATCATGATCTTCAGACCGCCCTTAAACTCGCTGGTGCTGTAACTTGCCATGACTTCCTCACGAAACATTTCGATTGCGGCGCATATCATACCTGAGAGTGGATTAACTTTGCAGACTCCTCTTTGGCAACAGGCGCTCACCGAGGCATTTACCCGACCGACGGCGCTGCTGGACTACCTCGGAATTGAACGAGACAGCATTTCAGTGGAATTCAGCTCCGAATTCAGCATGCGTGTACCCAGAGGCTTTGCAGCCCTGATGAGGAGAGGCGACCCAGAGGATCCTCTCCTGCGCCAAGTCCTGCCACTTCAGGATGAGTCGGTGCATGCGCAGGGCTTCTCCCGCAATCCCGTCGGCGACCTGGAGGCCCATGCGGTTCCCGGACTGTTGCACAAATACCATGGACGCGCACTGCTCATCACTACCGGCGCCTGCGCCATACACTGCCGCTACTGTTTTCGGCGCCACTATCCCTATGAAAACGGCAGTGCCACACCTCGCCAGTGGGAAGCACTGCTCGCCTATCTACGTAAACATCCAACAATCAACGAGGTCATTCTCAGCGGTGGCGACCCTTTGATGCTGGGTGATGAACAACTTGGCCGGTGGATGCAGCAACTCAGTGAAATCCCCCATCTGCAGCGCCTGCGCCTGCACAGCCGTCTGCCGGTCGTCCTTCCGGAACGCATCACCTCTGAACTACTCGCCCATCTGCAGGGAAATCGTCTCAAATCTGTTCTGGTGATACACGCCAACCACCCTCGCGAACTCTCCAACAGAGTGACCGAGAAGTTGAAGGCATTGCAGAAGGCCGGCGTACTTCTACTGAACCAAAGCGTGTTGCTGCGTGGTGTCAATGATCAGACAGCAGTTTTGGTGGAACTCTGTGAACGCCTGTTTGAGGCAGGGGTCATGCCCTATTATCTACATCTGCTGGATCGAGTGGAGGGCGCTGCCCATTTTGAGGTCGAACGTGAACGCGTCCGCGCGTTATACAGTGGCCTGCTATCCCACCTGCCGGGGTATATGGTCCCCAAACTGGTGCGTGAAACCGCCGGAGAGGCGTCGAAAAGACCTGAAGGTTTCGATCTGACGGAGCAAAACGCGATTCACTCAGATGCTTGTCAGGCAACTTCTCAATAGCCCCGCTGCATATAGGACGTGGCGAAACGATCAGGTAGAAGAGATTGATGAAGTTTCGAGACGAAAGAGACACCTGCGAGGCAATATCCCGCTGGTGGGTTGTGTTGAATTGTAGAGAAGACCGGCCGGGTCAACCCTGGCCAGCCTTCCAAAAGGCTGTGGTGTAAAAAATTACAGCGGTGTTACGTCTTCAGCCTGGGGGCCTTTTTTCCCTTCACCTACGGTGAACTGAACTGACTGTCCTTCCGCCAGGGTCCGGCGACCGGTCCCCACGATTGAGCGGAAATGAACGAAGAGATCGGCACCATTTTCCCTTTGGATAAATCCGTAACCCTTCTCATCATTGAACCATTTAACGGTGCCTGTTTGCTGTTCAGACATTTTAAAAACCTCTGTAATGTTAGTAAAACAGCCCACTCAAACAGTAGACTATCGTTCTGATTGTAGTTTTTTGCGTACGGATTAGCAAAAAAATTAGCCTGCCAATTTCACCGGCCGGACAAATAAACCTTACAGCCACACGCGCTACAGAATTATTTTATAAATCAGCAAGTTATCAACCATCAAGCAACACGAAAACCTTAAGTGTTTTTCTACGGATTTGGGAAAAAATCTCTAGTCGGCCAGAACCACCCTACCTCTCCCAAGCTTCTTCGCCCGATACATGGATTTATCACACCGACTAAGAAAGTCATTAGCAGATTCCCCCACCCTGAACGATGCAACACCCAATGAGGCAGAGACATCAACCAGCGTCTCACCAGTACTCGGGCGCTTAAGAACCAGCTTTTTGATATTTTTCCGTAGATTTTCCGCCAGGCTAAAGGCGTTGGAAATACTCGTTTCCGGGAGCAAGAGCGCAAATTCATCTCCCCCAATACGGGCACTGCTATCATTCCCCTTGGTATGTGTTTTCAGAAGTTTTCCAATTGCGTTCAGTACCTTGTCGCCCACGAGATGCCCATGTGTATCATTGATCTCCTTGAACTGATCCAGATCCACCAGTATCAGCGAAAAGTTAGCTGCCTGTCGGCGCTCTGCGTCAGCAATCAGATGGTCCAGTGTTTGATCAAAACCCCGTCGGTTCAAGACACCTGTCAGTACATCGACGTATGCCTCCTGCTTGGCAGACTCCAACTCATTCTTGAGTTTGTCCATCTCATCGGTTGAGGTCGTCAACTGGCTCTCCAACCGCTTGCTCTCCACCGCGAGAGCACGAGTATCCGCCATAATGTTTGTCACGACAGCAAGCACATCTTCTGCCTTCTGACTCTCGGCCAAACGGTTGATGTAACGGTCGAGTTTTTCATTTGAGATAGCGGCTTTGCCTGCAATATCCACCAGTACGCCGATAGTCTGGGCGACAATGGCAAGTAGTTCCTCTCTTAGATAGTCCAGGACCACTCCATCGCAACTGTAGAGAAAACGCTGGAAGAGTTTATCCGCATCCTCCTGTGACCAAGCTCCCTGACCCTCCAGAAAGCTGTCGAGCTTCTCCTTCAAACGGGCATCTCTTCCCGCCATATAGTTGTAGAAGAGGGAGAAGTTGACAGGATTTATGGGAAGCTGATGTTTGGCAAGCAGAGGGACGGCCAAGCGAAAAAACTCACCTGTCTGATCCGGTGTATCGGGGTGAAACAGCGCAGGGCTGGTACTTTCCTCTTTCTGTTCTTTCATACGGATAGATTAGCTAAATGGAGAGAGATCAAGCGGCTTTAAAATACCATTATTAATGATTCAGGTTAAGAAAAAATGTTGTCGTATTTCACCTGTTCGAAAGGTTTCAGAAGGGTCATCCAGACCAACTAGCCTCCTGTCAGTTTGTGTCCATGCTTGTCAATAATGCGGTCGATCTCCTTTCTGGCATAGCGGCACAAACTGGCTTGAGCATCACGCGATGCCACCTTGCCTTCCTCTAGATCACCGATGATAATAATATTCTCATCGTTAAGTGTATTTGCGGGTTTCGTGTAGTTAAAACTTCCGGCAATGATAACGCTGTCATCGATAACCATCAGCTTGTGGTGGAGCTTTCCGAGCCGCCCGGGACTCCAACCCCGCCCCTTTCGCGCCAGATAGACTTCGGCACCACTCTCGGCAAGTCCCTTGCTCGCAGCCCAGTACTGATTGCCCTGCCCTGCATCAAAGACGCCTCTGATCGGAATCCCCCCCAAGCGGCGAGCAATCATGGCATCATCGATACCTGAAGACTTGGAGAAGGTGAAAATTGCAAAATCGATCCGCTCTCGCGCCTTCAGCATCTGCTTCATGATCTCCATCTCGGGGGAGTGGTCGGGCGCGAACAGGACCTTGACCCTGACACCCGACACATCGACCTCCTTCGGCGCTTTACGGCTTTTGAAGTGGCGTTTCCCAAAGGCACCACTCCAGATCTCACGGAATTCGGTGGCATACTCCCTGGCCACTTTCTCATCCTGGATAGTGACAAGATGATTCAGGTTTTTCCGGGTACCTGTAGGGGTGAAGTTGGTGGAGCCTGTGAGTACAGCACTACGATCCCGAACCATGAACTTCTGATGGAATATTCTGGGGTTATAGTCGAGTTTTGCATTGATGCCTGCACGATGCAGGGCGTTTAACATCGAACGGTTTTGCTCTTTTTTACCACACTGGACAAACACGTCATCAAGATCTTCGCGCTCGATGAGATAGTCCCCCTCGAGCACAAGCCTGACGCTAACCCCATTATGCGCTGCCTTAACCAAAGCCCGGGCTATCGGTTCAGACTCAAGTTCCTGAATGGCCACATCAAGTCTTTTTCGCGCCTGCTCGATAAACTCCACTATGGGAGATTCGAGATCATCCGGGCCGCCCAGTTCTTGCGGCCCCATATAGAGGCGGAGATCACCCCATTCAAGTGGCATTTACCTGACTCCTTTCAGTAATCATGAACCAAGCATCCAGGATGCCGAAATAAGGAACTATTCTACTTTTAGCACTTAATCCCATAACCCGCCAGCACTCATTCAAGGAGATATCGACAGGCTCAAAGCGACCCACACTTTCAGGCAATAAAAAAGGCAGAACCCTCAGGCCCTGCCTTTTCTCGTCCTCACCGCCCAAAAGGGTATGAGGCCTGCATTGCGTTCAAAGCAATGCCAAATCGCAGCTCAACAACTTAGAGCGGTACGATGTTCTCTGCCTGGGGACCTTTCTGACCCTGGGTAACAGTGAACTCGACCTTCTGGCCTTCAACCAGAGTTTTGAAACCTGAGCCGGTGATGGCGCTGAAGTGTGCGAACACATCCGGGCCGGATTCCTGCTCGATAAAACCAAAACCTTTAGATTCGTTGAACCATTTAACGGTGCCGGTGGTAGTAGACATAATCATATCCTATTAAATCAAGAGTAACTGAAGCCTTTTGACAGGCCGATTAACTGGAAGCTTTGCTATTACTTATGAAAAACAGGACGAGGTACTAAAGACTGTCATCGAAAAAGCGTGCATAAACATAAATATAAGACGTACTTTCAGGTGTTTCTGATTATATATAGCTTTTCCCCATAGTCAACGGGTATTCTCATGAAAATTGTGGCGCAGCCTTCTCCTTCACTGAACAAAAAGCAATCTTATCCATACATATAATTATTTGATCACACTGACTGACTTGGAAACCCGCCGGTCTCCTGGAACCCCGGAATTTTCCCCGGCATCAGCCTCTTAGGCGCAAACTGCATACCGATGTGATGGCACTTCAGTCAGCATAGGGATAGTCTATCCTGTCAACATGGAGGTATCCGACTATGCCTATTCAGTCTCAGGTGGAACAGAGTCTGGCGGAGATCGACTTCGCCGAGTTCACCAATAATCGCAATTTCTATCCCTCTCCCGCCGCCTGGGAGGATGAACTCCTCTATTTCCTCTTTGTTGACCGTTTCTCTGACGGAAAGGAGTTCGGGAGCTTCTCTGACATCGATGGAGATGCGATAACCCCGGACGACAACCGCTCCACACCACTTTTCAATCTCCAACACGATGCCTTCAGAGCCGACTGGGATCAGAGGTTTCAGGATGGCCGGGGTTGGTGCGGCGGATCTATTTCCGGCCTGCAGGACAAACTGGGATATCTCAAGCGCCTCGGTATCAGTACGGTCTGGCTGAGTCCGGTCTTCAAGCAGGTAACAGACAGTGACGACTACCACGGCTACGGCATTCAGAATTTTCTCGACGTGGATCCCCACTATGGAACCCGCGAGCAACTGAAAACATTCGTGGCGGCAGCCCATGACGCCGGTATCCGGGTAATTCTCGACATCATCCTTAATCATGCCGGGGATGTCTTTACCTACAAGAATAATCAGTCCTATTTCTATCACCAGGGGAGACGCTGGCCGGTTCAGGGCTACCGGAAAAGGCAGGGCGATCCCGGCAGTATCCCATTCGGGCATATGGAAACCCATCCCGACGCATGGCCGGACAGTGCCGTCTGGCCCAGCGAATTCCAATCGCCTGAAAGCTGGGCTGTACAAGGAGAAATCCGAAATTGGGATGCTTATCCTGAGTACCTTGACGGCGACTTCTTCAGCCTGAAGGAGCTTAATCATGGCCGGGCGAACAAAGATCCGGCAATCGCCTGGGACGTTCAGCGCCGTATCCGGGAATTTCGCCACTCCCCAACCCTGGAACAACTCTGCAAAGTCTACCAGTTCTGGATTGCCTATGCCGATATCGACGGCTTCCGGCTGGATACCGTAAAACACATGGAGCCTGGCGCTGTGCGTTACTTCGCCAACGTTATCCACGAGTTTGCCCAGTCCCTCGGCAAGGAGAACTTCTATATCATCGGAGAGATCACCGGCGGGCGTGGCCACGCAGTGAATCTGGTCAACACAACCGGCATCGATGCCGCCCTGGGCATTAACGACATCCCGGACAAACTGGAATACCTGGCCAAGGGCTACCGCAGTCCTGGCAACCCCGATACCGACAAACATGAAGGCTACTTCGATCTGTTCCGTAACAGCCTTCTGGACGACAAACACACGCACCAGTGGTACGCAAAACACATAGTCACCATGTTCGACGACCACGACCAGGTAGGCACCAGGCATAAGTATCGCTTCTGTGGCGACCACCCGGAGAGTTATCGTTACCTTCCCCTGGCGCTGGGTTTAAATCTCACCACGGCGGGAATCCCCTGCATCTACTACGGCACCGAGCAGAACTTCAATGGCTCCGATCCACGCAAAGAGCAGGACGCCTACAGTGACGTCTTTCTTAGGGAGTGCATGTTTGGTGGTCCCTTCGGATCATTTCAGAGCACCGGCAGGCACTTCTTCAAAGAAAACCATGAAACCTATCAGTTCATCCGACGACTGAGTGAAGCCCGAAGGAAACACATTGCTCTACGCCGTGGCCGTCAATACCTGCGACAGGTTTCGCAGGATGGAGAACACTTCTACTACCCGGAACTTGTAGGAGAACAACTGAAATGGGTCGTGGCCTGGTCACGCATGTTCGCAAGCAGCGAATGCCTCTGTGCCATCAACACTGCCGACACGGATTTGGAAGTTTGGGTTACCCTTGACCACCCCACCCATCAAGCAGCCGGAGAACTCACCTGCCTGATCTCCACCGATTCCGTGCAGCAAGGACAGAGGGTTCAGGTACAGGCACGCAATGGATCAGCCATTCGTGTTCGCGTGCCGGCTTTCGGCTTTATTGTCTATGGGTAACAGATGAAAGGTAAATTGCGGATTAATAGGACTGCGCAGGCCATCATGATCAGACTCACCCTCGTCTATTCCCGTTCCAGCGCCGGTGAATCCAGCGCTTCTTGCATTGTTTCATAGCCTCAAGAAGCTCTGATTAATTGTCATTTCCATCCTTAAGTTCGTAAACGCTACATCCGTGTAGCACTACTCGAACACAGTGAGAAAGCTCATACCACGGAACTTGGCTATGTGCCTTGTAGCTTGAGATCTCCCTACGGTCGAGATGACAGTGACCCCATTAATCAGAGCGTCCTTAAATTTGACACATTTCAAATATTTCCTTTTTTCCACACTCAGCCACCTGACTGAACCTCACATCTAACTTCAATCCAGTGGATCTTTGGGTATTACTCCCCATATAAGCTGTAGGTTTGCAGTGCAAAAATGAGAGCTATTCGATAGTCCGCGCCAAAAAACACTTGCGTGGAAATAGTCTTTTATTACACGGACTGGCCATGACCCGAAAATGCGTTCTCATTGTGGACGATTCCCGCACTGCCAGGGAAGTCCTGAAAAAAAAGCTGATCTCGTACGATGTTGATATCGACAGCGTTGAATCTGCCGGAACCGCCGTTGATTATTTGGTAAAAAAACTTCCCGATGCCATTTTCATGGATTTTGAAATGCCGGGAATGGATGGCTACCAGACCTTGAGAGTGCTCAAGTCGAATACCCGAACATCGAAAATCCCTGTAATGATGTACACCTCACGGGAAGAGGGGCTGACAGTCAGCCAGGCACGCGCTCTTGGCGCAGTTGGTGTGTTGCCAAAACTGATGGGGAAAGAAGAAGTACAAAGCGCAATGGAGCAACTCAATTTGCTCACGGCTCACGAATCCACGGAGGTGGTCCTGGAACATGTGGAAGACTTCGATGTAGAGAGCAGCACGACGTATGAGGTCTCTAAGGGAGACGCAGGTATGGAGGCGTCGATCAAGAGTGTTGAGTCAGTCCGGAACCATGATCAGACAAGGAAGCGAATAGCGCGGATGCTGGCACATCAGCATCGGTTGATCAATCAGGAATTCCAGACCACCTCGCAAGAGACCCAGCAAAACCTGTTACAACGTTTTGATGACGTTGAGGGGAAGTTATCCGAAGCCAGACTCATGCTGGATAAAAAAGCTGGCCGGCTTTCGAATGGAAGCTTGTTGGTACTGCTGCTGTTTTTAGGTGCGCTGATCTTTTGGTCCATGGGCAAAGAGAGCGACCTTGAACAGATAAAATATGCCGGTCAACTGGCTGCGCTTAAACAGGAGCGAGGGAGACTTGCCGATCAGGTGAACATGCTTGAGCAGTTGGCTGTCAAGCAAGAGAGTATTGTGTTTCAGCAGATATCGCCATTGAATAAGGGAAATGCACAGGATAATAAAGCACTTGTGCGTGCACTGGAGTGGGCGGTGAACCGTGAGGGTGCATTTGCCTATAATCACGTACCCTTTGGTGATGAACGGGTTGCCTGGCTTTCGCAGGTTCTGGAACATCTGACTGCTGCAGGATTTCGGGGAACCCTTTCGTTGAGAGCGCATATGGGTAATTTTTGCCTGCAAAGAGGTGATCAGGAGTTACTGCATTTGGCAGATGCCGAGTCAAAGATGAGCGAGTGTATTTTTTCTCGTGATATTTCGGCAACTGAAGGGGTACAAACCATTGTACAGACCATTGGATTTAGCAATTATCTGGATACCACTCTGTCCCTGGCGGATGGCACTATCGAGGTAGAGGTCGGTCTCTCCGGATATGATGATCCAGTGGCGCCTTACACGAATCCATACCTGGTGGAAAACGCGGGGATATGGAATAAGGTAGCTGCACAGAACCAGCACATATCGGTAACGCTAACCAAGTTCCAGTGAGCTTCGATTGGGAGTGTTAGAAATTCTGTACCTTTTTAATTGCCGAACTGATTCAAAAAAAACGCCGACTGACGTCGGCGTTAAAAGGGTGCAGATAACAATTCCAGCTAGAACGTGACGTTCACTCCAGCATAGAGCGAACGTCCCATGCCCGGAACCGGGACGCCCCAAGGAACGTCAGTTCCGGTCATGGTCTTGCCTTCACCGAGATAGGCACCGCCCAGCGGGTGGTTGTAGAACTTGTCGAAAATATTCTCGATCCCGAAGTCGAAGCGGACCTGTTTCCACTGGTAGTTGCTCCGCAGGTGGAACAGGCCATACCCCGCAGTTTGGAGTTCATTTCTGACCTGTGAGATGCGGGTCTTCTCATCTACCAGTTCAAGCTCGATAATATTGGTCAAGCTGCCCGTACGATGCTCTACTGCCAGTAGAGCATTCAGCGGCATGATGTTATATAGGTTGTCATCGGTAGTCTTGTTCTTGCCACGGACGTAATTCAACATGCCAGTTGCGGCGAAATCGCCGTACTGGGTATTTTCCGCCAGAACCTGTTGGCCGGAGATATCCACGCCATACATGTGCGCGGATTGATTGACAAACTGGAGGTAAACGAAGGCGTCGGTAGAAGTGTCGGCTGGGTCGATGCGACGGGCATCGATGTAATCATTGACGTAGGTGTAGTAAGGCGACAACGTCAGACCCCATTCCTCCTGGCCAGCATCATGCCAGTCGAAGGACGCACTGACGGTATGGGCGGTTTCGGGCTCCAGGTCGAGATTGCCGACATAGCCATTTCCGTCACCGGTCATGTTGATCATGCGCATAGCCATACCGCCGGTCGACCAAGCGTAGCGCTCGTACAGATTGGGCGAACGGGTCTTCCGTGCATAGCCGAACTCGAAGGTGCTAGTGGCATCCGGTGCAAAGCGAGCCAGCGCGGTCAGATCGATATTGTCATCGGACTTCTTGCGGTCGGCAGCATTGAAGGCATCGGCTTCAACCCCGTACTTATCTACGTTATACCCCTGCACCTCCCCCGTATCCATGTGGACTCTTTCGTAGCGTACACCGAGTTGCGTCAACAACTGCGGATTCCATTGGGCTTCCCATTCGGAAAAGGCCGCCAACCGGTCGCGTTCGCCATTGTTGATGTTCCAGAAGGTATCTGGCCACATCCCTCTGCCGGACGGTTCCCACCAGTCGTCCAACCGGTAATTCTGGGCTTCACCACCCACTCTGAGCAGATCACGCTCGGAAAGAACGATATTGGTCTTGACAACCAGGCCTGTGTTGTCTCCCTCGGTGTCCATCGGCATGCCTGCGGCGCAACCCATCATTCCTCCGCTCGGGGTGCACGGGATACCATCCAAGAGTACCGTGGTTTTCGTATCGGAGCCATACCAGAAGAGCTTGTCGTCGAAAAACTGCATCTTGTGACGCGTATGCTCACGATAGCCGCGTGCATCCAAAGTACCCCAGTCGAATTCCCCTTCGTAGTGCAGATTGACTTGGTTGCTGTCGTTACCGGTCATGTCCATGCGCTGATTGGGCCAGCCCTGGTAGGGAATATCCTGAACGCCAAACTTTAGTTCAAGCAGATGATTTTCATGACGTATCCCAAAGTCAAGTGAGTGATTGGTCGACTTGTACATGGTGGAACCAACCTCGTCGCCATCCAGCCATTCTCGGCCAGCGGCTGCGGGTCCAGCCGGTTTGAAATCTTCGCCCGCCTTGTAGTCGTCCGCCTTGGTTGTCGACCCGCGATAGCTCACGCTAAATTTTTCGTTGGCGACCGTCGCGGCGGCATTGCCGCTGATTGCGTTGCCGTTGCTGCGATAAGACATCCCGACTTCACCCTTGAATAGCGTACCTTCGCCGGCCCAGGCGAACTCCGGAGCGGGTGAATCCACCAGAATCGTGCTACCGATGCTGTCACCGCCCACGCTGACCGGAGTAATGCCAGCGAAAACTGTGGCGCTGTCAACGTTGTTCGGATCGATATAGGAGAGCGGAGGGTTCATGTGGTTGCCGCAGGCGGAGATCAGATCCATGCCGTCAACCTTGATGCGCAGACGGTCGTCTGCCATGCCGCGAATGACGGGGAGGCTGGAAACGCCGCCGGCGTTCTGGATGTTAACGCCTGGAATATTTCTCAAAAGGCTGGCGGTGTCCGAGGTGGCGGGGCGCAGGGTTTGTAGCGTTTCCGCCTTGATGTCCATGGCGTTCGGAAGCTGTGCGTAGAGCGGCGACGACTCGGTGACGGTGATTGCTGGAAGCTGAACCTCTTCGGCGAATGTCGGGCCATGTGCAACGGCGGCAACCAGCGTGACCAGTAGGGGGCGCCGATAGCGGTGCGTATACTGCTTCATGGGAACTCCTTTTGATGAATTGTTTTTGTTTAGGGCCAAATTCCTAATACGCCTAGCCATTACGAGCGCCTGAACCAGGAAGGCGGATATCCGCGGGGCACGTCGCCCCAGAGCATTAGTTGAAACTTATATATCAAGACTAACTTCCACTTACAATGCCACTTCGTATATTTTTCAGACGTTCGGCTAAGTTAGCGCTGTTTTTACGCCATTTAACGCGGTCATGTGTGAAATGACACACACTGACCAACACGCCTGGAGGCCCTAACTTCAGATAATCAGGATAAAAAAAGAGATCGCCGGACTCATCAGTGATGACACAACTCACACGCGACTGATATGAGAGAAAGCAGCGGCCGCAGCTAATACTAAATATTATTCGAACAGGCAATAGGCAACCTGAAGGAGGGTAAGCCAGGATGCCTCCACGGCTGTGTCAAATACTGACAGGCGCTTGTTGTGAAAGTTGGGATAATCTCTGGACGATCAACTTTGGAGGTGGGGAGTGGTTACCGGGAGATAATGTACGACAAAAAATAAAAAAGCCCCTGTAAACAGAGGCTTAGCATTGGTGGGCCATGAAGGATTCGAACCTTCGACCAATGGATTAAGAGTCCACTGCTCTACCAGCTGAGCTAATGGCCCGAAAGATCGCGCTTTTTCCATTTCCCGCGGCTTTTGGAAACGGTCAGTATATGGGGTGGACGATGGGTCTCGAACCCACGACCGCCGGAATCACAATCCGGAGCTCTACCAACTGAGCTACGCCCACCATAAACTCTGTATATCTGCCGTATTTGGCACGCCCGGCAGGATTCGAACCTGCTACCCTCGGCTTAGAAGGCCGATGCTCTATCCAAATGAGCTACGGGCGCAGATAAATTTGGTCGGGGTAGAGAGATTCGAACTCCCGACATCCTGCTCCCAAAGCAGGCGCGCTACCAGGCTGCGCTATACCCCGATTTAGGGTCTCGCACACTTCAAGGATGCGCGAAGAAGCGGAATAATACTGATCAAGGCGGGTCAGGTCAATGGGCGGCGCCAATGAATTGATTACAGGCCCCACCCTTTCAGGCTATGATTCGCTTCCCAGTCAAATCCAGTTTCGGAAGCAGGTAAAATGAGCGCACAGATTCTTGACGGCAAAGCGATTGCAGCCGACCTTAAAAAGGTGATCAAGACCAAGGTGGAGGCCCGTATTGAGCAGGGTCTGCGCCGCCCAGGGCTTGCCGTGGTGCTGGTGGGTGAAAATCCTGCCTCCCAGGTCTATGTCCGGAACAAACGCCGCTCCTGCGAAGAGGTGGGATTCTACTCGGAACGCCACGATCTGCCCGTTGATACCAGTGAAGCAGACTTGTTGGCCTTGATCGACAAACTCAACGCAGACGACGCCATCGACGGCATTCTGGTACAGCTGCCGCTGCCGAAGCAGATCGACGAGGAGTCTGTCATCGAGCGCATCCTGCCCACCAAGGACGTGGATGGATTCCACCCCTACAATGTCGGCCGGCTGGTGCTGCGCATGCCCATTCTGCGTCCCTGCACCCCGAAGGGAATCATGACCATGCTGGAACGCACCGGACAAAACCTGGAGGGGCTGGATGCCGTCATCATCGGCCAGTCCAACATCGTCGGCAGGCCCATGGCGCTGGAACTGCTGGCTGCGCGCTGCACCATCACCGTCTGCCACAGCCGCACCAAAGATCTGGAAGAGAAGTGCCGAAACGCCGATATTCTGGTGGCGGCAGTGGGACGTTCCCGCTTTGTACCCGGCGACTGGATCAAACCCGGCGCGATAGTGATCGATGTGGGTATCAACCGCACGGATGAGGGCAAACTGGTGGGGGATGTGGATTTCGACAGCTGCAGCGAACGCGCCAGCTGGATTACGCCGGTTCCTGGCGGTGTGGGACCTATGACCATCGCCACGCTGCTGGAGAACACGCTGCAGGCCGCAGAGCTGCACAACGCGCTGTAAAAAGTAGCGCAGGAGCGGCTCAAAGCCACTCCTGCGAAACACCGCTCAATCAGACCTTAAAACGTCCTACCAGGGTCTCCATATTAGCGGCCAGTGCGGCTACGCCCTCTCCAGAATCTGACACCGTCTGCGCACTCTCTCCGGTATGTCTGGCCAGGTCGTTGATACTGGTGATGCTGCGGTGGATCTCCTCAGTCACCGAACTCTGCTCGGTTGAACTCGCCACAATCTGCTCGTTCATCTGCGCTATTGCTGCAACGGCAGTTGTAATCTGCCTGAGCGACTCACCGGCTTTGCTGGCATGCTCAACACTCGCCTCCACCCGCTGCCGACTCTCAGCCATTACCTTGACCGCGCGGCCGGATCCCATCTCAAGCCGCTCGATCATCTGCTGAATCTCACTGGTTGACTCCTGGGTACGCCCCGCCAGCGTCCTTACTTCATCGGCAACCACAGCAAACCCCCGTCCCTGCTCACCGGCCCGTGCCGCTTCAATGGCTGCATTCAGCGCCAACAGATTGGTCTGTTCCGCGATGCTCTTGATGACATCGAGCACCGAGCTGATGTTGGCCACATCCCCTTCCAGACTCTTCACCACATCAGCTGCGCCCTCCACATCCTGCGCCAGCTCTCTGACCTCAATGATACCCGTTTCCACAATCTTACGACCATCAATGGAAGCGGCATCTGCACTGCGCGCAGCCTCAACGGCCGCTTGGGCGTTACTGGAAACCTGGCTGACCACGTCAGACATCTGATCCATTGCCGTTGCCACCTGCTGAATATCGCCCTGTTGCCGTCCCAGATCGTTCTGGGTGCTGTGGGTTGCCACAGAGAGCCTACCTGCTGCCTGGGTCAACTCAACGGCACTCCCCCTGACCTCACGGATAATGCCGCCGAGATGTTCTTTTACCTGTATCGCACTCTCTGCAACCTCCCCAAGCTCACCGCCATGATGTTCGATATCGATCTTGCTGAAATCACCATTGGCAAAGCGCTTGAGGGAAACAGAGATATCCTTTGTGGGATTGATGATAACGCGTCTCACCATCCAGACAGTAATGCCCGTAAAGGTGATCAGCGCAGCCAGCACGGTCAGTAGACTGATAACCATTGCATAGTAACTTTTTTCGGGCAGATGGCTGGTGGATTGGTAGAGCCGCTGCGAGATGTGTTCAGCCGCTTCCGCCAGTTTTTTGGTGGGTGCCCGATCGATCCCTTTCACCGCTTTATCGCCTGCCTTGGGGTCGAAACCGGCCTGTTTGAACTGCTCCAGCCCTGTCCGATAGGCGGCCCCCATCTGCACATGAGAGCTTAGAAATGATCGCAAAAGCTTTTTCGCCGCTTCATTTTCCAGCCGGGGCATCAGCCTATCTCCCTCTGCTTTTATAGAAGCCTCCCTGGCTTCGAATTTACCCCAGTACTTATCGAAATTCTTCTTTTCGGATCCACGCAGCAGGACATTCTTCCACTCCTGCACCTGCTTCTTAAAGTCACTCTGCATAATGAGCATCTGGCGTTCATTGTCGACTTGGCGGTCCAGGGCATAATCATAGATCTCAAGCACATTGAGCAGTGAAATCACACCGTATGCAGCTGCCGAGCCCATCATCAAGGTGCCGACGAGCGCCAATAGAAGCAACCTGGAGCTAAGCGATTGTCCTTTGATAGACATAAAATTCCCTCATCAAGATCGAAAAAAACAGATTTTGTCTCTCCGGCGCCCCTGTTATTTTGGTTGGGCGTCGTAAGAAAACAAAGGATCTGTCCTTGATTAGCGTCTAGGTAGGGGATTTCTTTAATCTTTTTGGGTTTAACTCTCCGCAGCTTGTCGCAAAGAGATAGCTGGAGCCGCGCCCCGCCACTCCTACATTTTGACACGCCGTCCGATTGCAGAAGGGAGGGTTGGAAAGGTATCAGCCCCTGCGCCAGGTGGTGCCTTGCGCACCATCTTCGAGGAGGATTCCCGCCTCTTGCAGCGCGTCTCGAATGCGGTCTGCTTCGGCCCAATCCTTGCTGACGCGGGCGTCGATACGCTGCTGGATCATGGCATCGATCTCATCGTCCCTGAGTCCACCATCTGCGCCTGGTTCTCCCCCCTTGAGATAGCGTTCCGGATCATCCTGCAGAATACCCAGCACACCGCCCAGACGACACAGCTCTGCTGCCAGACCTGCTGCCGCAGCCTGATCGCTGTCACGCAGCCTGTTGATTTCCCGCACCATGTCAAACAACACAGCCAGCGCTTCAGGGGTGTTAAAGTCATCGTCCATTGCATCATGAAAACGCTGGCTGAAGGCTTCCGCGCCAACCGGCTCAATCTGAGGCAAGTCACGCAGGGCAGTGTAGAAACGGGTCAATGCGCCCCGGGCATTATCGAGGTGCTCGCTATCGTAGTTGAGAGGACTGCGATATTGGCTGGTGAGGATGAAGTAACGCACCTCTTCTGCCTGATAACGCGCCAGAATCTCACGCACGGTAAAGAAGTTACCCAGTGATTTGGACATCTTCTCGTCGTTGATGCGAACAAAACCGTTGTGCATCCAATATTTCACGAACGGGTGGCCGGTCGCGCCCTCTGACTGGGCGATCTCGTTTTCATGATGGGGGAAGGTCAGGTCGGCACCACCACCGTGGATATCAAAGGTATCGCCCAGGGCGGTGCAGGACATGGCGGAGCACTCGATATGCCAGCCCGGACGCCCCTGTCCCCAGGGAGAATCCCATGCCGGCTCACTTGGCTTGGCCGCCTTCCAGAGGGCAAAATCCAGCGGATCGCGCTTGGCATCCCCCGGCTCCACGCGGGCGCCGGATTCCAGATCGTCGATCGACTTGCCCGACAGTTTTCCGTACCCGGCAAAACTGCGCACGCTGTAATAGACATCGCCATTATCCGCCACATAGGCGTGATCCTTGGCGATCAATTTTTCGATCATGGCAAGGATCTCACTCATATGGCCGGTAGCCCTGGGCTCATCATCCGGCGGTTGAATGCCCAATGCATCCGAATCCTCATGCATAGCCAGAATAAAGCGGTCGGTCAGATCCATGAAAGGCTCGCCATTCTCATTGGCACGGGCGATGATCTTGTCGTCGATATCAGTGATATTCCGAATGTAGGTGACATCGTAGCCGAGATGACGGAAGTAGCGGGCCACCACATCGAACACCACCATTACCCGTGCGTGCCCCAAGTGGCAGAGGTCGTAGACGGTCATGCCACAGACATACATCCGCACCTTGCCCGTTTCCAGAGGTTCAAACGTTTCTTTGTGGTTATTGAGGTCGTTGTAGATCTTGAGCATGGCTGGCCCGCTACCCTGAGAGTGTCTGCGAAATGCGCGCATGGTAGCGAAAACCTGCACGCTTCACAAAACGACGAGGATTGTGGCGGCGAAATCAGGCCTTGAACTGATTGACCATCTGATCCAGTTGTCCGGCGATAGCGGCAACTTTTTCGCTGGTCTCGGAGGTGCTCAGCGCCCCTTTTGCGGTACGATCCGTAACATCACTGATGGCGAGGATGCTGTTGTTGATTCCCACAACCATTGCAGACTGCTCTTCCGAGGCTGTAGCGATGCGGGCATTGATGTCGGTGATTGCATCAACGGCCAGGGTAATCTCATCCAACGCCGCACCTGCCCGCGCCGCATCCTCGACACTCTGCTGTGCCTCCCTTCCTCCCTCCTGCATTACTGTCACAGCCTGGCTGGTGGCGCTATCGAGACGTTCGATGCTGACCTGGATCTCCTGGGTTGCCTCCTGGGTTCGCTGCGCCAGATTACGCACCTCATCGGCCACCACCGCGAAACCCCGTCCCTGTTCACCCGCTCTGGCAGCCTCAATGGCGGCATTAAGCGCCAGCAGATTGGTCTGTTCTGCAATACTGGTGATCGTCGCTAGAACCTGCCCGATACTCTGGGTATCTCCCGCCAGTTTCTGTACCACCTCTGACGCCTTGGCAACTCGACTTGAGAGATTGTTGATCGACGAAGAGACCTCTGAAACCACATTTTTGCCGCCGGCGGCATGTTCACGAACATTCATTGCCGTTTCCGCAGCACCAGCGGCGTTCCTGGCGACATCTTCGGCAGCGGTCGCCATCTCGCCAATAGCGATTTTCAATTGATACGTCTGGCTTCCCTGCTCGGAGAAATCCTCACGGCTCGCGGCGGACACCTGGGCCAACTGTTCGGAAGAGACCGCCAGATTGTCCATTGAGGTGCTGAGTTCGTGGATAGTGGGTTGAAAGCGATTGAGCATATCGTTCACAGCCTTGCCGACATAGTGAAATTCATCATGCGCACCGCTTGCCACCCGGGGACGCAGGTCGGCATGTTGACCGATCTCCTCCATGGTCCTGCGCAGACGGCCCAGAGGAGAGATAACGACTTTGTGGATGATCAGGCTGACGATACCCAGACCAATCAACAGGATCATCAGGTTTATCCCGGCGCCAATCCAGAGTTCCCGCTCGATTGCAGCATCCCGTTTGGCCAGGGAAAAACTCATACGGCCGGCGCCAAGTACAGTACCCTCCGGCAGCGCATGGCAGGTCAGGCAGTTGGTACCGTTATGACTGGATTCCGCAAAAAAAGGCTGGATGAGGGTGAGCACTCTGGCCCCGTCAACCTTGTTCAACTCTACGATGCGCTCTCCCACCAACGCCCGCCTTGCAAGATCATCGGTTGGTTTTTCGATGTCAAAGCCGGGACCATAAACCTTACTGACCGCCTCTCCTCTGAGCATGCGAACATCGATAACCTCTTCGCGGGACAGAATCTTCTCCCGCAACATCTCCCGATTGGCCATAGTGCCGGTAAACATCATGGCATTCATGCTGTCCAGATAACCGTTTAGCACATCGGTCATCTGGGTTTCGGCGGAGCGCAGAAGCTGAGCTTTCTGCTGATAGGCCGAATAGACAGTGGCAATTGCCATGATAATCAGGAATATCAGGGCCATGGCAGGCACGATTTTCCATTGAACAGAAATATACCGGGACATACTCAACTCATCCGAAATGCGCAGGCGTAAGGCGCACCAAAAAATTAATCGATACCATTTAATTCGGCACCCCCCAAGAAAACTTGAAGTTTTTTGTTAATACCAGCCATTCGGGTGGCGTACCGGGAAAATGTGCCTGTTTTCTACCAACAGTTTGTCGAGGAAGGTATCGGTGGAGTGATCCCCCAGACGGAAAGGTCTTTTTCCTGTCCGAGAGAAGCTATATCATTGGTTCCTTCAAAAATTACCAGTTTTTAACGGGGCATCGCTTCATGAAGCAATTACTTATCAAAACACTACTCACTCTGCTGCTGAGCGGCATCTTTGCAAATATTGCAGCGGCGGAGACGATTCGGGTCATGATGGAGACCAACCAGGGAAATATCCTGTTGGCGCTGGATCGTGAAAAAGCGCCGAAAACTGTCGACAACTTTGTCCAGTACGTAGAAGACGGCTTCTTCAATGGCACCATCTTCCACCGCATCATCAAAGGCTTCATGATCCAGGGCGGCGGTTTTACCAGCGATATGAAAAAAAAGGAGACCCGTGATCCTGTCTCCAACGAAGCCAAGAATGGTCTGAAGAACAAGCGCGGCAGCATCGCCATGGCCCGCACCGGTAATCCCCACTCGGCCACTGCCCAGTTCTTCATCAACCACAAGGACAACACCCCCCTCGATTACCCCAGCTTTGACGGTTGGGGTTACGCGGTTTTTGGAGAAGTGGTTGAAGGCATGGACGTGGTGGACAGCATTGCATCGCAACCGACCGGTTTCAAAAGCGGCATGCCTGATGTACCCAACACTCCGATCGTCATCGAAAAGGTCAGCGTGGTTAAATAATCTCTGACCCGGCACAATTTCAACCTACTAAAGACAGGCAATTTACATGATTACATTGACCACCAACCTCGGCCCTATCGTCATCGAGCTGGACGAAGAGAACGCACCCAACACTTGCGCCAACTTCAAGCAGTATGTCGAGGATGGCTTCTTCGACGGCACCATCTTCCATCGGGTCATCGGTAACTTCATGATCCAGGGCGGTGGATTCCTGCCGGGCATGGTTCAGAAGCAGACCCGCGATCCAATCGAAAACGAGGCGAAAAACGGTCTTTCCAACGAGATCGGCACCATCGCCATGGCCCGCACCGGAGACCCCCACTCCGCCACCGCCCAGTTCTTTATCAATGTCGCGAACAATAGCTTCCTCGACCATCCAGGACAGGACGGCTGGGGCTACTGCGTCTTCGCCAAGGTAGTCTCCGGCATGGACGTGATCGACAAGATCAAGGGCGCTGATACCACCATGAACTCGGGTCACCAGGATGTTCCGGCGGAAGATATCGTCATCGAGAAGGCGGAAATCACTGACTAGTTCGCAGGAGTGGCGCCCCGCCGCGATTTGCCTATCCACGGAGTAATCGCGGCGGGGCGCCGCTCCTACCGACTCTGTGCAACAAGCTTAGGGGAATCAAACCCAAAGAGATTAAATTGGCCGAAACCCTCTTCATCTCCGACTTGCACCTCTCCGACGACCAACCGGAAACGGTGCAGCTGTTCCTCGATTTCCTCGAACGCCGCGCCCCTGGCGCAGATAGGCTCTATATTCTGGGTGACCTCTTCGACGCCTGGATCGGTGACGATCTGGAAATCGAACCCGCGCAACGGATCAAGATTGCACTAAAGAGACTCTACGACAGTGGCAGCCGAATCCTGCTGATGCACGGCAACCGGGATTTCCTGCTTGGCGAGCAATTCTGCGCTCAGACCGGCGCGGAACTCATCGATGATCCAACACAGATCGATCTTTTCGGCACAGCCACGCTATTGATGCATGGAGACCTGCTCTGCACCGATGACCTGCCCTATCAGGCGTTCCGCAGACAGGTTCGCGATCCAGCATTCATTACACAGTTTCTCTCCAGGACCATTCCGGAACGTATTGCCATTGCCCAGGAGTACCGGGCGAAGAGCGGGGAGGCAACCTCTCTGAAGGCGGCCGGAATCATGGACGTCAATCAAACGACCGTGGAGCAGTATATGGAGAATCGCGGCGTAAGGCGGCTGATCCACGGACATACCCACCGTCCCGGCCGACACGATTTCATGTTATCCGGCGAAAAATCCAGCCGTTTTGTTTTGGGGGAGTGGCATTCTGACCATGCCGAAATTCTAGTGGCGTCGCCGAAGGGACTCAGGGTGGAGACCATCAAACCGGTTTAGGGCTTCCAGACAGTTATCTCAATGTTTCGCGCATAACGCCTCCAGACGTTCCAGCTCCTGTTCTGAAAACCCTGCATCCAGCCGCGCCTGCCGATGCAGGGGACAACGAATTTCGCCGTTGAGAACGTTGTTCAGCAGATCGAAATAGGTCGTTTCAGGGTCCACTCCCCGCTGTTCACAGAGCCAGGCAAACCAGTCACTGCCGAACTGCACATGTCCCACCTCTTCGTCCAGGATCACCTGCAACACCGCCACCGTCTCCCAATCCCCCGCCTTGCGGAAGCGCGCCATGATGCCCGGCGTGACATCCAGTCCACGGGCCTCCAGCATGCGGGGCACCAACGCCATGCGAACCAGTGGATCATCAGCGGTACGGACCGCCATCTCCCAAAGACCATTGTGGGCAGGGAAATCACCATAATCGGCACCTGCATCCCGCAGACGTTCCCGCAGCAGGCAAAAATGCCGCACCTCCTCCACTGCCACCTGTATCCAGTCGCTATAGAATTTTGCCGGCATATCGGGAAAACGCTGCACCGCATCCCAGGCCAGATTGATGGCGTTGAATTCGATATGGGCTATGGCGTGGATCAGCGCCACACGTCCCTGCTCCGTGCCGAGACCACGACGGGGCAACTTACTTGGATGTACCAGTTCCGGCCGGGGGGGATGACCCGCTTCGACGATAGCGTCCGCAGGGCTCCAGTCGCTGAGTGCCAGCTCCCCCAAGCGCCAGGCCTGCGCCACCTGGTCTGTAAGAGCCAGCTTTGTTTCCACTGCTTTTTCCAGCAGACAGCGGCGGGCAGCACGATAGAGGCTTGTTTCGTTTTTCATTACAACTTCAATCCCAACATCAGATCCATCACATTTGTCCCGGTAGGCCCGGTGGTCACAAGATCTCCGCTCGCCTCCAGCAGTGAACCGGAGCCGGCCTGGCGCAGTGCCTGATCCGGGTCAAAACTCTCATTTCGCGCACGGGTCAGCGTAGCACCATCCACCAATGCTCCCGCATCTTCGGTAGGACCATCAGTGCCGTCCGTACCGGCAGACAGAAACCAAAGATTGTCATGCCCCTGCAGCTGCCCCGCAGCGGCCAGGGCCAGATGCTGATTTCGGCCGCCCTGCCCCGGCTCAGGTGGCAGGACAACCGTGGTCTCGCCACCCCAGACCGTCACACCAGGTTCGGCGACCTTGAGTTCATCAGCCAAACGAACGCCGACCGCCGCTGCATCTCCTGCAACGAACCCATCCACCACTTTTACCCGATAGCCCAGTTTCCGGGCCTCCCGAGCCGCAGCAGCCTTTGCCTGCTCCAGGTTGGCGATGATCTCGATGGCTGGGCCGTGGCCCCCATAAATCCGCCGCTGTCGAATGGCCTGCCTGACAACTGAATCCAACCATTCGGGCAGACCAAAGTTTTCCATTCCATCAGGGGTTATCACCTCCGGCGTCAACAGCCCGGAACCGATCACGCCTGGCTCATCACCCGGCACATCGGATATTGCCAGTACAGTCACCGGCCGATCGCCCACCCAGTGCAGCAATCCACCACCTTTGATTCGGGAGAGTGCCTTACGTACCCGGTTCATCTCGCCAATCGCCAATCCGCTACCCAGCAGCCAGCGATTGGCGCGGACCAGAAAATCCCCCCCCACACCGTCGACAGGAGACTCGACCAGGCTGGATGCTCCCCCTGAAAGCAGAAAAAGCAGCGGTCTCTGTGGTTTTTGATGAAGAAAAGCGATCAGGCGATCACCCGCCGCCAGACTCCTGCCATCCGGCAGTGGATGGCCAGCCTCAAACAGCTCCCAGTCCGGCAATCTGGCCGAAACACTCTCCAGATGGCCATGCTTGGAGACCACCAGCGCCGAGACAATACGCTCGCCAAGAATCTCTCTGGCCCCTGCAGCCATGGCGCCCGCCGCCTTGCCCACGGCCACGAGGGATATTTGGCCCTTTTTCGGTCTCTGCCGCAGCCTCTCCCTGACGCAGCGGCGACCATCCACAGCCTGCAGCGCGGCATCGAAGATCTCCAACAGTGACATGCGGGGCGTGCTCATGGTCTGATTTTCCCACGATTGCCGTCAAATAGCCGTAGACATCTTCTTCAATAAGCCGCGCAAGGCAGTCTCCCGAAAAGAATTACCATCTTCTTCTTAATTCCCAGACTCTCCTGAGGTAAACTAGGCCGATTTGCAGCACCGTCGGAGAAGCCGCGTTGGGAAGCATACAGTTACGCCGTAACTTCAGTCGAAACATCCTCATCAGAATGGTCATCATGTCCACCCTGGTCGCAGGACTGATTGTCTGGAAGTTCGATTTCATCAACCAGGTCTATTTCCGGGACCAGCTCACAAGTACCGGCCTGATCATTAACGGCACCATTGTCGGGCTGTTCTTTATCGGCATTCTGCGCATGATCCTTATCTTCATCCACTACGTCCGTGAAGAGAATGCACTGATCCGTTTCGTGCGCAATCTGCGGGAGGGGATGGAAGAGCCTTACGCCCAGCTGCCGAAAAAATCCATTATCGTGATGCGCTACCGCATCATGGAAGGACTTTTCAAAGCGAACTGCCCGGTCAACCACGGCTCACTGGCGTCCACCCTGTTGGCCAACGAGAGCACGCGCAACAGCCTGCCGAAGTTCATCAACAATATCCTGATCCTGACTGGTGTTTTCGGCACAATCGTCTCCCTCTCCATCGCCCTGATCGGCGCCTCTGACCTGCTGGAGAATGCGGTCAACGTGGGCGGCATGGGCATGGTAGTACACGGCATGTCCACCGCGCTCTCCACCACCATTACCGCGATTGTCTGCTACGTCATCTTCGGTTATTTCCACCTCAAACTCACCGACGTCCAGACCAATCTTGTCAGTGCTGTGGAACAGGTCACGGTCAACGAACTGATCCCACGTTTCCATGTCCATACCGACAGTGTTCTCTACGAGTTCACCGGCCTGATCCGCTCCATGCAGGGGCTGGTCCAGCAGATGGGCCAGTCACAGCAGGCAGTTCAGGAGATGGAAGAGCACATGCTCACCACGCTGGATGACTTCGCCGAACAGTCAAAGTCTCACACCCGCGACATGGCCGATATCAAACACATCCTGATTCGCGGCTTTCGACTGCGCCAGCCTGAATAAACGGCATGGATAACAGCTTCGTCGATCTGCGACTGAACCACCACGCAACCCAGGCTGAGGAGGGTTTCTGGCCCTCTTTCACCGATATCATGACGGTAATCCTCATGATATTCATGCTCGCAATGGTGGTTCTGCTGATCCGCAACATGGAGCTGCTGGATCAGCTGCGCTCTACCATGGCTGCAGAGCAGGAGGCGATGGAACTGGTTAAGACAACAGGCGAGGAGAATCAGACGCTGGAGGAGCGCCTGCTCTCCCGCGAATATGAGCTCTCGATGATGCGCATGCAGCTGATGCGCGCGGAGGAGCAGCAAGAGCAGCAGGAGGCGGCCATCGCCAGTCAGTTGCACCAGATCAGCGGTCTGTCACGGGAACGGGACGACCTGGAGAGCAATGTAACCCGCCTTACCCATGACAAAGATGATCTCAATATTCTGGTCACCCGGCTCACCCACGACAAAGACAGTCTCAATGTGCAGGTCACCCGGCTGACAACAGACACCAGCCGTCTACAAGTACTCATCGACGACGCTACCCGTAGCGTTGAAAATCTGAGTGAAGACGTGAATCGGCTCACTAAGCGCCACACATTGACCCTGGGCGAGCTGAAGAGCCTGCGCACATCCTATCGCGCTCAAAGTGAGGAGCTGGCGGTGGCACAGGCCCAGAATATGGACTCGGATCAGACACTTGCCGATCTGAAGATCGACTTCCAAGCACTCAAGATCAAATACGACAAACTTGTCCGGCCCGCCCGCACCTCCCGGGGTAAATTTGTCGTGGTGGTGCGTTTCGCCAAGATCAAAGGGCAGCTTGTCATCGATTACAAGGCGCCCGGGAGCGAAGTCTTCAATACCGTGTCGCGCAAACAGCTCGATCAGTCACTGACTCGCTTGAAAGCACAGGAATCCAACCAGCTTTACGTCAAGGTCATCATCCCGAAGAACAGCGGCCTGTCCTATAATGAGGCTTGGACCTTCACGAATCAGATGCACAGGAAGTATGACTACTACTTCCAGGAAGACGCAAAAAAAGAGCGGATGATCAATGAGTAAACTGCAGGCGCTCACCACAGGCGGGGCAGCCTGATCCCGTAACAACCGTCATCCTGCCTTTAAATTCCTCAAGCAGCCTGTTTGCATGGAATTCCTGCGCCAGACAGCTAAAATATATCGAATTCCAACCACACGAGAATCCTTTGTGAATTCAGCGCTCTATCCATCCGAATCTGAACTGCGAAATGCCTATGAAGTAATGAAAGGCATTCCCGTTCCCTCTCTGCCCAAGGTGGTACTCAACATTGAGCAGGAGATGCAGAACAAGGATGTCAACATAGCCAGAATTGCCGACCTGATCAGTCAGGATGCCGCAATTTCCGGACTGGTACTGAAGACCATCAACTCCCCTGCGTTTGGCATGCGCCGAAAATTTGACTCCATTCAACATGCCTCGGTTCTGCTGGGCCTGGAAAACATCAAGAACCTGGTGGTCGCTTCTGCGCTGAAACATGTATTCGACAATACCGAACCCGCTGTGCAGATGATCTGGGAAGATGTCAATGCAGTTGCCCAGTGCGCAGTCTGGATCGCCAGCTCAATCAGTTTAATTGCCAGTGATGAAGCCTATCTTGCCGGTCTCTTTCATAAATCCGGCGCCCTTCTTATGGCCAAGCGCTTCAGCGACTATGATCAGGTTCTCAGGATAGCGAAGTCAGACCCTGGGAGGTGGATAGAAGAGGAGGAGCAAAGATACGGGACCAACCACACCTTAATCGGATTTATCCTGGCCAAGAGTTGGAAATTACCCGAGACCATCTGCCTGACTATTCTTCACCACCATCGAGAATCGTGCAGTGAAATTGAAGATGAAAAAATCAGAGAGCTGATTGCGACCATTAAGGTGGCCAACTACATTCTTGATGTAATTCTGTTGAGAGAATCCACAACCGCAAGCGACACACTTGATTTTTTTGGCAATGCAATCAATGAGCTGGCGCTGAGCAGCGATGAAATTGAAGCTTTGAAAGACCAAATGACTGAGTTTATTTTTACAAAATAGTCATCAAGGCCCGTTTGTGCCGATAAAAGACCTCAGACAGCGTAAAGGACAGCGCTTTTCTGCGGGATATTTTTTGGGGCGATGTTGGGGCTCCCTCTGCAAACAAAATCGTTCTACAATTGAATCATCGGTTGTTCTGCCATATTTGAAAAAGGCCTATTAGCTCCAGAAAGCGGTTTTCTATGTTTACCAGATACCAAATCAGCACCAACACCCCCTATTTTCAGCGATGTCTGTTCGTTTGTATTTTGGCAGGCTTGCTGAACGGCTGTTCCTCCAATGTGCCAGAATTAATCAAAAAAGCGCCACCAGGAAATATTCAGATTGCCGAGATCCAACAGGCAGCAGGACGCTTCATTCACTCACGGGTCCGCTGGGGCGGCACCATTATCAGCGTGGATAATCGCAAAGAGAGCACCCTCATCGAAGTATTGGCACGCTCTCTGGCCTCGGAGGGAAAACCGGATTCAGCCAGTGATGGGCAAGGGCGCTTCATGGTCAAAGTGAAGGGTTTTCTCGATCCAGAGGAGTACCCAAAAGACCGATTACTCACCGTCACCGGATCTGTCACCCAGGCGATCGAGCGCAGTGTCGGCGACTATAGCTACACCTATCCAGTAGTCGAGGCGGAAGTCTACTTTCTCTGGCCGGAAGAGAAGGACTATCCCTATCGCTACTATCGCGATCCATTTTATGACCCCTGGTATCCTTTTGGGTACAGGTACCCTTACTACTGGTAGGGCATATCCATGACAAAGTATTTCAAACACATTTTCTTCGTCACCCTGTGCCTGTTTTTGGCTGCTTGTGCCGCCCCGCAAACCCGGGCTCCGGCAGGAGATCGTTCGGTCACGCCAAAACAGATAGCTGAAAAAAACCAGAGCTTCGGGGCATCCCCAGTGGAATGGGGTGGTGTAATCATGGAATTGCGGAATCTGCAGAGCAGTAGTGAACTCGAAGTGATCGCTTACCCTTTACAAGAGAACGGCAAACCGGATCTCGACGCCTCTCCAACCGGACGTTTTATCGCGGTCACACCTGGATACCTTGAGAGTGTCGACTATAGCAAGGGGCGCCAGGTCACCATAAGCGGCCCTGTCAGTGAAATCAGAACGGGCAGGGTTGGCGGAGCGGATTACCAATTCCCGATCATCAAAACAGCCGATGTCCATCTTTGGCCAAAAGCAGTAGCACGACGCGATACCAAACCCAGAATACACTTCGGCATAGGCGTCGGTAGCGGCGGCTACTCCCGCGGCGGCGTCGGGATCGGAGTTGGTTTTTGAGCTTCACACGATTTAGCAGCCACATGCGTGCTGCAATCTGTAGAGAGGCATGATCATGGAATGGCTGTCTAATACATTCCCTGTGTTCAGCCGCTTTATGCCGGCACTTATCACTGCCGCGGTCATAGTCGTGATCGTCTGGACATCCAATAGATTCCTCATCACCCAGCGCACCAGTCTGGGCGCAGAGGCAAAACTACCCCGGCAGTTACTCATTCTAGGCCTGACATTGGTCGGAATACTGATCCTGCTCTTTCAAATCCCGATGTCGGAGGTCGCGCGAGGCCAGATACTCGGTCTGCTTGGCATCGTACTTACCGGCGTCATCGGCCTCTCATCCACTACCTTTGTCACCAATATTATGGCGGGGTTGATGCTACGGGTGGTGCGCAGTTTTCGATCCGGGGATTTCATCCGTATCGGCGATCAATTTGGGAAAGTCACTGACCGGGGGCTGTTTCACACCGAGATCCAGACCGAAGACCGGGATCTGACAATCTTTCCAAATCTGTTTCTGATCACGACGCCTGTCACGGTCGTCCGCAGATCTGGCACGATTATCTCAACAACTCTCTCTCTTGGTTATGAAATACCCCGCGCCCGTATCGAGGCTTTATTGATCGAAGCAGCAGAGGAGGTAAAATTATCCGAATGCTTCGTTCAGGTCACCGAGATTGGCGATTACGCAGTAACCTATCGAATCGCAGGATTTCTGCCGGAAGTGAAACATCTATTGACTGCCCGCTCGAATCTGCGAAAGATGGTATTGGATGTACTTCACCAAAACGACATCGAAATCGTTTCTCCATCCTTTATGAACCAGCGCCAATATGGCTTGGAGAGCCGGTTTATTCCAACGGGCACAAGCGCCAAGGCGGATGATTTGGTAGCCAGTGACGACTCACCGGAAACCATCATGTTCGACAAGGCAGATGAGGCAGAAGAGCTCGATCAATTACGTGAGGAACTGGAGCGCCGCAAATCACGTAATCAGGAACTCAGTGAATTGCTAAAAACCAACAATGAATCCGATACGAAGGCGATCAAAGCAGAAGTCGAATCCAACGAACAGCGAATCCTTCAACTTTCAGAAATTATTGAAACGAAAACATCTGATTCGAAGCCTGAAAAATAATAAAATTAGATGAAAATCCAAGTCAGTGAATTAATTATAAAATATCACTAGTGTCCCAACGTTACCAAACTAAATACGTATAACCAACTGTATTATCAATAAAAATCACCAAATCATGAAGGGCGTCGACTTGAACTACATGGAACCCTGTGAATACTCCACCGGCTA
>JAESPD010000043.1 GCA_016756855.1 gamma proteobacterium endosymbiont of Lamellibrachia anaximandri | reverse complement strand
ATGGCGGAAAAGGAGATCTGGATCTATCTGTTGGCCTATAATCTAATCAGACTTTTGATGGCTCAGGCAGCTCTGTTGGCCGACCTGTTACCCCGCCAGCTCAGCTTCAAGCACACCTTGCAGTTGTGGCTTTCCTGGAGACGGGGCGATCCTGGAAATTACGATGACGAAAAACTTGGCCGCTTGTTCATCCTAATTGCACAACAGCAAGTTGGGAAGCGACCAGGACGCATTGAACCGAGGGCGCTCAAACGACGACCGAAATCCTTTCCTCTACTCATCAAACCCAGACATGCAGCGAGGGAGGAAGTCAGGAAAAATGGACATCCCAAGAAACTTAAGTAAGTGCCATTCGGCGCAGACCTATCTTTTCCCTCCGACTGAGTTTTCGATCCTGCCCCTCGGAGATCAGGCGGCTCGCGTCTTTACAGGTAAGCATTGTGCAGAGACCTCACATCAGGCATACAGATTTTTTTCCAGGCACTGCCGCATGCCCAATCTGGCGCGATGCAGCGTTGTCCAGAGGTTGGTCGGTGTGATGGCCAGTTCCTTACAAATCTCTTCGGTCTCCATCTCCCATAACTCGCGCAAAACAAAGAGTCGTGCCATACGGGGGGAGAGTGCAGCCAAACACTGCTCGATCAGTGACCAGAACTGATCGCGGGAAAAATCCTGCTCTGAGTCTCCCCAATTTGTGAGTGGCCGACTCCAGCGGCCACTATCGGTGAAATTCTCCGCCACCCGTCGTGCTTCAGCCGCATCCCACGCATCATCGGGAGAATTTGGAGTGGGTGCCTCGCGGGACTGTCGCCGGAACTCGTCCATGATCTTGTGCTTGAGGATGCCGGTGAGCCAGGTTCGGAGAGACGCGTTGCCCTGAAAACGTCCGCGTGCTTTAAGGGCTGCCAGCAGGGTCTCCTGTACTAAGTCCTCAGCCCGATGCCCGTCGCGTACATGCAGGAATGCAAACGAATAGAGCGCAGAGCCATGTTCCTCAAGCCAGCGTTCGGGTTCCGATATGGACATGCTCTTCCCTTGAATGGTTTATGGCATAAACGCTCAACAACCTAGCTGTTCTCAAATGAATCTTCAAGTCAGGATAAGAGGAAAGATGTGCATTGGACCCGGCGAAATCCATAGTCGGACCGAGAGACTTTCAGTCAACGATTATGGCTCGCTGTTAAGCTCCAGCTGTATATCCCTGCGAAACAGAGTATAGACCGATGCCTCGGCATTCTGTAGTGCGAGGCGCAGGGTTTCGGCGCCTTTATCACTCGATCCACTGTTCAGGGTGGCCCGATAGAAGTCCCGGTAGAAAGTATCCGGCTCGATCTGGATCCGGAACAGGATGGATTGGGTATCAGGATGGAGGGGAGCCTGATAATCCAGGTGGGCGGTCTCTCCGGGTGCGAGGCGGGTATCAAACAGTTCCCGGCTCAGGTCGAGACTCACCTGCCTGGCGACAATCTGCACCTGCCGGGTCACGGGAATCTGTTGATTGAGACTATCCAGTTGGATCGCCTCCATCACCACGCGAGGGGTGACATAGGTGGGGAATCGGTGACCCACTTCCGTGTTGGTCAGGGTCAGGATACCTCTGACCTTTTCGTTGTTTGTCTCTACCCCGTCCAGCGAGATCCTGACACCCGACAGCACAGTTGCCTTGTCGTGTATGCCTCGCCACAGATGACGGCGATCCGGCATGTGACAGGACTGGCAACTTTTTCCCTCTTTCGCCTGTGGGCTTGCCTTCCACTCCTCAAAGGTGTTTTCAAGCAGTTTGCCGTTCAGTGCATAACCGTCTGCCTCAAACTGGTGACAGGCTGCACAGAAAACGGAGCTCTCAAAGGCATCCTGTGGTTGCCACCCATTGTGAGGTTGATGGGCGTTTTCATTCAAAGGCGGGGAGGGGGGCAACGCCTTGTTTCTGTGCGGGCCGTGGATTTGATAGTTGCGCAGGTGGCAGCCGGCGCAGATCAATCCCTGATTGTAGAGCGGGCCATTGGGAACGCTGCCTTCCGGGGAGATACCGGTTTCTCCACCGGAGAGCCACGTAACCACTTCATCGGCCTGCTCCGCCAAGGGCGCATGACAGTGTAGACAGGCCTGATGTTCTGCTCTGTCAGCGGGGTTCATGTCCATGAGTTGACCCAGCAGACCTGGACCCATGGCGTGGGCGTGCAGGCTTCCCTGCCAATCCTGCAACTGCTGTGGATGGCAGGTTCCACAGGCCCTGGGGTCCAGCGAGACCTCCAGGGCCGGGAAGGAGACCGGCGCTTCGCCCTGATGTTGCAGCGGACGTTGCCAGTGGCGGGAGAGGAAGGTACTGATGGATGCGCTGGGATCGTTGTCAGCTATTGCCGTCGATGTCAGTAGCGTAAACACAAACCCGCAGGCAAACAGAAACTTGATCGGGAGACGGCTCACGCGGAAACCTGCTCCAGCGACGCCATCCAATCATCCACAGAGATGGGCAGATAACCCGTAAGCTCCAGATTGCGGTCTTCAAACACGTCCACCCCGGGATGGGCATGCTGCCAGGTGGAAACTACACTGTCGCGATGGATGAGCAGGGTGCGGATATGCGGTTGGAACAGCCTGACCATGGCGCTGATCCAACGGTTTACCGGCCAGGAGGGCCAGGCGTGCTCGATGGCGAAGCGGGGCAGCATTGCGATCATGGTTTCAGCAGGATACCAGGTTTCACCCGTCACCCAGCGATTGGCGGCAAACAGCCCGATGGGCCGGCCCCAGGCATCCATGGAGATCCCCACCAAGTGGCCGATTGCATCGTCCCCCTGTGGCCAGGGTTCGCTGGTCAGGGGGTAATCTAAGGGCTTGGAGCCTTTTGGCATGCCCCCGGCCCGCAGAAAGGTGTGGAAATGACCATGCTCATCCGTATCGTTACGGTGGGTGTGATAGTAGTACTGGCTGTGGGTCTCATCGTCAAAGACATCATCTTTTGGATAGTGTTCCAGTTCGATAAAATCGCCCTGGTCTTTCAACACTTCGCCTACCAGGTTGAGCCCGACCCGCTCCAGTGCCCGCATACTGGCACGTACCTCCGTTCCTGCTGTCAGCATCTCCGCGATTTCTCCGGATGGGAGTTGAGCGGGATTCGGCGGAGCGAGGATGGGTAACTGAATATCGGAAATTTTACTGTTCAATCGTTTCTACAACTCATCAGTTTGAAAGTCCAAGAAGGGGTCGCCAGCGTACGCCCAGTGCGCTGCCCAGCAGGGCGCAGGCGATCCAGAGCCAGCCGTGCAGGCTAAGGGAGGCGATGCCCGAGAAAAAAGCGCCAATATTGCAACCATAGGCGATGCGGGCGCCATAGCCCATCAAAAGACCACCAATGATGGCGGCAGCAAGCGAACCCAGGGGGATGCGGAATGAAGGCGTGAATCGGCCACCCAGCCCGGCGGCGGCCAATGCCCCGAGCAGTATGCCGATATTCATCACGGAGGTGACATCCTGCAGGATGTCGGCCCGTAGTGCTGACTGCTGGAAAGCCCCGCTCCAGAATGGCGCACTGGACGGGTTCCAGCCGAGAAGTATTGCTGCCTTGGCACCCCACAGGGTAAAGGCCCAGGTAATGGTCCAGGGATGACCCGCAGTCAACAGTGTTGCGAGATTGAGCAAGGCGAGCAGCAGGGCGCCGGTGATCAGGGGCCAGGAACCTGATAACAGACGCCGCCAGCCTCTCTGTGGTGGGGTGGCAGTGGATTTTTGTCGGCTGCGCCAGCGACGCAACAGCAGGGCAAGCAGAGTGATAAAAACCAACTGGATTGAGACTGCGGTTGGGTATCCCAAGGGTTCATCGAGCGACTGGGTCTGTAGTGATGGAAGTTGTTGCCACCAACCCATGTGGAGACTTGCCCAGAAGGATCCTGCACAAAAGGCGAAGAGGGTGATCAGCATTCGCGGTGCACCACCGCCGGCCTTGTAGAGGGTGCCGGAGCCACAGCCGTCGCCGAGCTGCATGCCGATACCAAACAGAAAGGCACCTGCGGCGACCTGTAGACCTGCCGGCGCCACTGCACCTGCCACGCCATGCCCAAAAACAGTGCCACTGCTTAGAATCGGCGCGAGCAGCAGCGTGGCGACTGCGAGCATGAGCAGTTGGGCATTTAATCCGGCGGTATCACGGTAAAGCATGAAACGCCGGTAGGCGCTGGTAAAACCGAAGGCGGCATGTTGCAGGGTGATGCCGAGGGCGACGCCAATCAGGAGCAGCAGTGTGAGGCGTGGCTCAGTGGTGAATAAGAGCGGAACCACGATGACCAGCGACAGTAACAGTACAGGCAGCTGCATCTAATCAGATATCCCCTGGGAATTTGAGCCTCTTCAGCAATCATGGTGCGCCGTGCGCACCAGAATATGCTGTGTGAATGGACGGCGGGCTGGAGTGCCCGCCATATGGCACGTTAGTGCATCTTTGCAGAGCAAGGATTTCTTGGTGCACAAGGGTTCTTAGGTGCGCAAGGATTTTTCGCTGCACAGGGATTCTTGGCTGCACAGGGATTTTTCGCCCCGCAAGGATTTTTGGCAGCACAAGGGTTTTTCGCCCCACAAGGATTCTTGGCGCCACAAGGATTCATTGCGCCCATCTTGTGGGTCTTGGTGAAGCTCTTCTGCTGTGCCAGAACATAGCCGGTGAGGGCGGCCAGTTCTCTTGAGTCCCAGGCCAATGCTTTGGCATTCATGGGCCCCATCATGCAGAGCTGCACCATCTCGTCGGCATGGACTGCTTTCAGCTTCTGCTGGTCATCGGCCATGCGTACGTAGTGAGGGTAGGGTTCAGCGAAGGTGACCTGATAAGAGGCGTTATTGTTGTGACAGGTGTTGCACGACATGCCGTTGGTGCTCAGACGGGTGTCCTTGAACAGCTTGCTGCCCTCGGCTGCAAGGGCCGCGCTGTTACCGCGGTAAGGCTTGTAGTCGGCTGGTCGGGTCACTTTTCCAGCCCCGCAAGGATTTTTCGCGGCGCATGGATTTTTCGCCCCACAGGGATTCTTGGCCGCACAGGGATTTTTTGCGCCGCATGGGTTTTTTGCCGCACAGGGGTTGCAGGGATTGTGCATCTTCATCGCCTGCTTGGCGGCGCAGGGGTTCCTGGCTCCGCAGGGATTGGCGGCATACAGGGGTGCGCTGCTCAGGGCAACTGTGGCCAGACAGCCGGTGAGAATGGCATTTAGCGTCTTTTTGCGTGTGGTAAGTTTCATCGTGTTTCTCCTGGGTAAATAGCGGTAACGAACAGCTTTTGTATTTTGTTTACTGTCCATTAGTCGCTGTTATACGGAGGTCCTTACAGTTTGGTTTCAGAAATGGTCTGTTTTTTTGTGCGGATGCCAGGGTGAATCTGCAATGGCGCCATAATATCCCCACCAGCAACATGTTATGCTCGCGACTTTATCATTCCAGGAGTGCTGCTGATTATGCAGGAGTTCCACGTCGATTCCGTTATCGGACTGAACGCGCTTTGTGACCAACTGCGTGGCATTGAACGGAAAAGGGAGGGCAGGTCTGCTTTGGTAAGGGGGTGTAACGAAATAAAATTTTACACCCAAGGCATGGGTGCTAGATAGATCTATAACCAACTGATTAATAATGATAAATGTATATTGTACAGCCTTGATCCGCTTATAAAAGCTCGTTTTGTTACACCCCGAAAAGATATTTCTTCTCTCTTTCCTATCATTCTATCTGCTTGATTTTAGGTCAGTAATCTTAAATTGCATGTACTGGTGCGTTTTTTGCATGAGGTTAAGTCAACGCATTGAAAAAACGGTCAGCAGGGATAAAGCGAGTTTAAGACCGTAATGGATATGCCATTTACTCCAGGGTTGCTTGTTGATGAGGAAATTAAAATTCTGGGTGCTACAAATACAAGAAATATAGAAATGGGGAAAAGTCAATGAAATATCAAAAGCTACTAAATGAGCTTGACAGTCTTTTGGATTCTGCCACCAAGCAGTGTCATAAGCGCCAAGATGAGTTGAAATTCTTTCTCGGGCAGCTTAAGGCGGAGAAGAAAAAACTGCGCAAGAAACTGGAAAGAAAAAATACCAAAACTATGCGAAGGAAGCTAAAGAAAGAGCTGAGCCTGGTAGAAAACGCATACGCTAATCTGGCTGTTTTAACTCATTAAACCTATACAAAATACGTTAATCGTTTCTGAATGAAAGAAGTTTAATTCGACAATTAAGGTGCTTCAAATGCAATCTGAAGACAATACGAAAAGCTTAGGATTTCCAGCTGACGTTTTTATCATGCCTGTGCTGTTTATTTTTGCTGTGATTTCCTTGGTAGCGTTATTAAGCATGATCTAAATTGGTTTATCTCTTGTTGGAGCGTATATCTGAAGTTGGAGATATCAACAGAGGGCTGGATTCGGGAGTTAATGAAGCGTGACTATATCAGTCACTCGGAGAATTGACTTCTGTCTGATGCCGATTAAAACAAGCGCTAAAACTCTAAGTTGGATGGCACTGAAATAGGATGGTTTTCAGTGCCATCAATTCATCCGGTCAGGGCAGCGGTGTAGACATACAGCCCGACCGGGCATTGTTTTGCCTGGGCGAAGGTACGCAAACGCCGGGTGCTTTCCCCGTGTCGAAACCAATATTCCAACGATGCGTGTGACAAGCTCAATCATCCCGCATCCTCGCTAACCGCCGGTTGAGGGCTGGTCGCGAGATGCCCAACAAGGCGGCGGCAGTGCCTTGGTTGCCGCCGGCTCGATGCAATGCCTCCTCAATGTGCAGTTGTTCCGCCTCCTTCAAAGTCTGGAATCTTTCCTGCGAGTTAGCCTTCTCCGCTGCCTTCTTCTTTGATGGTACCGCAGTGACTTGTTGTGTCTTGATGGTCTTGCGGAAGCTTTTTACCGCCAGTACCCGCCCGGATTTGTGGCGTGCCACGGCATCGAAGACCATTGATCGCAGTTCTCGCACGTTGCCGGGAAAATGATAGTTGGTGAGTAAAGTCAGTAACTCCGGTGGTGCCTCCGGGAGCTTCTTCCCCAATGAGTCGGCCGCTTCAGCGGCGAAGACGGCCAGTAGAACCGGAATGTCTTCCTTGCGTTCCCGTAATGGGGGAATATCCACCTGATGTACGGACAGACGATAGTAGAGGTCGGAGCGGAAGGACTCCTCGGCCATGCGGGCATTCAGGTCGCGGTGAGTGGCGCAAAGGATCCGGGCACTGCTCATTTTCGCCATGTCCGAGCCCAATGGGTAGTAGTGGCGCTCCTGCAGTAGCCGCAGCAGCTTTACTTGGGAAGCGAGCGTCAGATCGCCGATCTCATCCAGAAACAAGGTGCCGCCTTCGGCTTGGGCAATCATTCCCTCGCGTGTTGTATCAGCACCTGAGAAAGCGCCTTTGCGGTGCCCGAATAAAGTGTCGGAGAACAGGGCGTCGTCCAGTCCCGCCACATTTACCGGGACAAATGCTCCCGTTCGACCACTCAGACGATGTATTGCCTCAGCTAACAGTTCCTTTCCTGAACCCGTCTCACCGTTGATGAGAACGGGTTCTCCAGAGTTGGCAATTGCCTCCAGGTATTGGAACAGGGAGCGCATCTTGCGGCTGACGGTGGCGATATTGGAAAATAACTCTCTGTGCTCCAACTCGTCTGTCATCAGGCTACGTTTGAGGACGCTCACCTGTCTGCGCAGAGTACGTACCTCAAGTGCCCGTTTGATGCTCGAGATGAAGCGGTTCTCCTCCACTGGCTTGACTAGATAGTCGAAGGCACCCTCCTTCATGCAGGCCACCGCCGTTTCCACCTCCTGGGCCGCTGTCATAACGATTATCGGGAGTTCGGGATGCTCCCTGACTATCTCCGGCAGCAGTTGGGTTCCAGATAGGTAGGGCATGAACAGGTCCAGCACCACTGCGGCTACCTCCTGACCTGCCAGCAACGGCATCAGTTCCCGGCTGTCTTTTACGGTCAGCACCTCCTTGATCCCAGCGCTGCCGAGAATCATCTGGGAGCTGAACAGTACGCTTGCCTCATCGTCTACCAGTACTACTGGAAAACAGGTGTTCGATTCATGCACCATATACCGCGCTCTTATGCCTTGTGAATGGTCGGGACCCGGATGGTCACCGTGGTGCCGCTGCTCAGTACCGACTTGAAGCCGATTCTGCCACCGTGTTTCTCTAAGATGGAGCGGGATATCGACAAGCCCAAGCCGGTGCCGCCTGCGTCCGTTCTGGTAGTGAAAAAGGGCTCTGTCAACTGGCCTAGATCCCGTTCTGAAATGCCCTGGCCTTGATCCTGTATAGCAACCCATAACTCGCGATTGTCTGCATCAAAGCCAGCGCTGATATGCACCCCTTTGGTCCGATCCGGCAGGGCCTGCAGTGCGTTCAGCAAGACGTTGATAAATACCTGCTCGAGTTGCTGGGAGTTGCCCGGTACGGCGGGCAGGTCATCCGGCACTTCCAGGGTACAGTCATCGGTGAATTTTTGGATCTGATTGTGCAGGATCATAACTGCTGCTTCCAGCACCTGTTGGATGTCCACTTTCCCGGTCAACTCGCCGGTATCCTGTCGAGACATGTGTTTGAGGTTTTGTACGATACGGCGGATGCGGTCCGAGTTCATGGTGATTTCCGACAGTAAGTGCGGAAAGCTGTCCCGGACCTCAGAGAAGGGCAGTCCGCTGAGAGCAAAATCGCCGTTTTCCTCGAAGTAGCCATTCAAAATCGGGGTGATGTCATGCCATGCTCGCGAGACCAAAGTAGCGTTGAACTGTATCGCGTTGTTGGGGTTGTTGATCTCATGGGCCACCCCGGCAGCCAGCACACCGATGGAAGCGAGGCGTGCGTTACGTAGCGCCTGGGCTTCCAGGTTGCGTTTTTCCGTGACGTCGCCAGCGATTACCATGGCAGCAGTCACCTGCCCTTCATCGCTGCAGATGGGTACGATGCGACCTTCCCAGTATGTTCCGTCGTCTGCCGAATACTGGAATTGCCGGGTTGTGCTTTTGTGGAATACCGTTTTCAATGCCTTGCGGAACCACTTGCGAAATTCCCAAGGCATCAGGGCCATGGAATTGCGTCCAACGGCCCGCTTTGCCGGCAGTGTAGGAACGGAGCGGTTCATGAGCAGAATCTTGCCTTGGACATCCACTGTCATGATAATGTCCGGCGACTGTTGGAACAGGTCCCGCAGCTTGGCCTCGGACTCACGCAACGCTCTGTCTGCCAGCTTGCGCTCGGTGATGTCCTCCATAAAGCCTACTAAGCGGTATATCCTGCCGTCCGGATCGCGCACTGCGAATCCCCGGGTCCGCACCCAACGCAGCATTCCATCCGCACGTCGTATCCGGTGAATTATCTCGGCGTCATTCCCTTCCCGTCCGATGTTCTGCAATGCTTCGGTCAGCATCGGGCGGTCTTCGGGGTAAGCTGCGTCCAGCAGGGGTGGAAGTTTACCACCATTGACAATCCCCAGAATCTTCTCATAGGCGGGGCTGAGATAGAGTATCTCTATGCCGTTCACCGCCGTGGCCCAGAATGCCTCGTCCACGGTCTCTGTCATTTGTCGGAACAACTCTTCACGCTCCATGAGCCGCTGCTCCATGGCCGAGCGTTGCCGAATGTTCTCTCGAATTCTGGCCAGGTAGAAAGACATGAGTAGAGTGAACAGCAAGCCGGCGATCAGCACCATCCATGGTCCTTCCTGAAAGGCCTCGGCACTGCGAAACAGATTTGTGCGCCCACAGATGATTGCCAATTGTCGATCAGCCACCTGAACCCGTTCAGCGACCTTGGTTTCCTCCTGATCCTTCCGCCAGTTTTCATAATCGCCCGCACCAATGTCTTTGGGAGAGAGGCGGCTGGTATAAAAATGCAGAAAGCGCTCGTCAATGGGCGCCGACTCATCAAGGATCAAGATCTCAACTCCGCGCGGTTCAAGCAGCGAGATAGCGGCATTGGCCAATTTGCCAAATTGGAAGAATCCCACGACAAACCCTGCCAAGCCCGCTCTGCGCTGATCGGCTGTCTGTAGGGGGGCATTTACGCTGAATACTGGGCTGGCTACCATGAATCCGTACTCGATGCCGCCTTGTGGCGTCGGATAGGCGATGCGCCCGCTCGTTGCCATCTGTCCTTGTTCACGGGCACGTGACAGAGCCTCGGCGAATTTGGGGACCGAGCCCAGATCGAAACCGGCTCGAATTCCATTACCCTGTTCCGGAGCCATATGGAGCACTGGAAAATACTCAGTGCTTTCGCCAGGGGGGATCAGCTCGGAGTCGCTGGCGAGCTCGAACAGCTGGTATTCTTTCCGCCTAAGGGCAGTGGATGCCTCGAATGCTTTCTGTTCCGGTTCTTTAACCAGCGGTACCCATAGAAGTGCCTGGACGCTCTGGTAACGGTCCAGGAGCGATTCGGCGAAAACCCGAAATCCTTCTCCATTCACCCCGCCAGACGCCAGGACATGATCCCGGAGAGTCGTAATCGCGAGCATACTGTTGTCTATCCCATGGCTTAAGGCTCGGGTGCGGTTGTGAGCAACCCATTCGAAGTCCAGCATTTTGTGTGCTTCCAGCTGTTGCTGCATCAGTAGCTGAGCGGCAAAGGAAAGACTCAGACCGATGATGGCAACTAGCCAGATCGCACTGTTCTCAGGACCGAACAGAAGACGGGAGGAATCCAGCGGCTGCTTTCGCGTGATCATAGGGCGTTTGTGTAGTTCAGATCCTATGTAAGGGCTATGGGTGGGCCTGACCTTGAGGGAGATACGGTAACATTATCGTTACATATTTGGCGAAATTCGTGGTTATATTTAATGAGTCGGAAAATCAGGAACGTGCGGATTTGTCCACACATTCCGAAGAACTGCTATTTCAACTACCCCGCCAACAAGGTGAGTGCGATCAGGGAAAGGGTTGTCATGCCGGGTTATGGTTTTACATCCCCATGAGGACACCGTAGTAGAGTCAGCAACATGTTATGCTCGCGACTTTATCATTCCAGGAGTGCTGCTGATTATGCAGGAGTTCCACGTCGATACCGTTACCGGACTGAACGCGCTTTGTGACCAACTGCGGGGCAGTGAATGGCTGGCGGTGGATACAGAATTCATGCGGGAGAAGAATTATTTTCCCCAACTCTGTCTCTTGCAGGTGAGCAACGGGCGTCTGGCCGCATCTGTAGATCCACAGGCAATTGACGATCTCGCGCCGCTGCTGGATATCCTCTACGATCCGGCAATAGTGAAGATCTTTCACTCCGGGCACCAGGACCTGGAGATCTTCTATCTACTGCGGCAGAGTCTGCCGGGGCCTTTGTTCGATACCCAATTGGCGGCAACCCTGCTGGGTCTGGGCGATCAGGTGGGTTACGGTACCCTGGTGCAGCAGGTGCTGGATCATAGCCTGGAGAAGGGCCATACACGAACCGACTGGTCACGACGCCCCCTGGAGCAGGAGCAGTTACGTTATGCGCTCGATGATGTGATCTACCTGGGCGAGGTCTATCTGAAGCTGGTCGCCAGTCTACAAGAGAAAGGGCGGGAGAGATGGCTGGAGAATGACTTTGCCCGCTTGGCCGATCCCACGACCTATGCGGTAGATCCAGATGAGTCCTGGCAGCGGGTCAAAGGGCGGCAGCGTCTCAAAGGCATTCAACTTGCCGTGTTGAAGGCATTATCAGCGTGGCGTGAAGAGCGGGCGATTGCGGCGGACCGCCCCCGTCGCTGGATCATCAAAGATGAGGTGCTGCTGGAATTGGCTCGGCGCATGCCTGAAAAGATTCGGCAACTCGAACGGATTCGCGGACTTGAAAGCGGGACTGTGAAGCGTTTTGGCGAGATGCTGCTGGAGAGGATTGCAGAGGCCCGTAAAATACCCAGGGAGCAGTGGCCAGAGGAAAAACGGCGTTCTCCCCGGCTCTCCATCAACCAGGAAGCGATGGCCGATCTCCTCATGTGCAGCCTGCGTCTGTTGGCGGCGGAGGAAGGCATCATGCCATCGGCCCTGGCGTCACAAGGCGACATCGAAAGGCTGATTCTCGGAGAGCGGGACCTGGCGATCCTTAATGACTGGCGCAAGTTGATTGCTGGTGACGCGTTACTGGAGGTATTGGCAGGTAGGCTCGCCCCACGAGTAGAGGAAGGGAAGATATACCTCCAACCGTAGTTGGGTCGAGCTCACCGTGGCAGCAATCGATGGAGCAATCGATGGGGTCAGACTAGCAATCGATGGGGTCAGACTCGATTGGTTTTATGAGGATTGGCTGAGATGCTTTAGCCGGAAAAACGCCATCAGCGCTGGGCCGGGGCGCTGCCCCGGTGGCTTCAGCGGGCCGTTCTGGCGCGCATGTAATGGATAAAGAGTTCCGGATTCAACTGCTTCAGCTCGCCGCGTCGTTGTATCTCGGTTGCGTCCGGGCTGTTTTGAGACTGTTGACCCTCTCGCAGCATGTGATAGACCCGCGCATAGGACGGCGGACAGCGTTCGTCACCTTCGGGGGGCGGGAGTTGCCGCGCCAGGCCGGGGCGGATCAATAACAACCAGGCAGGGAAATCCTCTACGGTCAGTTCCGGGTCCAGGGTCAGAAAAAGCCGCCACATCTGTTGCAAGTCCGTATCTGCCTCGGTAGCGATCGTTGCCGCCTCATGAGGAGAAGACCAGCATAGCCGGATCCAGCTTTGCAGGGATTCCAGCAGGTTGTGCAGGCGTCCGCAGGCATGGGCGTGGCGGCGTAGCAGCAGGGTTTGCTGTGGCCAGCCGGGATCCTCCTGAGTCGCCCGGCGTACCGTTTCCCAGTCAAAGGCTCGGCTCGCCGTGTAGCTGGCATGCAGCTCTGGCCTGGTGGGGTCGAAGACTTGATTCTGGAGGGCGTTGGTGAGTCGCCGCCAATAAGGCACCAGCAGGTTGCGGCTATCGCGCCCCAGCTCCCTCTCGGCCAATGGCAGGAGTTCATTCATCAGATACTGAAGTTCCCATTCGCAGTCTGTGACCGGTTCGGCCAGCCGGTCACCTGCCTCAACCATTCTTTCCAGCGCTCCCAGCCGGGGATGGCCCGGGTCCACCTCATACAACTGATTGAGCAGGCGATGGGCTTCGCTGTTGTTGCGATCGATAAGCGCCAGGACGATGCCATTGGCCAGATTGGTGGCCGTAGCGTCCATGAACAGATCGAACTGTGGTTGATCTTCGGCCTTGCGGAAAACAGTATGGAAGCGCTGCTCACGGATGTTGTTGTCACTGAAGCTGAGGGGGGATCCACCGGTATCCCCCCAAACGTGGTAGCGCAGGGTTTCCGGTTGCAGGGCCAGGGCAGTTGCATACTCCTGGGCCTCGGCCAGAAGGCCGTCCAAATTTTCCGGGTCGCCGAACAACACCCGTTCCAGTCGTGGGATCTCACCGGTGCGCCAAGCCTCATAATCGCTGTAATCCAGACGCCCCTCAGCCAGCAAAAGTTCGAGGGGGCTGTATTCACCCTGCTCCAGGAGCAGCTGATCTACGGCCTGTTGGATAGGGTTATTCATGGTGTCATCTTAAATTCAGTGGGGATAGAGGCTCAGGCCAATGGCCCGAACAGCTCATCAAGGTCGTTTTCTGTCCATTGAGGATCGGCGGCGCCGGTGCTGTCATAAAGCCCATCGGCCAAGGCCTGTTTGCGTTCCTGCATGATTTGTATTCGTTCCTCCACGGTGCCCTCGCTGATCAGCTTGTAGACAAATACCGGATTTTCCTGGCCGATGCGGTGGGCCCGGTCTGTGGCTTGGCGTTCCACGGCAGGATTCCACCAGGGATCATAGTGGATGACCGTATCGGCTGCAGTAAGATTGAGGCCCATGCCGCCGGCCTTGAGGCTGATGAGAAACAGGGGTACTTTGCCGGTCTGAAAACGGTCAATGGGGGTGGCTCGATCGCGGGTGCGGCCGGTGAGCAGGACATAGTCGATGCCGGTCGTCTGCAGTGCCTGCTCGATCAACTCCAGCATGGAGGTGAATTGGGAGAAGAGCAGAATGTGGCGGCCCTCTTCGATCATCTCCGGCAGCAGATCCATGAGCAGTTCCAGCTTGGCGGAGTGTCCGGTCTCGATCCGCCCCCGCTCTTCCGGGCTGATCAGGCGTGGATCACAACAGACCTGACGCAGCTTGAGCAGGGCGGTGAGGATCAGGATTCCGCAGCGGGAGATGCCTCTTTCGTCCACCGCCTCGCGTACCCGCCGGTAGATATTCAGACGGATATCCTCATAGAGTTCCCGTTGCGCCCCTTGCAGTGCCACTGTGCGCAGGATCTCGGTCTTGGGTGGCAGTTCCGGCGCCACCGCCTGTTTTGTGCGCCGTAACAGGAAAGGCCGGATGCGGCGGCGCAACCGGTCGGCCTGATGCTCGTCGCCCCATTTCTCAATCGGTTTGCGGCAACGTCGGCGGAACTGATGCTCCTCGCCCAGCAGACCGGGCAACAGGAAATCGAACAGGGACCAGAGTTCCCCCAGATGGTTTTCCACCGGCGTACCGGTCAGACAGATTCGGTGTCTGGCATTGAGCTGGCGTACGATTGCGCCAACTTTGGCCTTGGGGTTCTTGATGGCCTGGGCCTCGTCCAGAATCAGCAGGTGATATGCCTGGTCCAGTAGCCTGTCCTGGTCTCGCAGCAGCAGGGGATAGGTGGTGATCAGCAGATCCTGTTCCCCCATTCCTTCGAACAGTTCGTGCCGCAGGGGACCATGCAGGACCCGCGTTCGCAGATCGGGAGCGAAGCGTTGAGCCTCCCGTAGCCAGTTGGTCATCAGACTGGTGGGGGCGATCACCAGGCTGGGCCTGTCCAGTTGCCCCTGTTCTTTTTCGTACACCAGATGAGCCAGGGTCTGCACAGTCTTGCCGAGTCCCATGTCATCCGCGAGTATGCCACCCAGTCGATGAGTCCGCAGAAATTGCAGCCAGTCCAAGCCCCGTTGCTGGTAGGGACGCAGTTCCGCCCGCAGGCCCGCCGGTGGCGTTATGGCGGGGATGGATCCGATGTTGCGTAGGGTCTCTGCCAGGCTGTGTAACGCTTCTGCACCCAGCCATTGCAGGGGTTCGCCGTCCGGTGACTCGTCCAGTTCCGCCAAACGGGCCAACTGGAAGCGGTTGAGCCGCAGACGCTGCATCTCGTCGAGCCTGCTGTCGTGCAGCTCGAACAGGGTCTCCATAATCTGGCGAACGCGGTTTCGGGGGAGGAGCAGGTGGCGGCCGTCTTCCAGGGGCACGATCATCCCGTGCTCATGGATCAGCCCATCCAGTCTCTCCCCGCGCCGCTCCGGTGGCAGTTCGTGCAGCCACTTTACCAGGACCGGCAAAAGGTTGATGCGTCGGCCCTCCAGAACGACGCCGACGCTGATGCCGTAGTCGTCCGCCTCCGTTTCCAGGGGTTCGAGTTCACTGTACCAGTGGTCCGGGCGGGCCAGGCGGTGGGGGAAATCCTTGTCACAGGTTACCCGCCAACCCTGAGTCTCCCATTCCGGCAGTTGACGGGATTGAAAATCGAGCCAGGGGAGCAGCTCATCTACAAGTGAAAAACAGTCGGTTGCTCTCTCCCTGCTCTGACCCACATGGATGCGAAAATCCAATGTGATGAGTTGCTCTATACAGCGCTGCTCGGCGGGTTCATCCCGGATCAGATGTACCTGTGTGCCGTCCTTGAACTGCAAAGGGGGTCCCCGGGTGCCGATGCGGATTTCGTGATACTTGAATGAGAGGCAGGCCAGGGGCATCTCCTGTCCGCAGAGGTGCAGGCAAGGCTGAGGCACCACAGGGGGACGCCGCTCAACCCTGATCTGTCGCAAGGGGGGCAGTGTGGTGTCAGGAAAGTGCTTTTGCAGGTCGGCCGTTACCTTGGGAACCTGTTCCGGGGTCACTGGGGGCATGGCTGTCAGCTTCGCTACCAGAACGTCGGGCAGGTCAGTCGTCAAGGGGGTGCATCGATCAGACTCCAGACACCAGAGAGAGGCGAGGAAAATGGTGGCGCGTTGATGCCATCTGATCCGTTGACTGCCGATGGAGTCCACGTCCCAGCAGGGGGTTGCAGGCTGTGGTTTGCCCCGGCGCAGGATCCTCCCGGAAATATGCCCCAGATGGCAGCGCCCGGTCTCCAGTATGGCGCGCAGCAGCTGTTCACCTGACTTACCTTTGAGCGACGGTTTTACTTCTTCCCCCTGATTCAGGCCAGCCAGAATATCGAGATCGGTCTGCAGCAGAAAACGTGGAGGTGTTCCCCGCTGAGCCCAGGCGGGTTCATAGATGCGATCCTCCGCGTAACCGCCGTTTTTCAGTGCCCGGGCGCAACGGGTCTCAACCTCTATTCGGGAAGGATCAGCCGGGTCGGGGCGGAGAAGATAGATCAGGCGCTGATGCACGCCAGGCGGATAGTCCAGCAACCCCGCCACGGGTCGTCCCAAGGGGTGCTTTGCCTTCCTGGTTTCCGGTGCCTCTCCTGGTATCTCCTGCTCATCCAGCAATACCTTGATCAGTACAGCGGCCACATGCGAGCAGTTCTGTCCTGATGAACAGCTGCACTCCCCGTTGATCTGGATCTTCTCGCCCGGATCCATTTGTACGCGGACATAGACCCGTAACCGCTGCTGGCCGGTGTTGATCAGTGCCGTGATCAACGCCCCCCCTCGCTGAACCTGGGGTATGAAATTGGCATGATTCTTCAGGAAGCGTGAGCCCTGCTCAACCCAGGCTGGGCCAAATCGTTTGCGTAAGTCTTTCAGGGTGTGAATCATGGTTGGGGGGTGAGAATATATCTTTAACAATATCAATGGGCCGGTTGTTACTGGAGTGACATAATTAATCGGGATGGTTTGTACGCTTTTCTGCCCAGACGAGTACTTTGTCAAAGGGTATCTGGTCCAACTTGCCGAACAGTGGATGCCCGGTCAGTTTCTCCCGGCTCAACCGGGGGGAAGCGATTCCACAGAGAAAACGGGTCAGCAGGCGTGCGTCGGCAAGACTCTCTCCCTGTTCCTGTTTCAGGTTGCTAACCTCCTGCCAGATCCCATCGCTGATGGAAACGATCAGGCGCGGCGCTATCTTTTGTTTCCCCCGCCGGCACCAGCTGCAGTGCCCACAGGGCTGCTCCCGCTGTTCGCCGAAGTGGGCTGACAGGGTATTGGTCTGGCAGCCGTCCAGGTCCACCAGGTCGAGTACCTGTTGCAGGCGATGGATCTCCGCCTTCTCCCGTTTGAGCATGCGCTGGTGTAGTTCGTGGGCCAACCCCTGGGTGGAATCGGGTTGGCGAAGACGCCGGTAGCGGTGGCGGATGCCGGCCACCTTAACCTCCAGTAACTGCTGTTCCCCCAGCCAGTCGAGGGCGCTGATGATACGTTCCCGGGTGGTTTTCAGGTTAACGGCGGCCTGAGCCGGATCGAGGTTGAACCAGATTCGGCCCTTGACCGCCTGGCGAAACAGGGCGGCGAGAAAAGCCCGCCGTTCGCCATCGAAACGGGAGAGGATTTCTGCGGAACTCAGCAGGGGTTTGAACCTGTAATCGGCGTAGAAGGGGGTACCACCCTCCAGATAGTCCGCCAGTTCCAGGTAGGTGAGCAGGGTGCGCAGCACCAAGGGGCGGATGTCGTGTTGCGCCGAGAGGGTGTAGAGGCTGACATCGAAGTCGTCACCCTGGTCGAAGAGGTCGCTGATCAGGCTGTGAAGCGCCGCTTCATCCGGGGTGTCACCATAGATGAAATTTTCCAGCACGTTCAGATCGTCGGCGCAGGCGAGCATCATGCAGAGGGCGGGTTGTCCGTCACGCCCGGCGCGGTCGATCTCCTGGGAGTAGTTCTCCAGGCTCTTGGGCAGGTTGTAGTGGTAGATGGCACGAATATCGGCCTTGTCCACCCCCATGCCGAAGGCGATGGTGGCCACCACGATGCCGTCGTCGGCGGCCATGAACCACTCCTGTACCTGGTTTCGAAGATCGTCCTTCAGACCGGCATGATAGGCCCGCGCCGGAAGTTCGGCAGCGGCCAGCATTGTGGCCACCGCCTCTGCTGTCTTTTGCAAGGTGACATAGACAATGGCGGATCCGGTTGGCGCCTCCCTGATGGCATCAAGCAGTATCCTGTCGCGTTCCGTGGCATCCACCGGCGTGGTCTCGATGGTGAGGTTGGGGCGGTAGAATCCGGTGCGGATGGCGCACTCCGGGCCGATTGCAAAGAGCCGGCAGATATCCTCCAGCACCGGTGTCGTGGCGGTGGCGGTCAGGGCCAGGATGCGTTCGGCGCCGAACTCCCGGGCGAATCCCGCCAGCTTGAGATAGTCGGGGCGGAAGTTGTGGCCCCATTCGGAGATGCAGTGGGCCTCGTCCACGGCGAACAGGGAGATGTCGATCCGGCGCAGGGCCTCGCGGAAGCGTTCGTTATTGAAGCGCTCGGGGGCCACGTAGAGCAGACGCAGGGTGCCGCTTCTGAGCTGCGTCATCACCTCCCGGTACTCGTCGGCACTGAGACTGGAATCGAGCCGGCGTGCGCTGATGCCCCTTGCGGTGAGTGCATCGATCTGGTCCTTCATCAGGGCGATCAGAGGTGAGACCACCAGGGTTACACCGGGTAGCAGCAGCGCGGGCAGTTGGTAACAGAGCGATTTGCCGCCACCCGTAGGGAAGACGGCGGCGGCCGAATGGCCTTCCAGCAGGAGCTGCATCACTTCCTGTTGGCCGGGGCGTGGTTCGGTGAAACCGAAATGTTTTCGCAGTGTTGTCTGAATCCTTGACGGCATCTGGACCTCCTGTCCATTTGGGCTTGATGGGTTCTCTTGCATCCTGATCTCATCTGCCGGTCGATTTGAAAGTTCCCTAACTGGCAGGGGCCAGATGTTACGGGCCTCAAGGTGTGACGGCAAGCATGCGGGCGGGGTTACCGTATTTGCCAGCTGTTCTCAAATTAATGTGAGGTCACCTTGGTAGCGACAGCTTGACGCACAATCCGCCCTTGGGCCGGTTGTACAGCATCAGCTCCCCCCCATGAGCGCGGGCGATGTTTCGCTCAATGCCAAGACCGAGACCGGTCCCACCAGTATGTTGTGCACGAGAGTTTTCCAAACGAAAAAAGGGGTCAAATACCTTTTTCAGGACATCTTCTGGGATGCCGGGGCCTCTGTCACAGATTGAAATAACCACCGCTGCCTCAGCATCTTCAACCCTTATGTCGGCCTGTCCACCATAGCGCACGGCATTCTCCACCAGGTTGACGATACAGCGTTTCAGCGCCAGAGGTTTGCCATTGTAGAGGCGGGTTACCTGTCCCGTGAACCGGACGTTTCCTCCTGTTTCCAGTGCATCCTCCTGGATGCTCTCCAACAGTGCCATCAGATCCAGGCGCCGGCTGGATTCACTGGTCTCTGTGCCGCGCATGAAGTCAAGCGTCGCACTTACCATGGACTCCATATCATCAAGATCCTTTTGGGTCTTCGCCCGCAGCTCCTCGTCCTCCATCAGATCCGTGCGGAGACGCATCCGGGTCAGCGGTGTCTTGAGATCATGTGAGACTGCGGCGAGGATACCTGCCCGGTCTTCGATATAGTTCTTCAGCCGGGTCTGCATTGTGTTGAAGGCTTTCGCCGTATCCCTGACCTCAGTGGGGCCTGTCTCATCGAGAGGGGGTTGCCGAATATCCCTGCCGAGTCCTTCCGCGGCCTGCCTCAGTTTCCGCAAAGGGCGAATAAGTGAACGCACGCCGATGAGAGAGAGCAGGATCACACTGATCAATAGGACCCCCAAAACAATGAGAAGACGGGTGGGCCAATCGAAGAGGCGCTCGGAAAGACCGTGTTTGAAGTGTACCCAGGTGCCATCCTGTAACTGCACCTGGACGTGGGAAAAACGTGCCATGGCGTGCAGTCCGTGCATATAGGCCCAGGGTCCCGACATTGGGCCGCCGCCCATCATATGCCGGCGGTGCATGGGAGGCATCTGCGGCTGTGGGAGTGAGTCTTCGATGGAGATCAGGATCTTGGTGTCCTGCGGCAGCCGATGCAACAGTTCACGCCGGACCAGCTTCGATGCAAGCGCAGAATTTCGTTGCAGTGGCGGGACCGGTATCGGTTGCCCGGAGAGGGTGATCTGCAGCTCCGGGCTGGCCAATAGCGGTATCAGTTGTTGACGATCCTGGGCGGGCAGGGTGTCAAGCAGACGGACGACGCCCGCTGTGCGAATGATCAGGTTTTCCCGAATCGACTTGTAGAGTACCTGTCCCCGGTCGCGTAACAGGATGAACGTCGACAGCAACTGGGCCAGAACCAGGCCCGTCAGCAACAACAGTACCAATCTTCCGAAAAGTGATCTTGGCAACAGGCGCACTGGAATATCCTCTTCAGTGGGTTGATGAGACCTTGCTCGCGAGCAGGTACCCACGGCCGCGCAGGGTCTTGATCAGTTCCGGCTGCTTGGCATTGTCACCGAGGCGTCTGCGCAAACGGCCGATCAGTACATCGATGCTACGGTCGAAGGGGCCACTGTCCCGTCCCTGAGTCAGGTCGAGTAACTGGTCGCGGGTGAGTGCCCGATTGGGGTGGGTCAGCAGTACGTATAACAGCTGATACTCGGCGTTGCTCAGCGGGACCACTACACCGTCAGGTGACGTGAGATGCTGGGTCCGGCTATCCAATGTCCAGTCGGAGAATATGAGTTTCGCCGGGGCGTCAGCCAGTGGATCGATGGACAGATCCCGTACCCGCCGCAGTACCACCTTGATTCTGGCCAGCAGCTCCCTGGCACTGAAAGGCTTGGCCAGATAGTCATCCGCCCCCATCTCCAGGCCCAGGATGCGATCCATTTCGTCACCTCTTGCGGTCAGCATGATCACCGGAATCCTGGAGCGGGCTCGTAGTGTGCGGCATAGCTCCATTCCGTCAACGCCGGGCAACATCAGGTCGAGGGTGATGAGATCGATGTGGGCCTGGTCCAGCGCCATCCACATGCCGTTGCCCTCTGCCGCCGTGGTGACCTGATAACCATTCTTCTCCAGATAGGTCTTGAGAAGATGACGGATTTCGGGGTCGTCATCGACGACCAATATGTGATCCTGGGATCTGTTCATGGCCCTAAATCTAAAGTGTTTTTCTGCCCTGCGCTGGGGTGAATTGTAACGCCAGGTAATTTTCCAGACCTCTGTTACTTAAGATTACAAAAAGCCTGTTTTTCGACACAGACGACTTACACAAGTGCAGTTTAATAATAATCAAGCCAAGAGGCTGAACTGAATTCAATTTACTGTAACGCAAAAAGGAGAGAGTCATGAAAAAGACGACCAAACAATTTCTGGGTATCGCAGCCGCTTCCGCACTCGTTATCAGCGTGGCGTCCGGTGTATTCGCCCACGGAGGATTTGGCCCTGGGTTTGGTCCTGGTTGGGGTGGCCACCACGGGATGATGGGTGGTCCGGGTGGAATGCACGGTTCAGGTGGTGGCCCGGGCTGGATGATGGGTGGTGATCCCGTTGCCTATGCGGATCAGCAGTTGACAGGACTTAAGAGCACGCTGGGTATTACGGCCGACCAGGAAGGTGCCTGGAACACCTATGAAGATGCAATAAAAGGCAAGGCTGGAGTGATGTTATCTCATCGGCAGACCATGTTTGGGTCGGGTCAGATAGCACCTGAACAGCGCTTCACCTTCCACCAGCAGGGGTTGGAACAGATGCAAAAGGTGATCACTGCCCGTCGTGATCTGTATGCTGTGCTGACTCCCGAGCAACAGGAGAGAGCAGGGAACCTGATTGGCCTGCACCACGGCCTGCGGTGAGGGGTCACTTCCAGAGGGCCGGAGTCAATCCTGTTATAGCATTCGGTTTGACTCAGGCCCCTGACCGACAAAAGAGATGGAACTTTTTTGAAAATTGACTGCCAGAAAAAATAATTGAAATAAGAATGAATCTCAGTATTATCTAGCTGTATGCCTCGACTATCTGACAAATTGCTGGCCGTCCTCCTGACACTATTGCTGGGGTTGTCTCCTTTGCGGGGTGCGATGGCCGGTTTCGCCGCTTCCCCAGATCGGGAGGGGAGCGTGCATCAGATGTCGGATATACATGATAGCGGCATGGTGATGAACCAAGCAGCCCACGATTGCGAACAGTGCAACGTAGACGATGGCTGTGGCGGTCATAGCTGCTCATCCGGTCAGTGCGCATCCTGTGCGCTTGCGCTGCTGCCGATTTTTTTACTCCCCACCCATCTTGCCGTAACGCCCGTCTTGCCCAGGGCAGACAAGGGCTTTGTAAGCCAACTCTCCTCTTCTCTCTTCCGCCCACCCAGGGCCTGACTTCCTTGCTGCTGATCGCTGATTTATCAGAGATCGCCTGACAACTGTTTGTTGACTAAATAGTCAGCGGCTATCTGTTTGCTGCTGATTTGCAGAGGAAGATTAACTCCATGAGTAGTATTAACGACCCGATCAAGGGCGTCTGTCTGACGCGTCGCCGATTTGTACAAGGCGTGGCAATGGGTGGTGCCTTAGCTGGGCTGGGGCTGGGATCCAGCGCGCTGGCCGCTGTCATGAAACAGCAAGGGCCTGAAACCCTGCGCGGCACCGATTTCAATCTGACCATTGGCGAACAGGCGGTCAACTTCACCGGTGCGCCGCGAATTGGCACAACTGTCAATGGTTCACTGCCGGCGCCCATCCTGCGCTGGCGTGAGGGCGATACCGTGACGCTGCGGGTGACCAATCTGCTGCGCGAGACCAGCTCCATTCACTGGCACGGCATCATCCTGCCGAGTGCCATGGATGGCGTGCCGGACATTGCAACAGGGTTTAAAGGCATCAAACCCGGTGAAACCTTCACCTATCGGTTTCCCGTGACCCAGAGCGGCACCTACTGGTACCACAGTCACTCAGGGTTTCAGGAGCAGACCGGTCTCTACGGTTCCATCATCATCGATCCCAGGGAGCCTGAACCCTTCACCTACGATCGTGACTATGTGGTGATGCTCTCCGACTGGACCGATGAAGATCCCACCAATGTCTATGCCAAACTGAAAAAGCTCAGCCACTACTACAACTTCAATGAGCGCACCCACGCGGACCTGATGAAAGACATCAAGGAGAAGGGGCTGGCCGCCACCTGGAACGACCGCAAGATGTGGAATCAGATGCGCATGAGTCAGCGTGATCTGTCGGATGTGACCGGCTATACCTACACCTTCCTGACCAATGGCCAGACCCCGGTAGAGGGTTGGGCCGGGCTGTTCAGAAAAGGTGAAAAGGTTCGTCTGCGTTTCATCAACGGTTCTGCCATGACCTTCTTTGATGTGCGAATTCCCGGCCTGAAGATGACCGTGGTGGCGGCTGATGGTCAGACTGTCGAGCCGGTTTCCGTGGATGAGTTCCGCATGGGTGTGGCGGAGACCTATGATGTCATCGTCGAGCCCAAAGATGACACGGCTTACACCATCTTCGCCCAGGATATCGCACGTTCTGGTTATGCCAGAGGAACCCTGACCCCCGATCCCTCATTGACGGCCACGATTCCCGAGATGGACCCGGTACCGAATCTGGGGCATGACGACATGGGTATGAACATGATGAACCATGTTGGGCATGACATGTCGGGTACGGATCACAGCCAGCACCAGATGCCGGATGGGAAGATGATGCCAGGTATGCAGATGTCTGGTGATATGGATATGAGTGGCATGCAGATGGCTGGTGAAATGGATATGAGCGGAATGCAGATGGCTCCGACTCCATCCGCAAAACCGGCCATGAAGCCCAACCCATCAGACTTCACTGCCGGCCCCGTCCATCATGCGCCAACGGAATACGGCCCGCATGTGGATATGCGGGCGGATGCTCCCCAGTACCGGCTGGATGATCCCGGAGTCGGCCTGCGTAACAACGGCCGCCGTGTACTGACCTATGCGGATCTGAAGAACCTGCGCACCACCCATGATCATCGGGATCCGGATCGCGAGATCGAACTCCACCTCACCGGCAATATGGGCCGTTACATGTGGTCGGTCAACGGCGTCAAACACAGTGATGCTGAACCCCTGCGCTGGAAACTGGGCGAACGTCTGCGCATCACCTTCGTCAACGACACCATGATGAACCACCCGATGCATCTGCATGGTATGTGGAGCGATCTGGAGACCGGCGACAACAACTTCATCCCGCGCAAACACACCGTGATCGTGCAGCCCGGTTCCCGCATCAGTTATCGGGTCACCGTGGATGCGGAGGGGGGCTGGGCCTACCACTGCCATCTGCTCTATCACATGCTCGGTATGTTCCGCACCGTCGTCGTCAGTTGAGGAGTTAACAAAATGATGAAAAAGATATTGGCTGCGTTGATGGCGATCGGGTTAACCAACCCAGTTTTTGCCGGTGGAGCAGATGATCCGCTGGTCTACCAGGTGATGATCGACAAACTGGAGATAAGGGGGACGGATGGTTCCAATCCACTGGTGCTGGAAGCGGATGCCTGGGTTGGATACGACCTCAACAAGTTCTGGTTCAAGACGGAAGTGGAGCGCGTGAATGGCGAAACTGAGGAGGCTGAAGTGCAGTTCCTCTACAGCCGGGCCATTGCACCTTTTTGGGATCTCCAGGTTGGCTGGCGACGGGATGTAAAACCGGATCCAAAGCGGGACTTCCTGGCCCTCGGCTTCAAAGGCCTGGCGCCCTACCTGTTCGAAGTGGATGCCGGAATCTTTATCGGTGAGTCAGGGCAGATCGGTGCCCGCCTGGATGCCGAATACGAATATATGTTCACGCAGAAGCTGATCCTGTCGCCAGAGGTCGAGATGAATCTCTACAGCAAGGATGACGAGGCGGTCGGCGTCGGTTCCGGTCTCTCCGATATGGAGTTGGGGCTGCGGTTGCGCTACGAGATACGGCGGGAGTTTGCTCCCTACATCGGTGTCAACTGGGCAGGGAAATTCGGCCAGACCGCCGACTTTGCCAGAGATGAGGGTGAGGATACCAGCGATGTTCAGATCGTCGCTGGTATCCGCGCCTGGTTCTGACCTTTGGCTTCAAAACATCTCGGAAAATGTAGGATGCTGGTGAGCTTGCGAACCGCATCTGTTGGGTTGGTCAATGACGCCATCGATGCGGTTCGTTCCTCACCAGCATCCTACACAAATACTGTTCGAAATGGAGCGAATACATAATGAAGAGAAGATTGACGGGACTGTTGCTATCGGTGGGACTGGTTCTATTGGCCGGTTGCAGCGAGCAGCAGGATGCAGTGGCCAGCATCGATAAAGCGGTTGTTTCGCCGCCAGTATCTCCGTCCGTTCAGCGTTGGTACAACCAGGCGCAGGTCGCAAGAGGCGATGCCCTGTTCCAGACCAATTGCGCCAGTTGCCACATGCCGGATGCTTCTGGCACACCGGACTGGAAAAAACCTGGTGCGGATGGCAAGTACCCGCCGCCACCATTGAACGGCGCTGCCCACACTTGGCACCATCCACTGTCCGTGTTGCGCCGAACCGTGCAACGGGGGGGGATTCCCCTCGGCGGAACTATGCCGAGCTTCGCTGACATACTGAACAATAAACAGATCGATGACATCCTGGCCTGGGTGCAGACCCACTGGTCCGATGAGATCTATCGTGTGTGGCACGAGCGGAATGCTCAGGCCGGTAAACCCATGCAGCCAAGAAAAAATGGCTGAAAAACACTGAGGAATAAATAATGACAAAGAAAATTGAGGCGTCAAGGAAATTACCCGTTTACGGAAAACTCGCTGTCTGGTTGCTGGCTGGGATCACGCTGGTTGCAGGTGGCGTACTGTTTAGCCAGAAATCCGCTGAGGCAGCTGACGTAGTGGTCTACAAAAGTCCGACCTGCGGTTGCTGCAAAGATTGGGTCAGCCATATGAAAGAGAATGGCTATTCGGTGGAGGTACACAACCAGCGCAATATGAGTTCGATCAAAACAGAGCTGGGCGTGCCGCGCAACATGCAATCCTGTCACACCGCCAAGGTTGGGGGGTATGTCATAGAGGGGCATGTGCCTGCCGATGTGGTTGCCCGGCTGTTGAAAGAGAAACCCCCGATCAAGGGTCTTGCGGTACCTGGTATGCCCATGGGTTCGCCGGGGATGGAAGGGCCGAGAAAAGATCCATATAACGTTGTGACCATCCAGGAAAACGGGAAAACCACCGTCTATGCCAGCCGGAACCAGTAGGAGATAGAGATGAATATGAAGAGGCTTGTTTCCGCCATCACACCCGTTCTGGCAATGGTACTGCTGCTGGCGACACCCATCACGGGGGCTCACTCTCCGCCCGATAGCGCAAAGGTCTATTTCATCGGTCTTACGGACGGTGATGTAGTGAAGAGTCCATTCAATGTGAAATTCGGTATTAAGGGTTTCGGTATAACCCCTGCCGGAACCACCGGCAAGCGACGGCATACCGCGGGCCATCATCATCTTTTGGTGGACGTAAAACAGCTGCCGGATATGGATGAAGCCATTCCCCGTGATCCTCTTCATATTCACTTTGACCGGGGTGAGACCGAGGTCATGCTGAAACTGCCATCAGGCAGACACACGCTGCAGTTATTGTTGGGTGATGAGCAGCATGAACCACAGGATCCACCTTTGATCTCGGAAAAAATCACCATAACTGTTAATTAATCATGAGGAAAAGAAGCATGTATAGCTTTGCAACCAGGCTCCAGGGCGAAATGGATCAGATTGAGCAACAGGTGATTGCGGCCCTGAAGGAGGAAGGGTTCGGCATCCTGACCGAGATCGATGTGCAGGCCACCTTGAAGAAGAAGCTCGGTTTGGAGAAACGTCCCTACAAAATCCTGGGCGCTTGTAACCCGACCCTGGCAAACCAGGCCATAGACGCCGAGCCCGATATCGGCCTGCTGTTGCCGTGCAATGTGGTGATTCGTGAAGAGGAGGATGGTGCAATCACAGTTGCATTCATGGATCCGGAGGCAGTCCTGAGTCTGGTTGATCGGGACGACGTGGCCGATCTGGCGAAAGAGGTGCGTTCACGTCTCCTTCGTGTACGCAAGGCGATGGGGGGGAGTGTTATGGAGTAGATGTAGGGTGATGGAAAAACACCCTTGACCTGTGTGTAACACACAGGTTGTAGGCTTAATACAGACCAGTTGATCAGCGATTAGTGGCTGGCAGGAGGATTGAACCCATGCTCACAGTCAACGAACTTGCATTAGAGAGCGATACGCCGGCCCATGTGGTGCGCTACTACCTGCGTATTGGTCTGATTCAGCCAGCCGCGCAGCAGGAGAACGGCTATCGCCTCTTCACGTCTAACGATGCGGCTCGGTTGCGGTTTATTCGCATGGCCAAGCATCTTGGTTTTACCTTGAACGAGATCAAACAGATCACCCAACATGCAGAACTGGGTGAGTCGCCGTGTGACGATGTGCGAAAAATTGTTCAGCATCGTATTCATGAGAACCGCGCCAAGATCGAGGAGATGATGAAACTGCAGGAGCGTATGGAGCAGGCGCTTGAGCAGTGGGATCTCATGCCTGACGGAATACCCGATGGCAATAGTGTCTGTCATCTCATCGAGTCGGTCGAAGGCAGTGAAGGCCACTGTCACACTGAGACCTAAGGAGATGACAATGGGACACCCGGCAAAGAAAATTGAACTCTGGAACGGTGTCGATCCGGTCTGTGGCATGACGGTCGATGCAGGAAGCGCCCACCATTTCCAATATGGTGAGATTGAATATCACTTCTGCAGCGAACACTGCGGAAATAAGTTCGCCGCCGATCCTGCAGCCTATCTGAAGAATGAGGACCAGATGGCAATGCCAGAGTTAATGAGTGGCGGCCACTGCCACCATCACGACCACAAGGCAGAATCCGCTGCCCATGCAGCCGTGGCAGGCACTCTCTACACTTGCCCCATGCACCCGGAGGTCGAGTCTGATCACCCCGGCGCCTGCCCAAAATGCGGCATGGCGCTGGAACCGATGGCTGAACCGGTGGTGGCCACCCACACCGAATACACCTGCCCGATGCATCCCGAGATCGTGCAGGATCATCCCGGCAGCTGCCCTAAGTGCGGCATGGCCCTGGAGTCCCGCTCCATTGAGGTGGAGGAGAAGAACGAAGAGTTGGACGATATGAGTCGGCGCTTCTGGCTCAGTACAGCATTGGCCCTGCCGCTCTTTCTGTTGGCGATGGTGGCAGATCTGTTGCCTGGCTGGTTACCAGCAGGCCTCTCCATGAAGACCGTACAATTGATCGAATTTACCCTGGCCACCCCGGTGGTCCTGTGGGGCGGCTGGCCCTTCTTCGTGCGCGGTTGGCAGTCGGTGGTGAGCTGGAATCTCAACATGTTTACCCTGATTGGATTGGGGGTCTCGGTGGCTTGGGGATACAGCGTAGTGGCGCTGTTGTTTCCTGGTATCTTCCCCCCCAACATGCAGCATGAGGGCGGCACCGTCCCGGTCTATTTTGAGGCAGCAGCGGTGATTACCGCCCTGGTGCTGCTGGGTCAGGTGATGGAGCTGCGCGCCCGCTCGCGCACCAACGCGGCGATCAAGCTGTTGCTGGGACTTGCGCCCAAGACGGCGCGGGTGGTGCGCCCCGATGGCGGCGAGGCGGATATCCCCCTGGAACAGGTAGTGCCCGGCGACATCCTGCGGGTGCGCCCCGGCGAGAAGGTGCCGGTGGACGGGGTGGTCACCGAGGGTGGCAGCGCGGTGGATGAGTCGATGGTTACCGGCGAACCGATCCCGGTGGAGAAGGGCGCGGATGATCCCCTGATCGGCGCTACAATAAATGGTACCGGCAGCCTGTTGATGCGGGCCGAGAAGGTGGGCAGCGATACCCTGCTGGCGCAGATCGTACGCATGGTCAGCGAGGCCCAGCGCTCCCGGGCGCCGATCCAGAAGCTGGCCGATATCGTTGCCGGCTGGTTCGTCCCGGCGGTGGTGATGGTCGCCGTACTGACCCTGATTGTCTGGGGCTTCTTCGGACCGGAGCCGCGCCTGGCCCACGCCGTGATCAATGCGGTGGCCGTGCTGATTATCGCCTGTCCCTGTGCGTTGGGCCTGGCGACACCCATGTCGATCATGGTCGGCACCGGCAAGGGGGCGACCCTGGGCGTACTGATCAAGAACGCCGAGGCGCTGGAGATCATGGAGAAGGTGGACACCCTGGTGGTGGACAAGACCGGCACCCTGACCGAGGGGAGACCGCAACTGGTTTCAGTGCAGAGTGGCGAGGGCTTCGATGAAGATGAGGTGCTGCGTCTCGCTGCCAGTCTGGAGCGGGCCAGTGAACACCCGCTGGCGGAGGCCGTTGTCCGTGGCGCAGAAGAGAGGGGCATCAGTCTGGCTCCCACTGACCGCTTCGAATCGATCACCGGCCAGGGCGTGCGCGGCAACATTGATGGACGGGCAGTGGCGCTTGGCAACCTCAAATTGCTAGAGACGTTATCAATCGATCCGGGTGAGTTACCTACAGAGGCAGAATCCGGACGCGCACAAGGCCAGACTGTCATGTTCGTGGCGATCGATGGCAAGAGTGCCGGATTGATTGGTGTGGCTGATCCCATCAAGGCATCCACGCCACAGGCGATTCGTGATCTGCATGCCGAGGGCGTAAAGGTGGTCATGCTGACGGGTGACAACTACACCACCGCTCAGGCTGTAGCCGACAAGCTTGGTATCGACCGGGTTGAGGCAGAGGTGCTACCGGATCAGAAGGCTGAGATTGTCAGGAGACTCCAGGCGGAGGGTCATACGGTCGCCATGGCGGGTGATGGCATTAATGATGCGCCGGCCCTGGCGCAATCCCATGTCGGCATCGCCATGGGTACCGGCACCGATGTGGCGATGGAGAGCGCCGGCGTGACGCTGGTAAAGGGTGACCTGCGCGGCATCGTGCGGGCCAGGCGGTTGAGCCGGGCGACCATGCGCAACATCCGGCAGAACCTCTTCTTCGCCTTTATCTACAACTCTCTCGGTGTGCCGGTGGCGGCCGGTGTGTTGTATCCCCTGTTCGGTCTGCTGCTCTCACCGATTATCGCGGCGGCGGCCATGAGCTTCAGTTCGGTGTCTGTGATTACCAATGCACTCAGGCTCAAACGTGTAGAGATTTAACCAGGAGGCTCATCATGATGGGAAACGGCTTTGCTATGGGTTTCGGTGGTGGTTTTATGTGGTTGTTCTGGATCCTTTTGATCGTTGCGATTGTGTGGGCTGTAAAGGCGGCAGGGGGAAGTAGAGAAAATCCACCTGAAAAGCAGCAGTCTGCACTCGATATCCTGAAAGAGCGCTACGCAAGGGGTGAGATAGATCAAGCGGAGTTCGAGCAGAAGCGGAAGGATTTGGGTAGTTGAACAGAGACTGGAGTCAGTGATGAAAATGCAAGATCCCTTGAAACCTGTAGACACCTGGGAAGTCAGGCACAGGATTAAAATACCGGCGCTGGTGCATGCTGCCGATGCGATGGCAGTGGAACGTGCAGTCAGTGCTCTGCCGGGAGTTTGTAAAGTGGCCACGGATGTGGACAAACATCAGGTTATTGTGCGTTACGATGCCACTCAATCGGCCTACCAGGTGATTGTCGATGCGTTGGAAAGCACAGGCTTTCCGCCATTGGATAACTGGTGGGGCCGGTTCAAGGGTAACTGGTTTCAATTTTCCGATACCAATGCCAGAGACAATGCAAATGCGCCACCTCCTGCCTGTTGTAATAAGCCACCCAAGTAGAAGGGTAGGTGATGTTTCTCTGTTTGCATCTGTCACGAAAGATGGCCGGATAAGCGCCATGGTTCGACGAATCCTTTTACTTGGTATTTTCGTGCTGGTTCTTGTGTCTGCCTACTATCTGCTAAAGGAGATGGGGATAGTGGCTATCATCATGGATGTTGATCGATTGAGGGCCTGGGTTTCAGCACAGGGATACTGGGGGCCAGTTATGCTTATCGGGCTGATGGCGATAGCCATTATTGTCAACCCCATTCCCAGTGCACCGATTGCCCTGGCGGCTGGTGCAGCCTTTGGTCATACCTGGGGTACTGTCTACGTGGTAGCTGGTGCCGCCGCTGGAGCAATGGGCGCTTTCTGGATCGCCCGGCTGTTGGGCTATGAGCTGATGGTCCGGTTTTTCGGCAATCGCCTGAGATTGGGCTGGCTGGGCTCGCAGAATTTCCTCATGGGTATGGTCTTGGTCTCTCGGCTCATACCGTTTCTCTCCTTTGATTTGGTGAGCTACGGTGCCGGCCTGACATCTATCAAGACTTGGCGTTTTGCATTTGCGACTCTGGCAGGTCTGATTCCCATGAGTTTTCTGCTGGCTCACTTCGGTGGTGAGTTGACAACCTCGAGCCTGGAGCAGGCGCTCGATACCGTGCTGATACTGGGTGGGCTGACATTGGTGCCTCTCATCGTCACAATGCTGGTGAAATGGCATAGGCGTCGAGAGACAGATCGTATCAATCTGCCGGATAAGTCGACCGCGAATCGATAGGGATGGAATAGACTTGTGACTGGCCAGGATATCTGCTCAAATCCAGCTCTCAGCGGCGGAACCATTCATTACCCGCAGTGTCTTTAATTGAACATATGAAAACCTTGAGAAGTAAGAAGCTTTAAGATGTCATCTATCCGCAACAATGGCTTGAGAATGACCACCTGGATGCTGGTGGTGGTATTGCTGTTGTCTTGGGGACAGAGTGCCTTGGCGGCTTTCGGGCAACACTCCATGCCGATGGAAGAGGACTCCCATAGGGTCATGAGTGATGATCCGCATTGCCAGATGCCCAAGATGGCGGACACTCTATGTCGTTGTGACACCGCTCATCTCAATCTGCAGCAGGTTCTGCCGCAGCGCGATTCCACTCTCCTGACCTTCGAACGCATCGATCAGCCGGTTCTGGTCTCCAAAGATCTGGTGAACCTGCTTCCTGTAAGGGGGCCACCCCGCGATGAGATTCTGTTCTCCCTCTCGGCCCCGCCTGTTCCAATTCCCCCACGCCTGAGTTTCTGCTGCCTGCGTATCTGATACCTCCTGTTGTCTGACGATCGTTTCAGCAGGCAGCATCCCGTTTCCACCCCCCTGATGTTTTAGCGTTCGCCTGGACGGCTCGAATTCGCTTGGGATGAGGAACCCCCTGTTGCCAGTCCCGAATCAAACAGCAGGTTTCCATTGATGTTCTCTTTTTCGCAACGCCGGGTGCGTGCCGCCTTTCTCTTTGTGTGCGGTATGGTCTGGCAGAACAGCCAGGCGGCCGCTACCCTGTCGATCGACCAGGCGGTGAGCCTGGCACTACAAGGTAATCCGGGTCTCGCTGAGATAGAGGCCAGGGCAGAGGCCGCTGCCCAGCGGCCGAGTCAGGTTGGCGCCTTGCCCGACCCGGTATTGTCCCTCAATGCCGCCAATCTTCCCCTGGACAGTTTTGATCTGACCCAGGAAGCCATGACCCAATTTCAGGTCGGCATCAGCCAGAAACTGCCCTGGTCCGGCAAGTTTGAGCTGCGTGCCGAGGCGGCGCGCTTGGCGGCCTTGGGCAAGCAGGATAAAGCCCGCGAGGCGCGGTTGATGCTGGCCCGCGATGTGAGGCGCAGCTGGTGGAATCTCTTCT
>JAESPD010000042.1 GCA_016756855.1 gamma proteobacterium endosymbiont of Lamellibrachia anaximandri | reverse complement strand
CGCCCGCATTGGCGGTGGGTCCCGCGTTGCCGCTGGCAAGGATCACCTGGAAGCTGTCGCTGCCAAAGAGGCCGTCATCATCGGTGACCGTGACGGTGACCGTGTAGCTACCCTCTGCTACGTAGGCATGGCTGCCTGCCACGCTGCCGCTGCCCGCACCCTGGGTCACTGTGCCTGCGTCGGTGGTGCCGTCACCCCAGTCGATAGTGACTGTGTGGGTATCCTCTACACCGGCATCGGTGAAGGTGGCGGGAGCCAGGGAGAGGGTATCGCCAAGGACACCGCTCTGATCCGGACCTGCCTCGACCACGGGCGCTGCGTTGTTCACGGTGACCGTGAGGCTGTCCGTACCGACTGCGCCTTCATCGTCGGTGACGGTGAGTGTCACCGTGTAGGTGCCGTCTTCCGCATAGGTATGGGTTGGACTGAGGTTGCCGCTCTCGGTGGTGCCGTCGCCGAAGTCCCACTCGGTCGTATGTGTATCCAGGGTGCCCGGATCGGTGAAGCTGCCGGCGAAGCTGGCGGTGTCACCTTCGGTGATCGTCTGGTCGGCACCGGCATCGACTGTCGGGGCGACGTTCTCTACCGTGACGGTCATGCTGGCCGTGCCCACGCCACCATCGTCGTCGGTCACGGTGAGAGTTACTGTGTAGACGCCGTCCTCGGCATAGAGATGGCTTGGGGTCACGCTGCCAGTGGCGGTTGTGCCGTCACCGAAATCCCATTCGATGGTATGGGTGTCGGCGGTGCCCGGATCGGTGAAACTACCGGTGAAGTTGACTGTGTCACCTTCGTTGACCGTCTGGTCGGCGCCGGCATCTGCGGTAGGCGCCACGTTGTTAACCGTAACCGTGCTGGCATCGATGGCACCCAGCAGGCCATCGGTGACCTGCAGACTGATCGGGTAGATACCGTCGTCCACGCCTGTGTAGGCAGGGGCCGGGCCGGTGGCATCGTCATGGGCGCCGTCGGCGTTGTAGTCCCAACCGTATGTCAGGGAATCACCGTTGGGATCGTAGCTGCCACTGCCGTCAAGGTTGATGGTGCTGCCCTCGTCCATGGTATAGGAACCATCAGCATCTGCGACCGGTGCCAAGTTCGCCACCACGGTCACGGTGGTAAAATCCTGGTCTGAGAGGCGTTCATCCTCATCCAGTTCACCGTCACCATCGAGATCGTTGAGTACGCCGTTGTCCCAGACACGCAGGCCGATGTTGTAGGTGCCCGGCGTGGCCCAGACGTAGCTTGGGGTGGCCCCGCTCGCCTCGGCAAAATCGTATGGAAAGACTACATCAAGCTCCCACTCGTGGCGGGCGATGAAGTCGGTGGGATCGATCTCGAAGGAGCCGCTACCATCCAATGCGCAGGGCAGACCGGCGGTGCAAGTATAGGGACCATTGGCATCGGCTACCGGCGGATGCGGTGGGATGGCGATGATAATGGCAACGGTATCGGTCGCCTTCAGCGGCGGAATGTTGTTGTCGGTCACCCGCAAGGTCGCAGTAATGGTCTGCGGCAGGCTCGCCTCGGGATAGTCTGTCGATGTGTAGGTGTAGGTCGTCGTGGGATCGCTGCCAACACTGTCGAAGACACCGTCGCCATCGAAATCCCACTCGTAGCGCATCAGGCTGCGGAAGGGATCGAGATGGTAGGAGTTGGAGCCGTCGAATGTCAGCGGCAGATCCACTGCCCACACCCGGTCACGCCCGGCGTCAGCAACCGGCGGCTGCACGAAGAGGGTACGGCTGAGCATGATCACTGCCCAGGCTGAGCGCATGTCCCAACTGGCGCGGTAGTTGCCTTGGAAACGCCCGGTATCGAGCTGATCATCGATCAGGATACGGGCAATACCGTCATCAGGATCGTCGAACCAATTGTAACCGTTGGCCGCCAGGCTGATCACCGGTTCCGGGTTGCCCAGGCGCATCGCCTTGGTAAAGGCGTACATGGCATAGTAGTCGCGGCAGGTCCCAGCGCCGGCAAGTGGAACATTACAACCCCACTCGTAGATGATGCTGTCGACATCGGTTACGGACCACTGACTGCCGATCCAATCTTCCGCAGTGGCCCAACGATTTTCGGTCACTTCAAAATCGTCGAAGGCAAGTTGTACCATGCCGGACGGGGTGGTGGCCCGACCATTGCCGGCTCCACCATAACCAAATCCTGTGCCGTTATAGCTGTAGTTCAACCAGACGTCGTTACGCTCCTTGACCCACAGCGGGACTGGGATACCGAAAATATCCTGGGCCGCCTGCAACCCGATAGCACCCCACTGGGCTGCGGAGTTGTCTATACTGGTGTTCCAGCTGTAGCGCCAACCACCACCGATGGTAGCGTCGTCGGTCTGACCCCAGTTGTACTGATCTGCCATATCGGTCAGAACATCGAAGTAGGTGCGGCGCTTGATGTTATCCACGCCAGTTACCGTGCGCTGGAGCAGACTGCGGCTGGAGGCGATTGCATCCATCACTGAACCGCCCTCGTAGATCGGCCTGACACTGTTGACGCTGATACCGATACCGTTGCCATTGGTGTCCGGCTCACCATAGGTCTGGGCGGCGATGTCGTACTTGGTCAGCAACGTAAACAGGTATTTCAGACCTCGATCCACCGTCTCCACGTAAGGGTTGCTCTGGTCGCCGGTTTCGAAGTGACCGTTGATCTCGAATGACTGGATCGCGGGCGCGATGGCGCTAGCGTAGTAGCCGCCGGAGGTATGGGTCTGCCACCAACCGGAGGGATAACCGTCACTCGTGGTCCGCGTCTGACGCTGGTGCAGGTTCCAGAGTCCCTCGTCGATAGCGACGTTGGTCTCGGTGGTCAGGTTGACGGGCTTGACCACCACGTTATAAGTATCCTGTCCCATCTCTCCCCGGGAGTCCCAGACCTTGAGGGTGGCGACGAAGGGCGTACCCCCCGGGGCATCGGGATATGTATGGGTCACCGACAGGTCGTAGCTGTTGGTGACATCCATTACCGCCGATGAGGCGCCGTCTCCGAAATCCCACTGGAAGCTCAACGGATCGGCATCGCGCACGATACCCTTCAGATGGATCTGCTTGCCGTTGTAGGTCTCGTGGGGCGTGATTGGATCGTGCGCTACCCAGGGTACGGTGATCACATCCGGTGGCTTGTTGCCAGGTGCCGTAACCGTTGTTGTGTCGATGGCTGTCTGGCCGGCACCGTCTTCCACCGTCAGGGTCACCAGGTGTGAGGCTTGCAGACCGATGGCCGTGAAGTTGTCGAGTTCGAAGGTGCCGCCACCACCCATGGTGGCGCCCAGTTTCATCGGGCTGGCGGAGGCGTAGGTGGAATCGAAAAGCTGGACCCAGTCAGGCGCACCGAGTTCGCGATAGTAGTAGGTGGCGCCCGGACCGATCTTCACGTCGATACGGACTTCATACCAGATTCCCCGTGTGTAGCTGCCGAATTGACCGCGATAGGTGCCGTTCTCATAGATACGTAGCCCACCATCGCGGAAATAGATCGCATGGGGCATCTGAGTGTAGCTGTAGTTGGTAGTGGTGTTCTTCAGCCCCCACATCATGTACTGGCCACCGCTCAGGTTCACCGGCCGCACATGGCCGCGGTAACTGAGTTCAATGCGCGGGAAGTTCTCCTGACTGAACAGGTACTGGGCTCCCCAAACGCCACTGCCGATGAGAGTGACCAAGTCATCCTGGGTCGCACCGGCTGCCATCCACCTGTTGCTATCGATCACCGTGCCGTCGAAGGTCTCCCCGAAGTAGGCACCGGTGCCGGCAAAGACATGGAAGGGCGTAGCACCGACGGCATCGATATCGTTGGTGAAGTTCCCGTCGCCGTCGCGATCCACGTTGGCATCGAAGTCCCAGCGATACTCGACGATGCCGAAGTCGTCATCGGAGCTACGGCCGTCTAGATAGGCGGGTGGCCCACCGGCACCAGCCTCGTAGGGACCGCCTGCATCGGCACTGGGCGGGTCACCGACCACCACCTCGACGGTGGTGGCGGCGGTATCGCTGTTGCCGGCATTGTCGGTGACGGTCAGGGTGACATCGTAGGTACCGGTCTGTTGATAGAAGTGCTGCGGACGCGCGCCCTTGCCGGTAAAGGGGAGATTGGCGGTGCGAGATCCGCTATCGTCGGGCCCGCCGGTGGTGTCGCCAAAGGTCCAGTCATAGAACTGGATAGCGGTGCCATCGGTGGAAGTGCTGCCGTCAAAGGTGATCAGACTGCCGACCTCGGCCTGATAGGGGCCGCCCACATCGGCAACGGGAGGAGCGTCATCCGGTATGGTGACGGTGGTGGTATCGTAGCTCTCCTGCAGGGCGTTATCCCTGACCCGCAGGGTTACAGGCTGTACCCGCGGATGACTGTAATCGACGTCGATCACCGGACCTTCGCGGAACAGTTGCAGCGAAACGTCATCCATTTCGAAGACAGTACTGTGGACATCGGCACCAACCCGCAGGCTACCGCCGTAGGAGTGCGAGGAGTCGTAGATCAGTGTCCAGTCGGTTGCACTGGGCAGTTTAAATTCATACCTTGCACCACGCTCTTTCAGCGTGATACGGACGTCATACTCCACATTCTTGCTGTAGGTGACCTTGTTGCCCCTGCTTTGTCCGTTTTCATAGATGTAGACCCAGCTATTGTCATGGAAATAGAGGGCGTATGGCATCTGTGCGTAGTGGAAGGTCTCGTTGCCGTTCTTGAAACCCCACATGGAGTGTTCGGCCCCGCCGGCATCGACGATCTTCACCCTGGCCTGCAATACCATGCCCGAATTGCGCTGGAACACCTGTTCGCTGAAGAGATAACGCTCGCCCCAGGTACTGCCCGTACCCACGATGGTGATCTTTTCATCCTGGGTCACGCCATCTGCGCTTGCCCGCCACTTACCGGTATCCAGCACAGTGCCGGCAAAGTCGTCGGTGATTTCAGGCTCGAAGGTCCAGAGATAGTCGTAGATACCGAAATCATCGGTGGAACCGGTGGCATCCAGCGTGGCCTGCCAGACGCCGCGGCTGGCGAATGATTCGTCAAATTCATAGGGACCACCAGCATCGGCAATCGGCCCGTCGTTGAATTGCACTTCGACATCATGAGTGATGGTCGTCTGCTGACCCGCCCGGTCGGTCAGGGTGAGCGTAACCGTATAGGTGCCCGAGGCGGTGTATATATGGGTCGGAGCGATTTCACTAGAGGTTCCGCCGTCACCAAAATCCCACTCGTAACGGATAATCGCAGAATCATCAGTGGAGGCACCTGCATCGAAGTCGACGCTCCAACCGCCGCCGCTGGCGGCACCCTCATCCACTGAGGCAGGCGCATCGAGTACCGCCACCGGCGGCGTACCCTGTTGGACCGAGACAGCGCTGGTGGCGCTATGGGTCTGGCCAGCGTTGTCGATTGCTGTAACGGTTACGGTGTAATCACCAACAGCGGTGTAACGGTGCCGCATAGAGACGCCACCCAGCCAGGTGCCGGTATCATTGAAAACATTGGCACGCCCCAGGGTCTGAATGATGATCGGCTTGCTGGCAGTGATGTGATGCAAACCGGAGACACCGCCGAGAATGTCGGCCGCCGCCAGATAACGGTATCCGTCCTTGTCGAGAGCCAGACTCATCGCACCACTGTTGATGTCGATATTTGTGCCGTTATTGGGAGCAAAGATGACGATGCCTTCCATCAGATTGTGCAGATGAAATTCTGTCCCTTCACGCCCTGCAGTCATCGAGATATCGTCACCCAGCGAAACGATGCCAGAGGTACCTTCCTGTGACCCGATCCAGACCTCGACATCTCCACTACTCACCACCCGCAGGCGGCGCGTACCCAAACCACCCTGGTACCACATTTCACCGGTCGCCATGGTATGGGTGTAGAGCGACTCGCTGGTATCCAGATCGAAGATCTCTACGTCCGCTGCCTCGTGGGCAAACACTGCCGCCGCTGAGTCGTTGTATTCAAAGACTGCGCCGAGGAACAACCTGCCAACCGCACTGCCTGCCTCCGAAGGCACAGTGGTATAACCGTTGCCCCCGGTAGTCTGCATGGAGACGTTACCGCTGGAGACCACGCGATAGACGGTTTCGCTGAGCCCAGACGGTTCCCAATAGGACCCGGCGGGCAGCCGTTGGCTGGCTCGCAGGACATCACCAGAATCGTAGAATCTGACTGCTGCATCCTCATAGGCGAAGACATAGAAGCCGCTGTTGGCATCACGGTGGAAGATGAAGTGGCGAGCCACCGGGTCACCGCCCATCGCAGGCATGAAGGCGGAGTGCTGATTGAATTCGGTCAGGTAAGCTGTGACCGGCTTGTTCGCTTTGACCTTGAAGGTGATGCCGTCCCCAGGGGAGACATCCCAGAAACCGTACCGATTCAGCGTATTGCTGGCGATGACGGAGTTGTCTTCGAGATTGATGATATCGACCTCGGTGCCATCGTGGGTGGCAATTATACGGCCCAGGCGGGCACTGGGAATGTCGTAGCCGTAAAGATCGGTACCCGTGGCAAAGTAGCTTCCACGGCTTCCGTTATTGAAACCCGCTGTGTAGCTGGTCCCGTCGCCAAAGTCGATAGTGTAACGCTGGACATTGTGATCGTCAGTGGAGGCAGTGGCATCCAGGATAAGATCCCACTTGCCGTCCCAGGCATCCTGCTCGGTCAGGGTGTAGGGGCCGCCCGCGTGGGCCACCGGAGGATCGTTGGCCGCGACACTTACGTTGTGCGTTGCAGTATCGGTCTGCCCTGCATGGTCGGTCACGGCCAGGCCGATGTCGTAATTGCCTGCTGCGCTGTATTGATGCTCCGGCCGCAGGGTATCGCCGAGGGGAGTGACCCTGACGTTGTCGTAGATCAGGCTCTGGGTATTGGCCAGCAGAGCGATACCACCGGAAGGATGACGCGCCACCGGCGTCTCGATCTGCAGACTCTCCACACCACCCTCCGGGGTCACGAAGAGTTGCATGGCGCCGTTCTCGACGCGCAGGCGCAGATGGTACCAGGTATCGGCATCCCAGCCGGTGCCGCCATCGACCAGGATCTTGTCGGTCTTCCAGTCATAGAAGCGCCAGTGATCCCAACTGTTGAGAGAGTACATCAGGTAGCTGTCGGTGCTGCCGTTGCTGTTGGCGCGGCGGAAGGCAATACCCAGGTAACCATCGGTGCCGCTCAGACCCTTGAAGTCCACCTCAAGTTCGAAATCGGCGTAGCTGGCGGCGAGGTCCTGGAACCATTTCCAACCTGCGCTGGTATCCGTCTGGCGCAACTGTCCGTCCGCTACACTCCAGTTGCCGGCGTAGACGCTCCAGGCTGGATTGGCGCTGTAGTCACCGTCCTCGAAATCATCCTTCATACTGCTGATGCGACTGAGCGCGCTGCCGTCACCCCAGTTCACCTCGTAACCGGAGATGCCGTGGTCGTCACCGGCGGCGTTGATATCCACACCCAGCGTCCACTCACCGAGAGAGGCGGCGGTTTCATCCACCGTTGCGGGTCCGGTGATGATTGCCACTGGTGGGTCGCCTGCCGCCACGGTGGCTGTCGTTGTTGCCGTATTGGATTGGCCCACTTCGTCATAGACCGTCAGCGAAACTGTGTATATGCCAGTCTGATTGTAGACATGGGTCGGATTGACGCTCTCACCAAGACTCGTCAGCTGCACGTTGTCGAAGCGGACATGGCTCCGGTAGGTGGCAAGACCAACACGCCCCTGCTGGTGCGTGGCATCCGTGTACTCGAACAGGAAGAGATCGTCCAGGTAGACGCTATAAGTGTCGCCGCGCCGCTCCACTGCCAGATTGTAAGTGAGACCCGGGCCGACCGTGAACGGCAGATTGTGATCGACCAGCGAGGCATTGGCGCCATTGATCGTGCGATAAAACAGCACGTCATTGAGTCCGCGACCGCGCAGAATGACCTCATAGTGGCTGGCGGCATCCTGGTCGGCCATGAGTATCATGATAGCCTCTTCGCCGGTGCCACCCTCGAAAACGATATCCACCTCGAACCGCAGATCATCCGAGATGAGATGTCCGCCCAGGGTGAAGGTGCGATCCAGCGAGGTGTCGGTCTGATGGTAGCCACCGGCATCCACCTGCCAGGTTCCGCTCAGCTCGGTCCAGCCGTCGGCATTGCCGTCACCGAAATCATCGGCAAAACCGTCGCCGAAATCCCACTCGTAGCGGACGATCGAACTATCAGGATCCGAAGAGGCACTGCCATCGAAATGTCCGAGCCAGCGTTGGTTGGAAGCCATCTCCTCACCGAAAAGATAAGGACCACCGGCATCCGCCAGCGGAGGATCACCTGTCACCGTCACCTGCAGGCTGACCCGATCAATAGCGCCGCTATCGTCGGTCACCGTCAATACGACGGAGTACTCTCCCTCGTCGGCAAAGGTGTGTGTAACCACGGCGCCGCTGCCGTTTGCACCGTCACCGAAATCCCACCCATAGGTGACGATGGAACCCTCGTCATAGGAGCCGGCGGCGTCAAAGTCGACCGACTCGCCCTCATTGATAGCAGTTGCACTCTGAGTTGCGACGGCAAACGGCTGACCGCTCACGCGACCGGCAGGGGCTGCCACACCCAGCGTAGTACCGCCGGTATTGCCGATGCTGACACGAGCGCCGAATGTAGCGTCGCCGTTGCCGGGATAGTACCAGGCGCTGTTTCCGGTATAGTTAACGGCCACGATGTCAAGATTACCGTCGTGGTTGAAGTCGTAATCGCTGTAGGCGGAGTGGTTGTCGGTATCCAGAGAAGCTACATAGACACCTGGCTGGAAGGTGGCGTCTCCATTGCTCTTGTAGAAATAGGGGTTACCGCTGCCACCCTCTACAGCGACCAAGTCGTCGAAGCCGTCATTGTCGAAATCGCCCAGCACCACGCCGTAGGGGTCAGTGCCGGGATCAGCGATATGACTGGTGACGAAGTTGCTGTCGCCGTCACCCAGGTAGAGGTAGACATAACCATCGCTATAGCGTGCCCGGGCAATATCCATATTCCCGTCGTTGTCCACATCCCCCGCATCCATACCGCGGCCGGAACCGCCGGTATTCGGCAACAGGCTGATATCAAACCCTGAAATATAACTGCGGCGGCTGATCTTGAAGTCATCGAACCAGAACTGCTGGCCGCTGGTGCCGTTGTTGTTGGTCCACCACTCAAAGGTCGTGATCCGTCCCTTGGCATCAGGCCAGTACCCACGAATGGCTTCCGGCAGGTCAATAGAGATCGTGTGCCAACTGTCGTCATCGACCAAGCTGACCACCGGGTTCGATGGATAACCATCCGGATCGGCAGTTGCCGTGCCGCCAATCTGAATCCAACCCTTATCATCGATGTAGAAGAAGAGGCCCACCGGAACACCGGACGGAATCCGGTAGGCGAAGCTCACGGTCGGCCCGTTATGCAGATACCAGCTTGCCGGATTGATAAGCCCAAAGAGGCCGGAGCCATCTCCAGTGGCAAAAACCCGCATGGACCAGTTACCGCTATTGGCCGTGGAGTCGTCACGCATCAGTGCAGTGCCATGACCGCTTACCCACCCTTCATTACCGATCTCGAATCCGCTAAAGAAATGGCTCTCCTCACCGAACTGCAGACTACCCTGGTTGGTAAAGATCCAGCTGTCACTGCCGTTGCCGGTGACCACGAAGTCCATCTCACCATCGTTGTTGAAATCTTCCGCCGCCATGTCCATGAGCCACGAATTGACAGTATGGGCACTGTCTCCCACATGTCCCAGATAGACTGGCGCTTCGAAGATGGCGCCATCCTTCTCATAGTAATAGAGATGGAGTCTGTGACCGTCGTTGCCGTAACCGGAGATGAGGTCGAAGTCACCGTCGTGGTCAAAATCGGCAATGGCCGAGCCGCCCCGTGTGTAGTGACCGATGTCCGCCAGGAACTGCAGTGGTGAGAATGTCCCGTCGCCGTTGCTGCGGGCGTAGTGAAGTATGCTGTCATCACGAGCCGTAACGATATAGACCTCGGGGCCTATGACGACACCAAACGATTGGGTGTCACTCAGCCCCTGGCTGTCCTCGACCTCCAGCGTAACCGCTGACTTGCGCGGATCACCCGCCGTCGGCGACCAGGTGACCAGACCCGATGCCGCATCGATGGTCATTCCCGCCGGTCCGGCAGTGAGCGCATAGCTCATGACATCACCGAAGGCGAGTTCCGGATCGTCCACCACGATCTGATAACGGTATTCGACATTCTCTGCGGCGGCGACATTGGGCGGCGAGGTGATGGTCGGGCCGTGGTTCAACGCACCAACCACCACGGTAAAGCTGTCGGTGCTGCTATTACCTGCCTCATCGGTAGTGGTGAGTGTGGCCTGGTAGATACCGTCGTCCGGGTAGGCGTAAGCAACTGCCAGCCCGATGCCGGTGACCCCGTTGCCGAAATCCCAGCTGTAGTTGACGATGGCATCGTCCGCGTCGGTGGAACCGGCGCCGTCAAAGTGGATAACATCTCCCGCAGCGGCTTCAACATATTCCACATTGGACGAGGCGACAGGTTCAGCGGCAGAGGTGAACTGCAGGTTGTCGAGCAAGATTGCAGAGTTGCCCCGGCCGTCACCGGTATCGCTGATGCGCAGTTCCAGGGTGAACAGATCAGTGCTGCCGGCATGGGCGGAAACATCCGCCACCAAGGTACGCAGGCCTGTCTGGCGGGTATAACCTGTCCAGGGCGCCGCATAGGATGGGATAAAGGTATCTATCGTCAGCAGCGTCTCTTCACCGCCACTACTGACCAGAACCAGTTTAACGGTGAACTGGTCGTTGGCAAAGCTGGGACGAGGCTCGTCGGAGAGAAAATCGTAGTCGAGACGCAGAGCCGCCATCTCTGCCGGTATGGTGAAGTTCTCGATCTTCAGCAGGCTGACATCCGCATCCCCAGGGGTGCTTCCGTCATCCGGCTCGTTGGTGAGCAGCGCAGCCTGGGATCCTTCGGTGGGACGCAACGATCCAAAGCCGTCGACCAGCCGCACATCTCCTTCGGTTACCATGCCAGCGAAGCCGGTCTCGAAACTGCCGTCCGCACCGCCGATAGTATGGGTGCCTGCCGACACTGCGAACGGCAACAGACCCGCTACTACCGCCAGCAGGCCGGCAGCCAGGGTTCGCGCATTCCACAGTGTCATTGACAGATACATATTCATACCCACGCTATCCGCAACATCCCATCTCTTTTTCCAGTCCTCGGTCCTCGGCCGCCGGCCCTGAAACCCTGGCCCTTATTTAGGGATCAGGCACCTCGGTCATGGTCCAAATCATATCCACAGACTTCAGTCCCACGCAGGCAGCGGAGACATCTCCTCTTGCTGCCGCCTCATAGGCTGTCACCGTCGCCTTGGTCGCTTCGTCCACCTTCTTGTGATAATCGACCAGCTCATTGATCTTGTCGGTAAGCCCAAGGGCAACGACCAGCTTGCCTTTCTTCAGCGCGTCGATCTTGGCGCTGATATCCTCCAGCGTCTTGTACCAATCAGGCTTCAGGTCATCAACGATCGACTTAAACATATCCTTGCCTGCAGCCAGCATCGCCCTGTAGCCTGCGGCAATCTCCTTGCGCGAAGCCACCATCAGAGAGATACCGCCGTTGACGTCGTTGCCCATCATTTCCATTGCCTTGGCGAATTTTGTATAGGCGGGTTTGAGGATACACTCGGCTATCATGGTGGCGCGCAGGAAGAAGCGAACCTGGTGCGGCACCGTGGCCTTCATCAAATCCATCCGTATCCCTTGCACGACCATCATCTCGGCCAGGGTGAACTCACCGGTGGGATCGACATAGTTGACCGGGTTATCGTTGGCGTACAGATAACGGTGCAGACTGACGGGACTCTGCGGATCGCCGGACGCCGGATCCATGGAGATGAAACGACCGCTTGTCGGATCGTAGTAGCGCGCCCGCAGGTAGTAGAAGCCGATATTGGGATCGTACTGTTCGCCGACGAAGCGGTAACTGTTGTCCGTACTGCCGGTGGCGGCCACTTCATTGCCGTAGGCATCGTAGAGATAGGTATCGGTGAGGCTCTCGGCACCATTGGTCAGGCCACGTACACTGCCCAGCCCGTCCGCATGGTAGTAACTGACGGCGCCACCACGATCCTGACTCAGCAGATCCATGCCGTAGGTATAATTGACCTGGAGAGCACCGCCGCCGTCCAGCTCCTCGATCACCTGCGCCACACCTGTCTGGTTTCGGCCATCCACCAGATAGCGGGTGGTGCCGGATGCATCTGTTCGGCTGACCCGGATGCCGTCGCCGTCATAGACATAATCGGTGACTGTCCCACCCGGTACGGTGGCGCGCACCATGCGATCTGCTGCGTTGTATTCGAAGCTGCTTGTATCGCCGGCTTCACTGGTACTGATGAGGTTGCCGTTTGCATCATAGCTGTAGGTGGCGGCGCCGGCGCTGGTCATACGGTCGTTGATATCATAGGTATAAGCGGTGACTGACCCATCTTTATCTACTGCTGTCCGGTTGCCGACGGCATCATAGCTGTATTGGTGATCGTAGGCGTTGGCACCGACTCGGGTCTCGCGAATCAAACGGCTGTTGTCATCGTAGACATAGTCCACGGCGTTGCCCATCAACTCATCGATCCGTGTCCGCAGACCGTTGCCATCCAAGGTATAGACATAGGCCGAGATGATGTTGTTGTCGCTGTAGCGATTGTGCAGCGATGTCAGCTGATTGCGACTGTTATAGGCATATTCCGTGCTGGTCCCGTTAGCCTGTTCCAACAGCACCAGGTTGCCCACGGGATCGTAGCCGAAACCGGTTTCGCCACTGTCTGCGGCAGTGGTGCTGAGCAGGCGGCCCAGTGCATCGTAGCTGTGACTCGTGGTGCGGCCACCCGACGTGGTGACACTGGCGAGGCGATTGATGACTGTGTAGACATAGTCGAGGGCCTGTCCGTCAGGATCGGCCCGGCGCACCAGGCGGTTGCGGGTGTCGTAGTCATAGCTGGTGGCACCGCGGCTATCCACCACGCTGAGCCTCTCCCCCATGCCGTTGTAAGTGACCAGCAGGCTGCTGCCATCGTGGTAGAGGGTTGTGGTTCTGCGCCCTCGTTCATCGTTGCCGAAGGCAGTCAGATTGCCGTTGAAATCGGTATGCCCGACGAGACGGTTTGCTGCGTCATAGGTGAAACTCTCAGACTCTCCGCCCGGCAGCGTGCGTGATGTCCGGTTGCCTGCCAGATCATAGGTATAAAGCGTCGTATGACCATTGGCGTCTGTCTGGCTGACCAGGTTGCCCGCCTCGTTGAAGCCGAACAGGGTATCGGATCTGGGATCGCCTGCCACTGGCGGCGGCAGCGAACTCTTCAGCAGACGGTCCAGGGCATCGTATTCATACTCGGTGGTCAAACCCATCGGATCGGTAGAACTTGTCTCCTTGCCCGTCGGGTTATAAGCGCTGGTTGCGGTATTGCCATCCGGGTAGAGGGTCAGGGTCTTGTGGTTCTCCTCATCGAAGGTGTACTCGGTGCGGCTGCCGTTAGCATCCACCACGGCAGTACGGTTCCCGTTGGCGTCATATTCATAGGCCGTCACCGGCTGGGCATTGGCGCCCGCCACTGCATCGTACACAAGCGGCTGAGTTGTGCTGCTACGTCGACCGGTACTGTCGTAAGCATGATCGGTGCGATTCCCAGCCTCATCTATCTCGGCGACCAGGTTACCCGCACTGTCATAGTGTTTGACTCGATCCGAGCCGTCCGGATAGCCCACATGGATGATGCGGTTGGCGGCATCGTACAGATAGGTGACGGTGTTGCCGTTGAGGTCAGTCACCGCATCGCGGTTGTAATCAACATCGTAGCCGTAGACCGATGCCGTGCCATCCGGGTAATCGATGCGCGTTACATTGCCGAGTACGTTATAGGTATATTCTGTGCGCTCGCCGAGACCATCGATCTCAGTGATCCGGTTACCGACAGCATCGTATTCCATCTGCGTCACATGACCGAGCGGATCTGTCTGGGTGAGCAGCTGCGAATTGGCATTGTAAGTATAGGTGGTGGTAGCAGCAGTCGGCGTTCCACCAACGCTGACAATAACCGTCTGGCTCAGCTTGTTGCCGTTGGCGTCATAGGCATATTCCATGCGCCGCAGCCTTACATCGCTGCTGTCATAGCGCTCTTTGGCGGTCACGCCACCCTGGGCGCTGTATTCAATCAGCGTGTAGTTGCCCAGCGGACCGGTCTCCCTGATCCGGTTGCCGGCGCCATCGTAGGTGTTGAGCCAAGTGTATCCGATACGGTCTGAGCGGGTGATGAGCTTGCCCTGGGCATCATAGACCCAGTTCTTTTCGTTACCCCGTGCGTCGTTATGACTCAGCATTCTACCGGCATCGTCATAGGTGTAGCTGTGGGTCAGATTGAGACCGCCGCTATCGCGCACCTCACCGGTGATATTGCCGCGCACGTCATAGGTGAAGGTGTTCAGCGTACCGTCCGGCAGGGTTTCGGAGGTCATCTGGCTATCGGCATCATAGGCACGCACTGTCTCCACCGCCTGCGTTGCACCGTTGATCACCGGGAAGTTGGTCTCATGGGTGACATTGCCCCGGCTGTCATATTCGTAGATGGTCGGATTGCCCCGACGGTCGCGCAGGATCTGGGTATTGTTGTCGATATCATATTCCATCTCGACCCGGTTACCGTTGCCGTCAGTGATGGCAATCAGTCTACCGTTCGCATCGTATTCCTGACGTTGAGTAGTGCGTCCCAGCGGATCGATGATCTCGGTCAGATAGTGTTGGCTGTCATAGACATATTCGCTGCGGTTATTCTCGCCATCGGTCTGTGCCAGCAGATCGCCAGCGGCATCATACTCGTAGGCAATGCTGTTACCGTTTGGATCGTTTATAGCGGTAATACGGCCCTGGGCATCCCGCACGAAGCTGACGCTGAGACCATCGGAGCGGGTAAAGCCGTTGTCGGTAATGGTTACGGTCAGACCGGCGGGATCGGTGACACTGGTGAGTTTGTAGTTAACCGATGCATTGTTCTCGCTCTGGAACTGGTAAACAAAACCGTCAGGCGCCGTATAGGTGAAGATAGTCGGATTGTAGATATCAAGATTGAAGTCGTATATCTCAACCGGCCCAAGACCTCCGATCACCAGATCAGGGGTCGTACCACCGGCAACCAGCGTACCCTTGGCATCCCCAACTGCCTCATAGTTCATGCTGTTCAGGAACTCTATGGGCACCAGCTGCTGCTGATCCGGGTTCGGACGAGCACTGAACTGATATTTCTCGTCCTCACCGAACTTGATCGTGACCAGATGCGGCCGGGTCGGCGTCAGATAGTAGGTGGGGAACCATCCACCACCGCTGCTTTGGTTCCACGCCTCGCCCGCCGGCCGGTTGGCGACCAACTCAGCCTGGGTCAGTGTCAGGTACCAGCCGTAACCGAAATCACCCGGGATGTTGCGCCGACGGCTGTCGTAGGTCCGGTTCACCGTGATCGGGAAGCGTCCCACAGTGAGGTTCTTATCCTGGTAGTTGACGGAGAAGAGACCAAGCTGGAACTCTGCAGTGACGTTGAGCTCATGCAGCAGGGTGGTGGTCAGACCGTTGATATCGGTCGCGGTAACCCTAACCTGATAGAAGCCCGCCTCCATCATGGTGGTATCGAGTACACCGAGATTGCCGTCGGTCACCGTACTGTTACCCGTATGGAAGAGGGTAAAGTCGGTGCTTTCCAACGGTGCCCAGGCCAGCGTGTACTCCACCAGCGTTTCGTCATCGACGGTACCGTCGATGTTGACGAATCCACTGAGCGGCTCATCCTCGGCAGGCGAGCTGATCGTCACTACCGGCGCCGTGGTATCTGAGGCCGGATCCACCGCCTGGAATGAGTCCATGGCTGTCGATTCATTACCCGTGGCATCCCGTGCCATAGCCACAGCGTTATAGGTGCCGTACACAGGCGGTGTATAGACGGCGCTACCGCCGGCATCGAGTGGAACCGGCGTTCCATTGATCTCAAGGGTTCTCTCTGCAACACCCACGTCATCCGTAGCGATAACCGTGAGCGTGACCGGGTCACCCAAGGCCACTGTGTAGGGATCGATAACCAGCGTGACCGTGGGCGGCGTGGCATCGGGTACGCCCACTGCCTCGAAGCTGGTGCTGCTGGTTGAGATGTTCCCGGCAGGATCACTGGCACTGGCATCCACTACATAGGTGCCTGGCTGGTAGGCAATATAGGTTGCCTCACCGGCGGCATCCAACGCCAAATCGAGCCCGCCGGGGTCGCCAGGTCCGGTTACCCTTGCGGTGCGCTCGCTGACTGCAACATTGTCAGCAGCGTTGACACTGATGGTGACCGGATTGAGCAGGTCAACCGGGTCGGGCAGTGCGGTTACGCCTACCGTGGGCGCCTCGGCATCGGCTTCGACATTGATGACCGCAGTATCGGTGCCCTCGTTGCCGGCCGCATCCTGGGCCGTACCCACTGCGTTGTGGAGACCAATGACGATGCTCACATAAGTTGCATCGCCATTGATATCGATGGGCTGGGGTGTCCCATCCACGTTCAGGCCAAGATCGACCACGCCACGATCATCCGTCGCCTCGACGTGAACCGCCACGGGCTGCCCCTGCAGTACCATGGCGGGCGTGGCGGTCGTCGAGACCGTCGGGTCTGTGGTATCCGGTGTCAGGACCGTGAATTGCCTGCTGCGGGTGCCGACATTGCCCAACGAATCCTCGGATGTGACCAGGGCGGTGTAATCCCCAGCGGTGGGGGGCACATAGGTGCCGACCCCACCAACCAGCGGTACCGGTACCCCATTGATGGTGAGGACAACCGAGACGACGCCGTCCTCATCGAAGGTCTGCTCGGTAACGGTTACCGTATCGCCCGCCTCGATATAGTCCGGGGAAATGGTGATGCGGGTCCGCGGGAAGGGGATCTCATTGATGAGCAGACGGTTCTGACCCTGAGGTATGGCCTGTTGCAGATCGGCGTCGAAATCGTTTTCCACATCCTGGGGCAGCAGACTGAAGGTACGACTGGTATCAACCGGCAGTTGTGCGCCGGTACCGTCGCTGAACACGCCGACACCATCGTTCAAAAGCAGACGATCCTGGCCCAGGTTGGCCATGATCAGGTCGTCATCACCATCATAATCGACGTCGGCCACATTGACCTTGACCACATAGTCGATCAAAGCGGGCAGACGCGCGCCGCTCTCATCGCTGAAAATACCACTACCGTTGTTAATCAGCAGGCGAAGACCTTCTCCCCCGCTGGCGAGAACCAGATCCGGATCCCCGTCGGCATCGATATCGGTAATCAGGGCATCGAGACTCGTTGCCGGTGACCCGGGCAGGCGGAGGGCGGTCTCATCACTGAAAACCCCTAACCCATTATTCACCAACAAACGATTTTGGGTGCCCTGATTCGCGATCAGGAGGTCTGGCGTGCCATCCCCGTTCAGATCCGCGACCTCCAGGTCAAAACTGGGATCAGTGTCTGTGGGAAGCCGCAGCGTGGATTCATCGGCAAAATTCCCGCTACCGTCATTGATCAGGATCCGATTCCGGCCATCCCTGTTGGCCACCACCATATCCAGATCGTTATCCCCATCCAGATCCCGAAGCTTGACTGCCATGCTCTGTGCGGCATCGAAGGGCAGGCGTGAGAGGCTCTCATCGGAGAATATCCCTGTGCCGTTATTGATGAAAACCCTGTTTTGTCCAAAGACGCTGGCCAGTGCCAGATCCAGGTCGTTGTCTCCATCCACGTCGCCAAAATCGGCGTCTATCAGGGTATTGTCAAGGACAGGCAGGCGGGCACCGGTCTGGTCATCAAAAACACCGCTACCATCGTTGATAAGCAGACGGCTCTGGCCACTGTTGTTTACAAGAAGATCGGAATCACCGTCACCATCAATATCAGCGACAGTTTGGCTGTAACTGTTGTCCGTTGCCGCAGGCAGGCGTAACGCGGTTTGGTCGGTGAAAGCGGAGAAGGCAGGGGAGACGATGGAGCAGGTGAGGAGAAAAAAGATAAACAGATACACCGCCCCCAGAGAGTTCGATGTGATTCTCCGGACGGAACCTCCGGCGTCTTTACGCCAGTCCTGCCAACTTTTCTGTAGGCGCCGCACTGCTCAAGCCCTCAACTCGAAGCAGCGATTCAGCTGAATGGATTCAGCTGAACGACATCGGGCAGCGAAGAATTAGTGTCCGATACACAGTCGCCGTACACAACACTCATCAGATATTACCTCCCCATGTGCCAATCCAGCACTTGCTCGATCCTGCCGAGCAAAAACGGAGGAGCCGCCCACTGAGAACTCCTTTTCTACTATTTTCCCTATCTGTTTTTCAGCGAGGAAGACATTACGGCTCACTCACTCAACTATTCACCGCCCTCTATAGGTTTATAGGCAAACATTGTGCCGCCAACCATAGAATCTTGGCTGACTGATATAGACACAGCCAATAACATTGTTTTTTGTAGGCTTTTCTGATGGTTAGGAAGTAGTCTCTCAATCGTTCGCCGAGCCAAAAAAGACTCATCGATTTTTCGGACGAAGGCAACGAATCCCATTCCAGTCTCAGCCTGAGAAAGACAGTCCTGGATAACACCTTGTTTTTGTATGTAAATTAATTGAGGGATTAGAGGAAAAGAAAGAGTGTCGGAAAAATTTACAGTTTTCCACACACTATTAATCGTTAGATGACTAATCAGGCAGGATAAAAAACACAATCTGTTGACATGCATCAATAAAGAAGTATTAACCCCGGCACAAAAAAATATTTTTTTATTTATTTTTCTATCGATTATGTGCATTTGAAGTTTTTTTCCGATTAAGCAGGAGATTCCAGCCAATGGTGTCGGAATTCCTTACAAAAGAATGGGGTTCCCTTGAAGGGCAGGCCAATATTAGAGCGGCGGGCACCGCACCTGTTGAGCTATTCCGCCTGTTCTGCAGCGCGAAGCGAGTGCAGTGCCTGGTGATCGATATCACCCGGCAGCTCCCCGGGACGATTGTAGTAGATGTCCCAGAACTCCGACGACGACAGCCAGCCCTTTCCCGGCAGGAAGACCCTGCGTCCTTCCGTATCGACAGTGAACTTTATCGGTTCTGTGGGGACAGCAGATTCCGCCTCAACCTCCGCTGCCTCCCCGGCAGAATCCTCTCTTTCCTCTCTCGCCCTCTCCATGGCAGGATCCGGCACATTTCGTATCATCGGTGCAGCGGACTCTGCCGGTAGCTGAGACGTATCCTCTGATGGCTCCTCCCCGCAGGCAGAAAGGAAAAAGGTCAAAAAACAGATGACGGGGAGTCTGGCTTTTTTCACCGAAGAGTCCTCTTTTTGCAGTTGTAGCGAAGAGTAATCTGGCTGGAAATCAACGACGGAGCGGCGTTTGCCGCTCCGTGCAAGGGGGACCTCGAAAGAGGGTTCAGGCAGTATGCTTGCGGCGACGAATGCTGCCCAACCCAAGGAGACCGGCGCCAAACAACAGGAGAGCCGAAGGCTCTGGAGCTGGAATCGATGACCTAATCAGAGATCCGGAGAAAAAGATCTGATCCGGGGAAGTATCATCCGATTGCGAGAGATAAAAACCGCTCAAAGGTGCAGTGTCGCTCAGCACCAGCTCGATGAGCATCTGCTCTGTGTCAGCAAGGGTGAATTCCCAACCCATTGCCATGGAGACGTCATCCGGCGGTGTCAGGATTTGATCATCGACCCAATCATAGAACACCTGATCATCCAGAAACACTTCCCCCGGGTACGACGGACTGTAACTGTTCTCTATGTTCCAGTAGATATCACCGAAATATGGCACACCTGCAGATCCATTGTTGGATGACCCGAACCCAGGCTCATCGATCTCCCAAGACTGGCCAGCCACCAGTACACCATGAGCCGCGCCGGTTTCGTTGAAGGGAGTATTGATCGCCTGGTCGATCTCATGGTCAAACCAGCCACCGAAGAAATGATCGCCGGTTCCGGTAATGGTTGCCGTAATGATGCCCAGCCCCGTCGTCATGTTGAATGCACTGACATCAACGCCGGCAGGCACGGCGGCAGCACTAAAAGTCCCGTCGACATTGAAAGCGAAATCTTTCAGATCAATGGTACCGGCATGGGCTGAAAAGGCGGTCAACCCCAGGACCGAAGCCAGAATCCATGCGGAAAATCTACGTTTCATCATCTTACTTTCGCCTCCCGACGCTGGATATAAATGTTTTATACAGATAATAAATTCACAGCAAGATTTGAACCAGATATTTTCGACACACGCTTAACTTCTTGTATTTTTTAATAATTTGATACGAATTAGGATTATTTATCCCATCCCGTCTCCAGCCAAAAGCAGAATTTGTAAAATATTCCGACATAAAAAGAAAGGTTAAAGGCGAAAGGTAAAAAACTAAAGGAGACCATGCCACAGGAGATGCCGTGCTGCGTCGCTGCTGCCAGTGGGAAGATGTAGGACGGTTCAAGCGCAGCGGAACCGGCAACCTCAATCGTTCTCAATGCCTCAATGCCCGATCCGCTGCGCTTGATCGGGCCTACGCATTCGGAGTTCTTGGAAAGAAATCGCTATCTCTCAGAAAGCAGTAGCGACAAGGCCCTGCCTATCCTCTGGTACGAACGCCTTTAACCTTTCGCCTTTAACCTATATTTTTTCACCTAAGGTTCTGCTTATACGACGGAATATCCGCATTCAGCGCCTTGGAAAAGTTGGAGAAGTCCATGGTCACCGAGGCCAGTTCGACGCCCTCGAAGTTGGTATTCGTGACATCGGCACTGCGCATCACGGTGCCCCCCATCACTGCATGAGAGAGATCGGCGCCGGAGAGATTGACGTTTCTCATCACACAGTCTTCGGCGGAGATATTGCGCAGACGGGCGCCACTCAGGTTGGCCCCTTCCAGATTCGCCAGATTGATGGCGCTGAAACCGTCCGGTTGCTGACTTTCGAGGTTGATCCCACTGAGATCGGCTTTGATCAGGTTGGTGTCGTTCAGATGGGCATCCCTGAAATCGGCATTGGAGAGATCAGCCCGGCGAAGATTGGCCTTGATGAAGAGCGCATCATGGGCCACGCTGCCTGATAGATTGGCCTCCTGAAAATCGGCATCACACATGTCCGCACGGCTCAGGTCGGCACCTGACAGGTTGGCCCCGCGAAACATCCCGTTGCGCAAGTCAGCACCTCTCAGATCGGCGCCGGTGAGATCCGCCCCTTCCAGCACCGCCGCATTGGCGCGAACATTACTGCCGAAACGCGCCTGAACCAGATTTGCGTCCTTCAGACTCGCGCCACTCAGATGTGCATTATTGAATGTTGCACCCTGCAGATTGGCGCCACTCAGATCAGCATCGATCAATTCAGCAGAGTTGAATCGCGCACCCCGCAGATCCCTGTTTCTCAGATCTGCCGCCTCCAGATCCATCTCCCGCAGGTCTGCACCGACCAGCGTTTCGAGTTCGAGACTGGCAATCACTTCTCCCGACACTTTATTTTTGATTTCCAGCATTTTTTTCTCCATTTTTTGCCGCATCACTGTTTTTCCTAATTGGAAGCATAGTCCCAGCCTCTACCCTCTGGAAGACTTTATCCATCCAAGATGATCATGATCAACAGAAGAAGGTTGTCAACAACTATACTTTCTCGTAGATAGTGCGTTTTTTCGCAGTCTGTGGAAATCCGTCAATGACAAAAAAAACATCGCCCAGATTTCGATCACGTCGACCGGCTCTCGATCATGCCGCGCTACCCCATAAGGTTGAGCTGCCACTGGGTACGGCGGGAAACATCGCCCGCACATTCATCGACTCCCCCCTCTCCCCCCTGTTTCTGCTTGCCTGCCTCTTCATCGGCATCCTGGGCCTGATCTTCACGCCGCGGCAGGAGGATCCCGAGATCCTGGTGCCGATGATCGATGTCTTCGTCAGTTACCCCGGCGCCTCATCGGATCAGGTCGCCAGCCTGGCCACCGATCCGCTGGAACGCATGATGAGCGAGATCCCCGGCACCAAGCATATCTACTCCGCCAGTGAGCGTGAGCGGGCCATCGTCACCGTCCGATTCAAGGTCGGGGAGAAGCTCGGCCCCTCTATCGTCAAGGTGCATGACAAGATTCAGTCAAACCTCGACAAGATGCCCCCCGGCGTGGCGATGCCGCTGGTAAAACCCAAAGGCATCGATGACGTTCCGGTAATCACCGTCACCCTCTGGTCTGAGGAGATGAGGGGCGTCAATCTGCGCGCCCTCGCCTTCGATGTACTGCAGCGTCTGAAGGAGGTGCCCGATACGGGACAGGGTTTCGTAGTCGGCGGACAGGCGCGTCAGGTACGCATCGAGGTACTGCCGGAGCGGCTTGCGGGTCACGGCATCAGCATGGACTCAGTGGCCAACACGATCCGCACCGCCAACATCGAGCAGAGCTCCGGCTCGTTGGAGATCAGCGATACTCACTATAGAGTCACCGCCGGTCAATTCCTCAAAAATGCCGCAGATGTGGCAAAACTGGTGGTAGGCAGCCATTTCGGCAAACCCGTCTATGTCCATGATGTGGCGAATGTGTTCGATGACGCAGAAGAGACCCAACGCATGGTCAGCTTCATCAGTGGCACCGCCTTGCCCGATGAGGCAATTCACACTGAAGGCGCAGCCGCGGTCACCATCGCCGTAGCAAAAAAAGAGGGAACCAACGGTGTCGCCGTAGCTGATGCCCTGCTGGATAAATTGGAGCGTCTCAAAGGCCGGCTGATCCCCACCAACGTCAACGCCGAGATCACCCGCAACTACGGCAAGACCGCCAACGACAAGGTCAACGAACTGCTCATCGCCCTGCTTGAAGCCACCATCGCAGTGAGTATTCTCAGCTGGCTGCTGATCGGCCGCCGCCCGGCGATGGTGGTCATCACCATCATTCCGGTGGTCATCCTGGTCACCATCTGGTCATCCTGGGTAATGGGCTACACCATCAACCGGGTAAGTCTTTTCGCCCTGATCTTCTCCATCGGCATCCTGGTGGACGACGCCACTGTGGTGGTGGAGAACATCTTCCGGCGCTGGCTGCACGACGATTCAACCAGTAAGGAGATTGCAATAGATGCCGTGCGCGAGGTGGGCAATCCCACAATCATCGCCACCCTGACGATCCTCTCCGCCCTGCTGCCGATGGGTTTCGTCAGCGGCATGATGGGGCCCTATATGTTTCCTATCCCCCTGTTCGGATCGGTGGCCATGATCTTCTCTCTCTTCGCTGCCTTTGTGTTCACCCCCTGGACCGCGCGTCTGATGCGACCCAAACTCGATGCACTGAAGCGGGCGGAAGAAAAAGAACGCAAGATCCAGGCCGCCATCGGAAAACTCTACCGGCCTATCATTGAACCCCTGGTTCACAACCGGCATCTGGCAAAGGTCTTCCTGATCAGCATCGTCATCGCCTTCTTCGCAGCCTGCTCCCTCTTCTATTTCAAAGCAGTGACGGTAAAGATGTTGCCGTTCGACAACAAACCGGAATTCAACGTCGTCATCAACATGCCGGAAGGTACCGCACTGCCGGTCACTGCCAACGTAACCCAGCGGCTGGCCCGGCACCTGAAGGGCATGCCTGAGGTTACCGCTCTGCAGACTTACATCGGCACCGCCTCCCCGTTCAACTTCAACGGCATGGTGCGCCACTACTATCTGCGCCAGGAACCCTGGCAGGCAGACATTCAGGTGATGTTGATCGACAAGGATGACCGAAAGCGCAGCAGCCACCAGATCGCCGAAGCGGCCCGGCGCCTGCTGACACCCTTTGCCCAGGAGCTGAATGCCCGTATTTCGGTGGTCGAGATGCCCCCCGGCCCACCGGTGCTGCAGACCGTGGTGGCAGAAGTTTATGGTCCGGATGACCTCACCCGCAAGACCGTCTCAAAAGATCTGATAGAGATGTTCAAAGCGGCTCCCAATCTGGTGGACGTCGACTCCTACATCGCCGATGACTATCAACGTTGGCACTTTGCGGTGGATACCGAAAAAGCCACCCGCCGTGGCGTGCAGGTGAAGACCATCACCCGCAATCTGGACATGGCCCTCGGCGGCTACAAACTGGGCGACGTGAAACGGGGACACGAACTGGAGCCGACCTATCTGGTCATACAGTTGCCGCTGGCCTCCCGTGCCGAACTGAACCGACTGGCCAACCTGCCGATCGCCGGAGGAGAGGGCACGACCATTCCACTCTTCGAGCTGGGCAGATTTGAACTGATAGCGGAAGACCCGATCATCTACCACAAGGATCTGCGCCCCATGGAGTATGTGGTGGGCGAGATGGAGGGCAGACTCGGCGCGCCACTCTACGGCATGCTCGCGGTGGAGGATCAACTCAAACAGTATGAGACCCGGGATGGGGTTCAGATCAGCGGTACCATGACGGGGCCACCGCAGGACGATGCTGTCTCCGGCTTCGAATGGAGTGGCGAGTGGATCATCACCTATGAGACCTTCCGCGACCTCGGGCTTGCCTTCGCTGCGGCACTGGTGTTGATCTATATCCTGCTGGTATGGGAGTTCGGTAACTTCATCCAGCCGGTGATCATCATGGCGCCGATCCCGCTGACTCTGATCGGCATCATCCCCGGACACTGGCTGCTGGGCGCAGAGTTCACCGCCACCTCCATGATCGGCTTTATCGCCCTGGCCGGTATCGGCGTGCGCAAGTCGATCCTGCTGGTGGACTTCGCCAAAAATGAGGTCCATCGCGGCGTGAGCATCAAAGAGGCGGTAATGATGGCAGGACAGATCCGCATGCGCCCGATCTGGGTAACCGATCTCACCATGATGGCCGGCGCCTTCGCCATCCTGTTCGACCCTATCTTCCAGGGTATGGCAATCTCACTACTGTTCGGCCCGATCATCGGCATCCCGATGACACTGGCGGTCATTCCGCTTGGGTGCATATCTGCAGGCAACGCCTTCTGTGCAGTGGATGACCAAGAAGCAACCAGCTGTGATCTGCCGGATACGGAGACCATCGTAGAGAAGGAGTAGTTTTTCAGATGATGCCGGATCCGCTGCGCTTGGTCCGGCCTAGGTTCCTGTCACCTGTCACCATTTATTTACTCACAAAGTTTGGAAATCTTACGCGAGCCAGTCGCCTGTCCACCCTGCCCCAGGGTGCTCTTCAGCAACGGAGGCGTCACCAACGTCGTCACAATCACCATCAACACCACCGCTGAAAAGGTGGCAGAATCGATCACCTTCAGACTCATACCGATGGAGGCGAAGACCAGCCCCACTTCGCCCCTTGGCAGCATGCCGACGCCTACCGCCAATCGCTTGCGTCCCTTCTCCAAAACCCCCAACCCGGAGACGATCTTGCCGATTACAGCCACCAGGATCAGGCCGGTGGAGAGCAGCAACACATGCCAATCGAGGAAGGTTTCCAGCTTTACCTGTATCCCCATCAAGACAAAAAATATCGGCACCAGAATCGCCTCAAGCGGTGCAAAGAGATCTTTGATGGAGTATTTGTGGCGCCGGTGATCGCCCCATGCCCTGAAGTGGCTGTCGAGCAGCAGCAGACCCGCGGCAAAAGCCCCGACAATGGTGGCAAGACCTACCAGATTTGCCAGCCAGGCCAGAGCCATGACGAATACGAAAGGAACAAAGAGTTTCGCTTCCTCCAGACTCAGTTGGCGTAACATTTTGATAAGCAGCCGGATGATGTAGGGTCCGAGGTAGAGTACGCTGATAATAAACAGAGTGGCCAACAGCATGATGCGGATGATCTCTTCCAACTCGACGCTGCCGGTAACCACTACTCCGGAAACGATGGCCAACATCACCAGGCCGAGTATATCGTCCATCACCGCCGCGCCGACGATGATATGCGCCTCACCGGAACGGCTCTGACGCAGGTCCTGCAGCACCCGTGCTGTAATGCCAATACTGGTTGCACCCAGGGTTGCACCAAGAAACAGATGTTGTACATGGGGCGCTTCCGGGATCAGGATCCAGGTCACGAAAAAACCCAATACGAACGGGACCAGCACGCCGATGAAGGCGACCCGCAGGGAGTCACCGCCCACCGAGCGCAACTCCGCGACACAGGTGTCCAGCCCGACATGGAACAAGAGGAATATGACGCCGTAACGTGAGAAGACATCCACCGCTTGAGCAACGGCAAGATACTCACTACCGTGGGGGCCACGAAGGATCTGCAGAAAAGATTCTCCGGCCTCAGATCCGATCAATTTGTTGAGCGCCTCATCAACCGGTACGCCGGAAAAAATCAGTTTGGACAGTTCTGTACAGCCGACCCCCTCTCGCAAAATCGCCATCAGGTCGAAACCGAGAAAGTAGAGCAGATTACCCAGCAGCACGCCCATCACCAGTTCACCGAGCACAGAGGGTTGCTTCAGACGCCGGGCACCAAAACGTCCAAGCAGCGCGGAGACAAGAATCAGGGTGACACCAAAGATAACCGGGGCGATGGGGTCGCCATGGGAAACGATAGTGGTTACCTCGGTGACTTGATCCACGCCCTGTCAACAAAACTCTGTCGGGAAGAAGCGTTTAATCTAATTCTAGTCCGCTTTTCGACAGGGTTCGTTTTTTGGGGTAATGAAGATATTGCTGATCAGTGTAGGCCCGGTCAAGCGCAGCGGATCGGGCATTTTCATGATAGGACGCATGGGGCGCCGGTTCCGCTACGCTTGAACCGGCCTACTCTCGTTCGTTTTTTGGGAACGGTATTATCGGCGCGGCGCCGCTCCTACGCTCTGACTGAGCATTCGTCGGCCCAGGGCCGCGAAATCACTCCCGCTCCTCAATCCATGCCATCTGAATGGCTTCGAGGATCTTTTCTCCGGAGTGATCCGGGTCATCATCGAACTCGTCCAGGGCCAAAACCCAATTGTGCAGGTCGACGAAATTGACTGTTTTGGGATCAACCTCAGGATAGGCTTCATCCAATTCGATGGCGATATCCAGCACATCAATCCATTTCAGACTCATGGTATTTCCCCTCAGTGGCTCTCAGACACCATATTGATGGTATATTTCGGTATCTCGATGACCAGATCCTCTTCCCCGACCACAGCCTGACAACTCAGGCGGGATTCCGCTTCCAGACCCCAGGCCTTGTCCAGCAGGTCCTCTTCATCCTCTTCCGCCTCTGTAAGAGAATCGAAACCTTCACGCAGGATGACGTGGCAAGTAGTGCAGGCGCAGGACTTTTCACAGGCGTGCTCGATCTCGATACCATTCTGTTGGGCAGCATCGCAAATAGTGGTGCCCGGCTCAACGTCGAAGGCGGCCCCTTCCGGGCAGATCTCTTCGTGAGGCAGGATGATCAGTTGAGGCATCGATTCACTCCTTTATTCAAATTCGTTGACTTTATGGCCGGCCATGGCTTCATGAATACTCTGATTCATACGGCGCTCGACGTAGAAGCCGCAGGTCTTTTCGATATCGGCGATACCTTCCTTGATGGCATTGATCTCCTCCGATCGGGCGGTTTCACGCAGTTTTTCCAGGGCAACGTCGACTGTCTGGCGTTCCTCGACGTTGAGCAGGCGATCACCGTCGGCTGCCAGTGCCGCCTCCAGCGCCTCGATGACCCGATCCGCATCCACCTGCTGTTCCCGCAGATTTCTTGAGTCCATATCATCCTGGGCATGATCGATAGAGTCACGCAGCATGGCCTCGATCTCGCCATCGGTGAGTCCGTAGGAGGGTTTGACCTCGATACTCGCCTGCACCCCACTACTCTGTTCCTCGGCGGAGACACTCAACAGCCCATCCGCATCCACAGCGAAGGTGACCCGGATACGCGCAGCGCCCGCCACCATCGGCGGGATGCCACGCAGTTCGAAACGGGCCAGAGAACGGCAGTCGCTGATCAGCTCCCGTTCACCCTGCACCACGTGGATCGCCATCGCAGTCTGTCCATCCTTGAAGGTGGTGAACTCCTGGGCGCGGGCCACCGGAATGGTGGTATTGCGGGCGATGATCTTTTCTGACAGCCCACCCATGGTCTCAAGACCCAGGGAGAGCGGAATGACATCGAGCAGCAGCATCTCATCATCGGGTTTGTTGCCCGCCAGGATGTCGGCCTGGATCGCCGCACCCGCTGCAACCACCCGGTCGGGATCTATGTCCACCAGGGGTTCGGTAGCAAACAGGCCGCCGACCCGTTCCCGCACCCTGCGCACCCGGGTGGACCCACCCACCATCACGACCTCTTTGATCTCGTCGTTCTCAACCCCCGCATCCCGCATGGCGCGACGGCAGGCGATCTGGGTCTTTTTTATCAGCGGGTCGATCAATGCGTTGAACCGTTCGAGATCGAGTAAACCCTGCCAGCGGGAACCGTCCGGCAATTCGACATCAAGAGGTACGGTATCAGCTTCGGTGAGTCCCTCTTTGGCGCTACAGGCGTCAAGCATCAGGCGACGCAGTGTCTTGTGATCTGCGTCATCCTGGATGCCTGCCTGGGCCATGATCCACTCTGCCACGACCTGATCGAAATCGTCTCCACCCAGGGCTGAATCGCCACCGGTGGACATCACCTCGAAGACGCCTTTGTTAAGCCGCAGAATCGAAACATCGAAGGTGCCGCCACCCAGATCATAGATGGCATGTACGCCCTCGGCACCCTTGTCGAGACCGTAGGCCACCGCTGCAGCGGTCGGCTCATTAAGCAGGCGCAAGACCTTTAGTCCGGCCAGTTTCGCTGCGTCCTTGGTCGCCTGCCGCTGTGCATCGTCGAAATAGGCAGGGACGGTAATCACCACCCCTGTCAGATCACCACCAAGCGTCTGTTCGGCACGTTGCGCCAGGGTTTTCAGGATCTCAGCGGAGACCTCAACCGGAGTGACATCTCCTGCCACCGTGCGAATACGCGGCACTGCTGTCTCTGTCTGAACAAATTCGTAAGGCAGACGGTTGCCGAGGCTCTTGATATCCTCGACCCCCCGGCCGATAAGCCGTTTGGCGGAGGCGATAGTGTTCAGCGGATCGGTCACTGCGGCAACGCGGGCCGCCTCACCGACGACAACACCGTTTTCACCAAACTGCACCACTGACGGCAGCAGATGACGGCCCTGCTCGTCCGGTAGCGTCTCCGCCTTGCCACTGCGCACGCTGGCCACCAGCGAATTGGTGGTACCCAGGTCGATACCCGCCGCCAGCTTATGTTGGTGCGGTGCCTGAGCCTGACCGGGTTCTGCAATCTGCATTAATGCCATAATTCGCTACGCTCTATAATTTACTGGTCAGAGCTCGTCTTCCAGATCCGCCGCCACCGATTCAACTTCGGTGCGCAGTTTCTGCAGAAAACGCATCTTGCGCAGGATCTCCCGCGCGTCTTCCAACTGGTCTGGGGTGGCGCTCTCGAACTGAACCGCCATCTGTCCGACCAAGGTCTTGATCTGTTTGTTGATCCGGCCGCGCAGGTCGAGTACCGCCTCGTAGGGATCCTCCTGATTGCGCACCCCTTCCAACTCTTCCCGCAGTTCCATCTGCTGCATCAGGAAGGCCATATCGCTGGTGGTCTCTTTCTGGGCATCCATTTCGATGCCGTGCATGGTCAGCAGATAGGTGGCCCTGGCAATCGGGTCCTTGAGGGTTTCAAAGGCTTCGTTGATGCGGCTGGCGCCCTGCAACGAGAGGAGACGCTCCTGCTCGGAGGCGTTGGCATAACGGTCGGGATGGATGACCCGCTGCAGATCCCGATATCGATCGGAGAGCGAATCGGCATCCACGATGAAGCCGACCGGCAGGCCAAAAAGCTCAAAATAGTTCTTCGAAAAATCCAGCATATCGAAAAAAACGACCGTCCTGGGACAGCCGATTCATCACCTAAGTTATTGGAAATCCTGAACAATGCGATGATTGTCATTTCTCCCTGCGGTTGAGATGACAGGGTTCATTCAGAAACACCTTAAATATTGTCATGTCGGCCACTGCAATGCGGCCGCAGTTCAGACCTGAAAACTCTCACCACAACCACACTCGCCCTTGGCGTTCGGGTTGTTGAACTTGAAACCTTCGTTGAGTCCTTCCTTGGTGTAATCGATCTCAGTGCCGTCAAGATAGACAAGGCTTTTTGGGTCGATAATAACCTTTACACCCAAGTCTTCGAATACCTGGTCATCCTCGCCCAGTTCATCGGCAAATTCCATCTCGTATGCCATGCCGGAGCAGCCGGAGGTACGCACCGCCAGGCGGATGCCGATCCCCTTACCCCGGCTCGAAAGGAACTGTTGCACATGTTTTGCGGCAGCTTCTGTGATCGTAATCGCCATTTAACTTCTCCAGAACCGAACCTGTAACTTCGATTCTACAACGGATATCAATCTGTATTCTTTTCTGAGTAATCCTGGATCGCCGCCTTGATAGCGTCTTCCGCCAATACGGAGCAGTGCACCTTGACCGGCGGCAGCGCCAACTCTTCAGCGATCTCGGAGTTCTTGATCTGCTGCGCTTCTTCCAGGGTTTTGCCCTTCACCCACTCGGTGAGCAGGCTACTGGAAGCGATTGCGGAACCGCAGCCGTAAGTCTTGAAGCGTGCGTCTTCGATCACGCCGTCATCACCCACCTTGATCTGCAGACGCATCACGTCGCCACAGGCAGGCGCGCCCACCATGCCGGTGCCGACACTCTTCTCTTCTTTGTCGAACGCACCTACGTTGCGGGGGTTCTCGTAGTGGTCGAGTACTTTATCACTGTATGCCATAACCTTAACCTCTTAAAACTGATCGCTCAGTGCGCCGCCCACTGAATCGATTTCAGATCGATACCATCTTTGAACATCTCCCACAAAGGCGAGAGTTCACGCAATCTATCAACCTCGCTGCGGATCTTCTCTACCGCATAATCCACCTCTTCCGCCGTGCTGAAACGGCCGATGGTGAAGCGGATCGAGCTGTGGGCCAACTCGTCTTCCCGCCCCAACGCACGCAGGACGTAGCTGGGTTCGAGACTGGCGGAGGTACAGGCGGAACCGGATGAGACCGCCAGATCCTTCAACGCCATAATCAGGGATTCGCCTTCGACGAAGGCAAAACTCACATTCAGGTTACCGGCGACACGCTGCTCTTCATCACCGTTGAGGTAGACCTCTTCCATGTCCTTGAAGCCGTCCCAGAGGCGTTGACGCAGCCCGAGAAGACGCTCATTTTCCGTCGCCATCTCTTCACCGGCAATACGAAGTGCTTCGCCCATGCCGACGATCTGGTGGGTCGCCAGAGTACCGGAACGCATACCGCGCTCGTGACCGCCACCATGCATCTGGGCTTCCAGGCGTACACGGGGTTTGCGCCGCACATAGAGAGCGCCGATGCCTTTCGGTCCGTAGATCTTGTGCGCCGAAAAGGACATCAGATCCACCTTCAGTTCTGCCAGATCGATCGGCACCTTGCCGGCACTCTGTGCCGCATCCACATGGAAGAGGATCTTGCGTGCACGGGTCATCTCGCCGATTGCGGAAATATCCTGGATCACACCCACTTCGTTATTGACGTGCATAATCGAGACAAGAATGGTGTCGTCACGCAACGCCGCTTCCAGTTTCCCCAAGTCAATCAGACCACTGGGCTCAGGATCGAGATAGGTGATCTCGAATCCCTCACGTTCAAGTTGGCGACAGGTATCCAGCACCGCTTTGTGTTCCGTCTTGCAGGTAATAATGTGCCTGCCGCGTTTCTTGTAGAAATGCGCAACACCCTTGATCGCAAGATTATCTGACTCAGTGGCGCCGGAGGTCCAGACAATCTCTTTCGGATCGGCATTGATCAGATCCGCCACCTGCTTGCGCGCCAGAGTCACCGCATCATCCGCAGCCCAGCCGAAAGGGTGTGAACGGGATGCAGGATTACCGAATTTTCCGTCGGGAGTGAGATAACTGCACATCAACTCCGCGACGCGGGGATCCACCGGCGTGGTTGCCGAGTAATCCATGTAGATCGGTAGCTTCATCTTTATAACTCCAAAAATCCGCTAATTTAGATTCAGGCGTTGGCCTGTGGGGAGATCGACGTCAGTTCTGTGATATCGATGTCCGGCGTGTCCGGATGATCCTGCCGGCTCGAAACCTCTCGCACCGCCTGACGATCCATCAGATCCTGCAGGCTGATCTTATTGAGGTAGTGGTAGATCTGGTTACTGAGATCCTGCCAAAGATCATGGGTGAGGCAGCGTTCGTTATTCTGGCAGTTGTGGGCACCGTGGCAACGGGTGGTGTCCATGTTCTCATCCACCGCAGTGATCACTTCGCCGATGTAGATCTCACCCGCTTTCCGACCAAGGCTGTAACCGCCACCAGGACCCCTGACACTGGAGACCAGGGCTTTTTTTCGCAATCGCGAGAAGAGTTGCTCAAGGTAGGAGAGTGAGATCCCCTGGCGTTGGGCAATGTCTGCCAGGGTAATCGGTCCCTTGCCATAGTGCAGTGCTAAGTCCAACATGGCTGTTACCGCATAGCGGCCTTTCGTGGTAAGCTTCACTTTATCGGCTCCAAGTATATCCTTGAGCGCTAATATACAATCCCTAGTAAATTAGTCAAGTATTCCCTCCCGGATTTGTAACTACTCACCCCCCCACCATCCAGATTAACAAACTTGCACCAATAGAAGCTTGACAACATAGCTTTCTGATTCTATGCTGTTGATCCAATGCGATGCAAAGGATCAAAGCTCATGAGCAGCT
>JAESPD010000041.1 GCA_016756855.1 gamma proteobacterium endosymbiont of Lamellibrachia anaximandri | reverse complement strand
ATTGATATTTCTGTGATTATTTACGCTTCATGCATGCAGGGGGAATTAAAATACTACCCCGAAAATATTAGCTACTACTTATATTTGCCGGCAAAAAACGGTGAAACTTCAGTTACTTACTATGGGGTTGTTTATTGTGTCACGTGATGCCAAGCACCTTTCGGTAATTGCTGTAGACTGCGCTGCCTGCCGGGAAATACTCAAACAGAGCTTCAATGTAGCGATCGAACGGGTTCTGCGTCGCATTGATTCTGAGTCTTGTAGTAATGTCCAGATCGTAAGTATTGAAGACGATTGGAAAAGGCACTGGAAAGTCTGTGCCGAAAAGAATCTTCTCATGTGCCATTGTCTGCTGAGAGATGTGTCTGAGAGATCGGGCTTTAAATGGCGTTAGAATGGCTGACAAATCAGCGTAGAGATTATCGTAGACAGTCAGTTTTTCCAGTAGGGTGTAGTAGTCCCGGTCAAAGAAATCAGGGTTCCTTGAAAGGTTTCGCCAGAATCTCAATTTGTAATTTGGCCGTCCCAATCCCATATGTGCGGCGATAACAGTCACGCCGGATTTTAAAGGTAGCTCAATCATGTTGATCCGTTCATATTCAGGGTCAGACTGAACAGTATATTCGCAACCTATGTGTATGATCAGCGGAATATCTTTTGATTTAAGCTTTTCGTAGTAGGGAAGAAAGCGTTCGTTATTGAGGTCGATTCCCCAGTAGTTCTGTAGAAACTTTGCTCCTTTGCAGCCACGTTCGACATACTCGTCGATGAGATCCAACGCATCCGGACGATCTGGATTAACCGAGAGGAAGGGGATAAAGCTATCTGGGTATTGCGCAGTTGCCGAGAGAACATCCTCGGTTAAGGCGCAGACTGTTTTGTCGCGGTGAATCTCCCTGCCTTTGTGATCGACCCTGCTGTCAACGCCAAAAAGACAGGTTTTTTCAAGGTGCTGTGATTCACTGATAGCGCGTGCCATCGACTCCAAATAAACTGAATAGGGATTTGCTTTCAGACGTTTGACCTCGACCCCCAGCTTTTGCGCAAAAAATCGGACGATAAATCGATCAAGTGGGCGGTCAAAACGAACACTTGGATTGAGCAGATGAGTATGGATGTCGACGGTTTTCATTACCGGTAAATGATGCGCCGGAAGGGTATTTTAGTCCAGAAACATAAAGCAACAGGAGCCAGGTGGTGGGCACGACCGGTGTCGTAACCGGCAGCCGGAGGCACAGATGCCTGATCCGCTATGCTTGATCAGGCCTACACAGCTGGAACCTGAAACCTCTACTCTGCCACCTGCCCCTTTTTCGAGTATCATTGCCCCTTCTCCCAATAAGCAGGAAAAGGCCCGTCGATGCTCATTCTCCGTGGTGCACCCGCGCTCTCCGAATCTCGTCTGAAAAAACTGGCTCAACGGCTGGAAAACAGCCTTGGCAAGCCTCTCTCCGTGTATGCGGAATACATGCATTTTGCCGAGGTGGATCAGTTACTTGCGGAAGACGAACAGGGGGTTCTCGAACGCGTCCTGCGCTACGGCCCCCATTTGACCGAGCACGATCCGGAAGGGAGTCTGTTGCTGGTGGTGCCACGCCCAGGCACTCTCTCCCCATGGTCGACCAAAGCGACGGATATTGCGCACCACTGTGGATTGGAGAAGGTTGCCCGGATCGAGCGCGGCATCGCCTACTATCTGGGGGCCGGGGAGAACACCCTTAGCGATGATGAACTCAATACGGTAATGCCTCTACTGCATGACCGTATGACTGAGGTGGTGCTACTGGAGATGGGGGATGCAAATTGCCTCTTCAGCCACGCAGAGCCCAAACCTTTTATCAGTGTTGATGTGATCGGGGGTGGCTGTCCGGCACTGGAGCAGGCCAACGTCGAACTTGGGTTGGCATTGTCTGATGATGAGATCGAATATCTGGTGGAGAGTTTTCAGGGCTTGGGACGCAATCCCACCGATGTTGAGCTGATGATGTTTGCCCAGGCCAACTCTGAGCATTGCCGCCACAAGATATTCAATGCCGACTGGATAATCGACGGCAAACAGCAGGATCGTTCGCTGTTCAAAATGATCCGCAATACTACAGAGAAAGCGCCGGAAGATGTTCTCTCCGCCTACAAGGACAACGCGGCAGTGATCGGAGGCCCGAGGGCTGAACGCTTCATTCCTGATGCCGAGAGTCATGTTTACGGCTTTGGCGAAGAGGATATTCATATCCTCATGAAGGTGGAGACCCACAACCACCCCACCGCGATCTCGCCGGATCCGGGTGCAGCGACCGGGTCTGGCGGAGAGATTCGTGATGAGGGGGCTACCGGCAAGGGTTCCAAGCCCAAGGCCGGGCTCTGCGGTTTCTCGGTTTCCAATCTGCGAATCCCTGGCGCAGGGCTGCCTTGGGAGACCGATCACGGCAAGCCGGGTCGAATCGTTTCCGCGCTCGATATTATGCTGGAAGGCCCCATCGGCGCGGCCTCTTTCAATAATGAGTTTGGCCGCCCCAATATCTGTGGCTATTTCCGAACCTACGAAGAGCGGGTGTCGGGACCGGATGGGGACGAGCTGCGGGGCTATCACAAACCGATCATGCTGGCTGGCGGATTGGGAAATATCCGTGGCGAGCATATCGAAAAGACCACCTTTCCCGGTGGCTCCCCGCTGGTGGTGCTGGGTGGACCCGCAATGCTGATTGGGCTGGGTGGTGGCGCTGCTTCATCCATGGCCAGCGGCACCTCGGCGGAAGATCTGGATTTTGCCTCGGTGCAGCGTTCCAATCCAGAGATGGAGCGCCGTTGTCAGGAGGTGATCGATGCCTGCTGGTCCAGAGGCGGCGATAATCCCATCCTCTTTATCCACGACGTGGGTGCGGGTGGTCTCTCCAATGCACTGCCGGAACTGGTCCATGATGCAGGGCGTGGTGGCAGGTTCGAGTTGCGCACGGTGCCCAACGATGATCCCGGTATGTCTCCCATGGAGATCTGGTGTAACGAGTCCCAGGAACGTTACGTGATGGCGGTGGATGTCGACCGCCTCGATGAGTTCAAGGCAATCTGTGAGCGGGAACGCTGTCCCTATGCCGTGGTGGGTGAGGCGATCGACGAGGAGCACCTGATCCTGGGCGATGCTCACTTCGATAACAACCCTATCGATATTCCCATGCCTTTGTTGTTCGGGAAAGCGCCCCGCATGCTGCGGGATGTGCATCATCGCACCTTCCACAAGCCGGAGCTCGACTTCAGTGGCGTCGATCTGAAAGAGGCGGCCCTGCGGGTGCTGCGTCTGCCGACAGTAGCAAACAAGACCTTTCTCATCTCCATCGGGGATCGCACGATCACCGGTATGGTGACGCGGGATCAGATGGTGGGTCCCTGGCAGGTGCCGGTTGCCGACTTGGCGGTGACGGCTTCGGGTCTCATGGGGCATACCGGCGAGGCGATGGCATTGGGCGAGCGAACCCCCATCGCGCTGATCGACGCTCCCGCTTCCGGGCGTATGGCCGTTGGCGAGGCGATCACCAATATCGCCGCTGCCTTCATCGAAAAAATCAGCGATATCAAACTCTCCGCTAACTGGATGGCCCCTGCCGGACATGTCGGCGAGGATGCCAAACTTTATGAGACGGTAAAGGCCGTGGGTATGGAACTCTGTCCCGCACTGGGCATCGCGGTGCCGGTGGGCAAGGACTCCATGTCGATGAAGACGGTCTGGGATGAGGGGGGAGAGAGGCGTGAGGTTACCGCGCCGCTCTCTCTGATTATCACTGCCTTCTCTCCGGTTAGCGATGTGCGGCACACCCTGACGCCCCAGTTGCGCACGGACTTGGGGGACAGTGACCTGATTCTGATTGATCTGGGCAAGGGCATGAACCGTTTGGGGGCATCTGCCCTGGCGCAAGTCTATAAGCAGATAGGACATCGTGGCGCGGATCTCAATGATCCCGATGCACTGAAACGCTTCTTTTCGCAGATTCAGGAGTTGAACCGGGACGGCCTGCTGTTGGCTTATCATGACCGTTCCGATGGTGGGCTGTTCGCTACCCTGAGTGAAATGGCCTTTGCCGGGCGCTGCGGTATCAGCATTGAGCTGAATGACCTTGGCGATGATGATTTCGCCATCCTCTTCAACGAGGAGCTGGGGGCCGTGATTCAGGTTCGGCATAATGATACGGATGATGTCCTGAAACGGCTGCATGATGCGGGTCTGGGGCATTACAGTTACGTCATCGGTAGTATCGACGAGTCTGATCGTATTGTATTTCTGCGTAGCGGCAAGCCGATGCTGGAAGGGACTCGAAAAGAGTTTCAGCAGGCTTGGTCTGAGACCACCCGGCAGATGCAGGCATTACGTGACAATCCACAGTGCGCCCAAGAGGAGTTCGAGCGGATTGGCATGGATGACCCCGGCATGCAGGTGCAACTCTCATTCGATATGACAGAGGATGTGGCGGCACCCATGATCGCCACCGGGGTTCGCCCGCCAATGGCGATCCTCCGCGAGCAGGGAGTCAATGGTCAGTTGGAGATGGCGGCCTCTTTCCATCGTGCCGGTTTTGAGTGTGTGGACGTGCACATGTCCGATGTCATCGAAGGACGTGTCTCTCTGGAACAGTTTAAGGGGATGGTGGCCTGTGGTGGCTTCTCCTACGGCGATGTGTTGGGTGCAGGTGAGGGTTGGGCCAAGTCGATCCTTTTCAACGGCCGTGCCAGAGAGCAGTTTCAGACCTTCTTCAACCGGGAAGATACCTTTTCGTTGGGCGTCTGTAACGGCTGTCAAATGCTCTCCAATCTGCATGAACTGATTCCCGGTGCAGAACATTGGCCCCATTTTGTGCGCAACCGTTCGGAACAGTTCGAGGCCCGTTTTGTCACGGTAGAGGTCGTGGATTCTCCATCCATTATGCTGCAGGGCATGAGTGGTTCCCGATTACCTATCGCAGTGGCGCATGGTGAAGGCAGGGCAGAGTTTCGTGATGCGGGACATCTGTCAAAGGCAGGTGAACTGATGGCCTTACGCTATGTTGAAAACAGCGGTGAAGCGGCAAGTGCCTACCCGGCAAATCCCAACGGCTCACCGGAGGGCATGACCGGATTGACCACAACCGATGGCAGGGTCACGATCATGATGCCGCATCCCGAGCGGGTCATTCGTACGGTGCAACACTCCTGGCATCCGGATGGTTGGGGTGAAGATGCGCCTTGGTTGCGTCTTTTCAGAAATGCTCGTGCATGGGTGGGATAGATAGAAAAACGTTGGGTTAGGGTGCACACCTGCCTTTAGTGGAAATAATTGATCTTTTCGGCGATGTGCACCTAACCCTACAAGGTGGCTGGTTGACTTCCCCGCAACTTGTAGCGGGGTGGTTTATCGTTTCGGAAACAACCGGATATCAGAGCGTACTCAACTGCGCCTTGATCGCCCGGTCGAGGTTTTGAATCCAGCCATTGTAGTTGCTGTGGATCTTTTCGCCATCGTACTTCAGGTTGTCGCTGTTTTTGTACTTGATGCTGTAGGTCTGGGCATCATACGGAATATCGACCTGTGCCATGTGGGAGCGAAGATGAATGGTGCCTTCAACCAGGCCTGAACCCTTATCATTCATGTTCCAGCCGAGCGTGGCGCCGGCACGGATGATGGCCTTGCGGACATCGTCCATGGTGACCCCATCCTTGTTGGCGACAACGGATGCGTCCTCAACGTTATAGACCATTGCCTGATGCGGGCATCCCGCCAGGAATAGTGTAACCATACTGACGATCAGAACGCCCAATAATTTCTGCTTCATCACTAACTCTCCTTAAGTTGATAAAGGCTTATACATAACCTGCGGGTGAAAGTTTACTCGCTTATTTCTCATGAGGAAACCTGTCGGGTTCGTTATTCTCTCTGAATAATACTCGATAGAGTCCCATGGGATACATGCCGCTGGCGATGAGTTTTCCCGCCACCATCAGGACAATACGGGTAATATCCGCCACTGGACGGAAGTGGCTTGCCCGCGCCTGCTGTGGATAGCGGGACTCGACGGGAACCGTGCTGAATCCAAAACCCTTTTTCGCCGCTTCGATCAGGTATTCACTCTCAAAAACAAATCCCCGTTCCCTGCTGTGTGAAACAGAAACTGATTGAATCGCATCGGCAGGATAGAGCCGGAGTCCGGATTGGCTGTCGCGGATACGGCTGCCCGCCGCCCAGGATATCCAGAAGTCGGCAAAGTTATTGGCGCGGCGCCGTGCATTGGGGGCCTGTTCACGGTTCTGCAGGCGTGCGCCTATGATCAGGTGTTTCGGATTGGCCTCCCAGCTTGCAAAGAGTTTGGGAATATCCTCTGGCACATGCTGGCCGTCGCCATCGAGGGTGATCACGCATTTGGCGCCCTGATTGACCGCCGCCTGCATGCCATCGTGCAGACTGGCTGCCTTACCCCTGTTTTCCTGATGACGGATCAGCATCAGCGGCAGGTCGGCAAGTTGGTCAGCTGTGTCGTCACTGGAGCCGTCATCCACCACGATGAGTTGGGATGTATGCTGCAAGACACGTTTCGCCAGATCACGAATGGTGGCCGCCTCATTGTAGGCGGGTATGACCACTGTTACTGGAATCGACATCTTGTGTTGATTGTCCCTGAATCAGGCCATTGCGCCGTTGATGGAGATGATCTGCCCTGAGATATAGGCGGCGCTTTCAGAGGCGAGGAAAGAGACCAGATCTGCCACCTCTTCAGGTTTGCCAGCACGTTTCATCGGCACCAACCGGTCGATGACTTCCGGTGTAAAGTGCTCTCCGAGCATCGGGGATTCGATAACGCCTGGGGCGACTACATTCACGGTTATGCCACGGGAGGCCAGTTCAATGGCCAGGGATTTGCTGGCGCCGTGCAGTCCTGCCTTGGCGGCAGCGTAGTTGGTCTGTCCCCGGTTCCCCATGATGCCGGCCACGGAAGAGAGTGAGATGATGCGCCCCCAGCGGGTGGACATCATCGGCAGTAGCAGAGGTTGGGTGACGTTGAAAAATCCGTTCAGTGAAACGTCGATGACATTCTGCCATTGCTTGGCTTCCATGCCTGCCATCGGCATGTCATCGTGGATACCGGCATTGTTGACCAGAACCTGCACCGGTCCCCCGTGCAGCAGGTGTTCTATGGTCCCCTTGCTGTGTCTGCTGTCCCGCACATCAAAACAGACTGCCTCGGCGAATCCCCCCTGGCTGTTGATCTCTTCAGCCAGTTGCCGGGCCCGCTCCGGTTTGCTGTTGGCATGGATCAGTACAAACAGGCCATCGGCAGCAAGTTTTCGGCAGATGGTGCCGCCGATGGCGCCACTCCCTCCTGTTACCAGTGCACGTTTCAAGATTCTATCCCTCTGTTCTGATAGATCACCGTGGCCCGTCCTTTCAACAAGGGTTGCGAGTTGGCTTCCATATGGAAATCATAGATGGCGCCACCCTCATCAGCAGCTAGCTTGTGAGCGGAAATAACCAGCTCTCCCTGCAGATTATGCAGCCATTCTGTTTTGAGTTCGAGATCCCGCAGCCCGGCAAGAAAACCCATGCGGGGCGAGTTGTCATCTGCGAGCAGACTGCCGTGAACCGCCATGGCTTGTGCGGCATACTCGACGCCGCTGATTGTGGGCAATCCCATAGGGTTGCGTAGTGGATTTGAAGGTTCCCTGTGGTTGATTGCAATGCATTGGATATTGTCGTTATCCCAGTGCTCCACGCTGTCGAGCAGGCACATGCTGCCTGAGTGGGGAAGCCGCTCGCAGATTTGCCGTCTATTCAGCATGGTTTGCACTTCAATTGCAGTTGGCAGTCGGGCAGATAATCAAAAGTGAGAGTTTCTTCATCAGTCGGAGAGGCCAGTTGCCGCAATAATGGCAGGGCGCGGGCTGCAGGGTTGCCGACGCGCAACTGCTCCAATTCGGCGTCAGCCATGCGGGAAGCTGGAGCAGAGATGGCGTTGATTTCCAGTGTGCAGTGCAGCTGGGTCTGTCTGGTGGCGGAGGGTGTTACTACCATCGAAGTGGCAAATGGAGCGGAGAGCGGACAGGTTGTATCCATTGGTGCTGCGAATGGCAGATCATAGGCGACTAACAGAAGTGAGCGTGACTCGGCCCGGCATTGAACGGCTGCCGACAAAAAACCTGCAGCGAAACTGGCATCGCCGGCCGCCAGGCTGCTGGTGCTCTCCAGTGAATCGATGGCGATACTCCAATAGCCGGCGGGGGCATTGTGAACCGAGTTGTGGAATTGGATAGGCGAGACCATCGGTTGCGGATCCGCCAATGCAGAGCAGAGCCGGTCGACGATCTCCGGATCACCAATGGAAGAGGCGAAGATCGAGGCCAGTTCCCTTGGGGCGATCTCTGTAGCGCCCAGCGATTCCTGGGCGGCCTGGGTGGCCAGCAGGGTGCTTATACTGCCTCTGCGCTGGGCGGTTGGCGGCAGTATTTTCGGTACATACTTGGGCAGGTGGGTCTGGCGATAGGCAGTCTCTTGCGCCAGCACAGGCTTGGCCTTTGTCCAGCCATCCAGCCCAGGGGCTGCAACGGCGGGTGCCTCCAGATAGAAACTCAACATGAGATTCGTCCAAAGAGAAGACTGCAGTTACTACCGCCAAAGCCGAAGGAGTTACTCAATACCCGGGTTACCGGTTCTGTTGTGGTAGCGCGTTGTATATTGAGTCCAAGCGTCGGGTCCGGTGATTGGGTGCTGAGGGTGCCGGGTATGAAGCCTGCTTCAATCGCCAGGCAGGCGATGATCGATTCGGTGATACCCGCCGCGCCAAGCGTGTGTCCGGTCCAGCCTTTGGTGGAACTGCATGGGGTTGATGACGGAAAGAGCCGATTGATCGAGTTGGCCTCAGCTCTGTCATTGCTGGGTGTTGCGGTGCCATGCAGATTGATATAGTCGATCTCATCAACCGTCAGACCTGCCCGGTTCAGGGCTTGCTCCATGGCGAGTCTGGCGCCGGCGCCATCCGGTCTCGGGGTGGAGATGTGGTAGGCATCGCTGCTTTCACCATAGCCGAGCAGTGCGACGCCTGAATCGGTCGAGCTGTTTTTTTCCAGAACCATGAAACCTGCTGCCTCACCGATGGAGATTCCGTCACGGTTCTGGTCGAAGGGGCGGCAGGGTTGCCCGGAGACCAGTTCCAGCGAGTTGAATCCGAAAAGTGTCGTGAGACAAAGCGAATCGACACCGCCGGCGATGGCGGCATCACAGAGTCCGGTGGAGATGAATCTGTGGGCGTCACAGAAGACCTTGGCACTGGATGAACAAGCGGTGGAGATTGAGAATGCGGGGCCTTTCAGACCCAGTTTCATCCGCACAAACTGGGTTGCCGAGAAGAGATCGTGGCTGCCTTTGAAGTGATACCCGGCAGGCCAGCGTCCACTCTTGCCCAGCTCCAGATAGGCCTGCTCGGTGCTGAGGATGCCCGAGGTGCTGGTGCCGAGGAAGAGCCCGATGCGGGTTGGATCAACGCGGGATTTGAGGGACTCGACTGCGGTAAGAAAGCCGTCCTGCTGGAGCGCCATGAAGGCCAGACGGTTGTTGCGGCACTCGAACTGCCGGTCGCCCTCATCCAATGGCCGGTTTTCCAGATCGGCCACGCGCCCGATCCAGGTATCGAGAGGGGCATGGCCGAAGTCGTTGGGCTGGAGTCCCCCTTTGCCTTCGAGCAGTGCGCTTTGCAGTGCCTCTTTTCCATCTCCAGCGGCACTGATGGTGGTGTATGCAGTTATCTGGAGTGGGTCCATCAAGGGTTCAAATGGGGCCTATTGGCATTGGGCTATGGATGCGTCTCATTATGCACCATCGATACACTGAAAATAAGGCTGAAAACAGCGCCTGTGAGGACCGTGAGGCCAATGGCGCTCAGAACGGGCACGCTGGTTGCTGCCAGTAATCCAAAAACCAGCAGGGTCGACAGATTGCAGATCAGCAGTGAACTCAGAGTGGCGGGGAATGCCGGGTCGGAAGTCGGCGTGTACGCCACGAAGAGCGCATAGTCGAGACCGATTCCCAAGACCAGCAACAGGGCGGCGATGTGAAAGAGGGAGAGCTGCTCTCCCAGAAATACCAGCAGGGCGGCAGTGGTGAGAACTGCGGTGGCCACCGGCAGTGTCACCCGGATAAGCTGAGACAGATTGCGCAGCGCGAAGAGCAGCACAAACAGGATAACCACCCCACCCATGCCCGCGAGGCGCAGGGCCTCGTCCCGGTAGCTGCCCACCAGATCCGATGTGTCCCGGTGCAGGTTGAGATAGGCGATAGAGATGCCTGCATGCTCTACCAACTGTTCCAGAGCGGGTTCGTCACTCACGCCGGTCAGCGGGACAAGCCCCCGCCATTTGCCATCCGGTTTCCGTTGTAGTTGGGCGGAGAGACGCAGGCCCAGTGGAGAGGATTCCAGTTGTTCGAAGCTGAGGGGGGTACGCTTGCGAGCGTCGGCCACGTCATCCAGAAAGGGGGTAAAAAGCCCCGCTTTGAAGGGCATGCCTGCTACCGCCTGCGCCAGATCTTTTTGCAGTGAGTGACGATCCGGTAGGAGATTTCGGTTTTCAAGCTGGATGCGGTGACTCGGCAGCAATCGGGAGGGCAAATCAAATCGGCTCAATAGCCCCTGCTTGACTGCATGCTCAAGCAACCCCTCCAACTGTTCACTCTGTTGCAGGACATCTTCGGCGGATGTGCCGGAAATGATCAGCAGACGGCCGGCATCCGCCTCTCCCAACTGCTGCCGGAGTTGTTGATCCTGTTCCCGTGTCTCGGCTGAAATTGGGCTGAGCCGCCTCAGGTCATGCTCCCGGAGTTGCTCGCCCGAGAGGAAAAGCGTGAGGCCGGACAACACCAGTATAACCAGTGGGATGGCCGACCTGTGGCGGGTGGATGATTGGGTAGAAAAGAGCCTTCTGACAGGCCGTTCAAAGGGATTGGGCTGTACGCTTTCCGGCGTCAGTGTGGGCAGCAGATATCGGGTCGCCAGGGCCGCCGCCAACAGACCGGCCACTGCAAAGGTGCCGAGTTGAGCCAGTCCGCCGAAATCGGTCAGCAGCAGGGCGCTGAATCCCAATGCGGTGGTGATCAGTCCGAGTCTGAGGATGGGCCAGACTCTTCGCATGGCTTCCTCTCCACGTTCGCCATGGCGCAGATGGGTGAAGAGGTGAATCGGGTAGTCCACCGCTACACCGATCAAGGTGATGCCGAAGGCCAGGGTGATGGCGTGCATACTGTTGAAGGCGAGTAAAACCGTTGCGGTTCCGGCCAGCACACCACTGGTAAGTGGCAGTGCCGCCAGCAGCAACAGCCGCAATGAGCGGAAGGAGAAGAGCAGCAGCAGGGCGACGCCGATAGAGGCGTAGAGTGACATCGACCGGGCTTCCTGACGGATGATGCGGCGCGACTCCACTCCAAAATAGGGGGGGCCTGTAATGGTCAGGTTTAGCCTTTCATGGTCGGGCAGGGTGTTGAATGCACTCCTGATACTTTTGATGGCAGCCGCCTGTTGCTCGAGCGCCGTCGCAGGATAGTGACTCTGCAGCATCAGCAAAATCTGAGAATTGTCTGGTGAACGCCAGATTCCCCGGGTCTCTACAGTTCCACCGTTTGATGCCCATCGAGTCATTATCTCCCGGGCAGTGGCAGTGGGATCATTGGGTAGATATCGTCTGCCGGGCATGCCTACTGGAGTGGTGAGTTCACGCAGTCGTTTCTGCAGGGCGATGTGCAGGGTTTCCTGGGTGATCTCTGTTTTTATCAATAGATAGCGATAGTCGAAGAGTAATTGACGGGTTTTTTCGTCGATCAGGGATTCGCCGTTCATTACTTGCTGGAAGTGGCCAGTCTCCATCAATTGCTGTTTCAGCTTACGGCTTGTTCCGTCTAGTTGATTCGGTTCCCCGCCCGCGACGGCAAGCAGGAAAAGACGTGATCCTGTTCCCTGGCTGATCTCATCCAGCAGCAGTGCCTGCTGCGGCGTTGCCGCACTGGGCAGAAACTGACCCATATCGTTTTCCAGTGGAGGGGCAGTAACAATGATCCAGACCGAGGCGATCACCAGCAGCAGCCAGATCAGGCCGTTTTTTTTCGCCGCCGGGTTCACTTTGGTCTATTCCCTGATTCATCCCAGAAATCGTAGAAATTAAACCAGTTGTAGGGTGCTTGCCGGGTGTGGTACTCCAGCCGGTTTGCGTAACGCTGCGTCCATTCGGTGATCTGTTGCCAACGCTCTTCCCGGTCGAGATGAAAGCCTTCGGTAAGCAGTTCAAAGTGAATCTGGTAGTCTCGACCGCCTCGGTGGATGCCGAAAAACAGCACCACCGGAATCTTCAGCAGTCCGGCAATCAGCATGGGTCCGGCGGGAAAACGGCAGGTCTGATCGAAGAAAAGAACCTTGACCTGTTTATCGTCCAGGGCGATGCGGTCGCCGAGGATACCGATGATCTCGCCCCGTTCGATGGCCTCCTGAACCTGAAACAGGCTGTCCGGCCTGCCGATAGGGATGATCATGTCGGCGATCTCCGGGTTCAGTGTCTGTATGACCTGATTGATCTTCTCCGCATTCTCTTCATACATCAGCGCCTTTACTGAAATATCCGGATGAGTTGCCGCCAGACTGCGTAGTAGTTCGAAGCTGCCCAGATGGGAACCCAGCAACATACAACCCCGGCCATCTTTCAACTGCTCCAGAAGCAGGGTCTCACCTCTGATATCGATGTTGAAATAGTCCTGTCTGCCGGAGAGCAGATAGATCCGGTCGAGGATGGTGGCGGCAAAGGTGTGGTAGTGACGGAAGATGTGACGCATACCGATCGGTTGCGGCAACACCCGTTTAAGGTAATGCCGGGAAGCGTTGCGCGCCTTGCCGGAGAAGAGAACGAAGTAGAGCGTGATGGGATAGAGCAACAGCCGGCCCGCCGGGCGTCCAAGGAGCAGGGTGATGTTTGTTATCAAACGGATCAGAAACAGGCTGCCGCGTTCGGATTGTTTCAGCCACTGGCGACTCATGAAAAGTGATCCGGACAGTTCAGTATGCCGTGGGCGAGGCTATCGCCCGCAGCCAGAACACGAAACTCGCACTCCTGTTTCAACAGGGTGATCTCAATCTCGAAGGGGGTTTCAGCTCGCAAGGGGGCGATGAATTTTGTACGGCTGAAACCGGTTACTTTCAGACCCTTTCCCCAGGCCTTCTGCAACACAAAATCCAGAATCACCACGCCGGGAACCAGGGGATTATCCGGGAAGTGGCCGGCAAGGGCAGGGTGGCTTGCGGGGATGATCATTGCTTTTCCCCGCACTGTTTGAACAGGGTAACCAATGCACTCTGAGGGAGTTTGCCGGTTGCGTTTCTGGGCAATCGGTCGACTTTAAACAGCGGGCGGGGCAGGAACGCCGGGTCAAGCTGTTCACGCAACGCCTGGGTAATCTCCTGCTCGTCCAAAATATTTGAGACAACAAAAGCGGTGAGCCGGGGGATCGAAGCAGATCTCTGCTCGGGAAGAAAAAAGACACCATCCTCCACGCCATCGAGAGATTGAAGCCGCAGGTTGAGATCCTCGAGGGAAGCACGTTTACCAGCAATTTTTACCATGTCGCTATCCCGGCCAAGCAGGATGAAATGGTGTTCCGACGTTTTTTTCAACCGGTCGCTGAGCCGTACCGATTCCGGAAGATGGGCTGCTGCCACCCGCCACCCTTTCGTTTCCTGATCCAGGGTTATGCCCGGTAACAATGACCAGTCAGACTTCAGCGCTGGCCGGCGGGTGGCGATTGCGCCGGTTTCAGTGGAACCGTAGATTTCGAGTACCTGGGTATCGAACAGTCTCTCAGCCCGGGATGCCAGTGTAGGAGAGAGGGTTGATGTGGCCGACAGAATGAAGGTGGTTTGCGGTAGCTTGATCTCTTCCTCAACACAGTTACGCAGATGGAGTGGGGTGGTGACGAGGATGCGGGGTGCGGGCAGTTTTTCCAGCGATGCAGCGATGTCAGCGGCAAAGAGGGGCTGTTCGGATGAGACTGAAAGTCCCCATCGCAGCGGCAGCAGGATGGAGGCCTCCAGTCCGAACATATGCTGTGGCGGGACGGTGGCGAGTACGGTCGCCTGGGTCAGATTGTCGAGTCCCAGCCGTTCACCGGTCAGCCGGGCGCCTTCCCAGAGGGTGCCCCAGCTTTTTTGGTGGGCAGTGGCTCTGCCGGTGCTGCCGGAAGTAAAGAGTTCGATTTGCGGTTTGGCTGAGGGTACCTCAGGTATCGCTTGTTCACTCGAGTCACTACATACGGGATCGGTGTAGCGGTGAATCTCTATGTCACCCAGCCGTGTATCTGTGTCGGTCAGGCAATAGATCGAGTTGCAGTGCTGCTGCAGGCGTTTGAGATCTTCATTTGCCCGTCCCGGTGGCAGCACGATTTTCTGTCCCTTCAGAATACCGGCAATCAGGCCAACGAGAAATCGGTAGCGGTTTTCGCAGAGGTTGATCAGGCAGGATCGATCCGGCAACTGCCCGGCGACGGCTCTTGCATCTATCAGCAGTCGCGACAGGCTGCGGGGTTCATTATCACGCCAGGCGACGATTCTTTCCGGATCGGTTGTAGCTGTCAGAGGCAGATGGTTCAATCTCGCACTATCCGTTGCAGGTTTCTCTCCCGCAGTACGCGTCTGACAGCGTTGAGAGAGGGTGGTCGGCGGAAATAGATGACCCGGAAGACCAGGTAATCCAGCAGGAATAATACCAGGATCAGCAGGTAGTTGATGAAATTGGTGAAGAGGGACCAGACTTCGATGGTCGCAAACAGGGCCAGTAGTACGGACTCGATGAAAATAGCTGCAAAGAAGAGTGTCCATACCCAGGTAAGTGCCTGTGTGTAGCGGCGGTGAGGCAGATCATTGTCGCCCATTCTGCGGGCGATGCGGGTGATGAGGGGTTCCTGTCCGGGCAACAGGGTCCGGCCAAAAAGATAGAGCAGTAGAGCAGAGATTAGAACCGGCGGCAGATAGAGGGCGGTTTCGACCTTCAGCAGCAGACAGATGACCGCAAGTGCTGCAACGGATGGAGGGAACAGGTCGGTCAGTTTGCGTTTCGACGAACTCAATATAAGGAGAGAGTGTGCCACTGCAATCGCCAACAGTATCCAGACGGCCAGTTGCAGAAAACCGTTGATGATAGCGAGGTGTAGCGTTACCGGATAACTGAAGGTCATCACCATGACGAGTGGCCGCAGGCCCCGGACATGGGAGGTGTCGACACTCACGTCGTGCGGCTGGATTCGATGTGTCTGCTCAGGGAACTGAGTGAGGCGAAGATGTTGGCGTTGTTCTCGTCATTGGAACGGAGTTGAAAGCCGTATTTTTTCGAGATCGACATGGCGAGTTCAAGCGCATCGATAGAGTCCAGCCCGAGTCCTTCGTTGAACAGAGGGGCCTGAGGGTCGATGGATGAAGGGTCGACCCGCAGGTTGAGGGTATCGATAATCAGCGTGGCAACTTCGTTTTCCAGCATTTCGGGTATGGCTCAATAGCAAAAAGTGATGGGATGAGTGGCATCCCCCATTGAATGGGCGGATATTCTCTTTTCTGGGGTGGTGACTGTCAACAAAAGATCCTAGCTGATCCGTTCCAGGCTTTTTCTGTTTCGGGTCAATCTGGACCAGAATTTCCCCACTTGGTACCAATGCAGATAGAAGGCCTCCAGCAGACATAAATAAATGAGCGAGGGTCTAAATGCCAGTTTCTCCTCTGCCGCACAGAGCTGGTGTGTCAGTCCCAGACCACTGGCCATGGCTGCGCATCTGGCCAGATGGAAACGGCTTGTGATGAAAACGGGAACCCGCTGGCTTTGATCTATCAGGTCGCGGGCATGCTTCAGATTTTCCAGGGTATTGCGTGAGCGCATCTCCATTTGGATATCATTGCTACTGACTCCTTCAGACTCGAGCCAGTCGCGTCCTCGTTCCGCTTCACTGAAATGGTTTTTGCCGGTAATGCCGCCGAGGATCAATATCGATCCGGGTGGTGCCAGATTGTACAGGTTCAATGCCCGCTGCAGCCGTGTAATAAAACGCGCAGAGACGACATCTTGCTCAAGGCGCGCACCCAGCACGATAAGCAGTGCTTTGCCGGGAGCGGTCGAGGGCGTCTTTCTTGCGGTCAGACAGACTGTGCGGAGTGATGGTATCAGGCTCAATCCCAACGATAGCAGGACAATCAGCGATGAGAGAAAGAAGGTTGTCAGCCCATCCCAACCCATCATCTTCATTCTGAAAATTAATCCTGACGGCATGTTGGTCTCTCTATGGTTTGTTGCAGGCTACAGTCTGTCGATAATGAAAATCATTATATTCTTAAATTAACAACCTATTGATTATAGGGAAAATTGTGGTTTTCCCTTGTGATTGCTATAGTTTCCCTAGTTCCAGTAAATAATAAGTAGTATTCGGGGTTTTTCATTTAATACCATCCCATTTTCAATGGGGTTTTTCTATAGAACCAAAGGGGGTTCCTAATGGGTAGAAATACCTTTGTGCTCACAGCACTCACTGTCGTGGCGGCTGTGGGTTGTACCACCCAGCAGCCTGCTGAAGACACTGCGAAAGCCAAAGACACAGCGGAGGCCAAGGGGCAGGCCGCGATGGCACACGAGACCGCAGCGCCCAGCGCAATGAAGCGTTATGCGGGACCATTGGTTGCCGCAGATCCCAACAAACCGAAGAACGATTACAACATCACCATCAACTACGAGCTGGGCATGCACTGTACCGGCTTCGATTTTACCTACTGTTGCGTGTTGCCGCCATACAACTCGATTCAGTCGCAGGTTATCAAGACGGCAACCGGCAGAAAGAAATACCCGGAGATGCTGGAAGCGGATGAAAAAGATCCGACGGTGGTTATTGACGGTAAAAAACGCTTCAAACTCAACTATGGCCACATCGACAACAACTTCTCTGAAGGCAACAAGCTGAAGTATTGGGACGTTCCCTATGATGTCAATGAGGATGGCAAGTACGGTCCCAACGAGAATGTTGCCAACGCCTACTGGCCCCATCTTTATGTCTATAAGGATCTGAAAGGGACCAATCCCAAGGGAACCAGTAAAGACAGTGAAAAGCTGCGTGTCGGTCTGCAAGTGCCTGTGCTGAAAGACAATGGCCCTGCCGGTGCGGCAGCGCCCAGCCCGATGCAGGGTGGACATCTTCACTATACGGGAGAGGTAGGCACCATCGTCTATACTCAGTCTCCCGTGCTGGAGAATGTGCCGATCATGCTGACTCATCCGGGCATATGGGATGCACTGGGGCTGGCTCTGACACCGTTCACTGACAGTGTGGCCGCCAAAGACCCGCTGACCCTGGTGGAGTCTGATATTCAGCCATTCCAGGAAGCCTGGGTAAGTATGGTTGATGCCGATACCGGTAAACCTGTTCTGGATAGCCACAGCGGCAAGCCGATCACCTTCGTGGGTACCAACCCGGTTGATGTTCCCAACTGCTCCAACTGCCACTCGAATGAGACCGGCAATGGTGACAAGTACACCCTCTACAAGCAGGAGAGGGCCTTCTGGAAGGCACTGGGCGCATCTGACTGGATTGCCAACCTGAAGGCGACATCTGTCTCCATCCTGGAGATGCATGACGACAACAACGGCACCGACTTCATGAAGGACTACAAGCCCGGCAGTCGCGCCACCATGAACCGTCTCGGTCGCGATCCGGTACTCTGTCAGAAGTGTCATGCTGATAACGTCATCGGTGTACTTCAATCCAAGTCGTTCAAAGATCCCAAGACCGGCAAAGAGAAGGTGATCATGCCTCTGACCGAGGCGATTCATGGCGTTCATCTGAAAGCCACGCCAATGCCTGACTCCCAGGGTCGTACCGGTGCGTGTCAGGGCTGTCACCCAGTTCATCGTCAGGACGGCAGCATGGAAGGTTATCCGATCACCCAGGACGGTAAGAACGCCTATGCGGATACCGATAACCGTGACGCTGCCGGCGGCTGTTTCGTCGGTCGTGACGTTCACTCCAATCCCGGCAAGGATACCGACGGTGTAGAGACACCTGAACATCTGAATGCGATCGGAGAATGGCTGCAGGAGAATGTCTCCCAGATCGGTAATGGTGGTAACGGCAAGGGTCTCTGGTGCACCAACTGTCACACCCAGCTCTCTCGGGAGTTGTATCAGCGTGATGCACTGACCAATGCGTTCAAGCAGGAGGGCAAGACACTGCGCAACAAGTCTCTCTCTGAGATCGCCAAGGGTATTGGTGTCAGCATGAAAGAGCTGGAAGAGATGATGGATCCGAAAGTCATCCTCGACGGCAAAGGTCATGACACCCCCGGTAAGTCCCGCATCCTGGAGATCTGGGCGCAGGATCGCCTGGTGCCTGACATCGCGGTGATCGCCCTGAAGGGTGATGGTCCGATGATCAATAAGGACGAAGATGGTGACATCAGCGTGGCTCCCCTCTCCGCGAACCCAACTATTGATATCGCCTCTCTGAAGCTGCCTGAAGGCGCAACGGGCGCCACTGCCGTACCTTACGATGCAGCAACCCACGGCCGTGACTACTGGCTGGCTCCAGGCGTCCCACACTGTGCGAACTGCCACGCGGCACCCTATGTCGAAGGTCAGGGTGGTGCTGCCTTCCCGATCACCCAGCCGGGTAAGTACGCCAACGTGCGTTACTCCAAGGGTCATGCGGGTCTGGCTTGCCAGGCGTGTCATCAGTCCATCCACGGTCTCTATCCGGTTACACCGCGTACCGATCTGACAACCTATCGTCAGGCGCCGCAGTACAATCCGGATGGTTCCCACGGTCCTTTCAAGTGTGCCGCCTGTCATGAAGTCAACGATGAAGGTGTTCCCTTCCTCGCCAATGATGAAGAGGACTACAACTGGAATGGCAAGGGCATCATGAATGACTACGATGCGTCTGTTTCCTGGATGCACGCCAATGCCCTGGATCAGGGTGGTAAGATCCCGGACGAAGACGAAGAGTGATGGCCATCACTTGATCTGCCGCGACAGGGATGTCCGGCGGGATTGACCCTAACAGGAAAGATCGGGGGCTTGGCCCCCGTTTTTTTCGGCTGGTTAAATCCATTTTTTCTCTGCTGTTTTCCAGTAGCGCATTGGTGTAAAAAGCGAGTGTGTTTTTGAAAAAGAGCGGGTATCAACCTGCCAAACCAAATAAATCTCTTACCACCAGGAAATGATCTATGAAGTTGCTGTCTGTTATTAAGCGCAGTCTGTTGCTCGCAACCATTCTCACTGCGCCACAAAGTTATGCCATCGCAGAGTCCCAGGTTCTTGCGACTGCAGGTGAAATGAGCGTCACTGCCGATGATCTCAAGTCCGCCATGGCCAGTTCTCCATTTGCAACCCAGTTCCCGTCAATGGACCGGGAAGACCAGGCGCTACTTCGTGGTTCGTTGTTGCAGCGATTGGTCGCCTCAAAACTGCTCTACCAGGAGGCGAAGCGGCTGGAAATCGATAAAACCGAGGCTTTCCAACAGGACGTTGAGACGTTTCGTCTTGGTCTGCTCTACAGGCACTTTATGGATAAGCTGCGTGAAGGCATCAATGTGCCGGAGGATGTGACAGCAAGCAACAAGCAACAGTATCCGAATGATACAGATGGTGCAGCCGCTGCAAGGGCTGCCTACCTGTCTGATCGCTATCGCGCCATGCGTTATCTCACCATCAAGAACCTGCGCAACAAATATAACGTCAAGGTTTATGAGTCGCGAATTCAGCCACACCAGATGAGCGATGATACGGTATTGCTCGAGGGTGACGGGATTCTCATTACCTATAGGCATGCAGTGGGTAATCAGGTCAATCCACCACAGAACAAGAACTGGCTCATGGAGCGACTCTACATGCGCGCCGAGTTGCTGGTGATTGCGAAGGCTGCTGATGACGAAGGTGTTGATCTGAGTGACAGACTCAACAGTTACAGTGATGAACGCCTTCCGGCAATGATGATTGAACAGAAACAGAGAGAGTGGACCTCAGGAAAAGAGACGCTGAAAAAATACTACGATGCCCACCCCGAATTCAGCCGCACTATGGAGCGTTGGCATATTGGCCAGATCGTACTTTCAAGCCATGAAGATGCAGAAGCTGTAAGCCAGCGTATCAAAGCGGGTGAGAGCCTGTTTCTCCTTGCCGGTGAATTGAGCATTGACCCTTACGGCAAACGCATGCGAGGCGACATGGGTTGGGTCAAAGAGGGGTCAGGTCACCCTGACATCGAGAAGGCCGTCAACGGTCTTGAAGATAATCAGCTAAGTGAAATCGTGCAGACACCGGCAGGATTTCACCTTGTAATGATTCTTGAACGCAGCCCCAGCCTTAAACGTACATTTGCGAGCATGCGTGACAAGGTTGCACAGAGCCTGATTACTGAAAAGAGCGCAGAATATTTCAATGAACTCAGTGAACGTTACAAGGTGGTCTGGAGTCTGATTGGAGAGAAACAGGCGCGTAGACCATGAAAAGACAGAAATGGGTCTTCCTACTGGGGGCGGTATTGATTGCTGCTGCCTTCGACAGTTTTGCCGGGTCAGGTTCGGCGACGGGCAGTGGAGCGGAGTCAAAGGAAAAGCAGGCTCCCAGCCTGCCCGATTACAGTTATAAAGGGCTGGACGGAGAAATGCACTCATTGACCGAATGGAATGGGAAGGTTGTTATGCTCAATTTCTGGGCCAGTTGGTGTGCGCCCTGTCTGAATGAAATCAAGGAGTTTGTTCGCTACCAGGAACAGTATGGACAGCAAGGTTTGCAGATTATCGGCCTGGGTCTGGATAAGGCACGTAAGCTGAAGAATGTTGCACGCACTCTTGGAATCAACTATCCAGTGCTGGTTGCGGAACCTAACAGTAACCGCAAACTGCTTGCCAAGTGGGGAAACTCCAGCGGTTTGATTCCCTACACAGTTTTCTTCGACAAATTCGGAAAGCTGTCTGGGGCACATAAGGGGGTCATTGATGACCAGACCTTTGAGCAGAAGATCCTGCCTCTACTGGATGATCCCGAATAGCTGCCGGGGTTGTAGGCCTGATCAAGCGTAGCGGATCAGGCACCTACAGCATTTACATCTTCAACCTTTGCAAGGTCGACACCGTCCCTTCGGCGCTCGGGTGTGGAAGGTTATCCAGGGCATCCAGTAGTGGTGCAGGAGGGGGCATGCGATTAACGACCGGTCCGCTGTGGATCTGTCGTTGCAGTGGAGATCGGCTCACCTCCCACTGGCCTTTGGTGCGATTATCAGGCCGCTCCCCTTCGAACACCAGGTAGCTGTACTTCCCATAGTGGGGCAGTTTGCGCGCCAGTCCCGGCAGGCTTGCCGGGTCGTCGCTGGTCAGCCAGGCGATGGTGTTTCCAGAGTCGGATCTTCCGGCAAAGGCAAAGCTGTGACCGGATCGGGGAAAGGTTTTCTGTTTGATAGAAACAGTCTCATCTGACACGGAATAATCATTGTTATTCAAAGTATTACTAAAGATATCTAGAAAATGGTTTTCCCGGCCCATCAGCCAGATCTGCCGATCTTGCGGGAGCTGGCTCAGGTCTCTGTCGAGTCTGATCTCTATATTGTTGTTGCCGGATGCCCACTGGTTTGCGAGTCTCCGGTAACCTTCGAGCAGCGTTCTTGGGGCGTCGGCGGGCAGCAGGATGAGCAAGCGTTCCGCGCCAAACAGTTTGCTGAAGACTGGGGGAACCTCGTCCGGGTGCAGTTCACGAAAGAGGTCGAACCAGGGATCGATTTCGAAACGCAGGGGTTTCCCCGGCAGGGTGAAATTGAGGTCCAGCGAATGTTCTCGCATCGGCAGAGAGGTTCGCAGCGGAGGTGCATCTGCCAGATAGATGATAATGGGGATGTCGAGTTCAAATGGGGCTGCCGTCTGAGTCTGGCGTAGCTTGCCGGATAGCCGGTAACCATCGGCTTGCGTTGCCACTTTGAGTTCACTGAGTTCCAGCCTGGGTGCCCCGTTCCGTTCCGTCCATTGCTGGAAAAAGTGCCTCAGATCCCTGCTGCTGGCCTGCTCGAATGCGCTGCGCAGCTCGGCATAACCGGCCTGCTTAAACAGGTTGTCGCGGTAGAAACGGCGCAGTCCTTGGATGAACTGTTCGTCACCGAGTTTGCGGCGCAGCATGTGAAACATCATCAATGCCTTGTCGTAACCTACTGCCTGACTGGCGCTGGTGTGGCGGCTGCGGAAGCCGGTGAGGGGAAAGTCGTTGCTGCCACGGACGAAATCCCCATAGCGCTGCAGAGCGGAACGCCGGTACGCCATCCCCTGGCCCCGCTGCTCTTTTAGCAGGTGATCCGCCAGATAGCTGGTCAGCCCTTCGCTCCAGTTGCCGTGCGCATAATCGACATAGACACCGTTGCCCCACCAGTTGTGCAGAATCTCGTGTGGATATGAGGTGTATATGATGAAAGGCAGGCGGATCACCCGTGAGCCCAGAAGGGTGAATGAAGGCATGCCGTAGCCGGTCTCCCAGAAGTTCTCCACCAGAGCGAACTTGGTGTAGGGGTAGGGGCCGATCAGTTCTTCATAGAGTGTCAGATAGCGGCTGGTGGCCTGCAGGTACCGGTCCGCCAGGTTTGGATCCTTCTGCCGCAGAAAAACCTGTGCTTCGGTGTTTCCCTGTTGTTTCGAGTAGAAGTGGAAAGGTGCTGCGATAAGGTAGATGTCGTCCTGGGGCAGGTTGGCGGACCAAACGGTTGCCTTGCTGTCCTGCGCTTTTGCGGGGCCACTGCCCTGACTGACCACCAGCCAGCCGTCGGGCAGATCGACACTGAGTGAAAAGGTTTTCAGGGTGTCGCCGAACCGGGGGTACCAGGCAACGCCGGCATCGAGGAATACTCCTTCGGATGAGATGGTACCTGCGAGTCTCTGTCGGCTGCGGCCGGTACTTTCGTGGGTGGTGGTGAAGCCGTGCTCGATCTTCCCTGCATACTCCAGGGTGAATTGTTTCACGCCTTGGGGCAGGCTGACGCGATAGCCTTGCAGTTGAATCTCCTGGTTTGCGCGACTCGTTTGGGAGAGTTGCACGCCGGGGGTTAGAATGCGTGCATTGAGTCCGGCATGAAGGGTGAACCCGGTATTGCCGTTGTCGGGCAGGGTGACGGTATCCTTGACGGTGAGACTCCCGGTCTCGGGATCAATGCTCACCTTGATTCGGTGATCGACTACAGACTGCGCCAAGAGGGTGCGGGAGGCCAGTAGCAAGATCATCGACAGGATGAAACGTAATAGGCGATTGTTGGTCGTATTGTTCATGGATTTCTATTCTACGGCATCACAACCTGATCGGAAGCGGTTTAATACAAGGGGAATAAATTGGCGAAGTCACTCATCAATAGCGTTTTATTGCTGGTTTTTGGCGTGGTTGGCTTGTTTGGTACCACGGTTGTTATGGCAGATGAGAAGTCAGCTCATGGATCGCAGCAACAGGCTACCGTAGTGGCGCTCTCTGAGCTGATGAATGTTGAACGGCTGATGGAGCAGATTGAAGATCGGCAGGCGGTCTTTGTCGGCGAGACCCATGATCGTTACGAACACCACCTGAACCAGTTGGCGATCATCCAGGGAATGCACAAAAAACATCCGGATATGGTGATCGGCCTGGAATTTTTTCAGCAACCGTTTCAGCCGGTGCTGGATCGTTACATCAGCGGTGAGATCGACGAAAACGGACTGCTCCGGGAGTCGGAATATTTCGATCGCTGGCGCTATGACTACCGACTCTACCGGCCGATCTTTCGCTACGCCAGGGAAAATGGCATCCCCCTGATCGCCCTGAATCTTGAAAAGGAGATTACGAGCCAGGCATCCGCCGGTGGTATAGATAGCATTGAAAAAACGCTGAAGCTGCGTATTCCGAAAGAGATCGATCGCAGTGATACAGCTTATCGGCAGCGTCTTGAAGCTGTCTTTCAGATGCATCCTCATTCGGAGAAGCGTAATTTCGATCACTTTATGGATGTGCAACTGCTCTGGGATGAAGGTATGGCGGAGCGGGCAGCGGCTTGGTTCCGCGAAAATCCGCAGGGGCATATGGTGATTCTGGCCGGCGGCGGCCACATCGTCTACGGTTCCGGGATCCCCAATCGGCTCAAGCGCCGGGTGCCGGTTACCACCGCGATTGTAATCAACGCCTCCACAGCCAGCGAACTCGAACCTGCGATGGGTGATTTCGTGATGATGACGAAACCCAACCGACTGCATCCCACCGGTAAGCTGGGTGTCTTTCTGGATGTTGAAGAATCACCTGTTAAGGTGAGCGGTTTCAGTCCTCATAGTGGCGCCGAGAAGGTGGGCGTGCGGAAGGGCGACAGAATTCTCCGCGTCGGCGAACATGAAATCACAAGCTACGCAGATGTGCGTATTGCGTTGATGGATAGCCTGCCTGGCGAAAAAGTGGATGTGGTAGTGCGGCGGACCTGGCCGTTCCTCGGTAGTGCAAATCACACAATAGAGGTTGAGCTGCGGTAGTTTTGTCCGCTCCCTCAACCTCGCTCCGATAATTGACCATGAAAACCCCAGAACTGCTCTCACCCGCCGGCACCCTGAGGAACGCCCGCTACGCCTTCGCCTATGGTGCAGATGCAGTCTATGCCGGTCTGCCCCGTTACAGTCTGCGGGTGCGCAATAATGACTTTCTTCCGGAAAACCTGGCAATCGGTATCGATGAGGCGCATCGACAGGGCAAGCACTTCTACCTGGCCACCAACATTATGCCCCACGGGGCCAAGTTGAAGACCTTTATCGACGATATGGCGCCGGTGGTGGAGATGGGACCGGACGCGCTGATCATGTCCGACCCCGGCTTGATCATGATGGTGCGGGAGCGCTGGCCTGATATGCCGGTGCATCTCTCGGTACAGGCCAATACCACGAATGCCGCCGCTGTGCGCTTCTGGCAGCAGCAGGGGCTGACACGGGTGATACTTTCCCGTGAGCTCTCCCTGGAAGAGGTCGAGGCCATCCGCCAGGCCTGTCCCGATATGGAGCTGGAGGTCTTCGTGCATGGGGCACTCTGCATCGCCTATTCCGGGCGATGCCTGCTTTCGGGCTATTTCAACCACCGGGACGCCAACCAGGGAAGCTGCACCAACGCCTGTCGCTGGGAGTACAAAGTCAGCCAGCCGGTAGCGGGGCCGGATGAACCCCTCGATGTGGCCGAGATGACCCACCAGCCGGAAGCCGATGCGATTCACTATCTGGAGGAGAAGGGCCGTCCAGGTGAGCTGATGCCGATCTTTGAGGATGAGCACGGCACCTACATCATGAACTCCCGGGATCTGCGGGCGGTGGAACATGTGCAGCGGCTGGTGGAGATCGGCGTCGACTGCCTGAAGATCGAAGGGCGCACCAAGTCTCACTACTACACGGCCCGTACCACTCAGGTCTATCGCCAGGCCATCGACGATGCGGTGGCGGGCCGTGCCTTTCAGCCTGAATTGATGGCCGATCTCGAAGGGCTTGCCAACCGGGGTTATACCGACGGTTTCTACCAGCGCCACGAATCGAGTGAGTTACAGAACTATCGCATCGGTGCTTCCACAGGAGATCGGCAGATCTTTGTCGCTGAAGTGACCGGTATCGATGAAGCAAGCGGACTGGTTGATCTGGATATCAAAAACAAGCTGCGGGTGGGGGATCGTGTGGAACTGATGACCCAGGCAGGTAACACAACTTTTATCCTTGAAGAGATGCAGGACCGGCAGGGCAACCCGATCTCAGAAGCCCTGGGCGGTGGTTATCAGGTGCGGGTTAAACTGCCGGTGGATGAGGTGAGTCTGGGGTTGATCTGCCGCTACCTGGACTGAAGTTTCAGTCGGCATCCGCATAGTGTTAACAGGCCCTGATAATTGCGCCTGCCATGAAACCTGCCGCCATCGATTCTTGCGATGCAAACCCTGAGGGAGTGAGGCATGGCGATATGCCGAATAAGAATCCAGCATAGCTCAAACGTCGCATAATCTACTGAATTTCTGGTTTTATTACGGAACAACCGCTATCATGCCCGGTTTTTTCACCTCCAGGTTTCCCGGCCCGATAGATGTCTGATCTCACCATTACCTCCAGCACCAAATGGATGATCGTGGCGATTGCTGCGGTGATCTGGTTCTCCCTGCTCGGATACCGCGACCTGATGGAGCCTGACGAGGGGCGTTATGCGGAAATCCCCCGTGAGATGGTGGCGACCGGCGACTGGACCACGCCCCGGCTCAACGACCTCAAATATTTTGAAAAGCCTGTTTTCCAGTACTGGATGACGGCGGTCAGCTTCTCCCTGTTTGGCGAGAGCAACGCGACAGCCCGGCTCTGGGTGGCGCTGATCTCTTTTCTGGGCGCGCTCTGGGTGATGTTTGTGGCGGGCAGGCTCTGGGGAGAGACGGCGGGGTTCTACGCCTTTCTTGTGTCGATAAGTGGACTGCTCTATGTGGCAATGGGGCATATCATCACGCTGGACATGACCGTCAGCGTGTTTCTCGGCATTGGTGTCGGGGCGCTGCTGATCGCCCAGTCGAACCGGGATAATCTGACCCAGGTGCGAAACTGGATGCTGTTGGGTTGGGCCGCCCTGGGCATCGCTACCCTGACGAAGGGGTTGATCGGCCTGGTTTTGCCCGGTGCGGCAATTGTGCTCTACTCGCTGTGGATGCGGGACTGGGCGCTCTGGAAGCATCTTCACCTGGGCAAGGGGCTGTTGCTCTTTCTGCTGGTGACCGCTCCCTGGTTTATCGCCGTCAGTCTGGCGAACCCGGAATTCCCGGAGTTCTTCTTTATCCACGAACACTTCGACCGTTATACCTCCACGGTTCATATGCGGGACAAGCCCTGGTGGTATCTTCTCGCCATTCTGCTGCTGGGCGCAGTGCCCTGGGTCAGCGCGGTGACGAAAAATCTGTTTAAACCGGATTTTGCCTGGTTGCCCGCCAAAGCCGCTGTTTTCGATCCCATCCGCTTTCTCTGGGTTTTCGCGGTATTTATTTTCGTCTTTTTTTTCATGGGCAGTTCCCAACTACCCGCCTATCTGCTGCCGATGTTTCCCGCGCTGTCCCTGATGATCGGAAAAACGCTGGCGGAAAATTCCCGTCTTGGTCCGGAGATCTGGCTGATGCCGGTTGTGGGTCTGGTGTTTCTGGTTGCTGCCTGGCAGATAGATCTGGTTGCAACCAGTGCACTGCCGGCTGAATTGCTCCATACCTATCGCCCCTGGTGGTTGGCCGCGACAGGGCTGATGTTTGGTGGTTTCTGGCTTGTGAGGCATTTTGGTGCTGCCGGACCAAAGGCCATAACTGCGCTGGCGTTGACCGCATTGCTTTCAGTGCAACTGCTCTCCTGGGGTTATCAGACTCTGAGCAGTTCCCGTTCCAGTCGGACGTTGGCTGAGCAGATTCGCCCTTATGTCGATGCCGGTGCCCCGGTTTATACTGTGGAGACCTATCCTCAGTCATTGCCCTTCTATCTCGGAAAACCTGTGCAACTGGCCATTATGCGCAGTGAACTGGATATGGGCATTCGTCAGGAACCAGAGAAATGGATTCCGAGTTTCGCTGAGTTTAAATCGCGCTGGATGCAGGATGAGCAGGCCATAGCTGTTTTTGATGCAGAGAGTTTTTCGAGATTCAACTTTGATGAGATGCCGATGCAGATTATCTACAGAGATCCACGCAAACTAGCGGTGATACGCCGATGAACCTGGTGAGTTTTTCCCTGATTTTGACCGGTGTGCTGCTCAACGCCGTCGCACAGCTGGCACTAAAGGCGAGCGTGAACAGCATGGGGGCCATCGAACTGAAAATGGCCGACTCCGGCGCTGTGGCCCTGCGGCTGATGGGAGAACCCTGGCTCTGGGTCGGGCTCTTCTGTTACGGCATCAGTGTCATCGTATGGATTCTGGCGCTCTCACGAGTGGATGTATCGATTGCCTACCCGATGCTCTCCATCGGTTATGTGGTGAATGCATTTGCCGCCTGGGCGTTGTTTGGTGAAGTACTGAGCATTGCGCGCCTCTCTGGTATCGGGGTCATCATCCTCGGCGTGTTTATCCTGGCCAGGAGCTGACTATGTTGCCGTTTACCCGTCCCACGATTGGTGAGGAAGAGCAGCAGGCCATAAAGGAGGTGCTGGAGTCCGGCTGGATCACCACTGGTCCCAAGGTGCAGGCTTTCGAAGCGGCGCTGGAGGCCTATATTGGCGGCGGCGTTTTGGTTCGTGCCTTCAATTCAGGGACCAGCGCCCTGGAAGCAGCCCTCATCGCTTCCGGTGTCGGATCCGGGGATGAGGTGATCCTCCCCGCCATGAGTTTTACCGCCAGCGCCAATGTCATCGTTCGAGTGGGTGCCACGCCGGTTTTCGTGGATGTGGATCCGGTGAGTCGCAATCTCACGGTGAAGGGCGTTGAAGCTGTGTTGACACCTCGCGCCCGCGCCATCATGCCGGTCCATTTTGCAGGAGTGGCGGTGGAGATGCATGCCATTTACGATCTGGCAGAGCGGAACAATCTGCTGGTAATCGAGGATGCCGCTCAGGCGATCGGCGCCGGTATCGGCGGCCACAAAGTCGGCGCCTCCGGTAATCCGGTCTGTTTCAGTTTCCATCCGAACAAGAATATCACCACCATCGAAGGGGGCGCACTGGCCAGTAGTGATCCCCAGTTTATCCGCCGCATCGAACGCATTCGCTTCCATGGAATCGAACGGGATGACGAGGGCGGGATGGATGTGCCGGAGTGGGGCGGCAAGATGAATATGCCGGATGTGGGGGCTGCCATGGGTTTGGTTCAGCTACCCAAGCTGGAGGGTTTCAACCACCGTCGCCGTGAATTGGCGCTGCGTTATATCGAGCGACTGCCCAAACATTCGGCGATGGTGATACCCAAAGATGTGCCGGGACACAGCTGGCATATGTTCGCCGTCTGTATCGACTATCTCTCCCTCGGCACCTCCCGCAAGGCCTTTCAGGAACAACTGCAGACGATGGGTGTCGGAACCGGTATCCACTATCCTGCGATGCATCTGTTTTCCCTCTATCGGCACTACGGTTATGGGCCGGGTGATTTTCCGGTTGCAGAGCGGATCGGTGAACAGACGCTGACCCTGCCCCTGTTTCCCGCGATGTCCGATGAGGATGTGGATCAGGTATGCGATGCGCTGAACAAACTACTTAGCGGAGAAGTCACTCCATGACGGAGCAAACTTTGGAAGGGAGTCCCGATCTGTCGGTTGTGATCCCGGTCTATAACGAAGAGGCGGTACTGCCGTCGCTATTTTCCCGGCTCTATCCGGCGCTGGATGCGCTGGGGCGCAGCTATGAAATCATCTTTATCGATGACGGCAGCCGTGATCGTTCAGTTGCGCTGTTGCGCAAGCAGTATCAGGTGCGCCCTGAGGAGACCCGAGTGGTCTGCCTGCGCGCCAACGCCGGTCAGCATGCGGCCATCATCGCGGGGTTCGAGCAGTGCCGTGGCAGTTTTGTGGTGACCCTGGATGCCGATCTGCAGAATCCGCCGGAAGAGATCGGCAAGCTGCTGGCCGAACTGGATAAGGGGCACGACTATGTCGGCTCCATCCGCCGCAACCGGCAGGACAGCGTCTGGCGGGATATCGCCTCCAAGGCGATGAACCGGTTGCGCGAGCGCATCACTAACATCCATATGACCGACCAGGGCTGCATGCTGCGTGGTTATGATCGGGACATCATCAACGCAATCCTCGATTCCAAAGAGTCGAACACCTTTATCCCTGCGCTGGCCTACCTCTATTCCGGTAACCCGATTGAGGTGGTTGTGGAGCACGAAGAGCGGGCGGCCGGTGAGTCGAAATACCCGCTCTATAAACTCATCCATCTCAACTTCGATCTGATGACCGGCTTTTCACTGATGCCGCTACAGGTCTTCTCCCTAGTGGGGGTGGGAATCTCCATCGTCTCTTTTGCCTTCGTGCTCTTTCTGGTGCTGCGGCGTCTTATTGTGGGGCCGGAAGTGGAGGGTGTGTTCACCCTGTTCGCCATCGTCTTCTTTCTGATCGGTATTCTGCTCTTCGGTATCGGCCTGCTGGGTGAATATGTGGGCCGCATCTATGTGCAGGCCCGTGGGCGTCCCCGCTACCTGGTGCGCATGGTGCTTGAGAAAAATGGCCAACCTGAAACCGGGGACGAAGCCTAGTGGAGGCGGTTGCTCCGCGTAGTGCAGTGGTCTTTGCATACCATCAGGTGGGTGTGCGTTGTCTCTCTGTGTTGTTGGCTCAGGGGGTGGATGTTAGATTGGTGGTGACACATCAGGATAATCCCGACGAAACTATCTGGTGGGAATCCGTCGCCGAACTGGCCGGGCGGGCGGGTATTCCAGTGATTACGCCGGATGATCCCAACATGCCCGAAGTGGTCGAGCGGGTGAGTAGCTGTGAGCCGGATCTATTCTTCTCCTTCTACTATCGGCACATGCTCAAGGCTGATCTGCTGTCAATCCCCCATCAGGGTGCCTACAACATGCACGGTTCCCTGCTGCCGCACTACCGTGGGCGCGTGCCGGTGAACTGGGCGATAGTTCATGGTGAGACCCAGAGCGGTGCCAGTCTGCACCGTATGGAGATCAAACCCGATGCGGGTGATCTGGTCGACCAGCAGGCGGTGACCATCCTGCCCAACGACACGGCGTTGGATCTGTTTTCAAAACTGGTTTGTGCCGCAGAGACTGTCCTGTCCAGGTCGCTGCCGGGTCTGCTGAATGGCTCGCTGGAAGCGACCCCGATGGATCTTCTGGCTGGCAGTTACTTTGGTGGTCGCAGGCCGGAAGATGGCTTGGTGGATTGGAGCCGGAGCGCCTGGCAGATCCACAACCTGATCCGGGCGGTGGCCCCTCCCTATCCGGGGGCATTTACCCGCGTGGAAGGAAAAAAACTGCTGTTGATGGGCAGTTACTGGCGCAATGAGACAGGAACAGGCGATAATACCCGGCTGTACTGGGCGGGCGGCCGCTGTTATGCGGACTGTGCCGATGAAAGACGAATCGAATTGACCCGTTTGGAGCTTGATGGTGAGGTGCTGGACGAATCCGCATTTAGCCAACAGTTCGGTGATGAACTGAAGCTCTGACCTTGAATATAGTGAAACTGGAGAAGCATCTGCTATGAATATCCTGATTTTGGGCGTAAACGGCTTTATCGGACACCATCTGTCCCGCCGTATCCTCGAAACCACCGACTGGAATGTCTACGGCATGGATATGCATTCCGAACGGGTGCAGGAGTTCGTTGACCACGAACGTTTCCACTTCTTCGAGGGTGATATCACTATCAACCATGAGTGGGTGGAGTACCACGTCAAGAAGTGTGATGTGATTCTGCCTCTGGTGGCGATCGCTACCCCCGCCACCTATGTCACCAACCCACTAGCGGTTTTTGAACTTGATTTTGAGGCCAATCTGCCAATCGTGCGGGCCTGTGTCGAATACGGCAAGCGGGTGCTGTTCCCGTCGACCTCTGAGGTCTACGGCATGTCGGCGGACAGTGAATTTCATCCCTATGAGTCCAATCTGGTGCTGGGTCCGCTGACCAAGCCACGCTGGATCTACTCTTGCGCCAAACAGTTGATGGATCGGGTGATCAGCGCCTACGGCCAGCAGGAAGGACTTGAGTACACCCTGTTCCGCCCCTTCAACTGGATTGGTCCCGGCCTCGACAGCATCCACACACCGAAAGAGGGCAGTTCGCGGGTGGTTACCCAGTTCCTGGGTCACATAGCGCGCGGCGAGCCGATCCAGTTGGTTGACGGCGGCAGCCAGCGCCGCAGCTTTACCGACTTCAGTGATGGCATCAGCGCGCTGATGAAGATCATCGAAAACAAGGACGACTGTGCTCTTGGCAATATCTATAACATCGGTAACCCAGCCAACGATCTGTCGGTGCGTGAACTGGCGGAGATGATGGTCGAGATTGCCAAAGAGTTTCCAGAGTATGCGCCTGGCGCCGCGAAGGTCGAACTTCTGGAGGTCTCCTCCGGAAAATACTACGGCGAGGGTTATCAGGATATTCAGACTCGTGTTCCTCATATCGGCAATACTAAAGAGGAGCTGGATTGGGCGCCCAAGGTTGAGGTGCGTGACGCACTGCGCAAGATCTTCGAAGCCTATCGTCACGAGGTCGCCGAAGCCAGCGCGCTGCTCGACGATTGATCTGGGTTTGGCAACCTGGATCTGTAGGCCTGATCAAGCGCAGCGGATCAGGCAAAAGGCTTGGCGCAACGGTCGGTGCTTGCCGGTTCCGCTATGCTTGAATCGGCCTACGATTGCCGCCAATGACAGTCGCACTTAAAGTTGACGTAGACACCTATCGCGGCACCCTGGAAGGGGTGCCGGCGTTGTTGCGCCTGTTCGACGAATATCAAGTACGCGCCACCTTTCTCTTCAGCCTGGGACCGGACCACACCGGCCGTGCCCTGCGGCGCATCTTCCGTCCTGGGTTTCTGCAAAAGGTACGACGTACCTCAGTGGCCAGCAACTATGGCCTCAAAACCCTGATGTACGGTGTGCTGCTGCCTGGACCGCACATCAGCCGCAAGGCGGGTGATGTGATGCGCTCAGTGGCCGAGGCAGGTCACGAGGTGGGCATTCACTGTTACGATCATGTGCGCTGGCAGGATTATGTTGCCCACAAGGATGAGCAATGGACCCGTCGAGAGCTGGATCTGGCGGCAGAGACCTTCCAGGAAGTCTTCGGCCATGCTGCGACGACTCACGGTGCCGCAGGCTGGCAACTCAATGCCCATACCTTGAAATGGGAGGAGGAGGCCTGTTTGAAATACGCCAGTGATGTCCGTGGCAAGAGTGCCTTTTTTCCTGTACTGCAGGGCATCGAATCCACATGTCCGCAGATTCCCACCACGCTTCCTACCCTTGATGAGTTAATCGGTCGCGACGGCATCACCGAAGAGAATGTACACGAATACATCTATGCGGAGAGCCAGCATATCCTGCCTAATGGCCACGTCTACACGCTACATGCTGAACTGGAAGGGATGCAGTTGCTGTCGACCATGGAGAAACTGCTGGTGATGTGGAAAGGCTTCGAGGGAACTGTCCAGGCTGTGGGGGATACCTATGATTCCCTGGATCTTGCCGCTTTGCCCAAGCACCAGATCGGCTGGGGCGAACTTGAAGGTCGCTCAGGTCATCTCGCCATGCAGAGTATTGCTGTCGATTAAATCGCTTTGGGTGTAACTCCCCACAACATGCTGTGAGAGGCGCCCTCATCGCGATTTACCTATCTGCGGAGTCATTGTGGCGGGGCGCTGCTCTCACAAATAAATACCGCGTCTGCTTGCAGCGGGGTAGTTGAGTCGGTGAGTTCGGTTTCGTTTTGATCAAGCAGTCCAAATAAACCCATTCGCATCATATTTAGAGTCCCCGATAGGGGATCCGTAAACCCCTCGCCTTTAGGCGACGGATAGGTCAGTTGGGCTATGCTTCAGAGATGGAAGATTACAAACGAGGCAGCCATACGGTCTGGGA
>JAESPD010000040.1 GCA_016756855.1 gamma proteobacterium endosymbiont of Lamellibrachia anaximandri | reverse complement strand
AGGGCGCTCAAACGACGACCGAAATCCTTTCCTCTACTCATCAAACCCAGACATGCAGCGAGGGAGGAAGTCAGGAAAAATGGACATCCCAAGAAACTTAAGTAAGTGCCATTCGGGTCTATCCCCTGTCTTTCGAGCTGTGCGGCCACATCATCCAATGAAATCTCTCCACTATCGCTGACAGTTTCGCTTTCTTCCGCTGGGTCGACAAATGCCTGTGGCTGACTATTGAGAGGAGGATCGATTCTAATATCATATTGTTGATGCGCATATTGCAGTGTGGATTGAAGTTCTGCAAGGCTTGCATCGAGAAGTGGACTTTCACTGTCCTGCATTCTGTCCACATCATTTTCCAATATGCTGATTGCCTCTTTCTGAACCAAGGGTCTGATTGATGGATCCAGAACATCTATGCGTTTTGCCAGGCTGAGCAGAAGATCGGGTGAAAGTGATTCGTAGTAGTCAGGATTCGATTCGAGTATCACGGCTTGACCGGCAAGTAATTCGGCCTCATCCAGCAAACGCTTTGTATCATACGCTTGAATTGTTTGCCCCCACTGAGTGGTCACGGAATGAGTGTAATTATTTGCTGCTGCAAGAACATATGGCTCTACCGCAGAAACGGGTGTCACCACAAAAAGGTTAACTACAAAAGGTACAATTTTGCACCTGTTGAGTATGAGGTCCACATATTTCAGTAGTGCAGCGTTTCTGGCACTCTTCCTGACTCGCATTGCGAAGATGTTGTTTAAGACTTTCATAGCTGCACCTGCTGATTATATTTCCGTTACCCAGAATATCGGTGCCATAACAGGACATCTTCAGTCGCCAGTTCACACTTCTCCCGGCATTGGCGCACACATTTTTTTTGCCTCCCGAAGAAGTGACATTAAGTTCATGATTTTTCCCAAAAATTGGTAAAAAAATAGACTTATGTCATCGCTTTCTAGGAAATAAAACCGTGCAGCCAGGGAAAAAGATTCATTTTTCCAGGCCTTGATAGAGTTTCTATTGAACGATTTCAGAGAACGAAGGGAAGGTACTTCTTATCTTTGGGAAGATATAAACCTAGAGAAGAGATGCTGGGGGGGTTCAGTAAGTTCAGTCTATTCTGTATAGACGCCCAGCAGACTGCCGGATTTACCGACTCCAAAAGTTGAAAGGCTTCTTTATTGAGATTCTGCTGGTTGGCAAAGCCATGGAGCAGGCGAAGCTGGACACCATCAACCTGGATGGAGACTCAGCGTCGTGGCCGACGAATGGGGTCTTGTTTGCATTGGCTTAGGGAGGCTCTTATTAATTGTGTCATTGTCATCTCGACCGTAGGGAGAGATCTCAAACTACAGAGTGCTTAACAGGTTTCGAGGTATGAGATTTCTCACTACGTTCGAGTAGTGCTACACGGATGTAGCGTTTACGAACCTAAGGATGGAAATGACAATTAATCAGAGGTTCCTTAGATCTTAATCTGTCACACGCCCTGGCGGGCTAAAGCCCAATTGTCACCATATTCAAAATCAGGGGGCCACTTTACTTTGCAAGAACGTTGTGTTCTCGAGCATGACCTTGTACGTGTAGCCCGAACCGATATCGATGTCATTCCTCAGCACACCGCTGGCAACTACCAGATCGCCGGGTGAAACCAACTCCGAAGAGGTTGTAATCAACTTGTTGTTCGGTTTTGTACCGGTACCATCCTGCAGGGTAATCCAATTCTTGCCCATGATGTTCTGATTAACCTTAATGACTCTTGCGCGCAGGCTTACCGACTGATCTTTCAACTGGACAGACCTTTCAAGGATATCGGCAATCGTCTTGCCGTCAGCTAACGGTGGGATCTCCCCTGGTGCGGGCGTCTGAACTGAAACGGATTTTTTCAGCACCATCTTTTCGCTTCCATGGCCTTCCGCTTCTTTCGCTGCACGGTGAATGTTGTCGACATCCTGGCCCACCCGGTGGGCCGTCTGCACAAAGAAGATCGACTCAAACGTCCTGTCCAGGGTTCTGCTATGAAAATTTCTCATCTCTGCACCGCCACTGAACTTGACCTTGTCTCCCACTGCCACCGGCAAGCGGCTGGCTGCGATCCATATACCCGGCTCTTCGAGGCGCAAGTATGTGTAGTTCCCCACGTCAATGATTTCGGCCACGGTACCTGTTCCCGAGCCTGCTGCTTCCGCTGCATTTATTGTTGAATGCATCAGGATACAAATCATTAAAATCGATAGTATGAATTTCATGAGAAAGCCTCTTGGTTCCTGCGTTATAGGAAAAGTCGCGGCATGGCCGCTTGACAAATTTGGACGTGATCTATTCTGACTAACAAGCAAGCAACCTCGTCGCACCAGCCTATAGAGATTTACCCGCATCCAGAAATACTTATTCTTCTCACTGAAATATACCATCTACCGGTAAGCAAGATAAATCTTGCCCTAGGCACCGGATGCATACGTGCTAGGCTAACATACATTTAAGCGTACTTGATAAGCATTCCAAATACATAAGTACCGGGTGATGCCCTACCTTTGGAGTAGAAAAGTGAATCGTGAGTTGACAAAATATTCTTTGAAACCCATGTTGCAGTCTGGTTTTCTATTGGCAGTTGTTGTTAGTGGTATGCTGCTGGTTTCCGGGTGTGCCACCCACGCGCCAACCCCGGAAGCCAAGGTAGCATCACCTGGACAATTTGTGTGGCCCGCGCCCCCGCAACAACCTCGCGTCCGCTATCTCGGCAGCCTGAAATCCCTCGAAGACGTGGCCGGCAAGCCACAGCAAAACCTGCGTGACAAGCTGCTCGGTAAAAAGGACGGGGAGCACCGCACCCTGATTAAACCTTACGGTGTACACAGTGATTCAAAGGGACGGGTCTTCGTCGCCGATTCCGGCATCGCTGGCCTGGTGGTGTTTGATATCGAGAAGAAGGACCTCTCCTTCTGGGGTGCCAGTGGACCGGGAGCGCTGCGCAAACCGTTAGGTGTAACATCCGACGCTCAGGGCAATGTGTACGTCAGTGATGTCATTGACCATCGAGTGGTGGTTTTCGACCACGAAGGCAACTACCTCAATGCAATGGGTGGGCAAGATACCCTGATTACGCCGGTTGGCATGGTTTTCAATGAAAGAACCCAGCGCCTTTACGTGGCGGACTCCAAGAAACATCAGATCATCGTATTCGACCGTGAAGGAAATGTGGATTTCACCATCGGCCAGCACGGTAGCGAAACCGGCAACTTAAACTCCCCGACCAACATAGCGATAGATGGGGAAGGCCGCCTTTATGTAGCCGACACCTTGAACTTTCGCGTTCAAATATTTGCAGCGGACGGCACCCATATCAGCACTTTTGGCAAGATTGGCGACGGTAGAGGCGATTTTAGCCGCCTGAAAGGGATAGGGGTGGACAGCGAAGGACACATTTACGCGGTCGATGCCGCATTTAATAATTTTCAGGTCTTTAACCGGGAGGGGCAGCTGCTGCTGGTCGTTGGCCAGACAGGTACCGGCCCGGGAGGGTTTTATCTACCGGCGGGCGCCCACGTGGATCAGAACAACCGGATTTTTATCGCCGATCAGTTCAACATGCGGATACAGATGTTCGAATACATCGAAGAATCAGACACACCCCCACCACCACTATCGAAAATTTCCAATGATCCATAAAAGATAGGGTAATACCCCCATTGATGATTGTCATTGACTATCATAATATTTCCATTGCGCCGGTGGGACTATATTCCCAATCAGCAGATAACAAAGACGCAACCGGACGCCGTCAGAAAACGCATTAAAAACAGCAACAGACACAAAGCAGCTAGAAGTAAGCTTGAAGTTAATAAAAAAGCATAGGTGCTCCATATTCAATCGTATAGGGAGTTTTTACCATGAAAAAGAAGTTGGCGGCCTTAAGTTTTCTACTTGTCTCCTTAGTCCTGTCAGGCATGGCAGTTGGGGCCAGCATTGTCGGCTCAAGTCATGACTTGACTGGTACAGGTGTTTCAGCATCCGTTTGTGTGTTCTGCCACACGCCTCACAACGCAAGCACTACGAATTTAACAACTCCGTTGTGGAACCGTGTTGACACGACCTCAACTTTCCAAATGTACGACAGCCCCACGTTCGATATGAGTCCTGGCGCGGGCTCCCAGCCGGCAGGCGTCTCACTGGCATGTCTAAGCTGTCATGATGGGAGCCTTTCCGTAGATCAATTACTCAATCCACCTGCCGATTTTGTCGCCAACGCAAACACTGTGGGCGGACTCGGAACCGACCTGCGAAATGATCATCCGATCTCCTTTGGTTACAACGTTGGTTTGGATCCGGCTTTCGAGCCTGCTGTTACCGTAGTTGCTGCCGGACTGCCATTGTTTGGCGCTGCCGGGGATCAGGTCGAATGCGGAACCTGCCACAATGTACATGATCCGGCAATCGGTAAATTCCTGCGCATAAGCAATACAGCCAGTGCTATGTGCACTGCCTGCCACATCAAGTAACCGTTCAAGTTAACCTCACCGCATGCATACTAGAGCGGATATGTTGAAATATGGAACCAGGGCAATGCAAATTGCCCTGGTTCTTACCAGTGTACTGCTCATCTCCTCTTGCAGCACTCAAACCCGGCAGTTATTTTTTGATATCCAGCCACCCACGCCCGAGGAGCTGGCTGAGAAAAAGCAAAAAGAGGAAGCTGCGCTGGCTGCATTGCAGGCCCGGAATAAACAGAAAAACCAGCTGACTGGCATTGAGGGCATGTCTTTCGGTAGATCTGCTGATAATCTGCCGCGACCGGAAATCGAGTCAGTCATGGAGTGGAAAAAGGCACAGGAGATGCTGCCAAAGGATTACAAGAAGGGCATCGACTGGTCCGCCGCACTGGAACAGGGCCTGATACGGCCACGCGTCGGGGACGATCCCCGGGCAGAGTGGGCCTCCGCTTTCCAGTGGGACTTTATCATCAAGGCTAAAAAGCCTAAGAACTATGCCTATTTCCCGCACTCTGCCCATACCGAGTGGCTGGGTTGCAGGAACTGTCACAACACTTCTCTCTATCCCTATAAAAGAAATCCAGCCACGATGAAGGAGATGAAGAAAGGTGCATCCTGCGGCGCCTGTCATGGCAAGAAGAAAGTTGCTTTTTCCCTGAAAGCGTGCAAACGCTGCCATCTGAACAGGAAGAAAAAGAAGAAGAAATAATACTTTTGCCGTTTGGTATAACGGCATGCCGATACATATCGTAAAGGTAGGTGTATGCGTACATGTAATCTTATTTCGGCCAGTTTGCTACTGCTGGCAATTAACACAACGTTGGGAGCTGCTCCCGGTGATATCCAGTATGAACGCAAGGGGGGGGATGCTGAGGAGCTAAAGACATTTCCACCCTCCATCTTTCCGCACTGGATACACCGGATCAATTACCGTTGTGACGCATGCCATAACAAGCTGTTCGAGATGAAAACCGGCACCACCCCCATCAACAAGGACCTGATGAAGGAAGGAAAAGTTTGCGCCGTCTGCCATAACGGCAAACAGGCCTTTGACGATGGTTTCGAGAACTGTAACCGCTGTCATATCAATGACGGGAAATGATCAACATGGTTCTGGCCGAGACCATGCCAAGAATCATGAAGTGTCCGGGTTATTCCTGGTTGGTCTTCGCAATGATCACGCTGTGGACCACGAATAGCAAGGCCCTGTCCTGGGACGAAGTAACCCTCTATCCCACTGAATTCGAGGCAGTTGTCGATTTCGACGGCACCAACAGACGTAAAAGCGGCAGTTCACGGGAGACCGAGTGGAGAGCCGGTGTGCGTATCGAACAGAATGGCTATGTTCTGGATCCCGGAATCGCATTGTTTCATCTGGACATCGAACCCATGTACACATGGGGCGATTTCGAATCCAGCGACACGAATCGAGAAAACAGTGGCGAACTCCTCAATTACCTACTCCAGCTGAATCTGTTCCGAGAGACGCCGGGGCCGGTTGGCTTCGACTTGTCCGCACAGCGGAGCACAAATTTCAACACAGGTTCCCTGGGTAGCCGAATCGATAACGTGATCGACACCAAGCGCGCGACTGTTAACTGGAAAAACCTTGCATTTCCCACAAATCTCACTTACGAGGAGAGATCACTCGAAGAGGAATTTCGATCCAGCCTGAACAGCGCCGTGTCTGAGCGTGATGAAACACTGAAGAGGTGGATCATCAAAGGGCGAAGCAGCAAGATGGACTTGCGTCTGGAGCACAAGTCCCTGGACGACCTGACCAATCGTGATCAAGACTACGAAATCGATGAGGCTAACATCTCCCACCACCTGCCCTGGGGAAACAACAGTCACCTTCGATCACGTTTCGACTATTACGACCGCACCGGCTTTAACGCCAACAAACGCCTGACATTCGATGAGTTCGCGCGTATACAGCATACGTCGAATCTTTATAGCCGCACTTCCTATCATTATCATTCAATCAAGCAGAACATAAAAAATGTAGAACACCGCGGCATCTTCGAATTGAATCATCAGCTATATACAAACCTGAATACGAAGGCCCATACAAACATAACTTCCCGCAACTCAGACAACATAGACGAAGACAAATGGCTAATCGGACTGGATGGTAAATACAATAAGCAGGATCTGTTCGGTGCCAATGTCACGGCAGGCCTGGGAGGTTCCTACCAGGAGACCGACCGGGTTTCCAATCAGGGAGTGGTGGAGGTCATCGATGAGAGCCACGTTGTACCTCTGACCGGCTCGGTAATCCTTAACCAGCGCTTCATTCTGACAAGCACCATCATTGTTACCGACGAAACCGGCACACTGGTATACACGGAGGGTTCCGATTACACGGTAATCCCTCTTGCAGGGGACCTGACCCAGCTGCAGGCCATTCCCGGCGGACGAATCGACACCGGCGACACCCTCCTGGTGAGTTACCAGGCGCAGCCGCTACCATCACAGATGTTTTCCACTATCCGCACCAACTACAATCTGGGCATCGACCTGGGCTGGATGCGCTTTTCCCACTCCGACAACATTTCGGATGACAAACTCATGTCCGGTGCCGGTGAGAGCTTCCTCAACGATACCCGCAACACCATTACCGACATCGAATTTCGTGCGGAACTGGCAACCATCGACACCCTCGTGGGGGCCGCGCGACGCTTCACTCTGGCCGGAGGATTCGAATCCACGACTTACACCTCTCGCCAAGTGCTATCCTGGACTACAGGCGGTAACACAAGTTCCAGGGGAATTCAGTGGAACCTGAACGCCACTCAGTCTTTCACCGAGCAGGAATCTCTGGATACCGACCTGTACCGCATAGAGCTATCGGCCAATTGGCGACCCTATGCGAGACTGTCAATCCATCCCATACTGGGTGCCTGGAAGCGGCACGACACGGGGGATACCATAAACGGTGGCCGTCGGGATGACGAATTCATCACAGCCGGCGTCAGAGGAAACTGGCGGTACCGGGAACTCGATCTAAGCTTCAACTATCACCACGACCGCCGAACAACCTCGACCTATGCGCAGCCGGCCGGCAGTACAACCGAGTCCATCGAGGACAGGCTGATGTTCACCCTGAGGCGGAGATTCAGATGACCAGACGATGGAGTTTCCTGCTGGCGCTGTTACTTGGCGCCTGCGCGACTACCGGCCCGGAGACGCTTCCCAAATCCGGCGAGACACCACACATTGTCTGGCCAGCAGCACCGGAGCAGGCGCGAATCGAATTGATTGCATCGTTCAGCAGCGCGGAAGACCTCGGCCTGCGCAAACCCTTCTTCCGCAGGATACTGGATTTCCTTGTCGGCAGCGATGATCGCCGTCTGTCCCGCCCCTACGCGGTGGCCGTCAATAGCGAAAAGGTCGCCGTTGCCGATCCTGATACGGCGACAGTGCACCTGTTCGAGATACAGAAAAAAACCTATCAACAACTTGATCGTGCAGGAAAGCAGCTTTTCGCATCGCCTATCGGGGTGGCTCTCGGCGGTGACAAGCTGTTCGTAGCCGATTCCGACCTGAACAAGGTGTTTGTCCTGGACTCCAAATTTGAGACGCTACAGGTTCTGCAAGATTTCCAACGCCCGACCAGCCTTGCATTCGACCCGGCACGTCAGCGCCTCTACGTGACCGACACCCTGGCACACGAGGTGCGAGTCTTTGACCAAGATGGCGGACTCCTGTTCAAGATCGGCGAGCGCGGCGAACAAGATATGCAATTCAATTATCCCAGTCACTTGGCATTCTCCAATGACCGCTTGTTCGTCAACGATACGATGAATTTCCGTATCCAGGTTTTCGATCCCGATGGCCGCCATCTGATGACCTTTGGAAAACATGGAGACGCATCCGGCTATTTCACACAATCAAAGGGCGTGGTGGCTGACTCCGATGGTCATGTCTATATTGCCGACGCCCTGGCAAACCGGGTGCAGATCTTTGATCAGAACGGTTTATTCCTGCTGGAATTTGGCAGCGGCGGCAACGCCCCCGGCGCTTTTCACATGCCGTCCGGACTAGCAACATGGAATGATAAAATATATGTGGCCGACTCCTATAACCAGCGTATCCAGATTTTCCGATACCTGAAGGCGAGTGACTGATATGCGAAAAGTATCTGTATTGTGTATGTGTCTTCTGATTGTCTCGGCTGCTACCGTGGGGGACGTGGCAACTACCGTGCATAACCTGTCGTCCTCGGGACCGGGGACAGGGGCGTTTAAGAGCCTGACTGAAGATCGGATCTGTATTTTCTGCCATACGCCCCACGCGGCCACGCCCGATACGCCTTTATGGAACAGGCTCTCCACCGGAGGTTATACCCCTTATCAAAGCAGCACCACGGATGCAGCTGCAGGAAATATGAGTTCTTCTTCAGATTTGTGCCTCTCCTGCCATGATGGCACCATAGCCTTGGGTGACCTGGTCAATCCTGGGACTGGGGTTACCAACGACCTGAACACCACATTTCTGACCGGTCGGGCTCTCATCGGCTCTGACCTATCCAGCGACCACCCGGTCGCAATCGTCTACGACCCAAATTTACTGGCCACCGACCCGGATCTGCTCTCCCCCGCCGTCGTGGATCTCCCACTTACAAATGGCGAGCTTCACTGCTCTTCCTGCCACGATCCACATAAGAACATACATCCGCCTTTTCTTCACAAGCCGACGCTCAACGGTGAACTATGCATCACCTGTCACATACCGACGGGCTCGACTTGGGATTGGACAACCAGCTCCCATGCCACGTCCGTCGCCTCACCGCCCTTGGGGACCGATCCCTGGCCCGAACGTAAACCGGAATGGGTGGGGCAGAATGTGCGTGAGAACGCCTGTATGAATTGCCATACGCCACACAACGCGGCAACGCCGGTGAGACTCATCAAAGATCAGGAGGAACAAACCTGTTACCTTTGCCACGATGGCACAGTGGCACAGAATATTCTCGCTGAAGAACTGAAATTTTCTCACCATCCGGTTGAGGTAACGCCCAACCTGGATCACGATTCCGTTCGAGCGGAAAACCCTCTTACCATGTCATTCCACGTCGAGTGTGAAGATTGCCACAACCCACATGGCATTTATAGTTCTCCACCAATGATCTCCTTCAATCCCGCCAACCCAGCAGATACAAACCACACGACGGCGCCACTCGTCAACGGCAGCATGGTAGGTGTAACAGGAATTGACAGCGGCGGAGCTGTGAAGCCCGAGGTGGATTACGAATACGAGGTTTGCTTCAAGTGTCACGGCGTACCCGGAAAGAGTGCCTGCGATAACCGGCGCTGTTCAACTGCCACTGGTTACAGCATGACCCGTCAGGATGGTGTTTACAACTTGCGCGACAAGGTTGATTCCGGCAATCCGGCACTGGTTTCTTACCACCCTATCACAGCCAACAACCCTTTCAATAACGGCGAGGTCCCCAGTCTACGCGCTGACACTCCCCTGGATACGACCAGCAGTCTGATCTACTGCAGCGATTGTCATAGCAGCAACGCTTCTCCCGCCGCTGGCGGAGTGGGGCCAGCTGGGTCCCATGGATCCACGTACGAAGGTATTCTGGCACTGCCTTATGATTTTGATCCACAAACCGCCACTTCCGCAAACAACCTCTGCTACAAATGCCACAATGCCGCCAGCCTGGAGGTCTCTTTCATACACAGCAAACACGCGGGTGCGAACACTACCTGCATCAACTGCCACGATCCCCATGGCTCAGCCAAGTTTCCCCACCTGCTCAATTTCCTGACCTTTGCCAATGTCACAGGACCCATGGAAATCACCGGTACCGGTGCCTTTACTGAACCAACCTGGATAGACAACGGGCAGTACAGTGGCACTTGCCATTTGGTCTGCCATGGAAAAACACATGATGGATGGTCATACCCTCCCTGACGTGGTTAAGGGTTTTATCACACCACTGCGGTTCAATAGATTTGTATAACTCAGTTAAATACTGTTGATTTAACTGAGGTTGCGAGGGATGACAACAATCAGCTGCATCATGCCTGGATTGTATGAGTCCTAATGATTCTTAACAGCAATGGATAGAATAGAAAAAACAGCCTGATAAATACAACATCTTTCTTGCCAACTACCGATACCCTGGCCCACACAAATCAGCCCCCAAACTTTTACTGAATCCTTGACTGTTAGCCTCAAGTTGCTGTCGAAGATTCACGACATGCGAATGGGGTTACTTTGGCATAGAGCAGTCTAACGAGGATCTGTAGATTGGAGGCTGATTGTGAATTTATGGGTCAACAGTCGACTAGACTAAACCCGGTTTAATCGTATCACTTCTTCGGGGGCGGACTTGGCAGCGTAGCATAATAGGCAGCAACATCAGCCATATCCTGTTCACTCATATCCTCAGCTTCCATGTCCTCATTTTCATCTACCAGTTTACCCGATTTGTAGTCCATGAGCATCTGGACATGTTCTTTAGGATCCATTCCGGCAATCGGCGGATTATCTTCGTCGCCCAAGCCGTCGTCACCGTGGCAGTCCTCACAATCCTCTTCCGCCAGCTTCTTACCCTTGGCAACATCACCAGCAGCCTGGACGCTGGCAACCGCAAATATAGAGACGAACATAGTGGCAACAATAAATTTCTTGATCAACATATACGCATCCTCCTCTAGGATTATAGATAAGCTATCGTGTCAGCCCGTCTTTATTTTCAATTATCTGCATTGGCCGCCGAGCATGTATTATTGAATACGATAGCTTTATAGAAAATAGCTGCACTTATACTGGCAGTCAAGTATTCCAAAAAATCAAATAGACGCTATTACCTTATCAACAACCTGTTTTGTGAAAGCTTAAAAGTTATAACAGGGAAGACACAGCGCAGAACGGTTATTATCATCTCAGCAAACTCTGTTCGTTACCCATTGGGTTGTGGCAAATGGGGCGCAGGACCATACCTGTTGATTCACAGCCAGTCTGTTGCATATGTCGAGACAGAAAGACCCTCTACACTCTTAAATCTTTTTGGCTCAACAAGTGTAGCTCGTCAAACTGTATGCAACATTTAACCGCAGGAATAATAGCTATTCTATTAGCAGAAACCCTATAAAACAGGGTAGTTCATATGTCTCGTTGATTCTTAAGACCTACCCGGTGTTAGACGCATAATCGATGACCTGCGGAATCACTACGATGCAATAAACTCAATTTCCAACCCAACTACTTACTTTATATTAGCGGCTAACTACTTACTTTATATTAGCGGCTAACTACTTACTTTATATAAGTGATTTAAAAGGCTACCATCAACAACTCCATTACGGGAGACAATCTATGAAAAATCTCATCCAAATATTGGTAGTACTGTCTCTACTTCTAATAATAACTACTGATGTATTAGCCGATCTCCCACCTGCTTTTGAGGGGAGAAAGTTATATGTTTCTCACTGCCAGCTATGTCACGCTGTCGATGGTAAGGGAGATGGCCCTCTCGCAAAAGCGATGCAGGTCGAGGCGGATGATCTAACTAACATAGTACGTTCCGAAAGTGACAACACCCTCATAAAAATCATCACCGGCAAGGGTCGACATGCATCCACCCATCGCATCAGCCCCAGCATGCCAAAGTGGGAAGATGTATTCAGTGAGCATCAGATCAAAGCAGTGGTTGCCTATCTACGCTTTCTCAGTAGTTCCAAACACGATCTGATAGGGGACCCTGAGATCGGTCTGCCGCTCTACCAGAAATATTGTTCCATCTGTCACGGTGCTGAAGGCGATGGAAAGGGTGTCATGACGGAACTCTTGCGAATCAAGCCGATTGATCACACCAATCCACACAAGACTGACAAGCTTGACAATAAAGAACTTGCATCAAGCATTCTGAATGGAAGAGGAAAGTTTATGCCCGCTTTTCGCGGCGTTCTCACCCAAAGCGAGGTCGATGGGCTGGTCAGTTATATACGGCTGCTTTACCAAATATGGGGACAATTAGAAGATGGAGGATTGGTTATTTTGATGAGACCTCCCGTTGACAGCGACTCCCTGCTTCGTGACCCATCGTGTAAAAGCAAAGATAATCTATCAGAAAAAGGAAAAATGAAGGCAGTCAGTATAGGAGAGCAATTTAAATCCAGAGGCGTACCAATAGGTAGTGTATTGGCAAGCACTGACTGCCTCGCCAAGGAAATTGCAAAAACTGCTTTTGGTAAAGTTGAATCAGTGGAATTTCTATCTTCAATCAAAACACTTCCCGAACAACAGGCAGATTCTTACACTACACAATTAGAGCGTCGAATAGGGTCATATTCAGGCAAGGGAAATCTTGTTTTGGTAACACACGAATTAAATATCAATGCCATATCTTTTCAAACTTTAGAGGAAGGATACTTTCTCGTACTGAATCCCATGGGCAAAAACGAGTTTGAAGAAATTGGAATATATAGGTTAGATAATTAGCGTAGGTTCCGGTCCGGTTTCATGTTCGTGGGGCAGCCACACTATCGAGTAGATCAGCGAGCACATCATCGGGCGAATAGCCTTCGATCTCCAAGTCAGTGGTCAGCCTGATTCTGTGCCGCAACACCGCGGTTGCTGCAGCCTTGACATCGTCTGGGGTAACAAAGGTACGGGATTGCAAAAAGGCCTCGGCCCTTGCCGCGCGCAGCAGGGAGATGCTGCCTCGTGGCCCCGGCCCCGCTTCAATGCCACTCCATTCACGGGCGATGCGCACGATACGCACCGCATAGTTGAGAATCTGCTCATCCATCTCCAGTGTTGCCACATGCTCTTGCAGCGGCAGAATCTCTTCCGCCTTTAACTGTTGGCGCACTGCTGAGGTGTCGAGTTGATCACCCACGGAGCCGGCGGTGACCTGCTGCACCATCTGCTGCTCCTCCTCTTCTCCCGGATAGTCGATGAAGACCTTGAGCAGGAAACGGTCGAGTTGGGCCTGTGGAAGCGGATAGGTTCCCTCCTGTTCGATGGGGTTCTGGGTTGCGAGCACCAGAAAGGGGCGAGTCAGGTTAAAGGTCCTGCCCTCGATAGTCACCTGTTGTTCCTGCATCGCCTCCAGCAGCGCCGACTGGGTCTTGGCCGGCGCCCGGTTGATCTCATCCGCCAGCAGGAAGTTACAGAAAACCGGTCCACGGCGAACCCTAAACTCTTCCGATTTCATATCGAACATGATGTGGCCGGAGATATCGCTGGGCATCAGGTCAGGGGTGAACTGCACTCGGTTGAACAGGCCGCCGACCGCAGCAGCCAAACTGCGCACCAGCAGCGTCTTGCCGAGACCCGGCACCCCCTCCACCAGTACATGACCTGCGGCAAACAGGGCAATCACCACCTCGTGAATCACCCGATCCTGCCCGATCACCGCCCGCCTGATCTCTGCTTCCAGTCCCCTGGCGCGGCTCAGCAGCTCTGCTGCAATGCCGTTTCCGTCCGTTTGTTGTGAATCCATCATAAATTCAGTTTCCATAAGTGAGTAGGTCGGGTTAGCGATAGCGTAACCCGACGAGCTATTAATTTTGTTGGGTTACGCTGCGCTAACCCAACCTACATTTGTTTGCGGCTATCCGGATGTAGTGCGGCGAGCAATTTCTGCAGGTTCGCGCTGGCCTGGATCATCTTCTGCTCTTCCACCGGCACGACATAGAGTGTCTCATAGACCGTCTGCGCAGAGAGTCCCGCCCGCTGTCCGATCCACAAACAGCGCTGTTGTTGATCAAGCCGGGCCAATTGGGAATGGCGCTGCAGCCAGCGCTTCTCCACGATGCCGGCAGAGCGTTCCCGCAGTGCGACCGCACGATCCAGTTTCCAGAGATACTCACCCCCAGCCTGAAGGTGCTCCAGCAGATTACGTCTGGCGTGTTCGCCCGTGTTCAGTATCGGCCCACTGCGATAGGTCAAACGCCATATAAACAAGAGCAACAGCAACAGGGCGCTCAAAACGGCATAGGCCGCGTTTTTCCAAATCAGGGTCAGCAGAGACGGCATGTTGGCGCTGTAGAGCAGACGTACCGCACCCTGATCCTCCGTCAGCAGCGCCAACAGCAGGGCGTGGTCATGCTCCACGATCCGGGTGTTGGTCAAGAACCGGTTATCGCTGAGGATGGTCAGAAAACCGCGGCCCAGCTGAAAACCTACCAGGTGGTAACCGTTCAAGCCCGGCACCAACCAGTCGGTGTCACCCCTCTCCACCATCAACTCCCGACGGATATCGAATTCCACCTGCAAGGGCTCGTTATACCCGGTGTATTCCATACTCACCGGACTGTCAGCTTGCGATTCTTCCTCATCGCTCTCCACATACTGCACCAGACTGACCCCGAAGGATGCCAGCAGATGGTTACCAGGTTCGTCATCATTCGGAGTCCTGCCAGGCGAAACGATCAGATGCCCACCCGCTTCTATCCACTCCAGCAGCGCCGTCTCCCGTTCCGGAGCCAGGGATGGCCCCAGATCCTTGACCAGCAGCACCCCGACATCCGCATTCGGTTTGGTGAGGTATTCCCGGCCCGAGAGACTTTTGACATCCAGACCCTCACGCCGGAGGAAGATCTCCGCTGCCAGCAACGGGTTCCGTCTGGCCTCCGCTGACATCCCCAGGCGCACTTCTGTACTTTTGCGCTCGAAGTTTTCAAGGAACCAGACGGCAACCCCTGCAGCAGCGGCCAGCAATAGCAACAGGGCAAAAAGGATCAGCAGTCTACTCTTCATGCTGCTCTCCAAAAACACGGTCCCAATCCTGGCAGAGTGCCTCCAGTTCACCTGCGGACGGCAAACTGTGTCCGTATGCCATGCCCTGCCAGACAATGGTGAGTCGCCGAAAAAAGGCCGCGCCGGAAAAATCCTGACTCAACTCCACCTGCGACAGACACTCACCCTCGGTGGCACCAATGCTGATTTGCAGACGAAAACGAAACACCAATACCGAGAGAGCGCCACGATAAAGCAGACTCAATGCCGCCCTTCCCTCACCGGCAAGCAATAGAAGCTCTGCCTGGCGCACCAGATCCTCCGGCAGGGATTCCGGACGAATATCAAGTCCCGACAAAGTAACAGGCAGGGGTTGTCGACGCTGCAAACCGGGTAGAGTGTTCAGGTTGGGCCAGTCACGCATCTGTGACACACGGTAGAGCAAAAAGGCGATAATCAATCCCACAGCCAGCCACAGCAGAAACTCAGCCACCGTCGCCATGCCCTGGGTATAACCTTCAAAAATATCGATCAACCACTGCAGCAGCCAGGGCACATCTTCAGCGGACTCATCCGTATCCCCAACATACTCCCAGGAATCACGCATCTCACGTTTGCCGAAAACATCATCCTTCAACACCTCCTGGATTGTCTGCCGAACCGCATCCCGATCCGGCAATCCTGCAGCGATAGGCGGTTCGCCGGGCAACATAAAACCCATCGCCAGCAACAGCAGACCAGCCGCCGCAGAGGAGAAGGTGCGCTTGCTCTTCACCCGCTCGGCCAGACGTTTGAAGCCAAGCTCTATATCCCACCCCTCCAGTTCACTGCGCCGGGTCAGATAGATACCAAAACCACCCGCGACATAGAACGGTGCAATCAGCGACATCGCCAACAGACTGCCGATATGCTGCAGCCAGACTTCTACACCACTCTCGGACATAACCAGACTATCCATCTGCAACCAGTCCAACTCAGTTGGAATCAACAGCACCAGCAGCACCAGAAAAGAGAGTTCCAACAGAATTTCGAAATTAATGCCGAAAAAGGTCAGCCAACCGGTCACATGCTGCCCCCGTCCCAGGACACTGATACGTGCGCGCCGCTTACTGCCTTTCAGCCCCTCCAGCAGGGCCACCGGCATGTTGAAAGAGCGTGCGGTGCTGAATCGACGCCATGTCAGGTTGGCGAACAGCTGGGGGCGGATAATGCGCCACCAATGCTGCCTCATCTCACTGAATCCGAGCCGTTCACCGAAGACGCGACGACTCAACCAAAACAGCAGCGGGGGTTCATAGAGCGGTTTGAACCACCATGCCAACAAAGCGATCAACATCGGTTCACTGGCGAGCAACAGCGCCACCACAAGATAGAAGGGGAGCGCCGAGGCCAGCCACAATAACCAGAGGCGCAGAAACTCGCTGCGGGCGAGGGCAAATCCCAGATCGGCCCCTTCCCAAGGCGTTCGCGGACGCAGGTTGATGGTGATCCTAGAGAGATCCATGTCGTGACCTGCCCGCAAAAACCAGATAGAAAACCACCAGCGCCCAGAGCAGCACCGCTACGCCATATTTGATGGCGGCATCCAGTGTACTGGAGGACCAGAATGCTTCGACAAAGGCCGCTGCCAACAGCATCAGCGCCGCCCCCAACACCAGTTTCAGCGCTTCGGCTGCCGCCGCCTTCAGTGCAGGTATTCGTCTTCGCTGACCGGGGGCCAGCAAGGCGTGGCCCAGCATCAGACCCGCAGCACCGCAGATCACGATGGCGGTCAGTTCAAAGGCACCGTGGCCGGAGACAAATGACCAGAAGGTATCGTGATAACCCAACCGGGTGAGATGACCGGCAACCCCACCCAATACCAGGCCATTGAAGAGCAGCATGAAGAGAGATCCAACACCCAGCAACATGCCGCCGGCAAAGGTGCGGAAACCAATACCGATATTGTTGAAGATATAGAAACCGAACATCATGAAATCGGTCTCTGAACTGCGCGCCTCGGAGCGTCCCGGATGGCTGCCGGAAGGGTCGTACATAGACTCCATCTCAGCCACCTGCTGCTCATCCATCAGCGAGTAGATCATATCGGGGTCGACATAACAGGCGAGGCCCAACAGCAAGGCGGGCAGGAGAAACGATGTCAATGCCAGCAGAAAATAGCCGCGATGACGCCGTAACGCCCGGGGGAATCCGCCGCCGATAAAGTCGAGTGTGCGCCACAACCAGGCACCGCGCTGACGATAGAGATGGCGGTGCCCCCGCAGCACAAGATGATGAAGCTGTTCCAGCAGTGCAGGGCTGAACCGCCGACTGCGTGCCAGGGCATAGTGACTGCAGACCTGGCGATAGAGGGTGGGTAAAGCGGCGGCGCGCGCTTTATCGAGATTGCGTTTTCTGCGGGACAACTCCATCTCGTCGAGTAGCGCCCCAAGCTTATCCCACAGCGGCCTGTAGGCCTGTTCAAACTGTTCCTGGCGCATTAGCGTCCCTTCATCAACCAGTTGGCATATCCGTATATCCCGTCAACAGCCCGTTCGCCCTTGCGTCCGGAGATTTCACTCAGGATCTCTGCCAATTCGACGCGGCGTTCGGAGGATAGAGCAGGTGCGCGCTCGGCAAACGCCAATACGGCCTGTTGCTCAGACTCGGTCAGTTCCACCCCTGGCCTCACTGCGGTGCTGGAAGGCAGTTCAGGCCGTTTTTCATAACTGTCCCGGTAGACCACCAGCGTCCCCGCCGCCAGATCACCCAACCGTTTGAACTCCCGATTGAACAGCATGCTCAACAGGCCAAAACCATACATCACCGGCATGAAGTCCACCGCGCGCAGCAGATTTCGGATAACAGAAGCAGATAGGGTGACCGGCGTGCCGTTATCGTGGATTACCCAGATCCCCATCGCCTTTTTGCCGGGGGTTGCACCGCTCTTCACCTCAAACAGCACAGGATAGAACCACTCGATGAGAAAGAGGGCGATCAGGATGATCGCCACGCCGACGCCGCCAAAGTAGGAGAAGGACAAACCGATAGCGATATAGAGTACCGCCCGGATCGCCGCATCAATGGCCCAGGCGCCGGCCCGGACAAGCGGTCCCGCCAAGCGGAATTCCAACAATACACCTTCCGGAATCTCATACTGCCGGGTGGTGTCCACTTCCTCTGTTGTTACCACCGCATTTTCCTATCGCGATTTGTCGAAATAGATATCCCGATAACCCACATAGATCGAGGCCACCATCATCGGCAACACCACCAGCAGCCCCAATCCGAAAGGAATGGCCCCCAGGATAAAAAGCACCATCCCCACGATACCGTAGAGCAGAAATGGCAGGACATTTTTCAGACAGCCCCTGATACTCAGCTTCATCGCTTCCATTGCCTTCAGACCATCCAGCACGACCAATGCAGGTGCGAACCAGTATGCCATCATCAGGGGTATGGCAAGGGCCATAACCAGGAGGAACAGCAGCAGTATGGTTGGAGATAACATCATCGCCGCCATCGCCTCGGGATTCTGCATCATCTCCGAATCGCCCATAGTCGCGAACATGCCACCGGCGAATAGCGCAACGATTACCCCAAGTAACAGAAAACCTGCCAGGTAGATCACGCCCACGAGCACCAGTTGTCCCATGTTATTGGAGAATCCGGCGAACAGGTGGCCGACCTCGAATTTGCCACCCTCATCCTGAGCTTGCGCACCCAACATGAATCCTCCCACAATCACCGGTGCGAAAAGATTGGTCAGGATGCCCCCCAGTATCGGAACCAGGTTGGCCAGTATCACCATCACAAACCAGATTACCAGGGCGAGCACCCAGGCGAGCGGACTCTGCTTGAAGTGCCACCAACCCTTGACAATCCAGGCCCAGCCATGACCTGCCGGTACGCTGTTGGGTCCCGTTATCTTACCCCGTTCGTGATCCACAAGATCCGCCTGGGGCGCTGCATAGGGATCAGCAGCATCATTTTCGGTGTCCTCCGCCTTGGCTTGAATCGCCAGATATTTAGACACTACCACTCCGCACTCCAGACAGGTGCCATCCTCAACTCTGTCAGCACCACATTTGGGGCAGGGAGGCTCAGGCTGTTTTTCCTTCTTATCAACCTCCCCCGCATCCATAGGTTCAAGCGACAGTTGCTCCGCCATTGGATCTATACGGACAACCAGGCCCACTTGCTCCAGCGCGGCCTGATACTGCTCAGCCTGTTGCCGTGTCAGGTTTTTCTTAAGATCCACTTCACGGTCGGTCTTCAACAGATTCTGCGCCGTCCCTCTATCGACCTTGAAGCGCTCACTGAAGGCCTCAACAACCTGTTCTGCCTCAGCACCAGACTGTAGCTGTCCAATAAATACAACTTTGAACACTTCGCTCACTTTATCCACTCCATGATTTTGGGATGACTCCGTAGAGTCTAGATCAACAGATCCATATTTTATGACAATGATTCACCAAATGGCGACTCATTCGGTTTCCCGTTTCGGCAGGATCGCCATAACTGCTTTACGATCTGATTCCGATGGTGGCCAGATGCCCCGTGGGTTGTCGGGAGACTGTTCACCCAGCTCATCGACCCAGGCCTGAAACTCCTCCACCGCTTTCGTCATCTCCTGCTTGAGCACCTCAGCCTGGGGAGAGAGGCTCTCTCCCTCCATCAACTCGTCGAAGAGTCCCTCGAACTTCCCGTCCAGCACCTTGGCAAACTCATCAGCGTCACTCAACCAGCGCTCATTGAAATAGTGGATGGCGGAGAGGGCCACCATTGTGGGCTCTTTCACCTGTCGGCGCAGGCGGATGCCGAAAAAACGCACCAGGTTGAGATAGCGTTTCACCGACCGCGGCGTCGTCTGCCGGCCCATGATCCAGGGCAGCCAGATCTTCAGCGCCTTGGTGAACTCGGGCGAATCCTCGCGCGTTTCGCTCTCCTCCAGCCGACCGGCATAGATCAGCGCACCTATGCCCAGGAGTGCCAGCAGCCAGATCAACCAGGGGGTGCTGCGCTCGGAGAGTCGATCCGGTGCGCTAAAGGCGGGACCGTCACTGTCGCCGCGAAGCCGCCGACCCTGAGGGTCCTCCAGCTCGGGTTGGGACTCTGACGGCCCGCCCGTCTGCCCTGTCCCGGACTTATCCTCCGCCTGCAATTTTTTGAACAGCAGGCTGACCTTGGCGCCTTCGACCCCATAACTTGCCAGTTCGACACCCTGTTCCAGAACCTTTGGCTGACCCTCCAATTCCAGTTTGAAACCTGGTTTTAGCCTCGCCTTTTCATCGATCAGCCGTAGCGTTGTTTTTCCCGTTTTGATTTCATCGAGCGTCACAGCGCCCAGCGGCCAAGACTTCATTACCGGCGGCGTCTTATCCGGAATGCTCATTCCGAACCAACTGCCGTAACCGACTGCCAGCGCCAGAACCGCATAAGGTACAAGACGTCTTAACTGGGGTGCAAGATGCCTGAGCTGGGGCGCAAGACTCATGGCATTGGCCACAATCAACCGCAGATACTCTCTCCAGCCCCGATAAGGGACGGCTTGGACAGCCGGTTCCGCCGAATGCATCAGGGCCGAGGCAGCAGACTCCTCCATTTCCGGCATCGGCACCTCGATGTTGATCATCTTCTCCAGATAGTTACGGGCGAATTCGCGGCGCATCTCAAGGTCGTTCCCATCCCCCGACGTCTCTTGCGCCATCTCTTCCGCCAACTCCTTGTACTTCAGCGCCACGCAGGAGATCACCCAGCGCTGGGACATGCCCAACACCAGAAAACATTCACCTGAGGTGGCGAGAAAGTTCACGTTCTCCAGTATATCGATCAGGTTCTCTTTGCTGCAGCGATCCAGATCGTCGATGAAGATTACCATCTTGCGCGGCAGACACTGGGTGACGTCGCGGAACTCGTTGGCAAAGCGCCCCCGTGCACCGGGGTCGAGCCCCTTCTGCCCCCGCTTGTCCGGGTTGATCGTCAGCAGCCGGGAAGGATTGATGGCGAACCCTTTGACGCTTCTGAGCACTGCCAACAGCGGTGCCCCCAGACCGAAGAGCGCCACCCAAGTCTCCGTCTTGGTTTCGATCACCGACTTGATGGGCTGGGCGATCAGATCACCCAACCAATCGCCATACGCCATCCACCAGCTCTCAGGATGCCGCAACAGATGGGCCAGACCGTTGGCGATATCCAGCAGATGCTGCCGGTAGTAGGCCACTGTCGCACAGAAGACGACCAGGACGATGGCGTAGAAGAACCAGTGCCGCAAACCACGACGGGCAGCCAGGCGCAGGCGAAACTGCAGGCCACCGCGCTGCAGCCAGCCGGGGATCGCCTGCTCCCGAATGTGGGCAAAAAGGGAGGCGAGCAGCTGTTCGCCCTGTTGATGGTGCCAGGCGTTGAACCAGACCGGGCGGAACCCCGCCATCCGCAATCGCCCGCGCAGGAGTTCCATCAGCGAACTCTTGCCGCTGCCCCACTCGCCGGTCACCGCCAGGGTGAAGGGGGCGTCGGTATTACGGTTGTTGAGAAAGGTGAAGAGATCATCCGCCACCCGGTTGAGATCGAGCACATCCCGGTTCTTGTCACCCGGCTGCAGGGGGCGGTCGGCAGCCAGCATATCCGCTACCGTGGTGCTGCGGGTCTTCACCGGCAGGGGACGTACCGCAAGGAAGGTAAGAAAGGCGAGCAGGGAGACAGCCAGGCCATACCAGGGGGCCAGGTAGCGGCGGTATTGCGCAGGCGGCCTGTCACTGCTCTGATCCAACGACAAGGCAGCGTCACCCGAAGCTTGGGGAAACCAATTTTCACCCCCATCTCTGGTCGCCAAAATCTCACCGCCATTGCCAACCACCCACCCCTGTCTTCGGTCTAAAAACGCAACCTTCACGAAGTCGGATATGGGCACGCCCAGTCGATTTTGTTTCCAGCCGGCGCCACCGTCCTCAGTGGAAAACAGGAGGCCGTCAGCACCAATCACCCAGCCGTTCAGGGCATCGATGAAGTGGAACGAAGTGAGCCGAACACGGACTTCACGTTTCAGTGTCATCCAGCTTTTGCCGCCATCGCCGGTTGTCCTGATGCTCCCTTCGTACCCCATCATCCAACCGCGTTCAGCGTCGATGAACTGGATGGCCTGGGCAGGCGATAGTCGCCCCTCAACTTCCATGTTCCGCCACTCCTCTCCGCCATTGCTGGTGGCGAGAAGCTGACCGCTGCCTGTTACCGCCCAGCCGCGCTTCTCATCGAGAAAGAAGAAGGCGTTGATATCCGATACTGTGCGACCCCAAGTCGTTCCGCCATCCCGGGTCGAGAGCAGATCACGACCTGAAACAAGCCCTTTTTTCCCTTCCAGCACCCAGCCATGTTTCTCATCAGAGAACTGTACCTCAGCAAGGGATCCCTCAACCCCACTCACTTGGACAGCCCAGTTTTTCCCGCCGTTCCGGGTGACCAGAATCAACCCCCTTTCACCCACCAACCAGCCATTTTCCGCATCGACAAAATGGACAGAGAACAGATCGGGGATATTCTTTTCAACTTCAACAACAGGTTCGATAACAGACTGAACCGATGACGGCTCTACAGGCTCCACCTTGCCTGTCGGTTGAACCTCTTGTACACGCTGCTCCTGACTGACATCAGGCTCTGTCGGCTCCGGTACTTTTTTGGGCGGAACCTTCTTCGCCAGAGGCGGGCGCTTCTCCACCGCGGCACTGGCGGTCGAGATCAGGGACGGCAACTCCGGCTGCCATTGCAGATCACAGCGGTCTATCTGCTCCTCTGGAATCTCCGGCCCGCCGGGAAATGTCTGGGGCGCCCAGCAATTGCCGCCATCGTGACTGTGAAGGATCAGCCCCTCACTGCCCACCACCCAAAGATGTGCGCCATCCGGCAGCACATACAGGTCGTTGAGACTCTGCGCAATGACCGGCAGACGTTTGGAGGCGTTGCGCTCAATGGGGTAAAGCAGGAAATCGATGCCAGAGGGTTCGTGAAAAACATCGTGATAGGGCTTCTGGGTCAGCGCCAGCCAGGAGACGAATATGAAGGCGACCAGCAGCAGGAGAACCGATATCGCCCGCTGCCGCGCACTACTCAGGTCCAAACCCGGGAGTCGCAAACCAGGCCCAGAGGACGAAGGCTCCTCTTTCCTGATAGGCGCGGCGCTCACAAGATGACTCCATGAAGCAACACAACCTCCCCCCCCATCTCTCGCCCTATACAGGAAAATCTAGCACAGGAAACCACAATTAATACATAAAATCATGGCGCTGCGTTTCACCTATGATCATGTGGCAGGCGGGAGAAACCACCCCCGAAACCTACTCAAACATCCCAACAACTTTTGGAGGCCGGTTCAAGCTTGCGGAACCGGCAAATACTCGCTTGTTGTGCCGGGTCTTTTGCCTGATCCGCTACGCTTGATCATGCCTACGGGTTTACTCGATTGAATCTCTGACAATGCCATCCAGCAGTTCAAGGATCTCAGCGGTCACCTTGTCCGCCTGACCAGCCAACGACTGGCTGCGGTAGGCTACATAGACCTGCTCCGGCTCATCCGCCTTGACATAGACCGCGATGGTAAAGGGACAGACCACCAGGTTCACCGGACTAACCTGGGTCATCTTATGGGAGATCACGGCACTGCAGAACTCCACCGACTCGGCCTTTTTGAAGACCTGCTTGTAACCAAGATCGGGACCTGTGCGATTGAGCATATCGCTGACGTGCAGGATGCCGCTGACCAGCATTCCCCGCTCCTCGACCGCCATCTTGATATTGTCGATCACATCCTCATAGACCTCATCCGCTTTGTAGATCACAACCGGATCAGGGGCGGCTCCCCCCGCGAACGCCATACCGGCAACCGACAACATCAAAGCAAACAACAGAAATCTCATACGCATCCTCCAGTTTTTACCAGCCGTTCTTCGGCAGCTTTTTACAGTCAAGGGTGGCCAGGAGACTAACGCCATCTGCTGCACTAATAAAGCCCAAAGATTCCAGATCCTGGGGCACAGTGAAAATCCGCTCCCCATCGACGGCATCAACACGCTGGCAGGTTTGTGGCGCGATTGACCGGGGTCGGTTCGCGGGGCGATATAGACTGCTGCATCGGGGACAACGGCAGGGGGCCGATACAGGACAAGACTTCCGATTGGCTTTTACCCGGGCATTTACGCTTCCCGACAGCTTGCCCTACAGTCGAGTTCGATGTGCTTGAGCTGCCGAGGATCGTATGCCAAAGATGGGTCAGGGAAAACGATATTCGACGCCTGCGGAGAAGAGTTGCACGGAGTCTCTGTCAATTTCATAGCGCTCCCACTCCACCCTAACCGCCGTTTTTTTGTTGATATGGAACTTCATCCCTGCTCCAAATACCGGATCCACTCCCTGCTTGCTATCGAAGCTGATGGGCTGACCGCCCACTTCGAACCGCGCGTCGATATCTGCGTCCCAAAAAAACAGCCCCACCTTTCCGAATAGACGGAACCGCTGGGCCACCGGCAGCTCGCCGATTATCGATGCACTGATACCCCTGGCAGAGTACGGATGCACCCTGGCCACATCGGCCACGAATACATCCAGGTCATCGCCAAAGTTGCCGCTGATGCGGGAGGTCACCTGGCCGAGATCGACCAGGGCCGCCTCCACCGCCAGGTTGGGATTCCACTGATATCCTCCGAAGAGTTTCCAACCGATGTCGGTATTGTCCAGAGTGGAGATGGTGGAATAGCCCAGCGCGGCCAAACTCGCATCCAACTCGGCAGCGTCGGCAGCGGATTTTGATGCCCCGACCGAGACTCCCATGTACCAGGGTCCATCAGCAGCCTCGGCGGGACGGGGAAACAGTCCTCCACCCGCTAGCAGAAAGGCAAGCATCAATGCCACGGGCAATTGGCCGAATCTTCGACGCCCACGCAACGCTCCGGCAATCCCGAGCCAAGTCAACAACAACCACAGTTCCAGCCAACCGAATCCACCGCCACCCGCGCCCACCACATCTCCTCCGGTTCCGGCCTTGGCGCTGACCATGACGTTGTCCGAGTCCTCGCCCGTCCCGTCGGACAGGGTCAGGCGCAGTACGTAACGGCCTTCTACGTCCGGCGTGAAACCAGGGGTGGCGGTATTGGCATTGCTGAGATCCGCATTGTCCAGGCCGCTGCCTTGCGGTATGGAAACGAAGCTCCAGGTGTAGCTCAGGCCTTGTGACGGGGTGTCGGGATCGGAGCTTGCACCGGCGTCCAGGCTGACCGGGATCCCCTTTCCGGCCAGGGTGTCGTCTCCCGCATCGGCGTTGGGGGGTGTTTCAACCAGGTAGCAATGGACGCTTATCTGGTCGCTGTGCTGGACCAAGCCGTCCGAGACCTCCAGATCCAGGCTATAGGTCCCAGCCACATCCGGCAGGAAGGAGGCCACTGCCGAGGCCGCGTTGGAGATCGCCGCATCGTCCAGGGCACTGCCGGGCGGCAGGTTGGCGAAGGTCCAGCGGCAGGTCAGCGGTTGCGGCGCCGTATCCGGGTCATAACTCCCGCTGCCGTCCAGGACAGCCTGATCCCCTACGAGGGCATTCCGGTCCGGTCCGGCATCCGCATGCGGCGGCAGGTCCGCATCGTAGGCACTGATCCGGATCGGGTCCGGATTGCTGTCCAGATCGCCGTCCGTCACCACCAGCGCCAGTTCGTAGAGACCCGCCAGGTCGGGCGTGAAAGAAGGTTCCGGGGTAGTCGCGTTGCCGATATCGTCCTGAGTCAGGGCGCTGCCCGCCGGTGTCTGAGCCAGGGTCCACCAGTAGCGGATCAGATCCCGGTCCGGGTCGTGGGAACCGCTGCCGTTGAGGATCAGGGCTTCACCGATCAGAACGGAGAGATCGGGTCCGGCATCGGCCACCGGCACCTGATTCTCCACCTGGAAGGCCACCTCACGGGAATCCGACAGCAGCCCGTCGGATACGATAAGCTGCACCCGGTACTGGCCGGTCAGGTCCGGTGTAAAAGAGGCCGAGACGGTATTCGCACCGGCGATGGCCTGATCGTCCAGGACGCTGCCGGGCGGCACGGCGATGAAGCTCCAGGCATAGGTCAGGGACGAGGGCCTTTGATCCGGGTCGGTGCTGTTGCTGCCGTCCAGCTGAACCAAGTCGCCCAAGTGGATAGTGCGATCGGCTCCGGGATCGGCCACCGGGTTCTGATTTGCGGTCTTCAGCCGGGCGGTTACCGTCCCACTGATTTGCGCGTTGCTCTGCGAATGGATAGTCACGTCAACGGTCCCCTCCCCGAAACTGCTCAGGCTGACGTTGAGCAGGATAGCCCCGGTGGCGAGTCCGGGCAACCGGAAGCTGGGAATGGACTGGGTCGGCTGGCCATCCAGCCCGTCCAGATTGGCGGCACTGATGACGCCGCCGGTACCGGTGATGGCAGCCGAGTAGGCATCTTCGCTGTTGCCGCTGTTTTGCACCAGCACCAGGAAGGCACCATCGCCCACGCCCGGCAGTTCAACCTCCACCGGCTCCAGGCTCACGGTCAGTCCCTGACTTTGGGGTATGTCGATCGCGGCTGCGGCCCGGTCCTGTACGTTGCTATCGCCGCGGGAGGTGGCAATGACCACCAGATCCAGAGAACCCGGATAGGCGAAGTCGATACCGATGACGGTAACCGTCACGTCCCGGGAAGCACCTGCCGCCAGGGTGACTGCGGTAATTTCCAGGGTGGCGGCCGGGGCCAGAACCCCGCCCAGGCTCAGGTCGAAGGTATCCTGACTCTGACCGGTGTTGGTCACCCGCATGAGGAAGGTACTGTCGTCCGGCCTTGCGGCCAAGGCGGTCAGGGCCACATCGACCCCGAAACCGGAGACGTTCAGCGTGCCCGCAGCCTGGTCTGTCACCCCGGACGTGCCGGTGGAGGTGGCGGTTACATCGAAGTTCTGACCACCGGCAGCGACCCCAGGGGGCGCGGTCAGGGTCAACAGCACTTCACGATAGTTGTCGAGACCGGGCGCCACCGTTACGCTCGTCTCGCCGAAGAGACCCTGGATACCCACCGGCAACTGGCCGGTCAGCTCGTAGGTCTCGGTGACATTGCCGGTATTGATGATGCGCACCCGGTAGGTCGCACTGGTTCCCTGCCCTGCCGTATCCTGAAGTGGGGTCAAGGTAATCACCACACCGTGGATTTCGGCCTGGATCACAGCAGTGCCTTCCAGTACCAGTCTGCTATAAGCTAACCCTCTGGCGCCACCGGCCGTAGCCGCTGTTACCGCAAACCCATGCTCGCCCAGGCTGGCAAGTGCATCTGCACGCACCGTCAGAGGAAGATCGATCGACCCGGCCGCCGGCACCTCCACGGTAGCCTGCAGTGTCACCCACTCGGGTGGAAGCCCCTGCAGTCCCAGATCGTAAGTCATAGCTGTGGCTGCCGGATTCATCAGTGTAACGGTATAGAGACTCTCCTCACCCGGCCGCATCGTGCGGCTCTCAGGCGTCAGGGCCACGACCTGCTCCACCGCCACAGATGTGGCGGGCAATTGTATGGAACCCGCACTGCCCCAGGCGGTGAAGTCAACCGTTCCACCTAACGCTGCATCCCTGGCCTCGCCCGGCTGCAGACCGTCCAGCTGGACCTGCCAGTTTAGGACATGGCTGAGCTGACCAGTCTGCAGCAACAGATCCCACTGCAGGGTATCGAAACCGGCCCCTGGCGTGGTGCTGTCCGGCGCCCGGTTGAACGAACCCGGCAGGATAACGGCCCTGCCGTCATTCGGTACCTGCACCTGTGCACTCACTGGGATACCGATCAGACCACCCAGATCATAAACACCCAGACCGGAGTTGCTGGCGGTGTAGAGCAACCCACTGCTGAACAGGGCCCCTCCAACCACGCTCGCCGTGTCAATATCGATAACCCTGAGATTCGCAGGATCGCTGGCATCCACCAGACGCAGTTTTGCCTGACCATTCAAAGCTATATCTTCTATGACGAAGAGTTCATCAGTAACACTGCGCACTGTAAACAGTAAAAGTCTGTACAGCCCCTCACCAGCCAACAGTTCTGACCCCAGTATCGTAGGATTCAGGGGGTCGGTCACATCCAGCAGATGCAGCGTCATTTGGCCGCTCTGCACTGGGGATCCGTCACTGATGACAAACGGACCATCCGTACCCACCACTAAGGCCCTGTCCCCCTGAATGGCCATGCCGCCCAGCAGCACCGAGCCGGGAAGATCGAAAACGCCGGCTTCGGTGACATTCTGTGGATCGCTGACATCGAGCATCCGCAGCCTTCCTGTACCCCCAACGGCATCGGTCTCCGCCGAGCTGCTCATCAGATAGACCACGTTGTCCTTGCCGACTGCGCTCTCGCCGATGAAATAGTTACTGCCCGGCCACTGTGGATAGGAACCCTGGGGTGTGTTGTAAAACAGCCCCAGGCTCTGTGGATTCAGCGGATCGGTCAGATCATAAATGATGGTATCGCCGCGAATCCCTACAAAGCTGCTGCCCCAGATAAAGATTATTGTGTTGACGAAGGCCAGATCGCCCTGCACATAGAGACCCGATGCGTGGGTTCCAGTGATGCCACTGGCGGCCGAGGCCAACAGCTCGGGCTGTGCCGGATCGGTCAGACCATAGACAGACAGATCGAATTCATGGGCCACCAGCAGGTAGTCACCCTTGATCCAGGTGCGGTTATTGCCGGCCGAGCCGAAGGTATGGACAATCTGCGGATCCTGGGGCGTGCTGATATTCAATACGGTGACGCCCTCGGTGCCGCCCAGGTAGGCATAATCCCCCCGAACCGCCACGGAACGCCCACCGCCAAGGGTATCGGTCAGACCGATCAGAGCGATGCCATTGGCGTCATAATCCACCAGACTGCCGATCTGCAGCGTGACCGCCGCCTGACCATCCCCCGCCGGGAGGCTGTCCGGGTCGACCGACAAGGTTGCGTTCAAAGGCGAGCCGACCAGCAGGGTTCCGCTGCCGGAGCCACCCGCAAGCGGCGTGCCATCGGACTCGGTGACACTGACCTCAAGTGTATAACTCCCAAGCGGCAGACCGCTGGTATCGAATGCGCCCAGGGAGACCGTTGCCACCGATGAGAGCACGCTCATCTGCACGGCCTGTGGTGCGGAACTGAAGAGTTCCCCGCCACCTGCGTTTTTCACCCGGTAGCTCACCAGCAGATCCCGCTCCCGGTTCAGCGCATTGAGCAGCCGCGTGGTCACATCCACACTGCCGCCGGGGTCTGTAAAGGCCGGAGTGCTGGTCACTGAGAGCACGCTCACCAACTCATCCCTGGCGGTGAAGCTGCCGTAGGTCGAACGTTGCACTTGCGGCGCGCCGTCGGCGGTCACCACCAGTTCAAATTCGAAGGCAGTCAACTCATCCGCCGGTTGGGTGAGTGTGACATCGATAGCGATCGGCAGGTGGTGGGTGCCGGTAACACCGGGCTCAACCGCAAAGCCGGCGGGCAAGGTCACTGAGTCCTGACTCAGCGTGGCGGTGATGCCGGCGGGCACGCCCGCCAAGCTCAGGCTGTAGACGGTGGACTCGGTCCCCCTGTTCTTCAGATAGAGCCCGAAGTCGGCTGGACTCTGGGGTTGCGCCTCGGCGCTGTTGGGCCGCAGGGCCAGTTCGAAATCGTGGTCAGCCATCGCTGCCAGTTGGTCGCCGAATGGCGTCAGGGTGGCGGCCAATATATCCAGGGCGCTGGCCAGCGTGGTGGGGGTACTGTTGGCTATGGCCTGTTGGGCGGCTGCAATATCTGCCGCGAAGGTCTCCAGCAGGGGATCGTCGATCTGCGCCAGCAACCCACTCAGACCGGCCAGCACCCGCTCTTTGCGGGTTTCATCAGTCTGATCCTGATAGAGACTGCTCAGATCCTGTCCCAGGATTTCCAGTGTATCCGCCAGTTCGGGACGGGCCAGAGCATCGGCGTCGGTGGCCGCGTTCAGGGCCTGCAGGGAGCCGGGGGCGGCCACATGCAGGTGCAGTGAAACACGTGTCTCCAATTCGCCACTGTCGCCGTAAGTGGCAATCAACTGAGTATAGTGGTCACTATCAATATCCAGTCCTTGTGCCGAAAAACTGATAGTACGGGAAAGCACCTCTCCAGGATTTAATACCTGCGGGCCACCAAGGTCGGATACTGTGAAGCCGGGCAATACGTCCAGATTGGCTCCTACCGTTTGCACCACGTTCCCAGTATTGGAGAAATTTATCTCAGTCTGCACAGTCCCAGATGGAGTGCTAAAAAGAGTGGCGGGGTCTGCTTCCACCCGAAGCGTATAGACTTCGGGCATAGCAAATGCCATATTCTGGGTGAGATTAACGGCTGGATTATCCTCCCGGGTGATAGTGACCGAAAACGGAAGGGCTGTCCCTGACACTGGAAGCGAATCGTTGAGGCTGGGCTGCAGATAAACGCTTGCCCGACCCGTCTTTCCGGCTGGAATTGAAATTGTATCGACAGATAACAAAACCTTCCCACCCACGGGATCGGTTGCCGAAAGCTGAAAACTCCCCTCGCTCCCTTCATTAGTGATGTTGACCTGAAAGGCCGAACCTATGCTTGCGTCACCAAATGCAACGGTAAACGCGGGCTCTTGCAGTATCTCCATTGCCAACCCAGGTACAGAAATCATGCTGCCAGAAAGGGAGCCCGGACCTGGATTCATTAAACCGATTACCTCAAGACCAAGACCTGCCCATCGAATTACACTTCCTTCCACACCTACTGGTGCGCCAATGTACTCGAGAAACCGAATAGGTACAGGCACATCCTTGCCAAAAGGAACTTTAAGCAGAATATGGCCGATTATCGGGTTACCAGTATCTGGATCCTTTTCACTGAAATCAAATCCAATACCTTTTTCATTTTCCAACGCTGCTTCCTGCTCCAGCGTCATCTGTCCTTCTTCGGTTTGATACCATATTGCATAGTCTACCCAACTATTTTTTAGAGGGCCGTCCTGCAATCCTGAAGGTAGAGAACTGGGTGGATTAGCCAAAAATATCATCAACCGATCCCACCCAAATGCATTGATCAGCCAAAGTATTCCTGTTGCCTGCAGGGCAACAGATAAGAGAGCAACATATTCCGCAATTCCGTGTCTCCCATCTTCGCTGACACCGATGAGTTCTCCGGTTGTGTTATTAATTTCATACCAGGCAATAGCGGGATTGCCATCTACACTTACAGCACGTACGGGTACATTGACGGTTTTATTCAATCGAAGTGCTTCAGTAATTCTGGCCTTCGCCTCTGACGATATCTCAAGGGTCATAAGCTTCTGAATGTCTGCCTCACCAAAAAGATTGATGATCTCGATCTTCTGTTCGTTAGCATTTTGAAAGACTTCAATTGCGGACGCTAAAGAGACAATCGCATTTTCATCTGGCTCGAGCATCTGCTCGACTGCATTCTTCTCCAGGATGTTTTCCCTTATACCTCTGCTGGCGTTGAACAGAACATCGGCAATGCTGTTCTGTCTTGGGTATGGAATAACCTGTATCCTGTTCTTTAGAAGATCCAAAGATGCATGCAAACTCGAGTCATTGGTCGCTCTGTCCCCATGCACAAATGAACTGCTGAGAATCAATCTAGGTGAATTAAAATAGGCGCGTACCAAGTGGCCTTTCGCAGTAGTCTCTGTCCAGTAGTCCGAATCTTTGAGAAACAAGATACCCAGATAACGCGTGCTCGCGATCTGGAGTTGCACCATCAGATCTTTGTAATGCTCAAGCTTGCTCTGTTCTTCCACTGTCCATAGTGACGGATCTTTTTGGCTTATCGGGAGTGTCTCGTCGCTTAACTTCCTGGATTCAATATAAAGATCGGCAAGCTGGCTGGTTATGCTCACGACGGCAGATGTGTCGGTTTTTCCTGGAAGAATATTGATTGTTGCAACATCGTACTCAGTAATTGCCGGCATCTCACTATCCACTGCCTGTGGACTATCCAAGCCATGCCGCGCAGCAAACCCAACCCTATCCAGGAGGTCTCGTGATAAGGTCTCCGTTTCCATGCCAGGATCCTGTACGTCAATGTCCAGTGTCAAACGAGTAAGGGTGGAATTTGCCAACACCGGTAGAAGACTGCTGAAAAATTCTTGGTAATCCTGCCCTCGAATTATAGAATTGCTGTCTAATGTGGCGTTGTTATCCGGTGTGGCACCGTTGTCATCAACAATCAGAAAGGGTGAATAAGTATATGTCTTAAATCCGCCAATCAATGCAGACGGCTGGTAGCTGCTTACAAAATGCGCCAGCGACAGTGCTTTCCCATAAACTTCAGGTGTTGAAAAAGTGTGTTCCAAGGGAGTCTTATACGTAAAGTTAGAGAGAATATTGTAGAATTCCGCCTTGAGTCGGAGAGTCACTTTATGCCGTTCTGCTTCAGGAACCTCGAAGTAGGATGAATCGGCTATACCACGCACAGCTCCATCGGAAAAACTGGGATCAAGTAGTGTTCCATCCTCAAGTTCAACCCACCAGTGATCGGTAGCTTCAGCCATGAATTCAGGATCGTTTACAGGATCGGCCTTAGCGTATTTATCCGGAATATACCCCACGGCCTGAGCCATCAGCTCCGGATCAAACATCAAGGCGATCAATACCTTGGCATCCGCCTCGCCAAGCGTACCGCGCACCAATACCCTGCCCCCGCAGCAGGGCGATCAGCAGGCTGGCCTGGTCCAGGCTGTTGCCGGCATCGGACCAGAGGGTTCCGCGCGCCCCGCGCAGGGAGCCGGTATAGGCCTCGTAGCCGATCTCGTCCCGCACGAAGGCGAAGGCGGCTCCTGAACCGGGGCCGAGTTCGGCGATCTTCTCCTGGATGAAGCGGTCCTCATGATCGGCATCCACCGTGGAGACAAGCCATTCCGGCACCTCCTGGGCCTGGGCCGTGCTGATGCCCAGCAGGAAGAGCGGATCTATAGCGGGGAGGGATAATCGGAGCGGTGGTACCCCCTGGAACACCAGGAAGACCGAAAGGAGACGCGCCAGAAACCGAAACCACAGAGTCTGAGTCCAGTGTGACACGGTGCCCTCCCCAAATGATCGCCGGCAAATAGGGATCTTGCGGATCTCGCCACATCCGAAAAGATGTGTCTTTCCAGTTCCCCACCGGCAATCCGTAAAAAAATAAAAGCCGGACTGCCTGATCGTGACCCTAACGGAGGTCACTCCCGGCAGCCCGGCTTGTCTCATGCTCCCCCACCGCTATCCGAGACTGTCAGCGTTCTACGCCTGAACCTCAGCATGCGGGCGGGGACATCGAGTCCCGTTTGCTTTCCGTCCCCCATAGCAACAGGGGTTGGCTTTTATCTGTTTTTTACCTTGTATAAGGATAATCTAGACGGCTTTCCCGTGAACACAAGACCTGAAAAAGGGTAAGACTGATCTGCGTCAACCAATATATTAGTTTATAGTAACTACTCACCCCCCCACCATCCAGATTAACAAACTTGCACCAATAGAAGCTTGACAACATAGCTTTCTGATTCTATGCTGTTGATCCAATGCGATGCAAAGGATCAAAGCTCA
>JAESPD010000004.1:122500-138348 GCA_016756855.1 gamma proteobacterium endosymbiont of Lamellibrachia anaximandri | reverse complement strand
TCCAATGACAATGCCTTAGCTGAAAGTAAAAATGGCTCTGTCGTTAGAAAGATATTTGGGTATACACACATTTCACAAAAATGGGCCCCAGAAATCAATAGATTCAACCGGGAGTATTTGAATCCATACATCAATTATCATCGTCCCTGCTTCTTCCCTGAAACGATAATCGATGCCAAAGGCAAACAGCAAAAAACTTATCCCTACAAGAATATGATGACACCTTTTGAACGACTTAAATCACTACCTGATGTAGACCAATACTTGAAGCCAGAAATCACCCTTGATGTATTGGATGAATATGCCTTGCAAATGAGTGATAATGAAGCCGCTGATTGTCTGCAAAAAGCACGTCACCAGCTATTCAGCTTGATTTTCAAGCAGGATAAAACCGGTTGAATGATTTGGGTTGTTTCAGACTCATTTGTTAATTGGAAAATACTTTGATCCCATGAGCTAAATACCAACCCTATGGGCAAGGTAGACCAGACCACCAGCCACCGGGAGATAAGAAGCACGCTTCTGTCCCATCTGATCCCTTGCCTGCGGAGAGTAAAATACGTAGGCTAGTTCGTTACACATATTTTCATGCACTCTTAAAGGGAATCAACCAATGGTGGAGAACGGTTTTGAGCAGGCCCGTTTCAACATGGTCGAACAGCAGATCAGGCCTTGGGATGTCTTCGATCCACTGGTTCTGGGGCAGTTCCTGACCCTGCCTCGGGATGTCTTCGTACCCAATGCCTATAAGGGCCTGGCCTACGCCGACATCGAGATTCCGCTAGCCCACGGCCAGGCAATGATGTTTCCCCGCATGGAGGCGCGGCTGATCCAGATATTGGCAATTCAGCCGGAGGATCAGGTACTTGAGGTCGGCACCGGCAGTGGTTTTCTCAGTGCATGTCTGGCCAAACTCGCCAACCGCGTCGTCAGCATCGATATTCATAAAGATTTTACCGAAATGGCGGAGCGCAACCTGGATGCCCTGGAGATTCGCAACGTGCTGCTACGCACCAGCGACGCCATGACGACACCCAGTCCGGACGGCCCATTCGATGCCATAGCGGTAACCGGCTCTGTGCCGACAAGCGCCCAGGCAGAGATCTTCCGTCAGCAGCTCAAACCCGGCGGCAGACTTTTTATCATCATCGGCACAGCGCCGGTCATGGAGGCCTGGCTGATCACCCGTGAGTCTGAGACAACGTTCCGGGAAGAGATAATCCTGGAAACCGAACAGGTGCCTCTGGAGAGTACAACACAACCGGAAGCTTTTGAGTTCTAAGCTGTTTCACTGAACAGTCGGGCAACGATATCCATCAGCCGCTGCATGGCGCCGCGATTCTGCTCCACCAGGTCGCGGCCCCTTTCCCCAGCCAGGCTCCGCTCGCTGGCATCACTTAGCCAACGGGCAGACACCTCTGCCAACGTCTCGGCAGTCACCACCTCCCGTGCAGCATCCCGATCGAGAAACAGGCGACTGATCTCAGCAAAATTGAACATATGAGGGCCGAACACCACCGGCACACCCTGCGCCGCTGCTTCGAGAATGTTGTGCCCACCGTGGGGCACCAGACTCCCCCCGATAAAGGCCATGTCGGCGGCTCCAAGGAACATGGCCAGTTCACCCATACTGTCGCCGAGAAACACAGCGGTCTCAGTGCGACAGGGACGCTGCTCGGACCGGCGCACCAAATCAAACCCTGCACTAGTTGCCAGTTCAGCCACCCGGTCGAAACGTTCGGGGTGGCGCGGCACCAAAACCAGCAGGCACTCTGGTAGAGTCTCGCGCACCTTTGCATGCGCCGCCAGCACCAGCTCATCCTCCCCTTCATGGGTACTGGCAGCCACCCAAACCGGACGCGCCTGACCCCAGTCCCGACGCATCACGTCCGCCTGCTCCCGCAGGCTGGCCGGCAGCTTAATGTCGAATTTGACGCTGCCGGTCACCTCTACCTGTCCAGGCCGGGTACCCAACACCTGAAAACGGTCTGCATCCATTTTGCCTTGAGCGGCAATCAGCGAAATATTCTGCAGGGTCTCCCGTGTCAACCCGGCCAGACGGCGATAACGGAGCGCCGAACGGGCGGACATGCGGGCGTTGGCCAGTAGCGATGGAATATTCCTCTGCCGACACTCATGCAGCAGATTGGGCCAGATCTCCGTCTCTATCAGGATCAGCAACCGGGGCTGCAGTCTGTCGAAGAAGGTTTTGACCACCCACGGCGCATCGTAGGGCGCATAGTGGTGGAACACATCCTGGCCGAACAACGATTCAACCTGTTTCGCCCCGGTCGGGGTCGTTGTGGTAATCACCAGCGGCAATCCTGGATAGTCGGCAAGAAGCCGCCTCACCAGCTGGGCTGACGCCTGTACCTCACCCACTGAGACCGCGTGCAACCAGATGCAGCCGTTACTGACCGGCGAGTCAAACCAGCCAAACCGCTCCAGCCAGCGCTCCCGATAAGCGGGACTCTTGAGGCTGCGCCAGTAGAGGCGCACCACCACCAGCGGCATTATCAGGTAGAGCAGCAGGGAGTAGATGTGTCGCATCAGGTCTCGCCCAGTACAGCTTCAAGTGCGGCAACATTAGAGCGAAGATGTGCCGGGTTGATGGTGCCGGCAATCATACTGCTCACCCCAGGCTGGGAGAAGATGAACGACATGGAGCGAGACACACCTTCCGCATCTTTTACAAAACCACTCATCAGCCCCTTCTTCACCAACACGCCTTTGTTGGCCCTGGCCGCCGCTGTCAGCACCGGCAACTCGTCATTGTAATCCAGGTTGCAGGTGGCCATCACCAGGTCGCACTCCTGCACCACCAGCAGTCCCCCCTCCACCGTCTTGCTCGACATACCGATGGCACGCACCAGCCCCCGGCGCTGAAGATCCCGCAGGGTCTCCAGCACATCCTCCTGCCGCAGTATCTCCAGATCACCTCCGTGGGAGTGGATCAGCACCACATCCAGATAATCCGTCCGCAGAAACCGCAGGCTCTGTTCGATACTCTCGCGGGTAGCACGGGCGGAAAAATCAAAACTGGAATGACCTTTTTCAAAAGTCTCGCCGACCTTGGTCACAATGACCCACTCATCCCTCGATCCCGGCAGCAGCCGCCCCAAGCGTTGTTCACTACTGCCATAGGCGGGGGCGGTGTCTATCAGGTTGATGCCAAGTTCACGGCTTAGTGCGAGAAGGTTCCGCACCGCAGTATCGTCCGGGATCTCGAATGAACTGGGGTACTTGACCTGCTCGTTGCGGCCGAATTTGACCGTCCCCAAGCCGAGTGGACTGACCTGGATGCCGGTAGTGCCGAGGGGCCTCAAAACCATTGTCGTTCCTGCTCCCAAGGTAACCTTGTCACCGCCGGCCGGGGCCAGCCGTCAGGAATCTCCAGCTCGCCCATTGAAGGGGTTATCCCATCCTGTTGCATTCGATCAACAACCTGCTGCGCCAGACGTGGGGCAAACGCCAGCTTGGTCGGCCAGGCCACCATCACATCCTGCAACTGTTCGAGAAAACTGCTGTCCGGCCGCTTGCCGCCCGGCTGGAGTGGCTCCGCCCGGTCGACCCGCAGAGTCGACCATTCGACGGCAGAAAGATCCACCCAGGGCATCAGCGTCTGTAACTCACGTTTTGCGGCACTAACCTGTGCCTGCGCGGAACGCTCCACTCCCTCTTCGGCAATATCTCCCCCCAGGTACCAGACGTGATCACCATCCGCCAGCGGATAGCTGGTGATGGTTAGGCGCGGGTTGGCACCGGCCCCGAGGCAGTGAGCGTAAAGTGGCGGCAGTTTGCCCCGCAGCATTACCATCTGTAGCGGCCGACGCTGCATGGCGGGCTGCTCCAATCCCAATTTCCGCAGGAGTGCTTCATTCCCGGCACCTGCGGCCAGCAGGATTTTACGAGTACTGATCTGCAGCTTATCGCCCTTATCACTACGCAACACGATTTGATTGGGGAAATCGAAACTTACGCCATCCGGCCAGTCGATCTGCAGCGTATATCTGCCATGCCGGCGAAACAGTTCCGTCACCAGCGAGGCTACATCCAGCACCGGCTCTTCCAGCCGATAGACATGGCCTTTGAAGGTCTTGTCCTGAAACAGCTTGGGACGATTTTCCCCATCGACCACACCAATACGACTCTGCATCACCTTGCCTGCAAAGAAGCCGGCCATACGGGAGACAAGTCCTGCGGTAGACCAGAGATACTGGTGATCAGAGAGGATACGTACTGCCGAAAGATCGAGTTCCCCATGCCCCGCCAGTGCGTCACGCCAGATACCGGGCATCGCCTGGATTGCCAGGGATGATCCGGTCAGTTTGCCGGTCAGCGCATACTTGGTGCCGCCGTGAATGATGCCCTGGGAGGCGGGCGTCTGAACCCCGCCGATACAGCCGGATTCAAGCAGCAGGCAGCGGTAGCCCGCCTGGTGCAGACGGCCCAGGGTCCAGAGTCCGGCAATGCCGCCGCCGAAGATGACTATGTCGGTTTGGAGGATTTTCATTGGTCGCTTGTTTGTGCCGCTGCATGGCAACGCAAAACCCTACTGCTGCCGAATCGACTCCACAATCTTCGTCGTCGATATCCCATCCACATAGGTCAAGACTCTTACCTCACCACCCGCTTTGCGAGTACAGGCCGCCCCCGGAATCTTATCCGGATCATTGTCCCCGCCCTTCACCAGAAAATCGGGCTTCAGTCGACAGATGAGCCGCTCCGGCGTCTCTTCACTAAAGGGCACCACCCAGTCGACACAGGCGAGCGCCGCCAACACATGCATGCGATGATCCAACCCATTGACCGGTCTGCCATCGCCTTTCAACTGGCGCACGGTTTCATCCACATTTACCGCAACCACCAAGCGGTCTCCAAGACGGCTCGCCTCTTCCAGATAGGTGACATGGCCCGGATGCAGGATATCGAAACAGCCGTTGGTTACGACGATCTGCTCTCCCTGCATCCGGGCAATGCGCATCAACCGCACCAATTGATCTTCACCCACCACACCGCGATGGGTGACGTGGTGCTCCATCAGGGCCATCTTCAGCTCATCTTCGGTAACCGAAGCGGTACCCAGCTTTCCTACCACCACACCGGCAGCCACATTGGAGAGGTGCGTAGCAGTATCGAGTCCAAGTCCGGCTGCCATGCCTGCGGCCAGCACCGAGATGACGGTGTCACCGGCGCCGGTCACATCGAAAACCTCGCGGGCGTGAGTCGGCATGTGGCGCGGCTCCAGCCCCTGCTGCAGCAGGGTCATGCCCTGCTCGCCACGGGTAATCAGCAGTGCATCGAGTTCATACCGTTGCAGCAGATCATGACCACGCGCCACCAGTTCATCCTGGTCCTCGCACTTACCCGCCACGGCTTCAAATTCGGCGAGATTCGGCGTGACCAGAGCCGCGCCGCGATAGAGTTCATAATCCTCTTTTTTCGGGTCGACCAGCACCGGCTTTCCGGCCTCCCTTGCCAGCGCAATCAATTCACGGATATTGTGCAGTGTCCCTTTGTTGTAGTCGGAGAGCACGAGCAGATCAACGTCAGCAATCAGTCGGCGACAGCTCTCCAGCAGCGCCTCGCTACCGGTCGCAGGAAAGCCATCTTCAAAATCCAGCCGGATGAGTTGCTGATGCCGACTGATCACCCGCAGTTTGGTGATCGTCGGAAACCCATCAAGCGGTTCAAAACAGCAGGTTACACCGGCAGCATCAAGGATGTCCGTCAACGCCCGCCCCGGCTCGTCGTCTCCGATCAGCCCGACCAGCACAGCACTCCCGCCCAAGGCTGCGATATTGAGCGCCACATTGCCGGCACCCCCCGGGCGCTGCTCCTCTTCGCCGACACGCACCACGGGGACAGGCGCCTCGGGGGAGATACGGGCGGTATCTCCGTGCCAGTAGCGGTCGAGCATCACGTCGCCCACCACCAGAATACGGGCCTGATCAAACGCTGGAATATCTATGGACATGGGGTTGAAACCGAGTTGAGTAAACAGGCGCATCATAACATAGCAGTATCGCCGTTCTGGCGATTAACCGGTCCGGCGGGTAAAATCAGCCGCTTACCAACCAAACCATTTTTCATGCCGTCCGCAGAAGGTTCTCCTGCGGCTGTTCTTAGGAGATCCGATGACCGGCAACAAGCTCTATTTCAGGCTGTTGAGCTATGTGAAGCCCTACCGCCGGATCTTCGTCCTAGCCATCTTCTTCACTATTCTGCTGGCGCTCACTGAGCCGCTGCTGCCCGCACTGCTGAAACCCCTGCTCGACGGCAGTTTCGTGGAGAAGGATCTGGATACCATCAAGCTGATGCCGTTCGCCTTGATCGGCCTGTTTGTTGTACGAGGCTTCACCTCTTACGCCAGCACCATGGCCATGACCGCGGTCTCCACCCGGGTCGTCATGGATCTGCGCAACGAAATGTTCCGCAAACTGCTGGTGTTGCCCAATCGTTACTACGACAACAACCCCACCGGAGTTGTGTTGTCCAAGGTTACCTATAACGTGGAGCAGGTTGCCGCCGCCTCCACCGAAGTGCTGATTGTACTGGTGCGGGATTCGGTCTCTATCCTTGGACTGCTGGGGCTGATGCTCTACCTTAATTGGCAGCTGACACTGTTTGTTTCCGTGCTGGTGCCGATCATCGCACTGATTGTGAAATTTATCGGCAAACGCATACGCGACATCAACCGCTCCATTCAGCAGGCGATGGGAGAGATGACCCATGTCCTGGAAGAGGCGATACAGGGCAACAAGGTGGTAAGGCTTTTTGGCGGTCAAGTCTACGAATACGATCGTTTTCAACAGATCAGCAACTGGATACGGCGCTATAACGTGAAGCACCAGGCCACCGCCGCCCTCAGTTCGCCAGTGGGACAGTTCATTCTGGTGCTTGGCCTGGCTGCCGTAGTCTATTTTGCAGCCCTGCAATCCCTGGAGGATAAGGTCACTGTCGGATCTTTCGTCTCCTTTATCGCCGCAATGGCGATGCTGCTCTCTCCACTGAAAAAACTCATCGGTATCAACAGCGTCCTTCAACGGGGACTGGCAGCTGCGGAAAGCATGTTCGAACTGGTGGATGAAACGCCCGAAGTGGACAAAGGCACGAGCAAAGCCAAACAACTTCGCGGCAGAGTCGACTTCGACCACGTCACCTTCTCTTATGGGGACAGCGACCGAAAAGCCCTGGACGACATCTGCCTGTCCATCGAACCTGGAGAGAACATCGCCCTGGTCGGTCCGTCAGGTGGCGGCAAGAGCACCCTGGCAAACCTGATCCCACGCTTCTATCACCTAGATAGAGGCCGCATCCTGTTGGATGGAGAGGATATCCAGGAGGTCACCCTTGCTTCCCTGCGCAGCAACATCGCCCTGGTCAGTCAGGATGTCACCCTGTTCAACGATACCGTTGAGGCGAACATCGCCTACGGCAAGATGCGTGGTACCGATCGGGAATCGGTGGTTAACGCAGCGACCAGCGCTCATGCCATCGAGTTCATCAACGAAATGCCCCAGGGACTCGACACCCTGATCGGCGAAAACGGTGTACGTCTTTCAGGAGGACAGCGTCAGAGACTGGCCATCGCCAGGGCGCTGCTCAAGGACGCACCGATCCTGATACTCGACGAAGCAACCTCAGCCCTGGACAATGAATCGGAGCGATTCATTCAGGAGGCACTTGCCACCCTTACCCGCAACCGTACCACGCTGATCATTGCCCACCGTCTCTCCACCATCGAACACGCCGACCGAATACTGGTACTGAGCGAAGGACATATCGTAGAGTCAGGAACCCATCAGGAACTAATGGCGATTGGAGGTACTTATAAAAAACTCTACGACACACAGTTCTCCGTTGCCGGCGGAACTTTCTGAGCGGCACCATACAATCTATCGAGAAAAAACAACTCAGGTCGGCAGACCCTCGGCTGGGGTTTTGCCCATGCTTTCAGATTATTCCTACAAAGGACACAGATTTTCCTGATAGGCATTCCCCCACTCTTGGTAGTATATTAATTCCCAACAAGGATGGCCGATGAACTTCGGAGGTGCATGGAAGCACCACCTTGTTTAGGTTACAGACAGGGATGTGATCTGTTGACCAGGCACAAAGGAAGGTGTCGACCTCGAAAGCCCGCTCCAGGGATTGGTGCGGGCTTTCTTCTTTTATAATCCAGGAGCAAGGGGGAGATATGTAGGCATTCTTGCGCCTGATTTTATTGGAGCCGGCGAGAGGAGTCGAACCCCCGACAAGCTGATTACAAGTCAGCTGCTCTACCAACTGAGCTACGCCGGCGCTGGATCGGGGATTCTATTCTTTTATGCCGGATGTGGCAACGTTTCCACAATCAATCCTGTTGCGCTCGATTCCAGGAAAGGCTTGGGTGAGACTCTCCCACTTGTCGTCCGAAATAGGGGGTGTATTCTTATAGCTGTATTCAAGCCTATAAGATGACTGTTTTCTCACTCTTGGGCGAACCTCGACATCAAAACCCTTTTCTGCGATCAGCTTTTTCCTGGCCTCTGCCCGGTCTTCGTTTCGAAAGAGTCCCAGAGAGATGGCATGTGCAAGTTCACCGCTGGTAAATCGCCAGAGATCCGTAACACCGGCACCTTTCAATCTTTTTACCGTGGCAACAGCGGCAGCACGATCTTTCTGTGGGGGAACCACCACCCAATAGCCGACCTGCTCTTTCACAGACTCAGTCTTCAACCGTGTTGTTACGTCCAAAGCCAATAGTCTGATGGACAGTGTGTCCACCATGGCACGCTTGGATAGTGGGCCAATGCTTACACAGGTAGTGGTATCGACGAGTACCTTCTCCGGCTCTTCCGTAGTGGCTATCTCCTCTTCTGGTGGAATAACTGGCTTCGAAATCTGGGGTTCTACAGCCACAACAGCGGGGGGTTCTGCCTCCTTTTTTTCCTCTTCCAAACCTTTCTCCAGGACAGGTTCAGGCACCACTTCCCCTGATATCTCCCCACTACCAGCCACTATTGTCTGAGCAGGTTCAGCCTTTGGAGTTAATCTCTCCTTAGAAGTAGGGGGCGTTGCAGGTTCTTCTATAACCTCAACCGGCAGATCGCTCGGGTGATCGGACTTCTGCCCAGATTGTGGCTCTGCCTCATCCGGTACCTCACTCAGCAGGATCAAGGTTGCAACCCCATCAGTGTTCAGGTGGCCGTTCCGGGAGACCTGCTGCTGTGGATATGCCCAGATGAAGACACCAATATTGGCAAGTAGAAGCAGAAAAAACAGCCATTTCATGCGTTGTCCCTCAACCCGGCAGCTATCGCCACGCCGTTGAGGACAAGATTGGGTTCATGCCGTTTTGGCATCAACACCCCATCCAGCAGTTGGCCTGCTGCTCCCCCGGTCAAAAGAGAGAGAACCGGTTGGTCCAGCTTTTTACTCAATCTGTCTCTCATTTCATTTATCAGTGACTTGGTTGCGTTGATCCCACCGGAAAGAATAGCCGATGCTGTATCGGTCGCAACAAAGTCTATCGACTCAGCTTCTTCATATTTGGAAATCGCGGTACCGCCCAGAAGGCTTTCTTTCATCATATCGAGACCAGGTATGATCAGGCCACCAAGATGCCTGCCCTCAGCGTCCATTGCATCGATTGTGGTTGCCGTTCCACAGTCTACGATAAGGCAGGGCTGATGAGAAATCGCTCTGCCAGCCAACAGCGCCATCCAGCGATCCACCCCAAGTTGTTCCGGCTCAAGATATCCATTCACCACACCTGCCTGGACGCGTCTTGATACAACAAATTCCGATTCGATCATCCAATTGCGACGTATCCAGCGGGAAACCTCCGCGTCGACCTTCTCACCTGCAACACTCGAAATCCATACTGATGCAGGATGCTCTAAATTTTGCCAGCATTGATTCAACCAGCCATCTATATCAGCGCCAAAAGCTTCACGCATAATTTCACCTCTGCGCAGGCCTTCATGACTACACCATTTAAGGTGGCTGTTTCCAAAATCCAGAAGAAGAATCACTGTTCTTCCAGCCCCCCACGTCTGAGGGAAACCTCTCCGGCATAAAAGCGACGCAACTTTCCGTCAATTTCTAGCAACAATGCACCTGTTTCATCAATGCCCCGGTGTCGTCCTTCATACTCCTGGGAGGCACTGCTCAAACTGATAGTTTTCCCTGTCAGCAGATCATGGCGTTGCCATTCATCGGCAAAGGCAGCAAGACCTGAGCACCGGTAGGTCAGTATCACGTCAACAAGATTGTCGATCAGCTTGGCAGCAATCCGGTTACGGGGAATCTCCATTTCATCCGAAATGGAAACAAGGTCCACCCACGGCTGATCGATAGCAGAGCCGTGTTCGCCAATGCGTGTATTCAGCCCTATCCCTATAACCACCTGAGAGGGTCCTTCAGCTTCACCAATTACCTCAAGCAACAGCCCAGCCAGTTTACGCCCTTCCCACAAGACATCATTGGGCCATTTTATACCAACACCCTGATACCCCAGTTCCAGTAGGGTACGAATAATTGCAATGCCAGCAGCCAGGCTGAGTCCACCGAGTCCCATCGGACCCGTCTCAAAACGCCAGAGTAATGAAAGGTAGATGTTGCTGCCATATGGGGAGACCCACTGTCTGCCATGTCGCCCCCTGCCAGCCGACTGCTGCTCAGAGAGGCAAACAGTTCCGGAAGCCGCGCCATCGGCACCTTCCTGCATGAGCCAAGTGTTGGTTGAATCTATCGCATTGTGTATGTGGATGGTATTGATATGGCGAGACGAGATCGTTGTCATTGATCGGCTAATTTGCCCTGCATCAAGAAGCTCAATGGGATGAGAGAGGCAGTAACCTTTTCCACGTACTGAATGGATACTCTGCCCCAGCATCTCATCTAGAGAGTGGAGATGTTTCCAAACTGCCGCACGACTGATACCCAATGCGCCCGCCAGGCTTTCACCGGAGTGAAACCGACCATCTGACAAGGCACGTATCAATCTAGTCTTCGTATCCATTCGATTTCAGCCAGTCGGACTGGCGTAGCTGATGCTCTTTGGACAGGTCAACAGGGAGGCTAAAGACGCAGGTATCTGCAGGGGCAGGCATTGGTTGAAGTTCAAACTCCATCATTTCATCACGTCGAAAAGCATGCGCGGTGACGGATTTTCCAAGCGCACAGTCTGCGATTGCTTTTTCGAGCTTTTGCCCATTAACCTTTAAATGATCAACCGCGATGATAATATCACCTGCAGACAGACCGGCAGCCTGTGCTGCGCCGCCATCAAAAACCTGAAGCAACTTTGCCTCCACACCCTGAATCGAAAGACGCGCACCGATTACCGGCTTTGCAGCCTCGCTGGCAGGCATTTTATCTACGACACGCCCGTTGTCTAAAGAGGATTGAGCCGGCAGCATGCGCATCTCCACACCAAAGTTTTTCAGCAGATCAGCTACTGGCAGGTCGACCGCTGAACGGGCCCCCTGATCAAATAAGTCCGATAGATCCAGACCAGACACTTCGGCGGCTACCGTTTCAAAACCACCCTCTGGCACCCCTTGGCCTGTTGCTCCATGCCTGCGCCACATCTCACGCATAACATCATCCAATGATTTTTCTCCATCCGTCTGCAAACGGATGTGCAGATCAAGCACTAGCGCAAAGATCGCCCCTTTTGTGTAGTAGCTGACAATCGCATTAGGGGCGTTTTCATCCTGTTTGTAGAATTTGGTCCAGGCATCGAAACTGGATTCCTCAAGGGTTTGTTTAAACCGGCCACTGGACCGCATGACACGGGTAACCGTTTCTGCGAGTAGTTCAAAGTAGGATTTCCTGTCGATGCATCCACTCCGAACCAATGCCAATTCATCGTAATATGAGGTAATACCTTCAAATACCCACAATTGACGAGTGTAAACCTCCTGCGTGGCTCCTTCCTCCTGAAACACCGCAGGCATAATCCTTTTGATATTCCACAGATGAAAATATTCATGACTGCATAGACCGAGAAGGCGTCGATAGCCTTTGGTCATCTCCTGCATACCCTCCAGCGGAAGGTCATCCCTGCTTGCAAGCAGACTGGTTGAATTTCGGTGCTCAAGACCACCATAGCCATCACCAACAACCGTGAGAAGAAACAGATAATCGTGGACTGGCAACTCTCCAAACAAACGAACATGTTGACTGCACATTCTCTCAAAATCTAAACACAATCGCTTAAGATCGCATCTTTGTCGACCGCTGATCACGATGCAGTGGGGCACATCAAAAACTGCAAAATCCGCTTCTGTGACGCCTCCAATTTCTACAGGATGGTCCAGCAAATCTTCATAATTTAAAGCGTGATATTGGCCAAATCCCCGTTTATCGACCTCCATTTTTTCCATGGAGGTCACCACTTTCCAGTCATCGAACTGTTGACCTACCGGGCTAAGAATCGTCAACAGACAAGTTACCTCATCCTGATTACTGACTCCAAGCAGCAGGCTGGATCCGTTGAAATAGGCGTGTGTGGTATCGAGATGGGCCGCTCTTACGGATAGCTCCCAAGCATAAACTGTGTAGATTAGCGTAATGGGACCAGATGCAGGTGCGCAGCGCCAACGCTGCTTATCCAGTTTCTTAACCTGAACAGGTCCCGTCGCATCTGAGGCTTCAAGCGTGATGATATGGCGGGAAAAATCCCTGATCATGTAACTGCCACGGATCCATGCTGGAAGATAGAACGTCTGCCCGAGCTTGTCAGGCTTCCGGACGCTCAAAGTCACCTCAAAAAGGTGGGCTTCGGGCGACTTCATCACTACCTGATATTCGATCATTGCGACATCCACACTGAAACAGCATTCTCAGCCTGAGCATTTACAGGTCTGGCAACCAGACCAGAGACAGAGGCAGTAACAAGATATTCAGCACCATCCGCCAGCGGCATGTAGACCGAACTTCCAAAATAGGTATCTATCAAACCTGACATATCAACCAGTTGATTGGATAAATTTAGCAGCAGACTGCCACCGGCGGTGAACTCATAACTATTTTTGACAACTTTATCGGTGTCATTATGTCTTCCAGAAAACCTTTCCAAGCGAACCAAAGGCTCGCTGCCAAACATGATCGTCCAAGGCTTAAATTTCACAAAGCGTGCATCGAGCTGCCATTGATCGGTAGAGAGAATAAATTTTTCATTGTTCGCATGACTATGCTCTATCCCCACCTGAAAACCCGCTTCTGTTTTCTGACTGATAATCCTCGCAACCGTCATCTCATGTGTGAGTTTTTGATAGGTATAGAAGTTTGTAGCAAGGAGCAGCAGGAAAAATCCAAAAAGCACGAATGGTAAACCAATCAGCACTGTCATTGCTCCGGTCAACAGTCTCCTTTTAAAAAGCGCTCGAAGCCCAAACAAAAGCATGCTTAGACCCGTAATCAATAATATGAGTGAAATGATCATCAAACAAATAGATCTGGTAAACAATATCCAATATTTACATTGTATGCCTGATTCCAGGTCAAACATTTTGTTTCAGGCAATAAAAAAACCCCGAACCATAAAATGATTCGGGGTTTTGAATAAAAGCCTGGCAGTGACCTACTTTCACATGGGGAGACCCCACACTATCATCGGCGCTAAATCGTTTCACTTCCGAGTTCGGGATGGGATCGGGTGGTACCAACTCGCTATGGCCGCCAGGCAAACTGGCTCAAAAGGATGAGTTCTCATCCCTTCAAATTTGGTTAGATCGCTTGTAGCATTGGGTATGCACTCAACCAGCACCCAAAACACTTGGGTGTTATATGGTCAAGCCTCACGGTCAATTAGTACTGGTTAGCTTCACACATTACTGTGCTTCCACACCCAGCCTATCAACGTCATAGTCTTTAACGGACCTACAGGGAACTCAAGGTTCCAGCGAGATCTTATCTTGGGAGGGGCTTCCCGCTTAGATGCTTTCAGCGGTTATCCTGTCCGTACGTAGCTACCCGGCAATGCCACTGGCGTGACAACCGGAACACCAGGGGTACGTCCACTCCGGTCCTCTCGTACTAGGAGCAGCTTCCCTCAAATCTCGAACGCCCACGGCAGATAGGGACCGAACTGTCTCACGACGTTCTAAACCCAGCTCGCGTACCACTTTAAATGGCGAACAGCCATACCCTTGGGACCGACTTCAGCCCCAGGATGTGATGAGCCGACATCGAGGTGCCAAACACCGCCGTCGATATGAACTCTTGGGCGGTATCAGCCTGTTATCCCCGGAGTACCTTTTATCCGTTGAGCGATGGCCCTTCCATACAGAACCACCGGATCACTAAGACCTACTTTCGTACCTGCTCGACTTGTCTGTCTCACAGTCAAGCACCCTTATGCCTTTGCACTCATTGCGCGATGTCCGACCGCGCTGAGGGTACCTTCGTGCTCCTCCGTTACTCTTTGGGAGGAGACCGCCCCAGTCAAACTACCCACCATACACTGTCCCCAACCCGGATAACGGGTCTAGGTTAGAACTTCAAACATACCAGGGTGGTATTTCAAGGTTAGCTCCACCGAAACTAGCGTCTCGGTTTCAAAGCCTCCCACCTATCCTACACAAATAGGTTCAAAGTCCAGTGCAAAGCTGTAGTAAAGGTTCACGGGGTCTTTCCGTCTAGCCGCGGGTACGCTGCATCTTAACAGCGATTTCAATTTCACTGAGTCTCTGGTGGAGACAGTGTGGCCATCATTACGCCATTCGTGCAGGTCGGAACTTACCCGACAAGGAATTTCGCTACCTTAGGACCGTTATAGTTACGGCCGCCGTTTACCGGGGCTTCGATCAAGAGCTTCGTCCGAAGACTAACCCCATCAATTAACCTTCCGGCACCGGGCAGGCGTCACACCCTATACTTCCTCTTTCGAGTTTGCAGAGTGCTATGTTTTTAATAAACAGTTGCAGCCACCATTTTATTGCAACCCCCTTCTGCTCCGAGAGCAAGTCTCTTCACATACCAGGGGCGTACCTTCTCCCGAAGTTACGGTACAATTTTGCCTAGTTCCTTCACCAGAGTTCTCTCAAGCGCCTTAGAATTTTCATCCCACCCACCTGTGTCGGTTTGGGGTACGGTTACTTATTACCTGAAGCTTAGAGGTTTTTCCTGGGAGTATGGCATCAATCACTTCGTCTCAAAAGAGACTCGTCATCACGCCTCAGAATTGCCAGTCCGGATTTACCTAAACTGACTCCCTACACGCTTAAACCGGGTAAACCAACACCCGGATGATCTAGCCTGCTCCGTCACCCCATCGCAGTAATAAGTAGTTCAGGAATATTAACCTGATTCCCATCGATTACGCATTTCTGCCTCACCTTAGGGGCCGACTAACCCTGCACCGATTAGCGTTGTGCAGGAAACCTTGGGTTTTCGGCGAGGGGGCCTCTCACCCCCTTTATCGTTACTCATGTCAGCATTCGCACTTCTGATACCTCCAGCATGCTTTACAACACACCTTCACAGGCTTACAGAACGCTCCTCTACCATGCGTGTAAACACGCATCCGCAGCTTCGGTACATGGCTTAAGCCCCGTTAAATCTTCCGCGCGGGCCGACTCGACTAGTGAGCTATTACGCTTTCTTTAAAGGATGGCTGCTTCTAAGCCAACCTCCTAGCTGTCTATGCCTTCCCACATCGTTTCCCACTGAGCCATGATTTAGGGACCTTAGCTGGCGGTCTGGGTTGTTTCCCTCTTGACGACGGACGTTAGCACCCGCCGTCTGTCTCCCGCGATTGCACTTCCAGGTATTCGGAGTTTGCAACGGTTTGGTAAGCCGGGATGGCCCCCTAGCCGTAACAGTGCTCTACCCCCTGGAGTGATACGCGAGGC
>JAESPD010000004.1:0-117500 GCA_016756855.1 gamma proteobacterium endosymbiont of Lamellibrachia anaximandri | reverse complement strand
CCCTCACGTTTCCGTCAATTATTGCGCGCGGGACTGGTCATTCTATTACTTCTGACGATTGCTGCCGCAGGTGCACTGTTTCTGGATAGCAGCAAAGACAGCCAGACCACTGCACCGATTCAACTTCCGACCAAGGCTGAGCCCTCCCAGGAAAACGGGCGGATAGTCGTGCCACTGGCACTGCCGGGGCAGTCACGTGAAGAGAGTCGCGCAGAACCTCAGTTCAGCCCTCCTCCCCTCGCTAAGGCGCCTGCTCCATCAACCATCGTTCCTCCCGTCAAACCGGTGAGTGTGCCGTCAGAACCAGACCTGGAGTCCCTGGCGACAGCATCCAAGTCCCAATGGATCTCCCGAAAGATTCGTAGCGGGGACTCCCTCTCCAGCATCTTTAAAGAGAATGGGCTGAGCGCCAATCTACTACACCGCATCGTTAATTCCAGCAAGATGGCGAAAGAGCTGACCCGTATAAAACCCGGTGAGACGCTGCGCCTGCAACTGGACGACAGCGGCAGTTTGCTTGCTTTGGCGCTTGACCACAATCGGGTGCAGAGCCTGCATATCAGATCCGATGGCGATTCCTTTCTCGCCAATGAGGAAAACAAGCCCATCGAACATCGGACAGCCCATACGAGTGGAACCATCACCAACTCACTCTATCTCAGCGCCCAGGACGCAGGACTTGCTGATGCCCTGATCATGGAGCTGGCAAATATCTTCGGCTGGGATATCGACTTTGCCCTTGAGATCCGCAGCGGCGACCGATTCAGCGTCATCTATCAGGAGGATTACCTTGAGGGGGACAAGCTGAAAGACGGTCCCATCCTGGCTGCCGAGTTCATCAATCAGGGGCGCAGCTACCGCGCGCTGAGATACACGGATGAGACTGGCCAGAGTGACTACTTCACCCCTGAAGGGCGGAGCATGCGCAAGGCTTTTCTGCGTGCCCCGGTCGATTTTCGACGCATATCCTCCCGCTTCACCGGCGAACGCTGGCACCCAGTGCTCGGTAAGAAACGTCCGCACCGTGGAGTCGACTACGCAGCAAAGACCGGTACACCGATCAAGGCAGCCGGGGACGGCAAGATCATTCACAGAGGCAAGAAGGGGGGTTATGGCCGCACAGTTATCGTACAGCACGGCCAACGCTATACAACCCTCTATGCCCACCTCTCCCGCTATAACAAGACGGCAAAAAAAGGAAGCAAGGTTCGCCAGGGGCAGACTATTGGCTACGTTGGCAAGAGCGGTCTCGCCACCGGTCCCCATCTCCATTATGAGTTCCGGGTCAACGGCGTGCACCGCAATCCCCTGACCGTCAAACTTCCCGCCGCCCAGCCCATCGCAAAAAAATACAAGGCGGATTTTCTACTGAAAACCCAGCCGCTGGTCAGCCAACTCGATGTCCTGAACCGCACCCTGATCGCAGATGCCCAGTAAGGCCTACTATATAGGCCTCATGTCCGGCACCAGTATGGACGGTATCGATGCTGCCCTGATTGAATTGACGCCAGACGGCGCCCCCGGACTGATCGGCCACCACTGCCACCCCTATCCTACGGAACTCCGTCGGAATCTAGCAGCCCTCTGCCAACCCGGTGATAACGAGATCGACCGTCTCGGGGAGTTGGACATCCAGGTCGGCGAGACCTTTGCCGAGGCAACATTGCAGTTAATCAAGGAGCATGCCTGCCGCCGGGAGCAGATCAGAGCCATCGGCAGCCATGGACAGACGCTGCGACACCGCCCCGGGGTCCAGCACCCCTTTTCACTGCAGATCGGCGATGCCAACACCATCGCCCAGCGCACAGGCATCACTACAGTAGCCGACTTCCGGCGCCGTGACATCTCGGCTGGAGGACAAGGTGCTCCACTCGTGCCCGCCTTTCATCAGGCGATATTCCAGAGCGGGGAGAAGAACCGGGTCATCCTCAATATCGGTGGTATTGCCAACATCACCTGGTTACCCAGTAATAGTGCCGAACCGGCCACTGGATTCGACACAGGACCCGGCAACACACTGCTGGATCACTGGATTACCAGACACAGGCAAGTCGATTTCGACCGCCATGGGGCCTGGGGTGAAACGGGCAGAATCATTCCATCATTGCTGGATCGGATGATGACAGACGCCTACTTTTCCCGGTCTGCGCCCAAAAGCACCGGCACCGAATACTTCAATCTCGATTGGCTGGACGCTATGCTCGGCGAAGATGCGGAGTTAGCCACCAGTGACGTCCAGGCCACACTGATCGAACTTACAGCTCTGACCATTGCAGACGCCATCAGCCTACATTGCCCGGTGGCGGAGCAACTGCTCGTTTGTGGCGGCGGGGTACATAACGGCTATCTGATGGGCCGTCTCGCTGCAAACCTGCCTTCGATAGAGGTTTTCAGCACAGCAAAACTCTCCGTCGACCCGGACTGGATCGAGGCAATGGCATTTGCCTGGCTGGCGCATAGGACGCTGGAAGGACTGCCGGGTAACCTGCCTTCGGTCACCGGCGCAAGGGAAGCTGTGGTGTTGGGGGGGATCTATCCTGCCGGGCTTTCCAGATAGCTGAAAGCTGCGCCGGCAGGCGGACTATCCAAATTCAGCGGCGTTTGCCGCCGCGACCTCTTCTCGGACGGTCTGGGCCGACGCGGATCATGCTGCCGTTGAATTCACTGCCATCGAGCGCTGCCATAGCGGCACGGGCTTCGTGCCCTTCCATGTCGATTGTGGCAAAGCCCTTACAATCACCGGAGAAGAGATCCTTTACCAGTTTAAGAGAACGAACCACGCCGTACTCCGAAAAGAGCGCTGTCAGGCTCTCCTCTGTGGTCGACCTGGGAAGACTGCGGACTGAAAGGGTAATCAATGTTTTTGACCTTCTTTAATGTGTCGACGAATAAGCCCGCGAACCCTGCCTGTCTTTCAAGATGCATCTGTGAGGAAACAGCAAATGTAGGGCGTTTCAGGTGGGATCAGAATCACGCGAACGAGGCACGATATATCACCCCAAGCTGAAATGCAAACCAGCGAGAAGTAAGCATTCCCTTCCATCCCCGAGCAGATCCCGGAATTCTTCCAGGGTCTGCTTACTACAAAAACGGCACCGGAATGCCGTTTCCAATCCCGGTTATCTGTTCAGAATCAAACAGAGAAGGATGATCCACAACCGCAGGTAGTGCTGGCGTTCGGGTTGCGGATGACGAACTGGGAGCCTTGCAGACCCTCGGTGTAATCGATCTCCGCGCCACCCAGGTACTGCATGCTCATGGGGTCGACCAGCAATGTCACGCCATCGGTTACGACCTTGGTATCACCATCATTCTCGTCCTCATCGAAAGAGAATCCATACTGAAAACCGGAACAGCCGCCCCCCTGAATATAGACTCGCAGCATCAGGTCTGGCTTTCCCTCCTCCTCAATCAATGCTGCAACCTTGGTTGCCGCAGACTGCGTAAATACAAGGGGAGACTCCGTGGTTGCTTCTGCCGTACTCATGATAAATAACCTGTTTGGTGGGTCAATTAAGAATCAGACCATGCACAATATAAGTAAAAGTATGCTTTTACCCAGAGTTTTAGTCAAGTATTCCTGGCGTGACGAGGAAATCACCCCGCCTGTTCCGGCTCAACCCCGACATCTACACCATTGTCACCATCAAATCCCAATTTACGCTGCTCCATGTCCTGCGCATGCACCAGCTGCCCATTGACCTCGGCACCCATCGCCATCTCCAGCAGATCGTAACAAACCGTTCCTGTAACCCTGGATTTTGGCGCCAACTCCACCCGGTGACCCGCATAGACATCTCCGGTCACATTTCCGTTCAGCATGACATTGGCGACCCGTACATCCCCTTCGATGGAGCCATCTTCACTCAGGGTCAAAGTTGCCCTGTCATCTCCTTCAGTGGAGGAGACATTGCCTTTGATCACGCCGTCCACATGCAGCCCACCGGAAAATTGAATATCTCCCCGGATCTGAGTCTCCTTGCCAATAACCGTGGTAATCTTCGGCGCGCGGAATCGCTTCTTTCTCATGCCAATCCTCATCTGCTTTGTGTCCTGTCAGGCCTGTGGCGACCAGTCGTAAGTTTCAGTCACTGGCGCCAGTTTCTTGTTGGTCGGTTTGACTTCGATAGTCAAACTGGCGGGTTTGAAGTCGTCCGGAAGCTTCAGTTTGCCTTCCACATTCTGAAAATAGCGGAAACGCATCTTGATGCTCGGCGTCTTGTCTTCCGTCAGTTCTTCGAGGCCAAAAGTCTTTGCCTTCCCGTCCGGCTGCAGGCCTTCAACGCGGATAAGGATCCGCCCCTTGGCCACCGGACCACTTTTCAACACCTGACTAACAGAAAACTTGACCAGGAACTGCCCACTTTCGAGGCCCGGCTCCAGTTTGTAATTCTGGATCCTCAAACCCTCTTTTTTGGTATCCGTTGAGACGATGCCCCGCAGGAAGACAAGTTCCTCCTCCATCTTCAGACGTTCGTCCTGAAATTGTTTGATCTGCTCCCTGACTGCGTGCATCGCTTCACGATCCACCTTCGCAACCTGCTCCGCCATGGCCAGCTTACGGCGCAGTTCACCCCTTTCGACCTTCAACTCATTCAGGGAATCATTCAGGCCGGCGCGATCAATGGCCTGGATACCTTTCGGTCGCGCCTGCCCCTGCTGAAATCCCAGCCAAGCTGCTGCCAATACCAGCAGCAGAACAAAGAACAGGCGCAACCATCGTCCACGCCCGCCAGGAACGACGATCTTGGGAACCTGGTATCGTTTATGTGAAATCATTCAGCACTCTGTTCTCAAGGCAATAGGGCCACTTGATCCAGCGCAGTATTCTCGCTCAGCCCGAACATCAGGTTCATATTCTGCACCGCCTGACCGGCAGCACCCTTCACCAGATTATCGATGACCGAGGTCACGACCACCACATCACCATCCAGCGGGCGGTGTACCGCAATCCGACAGTGGTTGATGCCGCGCACACTACGGGTCTCCGGGTGTGAACCTGCAGGCATGACGTCCACAAACGGTTCATCCCGGTAGCGCTCTTCAAACAGCGCCTGCAAATCTTCATCCGTCGATTTCAGCCGAGCATAAAGTGTCGCCTCTATCCCCCTGATCATCGGCACCAGGTGGGGCACGAAAGTCAGACCGACATCCCGCTCGGCTGCCCGGGAAAGTGTCTGACGAATCTCAGGCTGGTGACGATGCCCTGGAATGGCATACGCCTTGAAACTCTCTCCTGTTTCACCCATCAGGGCAGGCACACTCGCTTTACGGCCGGCGCCACTGACACCGGACTTGGTATCTGCAACCAGATAATCCAGCTCGATCAATCCCTGCTCGACCAAAGGCAGGAAACCCAATGCCACCGCAGTAGGATAGCAGCCGGGATTCGCTACCAGGCGTGCCTGCTTCACAGCTTCGCGATTGATCTCCGGCAGGCCATACACAGCTTCAGGCAGACGCTCCGGGCAGGCGTGATCCATACCGTACCAATACTCCCAGACCGACTGATCGGTGATCCGGAAGTCTGCGGCCAGATCGATCACCTTGACGCCCGCATCCAGCAGTTCCGGCACCTGGCGCATGGCAATACCGTTGGGCGTGGCGAAAAAGACCAGATCACAACCCCGCAGGGTTGCAGAATCCGGCTCGACAAAGACAAGGTCTACATGTTCGCGCAGACTGGGAAACATATCCGCCACCGGACGCCCCGCCTCTGAACGGGAGGTAATTGTCACCAGGTCGCACTCTGGATGTTTAGCCAACAGACGCAGCAGTTCCACACCCGTATAGCCGGTACCGCCGACGATTCCCACTCTGATCATCGCTCTCGAATCCTTAACGCTTCATCTTCAACACGAACGATCAATAATACGGACAGAATCTGGAAAGCGGAAGCGGAACGTCCCGTGAGCAAAGGAAAACGGCAAAAAGGTAAAAAACACTCCGGCAGACTGGAAACTGTCAGCAATGGCCCTAATATATAGTGGAAGCAAGCATCAAGGATAAGCTATGGATACCGTCGAGATACTGGCCCTGACGCTCGGGGCAGGCTGGGCCGCTGGCATCAATCTCTATGCCGCCGTCTTCATGTTGGGTTATATGGGCGCCACCGGCAATGTCGATCTGCCACCGGGACTGGAGATACTCTCCGACCCGATGGTGATGACAGCTGCGGGCATTATGTACTGCGTCGAATTCTTTGCCGACAAAACCCCCGGGGTCGATACGGGCTGGGACGCAATCCATACATTCATTCGAATCCCGGCAGGTGCGATACTGGCTGCCGGCGCAGTCAGTGGCCTGGGGGTCAGCGAGACCGCCGAGTTTGCTGCATTTCTGGTTGGGGGCACCATGGCTGCCGGCAGTCATCTCACCAAAACAGGTTCCCGCATCCTGATCAACACATCGCCGGAACCCGTTACAAACTGGACCGCATCTGTGGCTGAGGATGTTGCAGTCATCGGCGGACTATGGGCTGCGCTGCACTACCCCATTGCCTTTCTTGTTTCGTTGGGGGTCTTTCTCTTGCTGGTTATCTGGCTGCTGCCGAGGATCTGGCGTGCACTGAAGCGCCTGTTTCACCGCATTAAAGCGTTTTTCAGTGGCAGGAAAAACGAATCACCGCCCACTGGAGGCAGCCGCAAAGACACCCTGAAGTCGCTCTATCACGACGCTGCAGGGAAACAGAAAGAGTAGCTCAAGCGGGAAAAAGCCTGTCAAACTCCGTTGCAGAGCGCGCAAGACTATCTTCGATGGAGACGCCGCTGAACCAATTGCCTGTCAGCGCCAACGGCTGGTTCTGCAGCATCTGGTCGATCGATGTGATGCGCTCTCCATGCCCCAGCCTGAGTGCGGGCAGGCGATTGGTTTTGGAAATGGTTGCCAACAGGTCCTGCTCAGCAAGCCCAAGCACAGCCCGGATACGCTCAAGCTGTCCAGCCTCGTCGAGCCGTCCGGGGCGAAAGTGGAAGGTAAACCCCCGATAACGGGCATCGGGTACGGGATCGCGGGATAACGCTGAATAGAAATCATCATCCTGGCCAATGATGCCCGATACCGGCTCCAACGACAGCTTCTCAGCCTCACAAAATACGGAAACGCTTTCGATATCCACCATATCGACCTGGGACATCAACGCCGCAAGCTCCGGATTTACCGATTGAAGCAGGGTTGCCGCGATATCCGGCGCCACAGCCAGGGCCAGACGCTGCGCCTCCATCTCGCTGCCATCGCTTAGTTTAAGCAGATAACCACGTTCGAGCCGATCCAACCCCACGACAGATATTCCCGTGCGGATATCAAGACTTGGCTGAGCGGCGATAGCGGCAGCAAACTGCTGAACGCCCCCAGCAACAGTATAGCTGCGCAGGATCTCCTTGCGTCGTGGCTTCTTGCGAAACAGCGCATCGGCGGGAAACTCTGCCGAGGACTGGCAGATGACCGCATCCAGGGCCGGACCAATCACCTTCTGGAAATTTTGCTCGCCAATAATTCCGCCAAAATACTCCTTAACCGTGTGGCCCGCCTTTTTCAACCTGAACAACCGGGGCAGCACACCCAACAACTCGGTCAGTTTCAGCTGCGAGGGGATACTTTTCAGACCAGCGGGCGTCAGCAGACGATAGGGGAGTTTCTCTTTTTTAAGCAGTGACTCAAGCTGACCGGTATCCTCCAACATCTGCAGCAGGTTTCCGTAGCTGTTATAGCAGGTGTGAGCGCCAAGCTCCGTCCAGAATTCGCCTTCCGGCGTATCAAAGCAATGACTGCGCAGGCAGCCACCGACCTGTTCCGCTGCCTCCAGCACGAGAGGCTGAATGCCCCGCTTGAGGGACATATGAGCAAAACCAAGCCCGCTGATACCCGCACCAACCACGGCAAGTTCAACCACTTTTTGATTCATCTCCGATCCACCTCAGCACTTTGGCAACAGTTTCCGAACCACCGAGACTCAACCTGGCAGGCACAAAAAACCGCGGAGTGGCAACACCATCCGCGGTAATTTGGATTCTCGTAAAGGGGTCGAATCAGCCGCAGCCGCCACCCTGGGAGGAGCCACAGGTGCCACAACCGCCACCACCGTCAACCGGCTGGAGGTTATTGAATACGAAGCTGGCATTGCCGTCGCCACGATCAACGAAGTCGATCTCGACACCGCGCAGATACTGCATGGTGCCATCATCAACAATCACTTTAAAACCTTCACAGGCAAGTATGCCATCATTGGCATTGATCGCGTCGCTGAAAGTCATGCCGAAGCTGACGCCACTGCAACCACCAGGGGTTGCAAATACCCGTACGCCTTCAATGTTGTCTTCAACCTGCTGAAACAGCTCACCCATTTTAGCCTGAGCCATCTCGGTCAGGGTCAGGTCACTCTCGGTCAGTGCAGTACCACTCATCCCGATTTCTCCTAAAAATTATCTGATAAAGACTACGTATGTTAGCAAAAGATTATACAAAGAACCACTAAACCCAGCTTTTTAGGAGGTATTACGGGATAGACATTCTTCGCTGCTGAATCCCCAGTTGACCGGATGCAGCGATGAAAACGGGCTATAGATCGAGTTGATTGCGGGCCTTGAGCTCGTAGAGATGCCGTTCTGCATCCACCAGATGCTGCCCCCAATGCAGATGGTAGCCCTTTCGCCAACCTTCGATGGCCTGATCCGGCTCCCCCTCCATCAACTTCAGGCCATGCTTGAGTTCACAATAGATGTCGGTCAGGTCATCTGCAAGGCTGCCGCTCATGCTTTGACCATCCTCCGATACATCAAACTCCATCCAATAGCCATCGCGTTCACCCAGCAGCTGACGCAGATAGGAGTAGAGTTCAAAACGGGCATCCAGATCGGCATAAACATAGTGTCCATCGTCTTCACCCGGCTGCTCAATCGATGAGACTGCGGCGTGCAGGCGGGGCAGGAGGCTCGCGACCTCATGCAGCCATTTCTCATCCCCATCCTGCAGACGATCGACCAACTCGCAAAAATTGCGGGCTACGTCTGTCATATTTTGCTGATATGGACTCATGAAACTCCTCCGCTTGCTGTGACCTGATGCTCCGGGTCCCACTGCCTACACCCGGTCTCAACGCTTCGTCGGCGGGATACCGTAACTCACAGTTTAGCAGGCAAACCGACCAATCCTAGTAAAAACCCTGCATTGGTCTGTTTGCAATGACAATTCCAGGGTAATCCATTACCGAAAAGGAAAAAAAACGTACAATCACCTACATGAAACCCTCATTCCGCAAACTACCGGTCGTACTTGCCATCGGTGGCCACGATCCCGGTGGCGGCGCAGGCATACAGGCCGATATCGAGGCGGTCGGCGCAAATGGTTGCCACTGTGCCACTGCAATCACTTGCCTGACACTGCAGGACAGTTGCGACGTGCAGGCAGTGATGCCACTCCCCGCCAAGCAGGTCATCGCCCAGGCAGAAGCAGTTCTGAACGACGGCCTGGTCTCTGTCATCAAGATCGGCCTGCTGGGAGACACTGTCACCGCCAGTGCGATAGCCGATCTGTTAAAAGAGCATGAAGACATCCCGGTTGTTCTCGATCCTGTGCTGGCAGCTGGCAGCGGCACCCCACTGGCCACAGAGAGCCTGCTGTCGACCATCCGGCAACAGCTGCTGCCGCTATGCGCCTTGGTCACCCCAAACAGCCCTGAGGCTCGACGGCTGGCGCCGCATACTGAGTCACTCGAACAGTGTGCCCGCACTCTGCTCAAAACCGGCGTTGAATATGTTCTGATTACCGGTACCCATGAGCAGAGTGACCGCGTAACCAACCGCCTCTACGACAAGACTGGGCTGCTCACTGATGCTGACTGGCTGCGACTGCCCGGCGAGTATCACGGCTCCGGCTGCACCCTGGCTGCGGCCATTGCAGCCAATATGGCAAGCGGAAGAGATCTGCTTGAAGCGGTCAATAATGCCCAGCAATACACTTGGGAGAGTCTACGGTACGGCTTTCGCAGCGGTCGTTGCCAATCCCTGCCGGACAGACTGCAGCGCCACACCAGCCAACCTGAAAAATGAACAGAATCACCCGATTTCGCGGTCTCTACGCCATCACCGACACAACGCTTGCACAGAATCAAAACCTGACTGAACAAGTCAGCCAAGCCTTGCTGGGAGGCGCGCACATCATCCAGTACCGGGACAAAAGTGGCGACAGGCCGCGACGACAGGCCGAAGCAAAGAACCTGCTCAAACTCTGCCGGGAGCACCATGCGCTGCTGCTGATCAACGACGATCTGGAACTGGCGAGAAGCATCGGAGCCGACGGCATCCATCTGGGCCGGGACGATGCTTCCCTGCCACAGGCAAGAGCAGTGCTGGGATCGGAGGCGATCATCGGCGTCTCCTGCTACAACCAGCTTGAACTGGCCCGTGAAGCAAGCCGGACTGGAGCGGACTATATCGCCTTCGGACGCTTCTTTCCCTCACAGACAAAACCCGATGCGGTACAGGCCGATGCCGAACTGCTGCACCAGGCCAGCCGTGAACTGCCACAGCCACTGGTTGCCATCGGCGGCATTACGCCGGAGAATGGCGGCCCACTAATAGACGCGGGCGCCGATATGCTGGCTGTCATCGAAGCAATTTTCAATCAGACAGACATTCGACTCGCCGCCGCAAGATTAAACAAACTATTCCAACCGGAGGATTTACCACGATGAGCCGCTCTCACGACCTTTTCGCCCATGCCCAGCAACATATCCCCGGTGGCGTGAATTCGCCGGTGCGGGCCTTCAAGGGCGTCGGCGGTGATCCGGTATTCATCGACTGTGCCGCCGGACCCTATATCTTTGACCCGGATGGCACACGTTATATCGACTATGTCGGCTCCTGGGGGCCGATGATTCTGGGACACGCCCACCACGAAGTAATCGAGGCAGTCGCATCTGTTATCGACAAAGGGCTGAGTTTCGGCGCCCCCACCGAACTTGAGAGCCGGATGGCAGACAAGGTCTGCGAGCTGGTGCCGAGCATGGACATGGTGCGCATGGTCAGCTCCGGCACCGAGGCCACCATGTCAGCGATCCGTCTCGCCCGGGGTTACACCGGTCGGGACAAGATCGTTAAATTCGAAGGCTGCTACCACGGCCACTCCGACTCCCTGCTGGTGAAGGCGGGCTCCGGCATGTTGACCCTGGGAGAACCCTCCTCCCCCGGCGTCCCCACCTCATTGGCGGAGCACACCATCACCCTCAACTACAACGACGCAGAGCAGGTCAAAGAGACCTTCGCCAGCATCGGCGACGAGATCGCCTGTATCATCGTCGAGCCGGTGGCGGGCAACATGAACTGCATCCCGCCGCTTCCCGGCTTCCTGGAGACCCTGCGTGAAGTCTGTGACCAGCACGGCAGCGTGCTGATCTTTGACGAGGTGATGACCGGCTTCCGCGTCGCCCTGGGCGGTGTACAGGGTTACTACGGTATCAAACCCGACCTCACCACCCTGGGCAAAGTGATCGGCGGCGGCATGCCGGTTGGCGCCTTCGGCGGGAAACAGGAGATCATGGAGAAGATCGCCCCGCTGGGTCCCGTCTATCAGGCCGGCACCCTCTCCGGCAATCCAGTGGCAATGACCGCCGGACTACAGACCCTCGAGTTGATATCCGTGCCCGATTTCTTCGACACCCTCTCCGCCAAGGTGGAGACCCTGGTCACCGGCATCATGGAAAAGGCCAAAGCGGCAGGCATCCCGATGGCTGAAAACCACATCGGCGGCATGTTTGGCCTCTTCTTCACAGATGCCGGCAAGGTCACCGACTTTGCGGGTGCCACCGCCTGCAATCAGGAGCGCTTCAAACAGTTTTTCCACGCCATGCTGGACCGCGGCGTCTATCTCGCTCCCTCATCCTACGAGGCGGGTTTCGTCTCCGCCGCCCACTCCGATGCGGATCTGCAGGCGACTATTGATGCAGCAGGAGAGGTGTTTGGGGAATTAAGGTGACAGGTAACAGCAGGATTTTCACCTAACCTGTTGGCAGTCAAGCCTCCAGCTTAAAGAATAAGGGGACAAATTTAAAAAATTTGTCCCCTTATTCTTTTTTTTCACTTTTTGCAAGACTTAGAATTTGTAGGAGACGCCTAGCGAGACCACAGGATAGTACTTGAAGTTCTCGAAGTCGCTTTCCACACGCTGCACTTCGGCTGCCAAATCATCAGCATCCACAATGCCCGCATCGGCACCGAACGGCGTCAAACCGACCTCGGGTGACCCCTGATACAATACTCCCACATCGAGATTAAAGCCCCAGCCCTTGTCAGCGCTAACGGCATTGCCCCAGCCGATACCAAGATAGGGGGCACTGGAATTAAAACCGACTATTGCATCGAGTCCAACATCGTAGTCGGTACCACCAATATTCAAAGAACCGCCGACAGGCAGCGCAGTGCCAGTTAGCTCGTTATTGTTGGACATCAGCCCGGCACTGACGCGAAAACCGGAATCAAACGGGTGCCAGTCGGCCAGCAGCGAAATCGTCTGAAGATCCAGCGTCATGTCGTAATCTGTATCATCCTGCGTATATGAGTAATCATAATTAAAACCGTTGAAACCCAAGCGCGCGTTCAGCGACTCAGTTATTCCCAGGGTGCCTTCCAGGCCCAATCCCAGAGAGCTGACCTTGCCGGTCAATGCAAAGCCTTCAGCCATCGCATTATTTCCAAGCAGCCCAATTCCGAGCAATGCCACCATAGGACCAAGCTTTCTTTTCATCCCTTTCTCCCCAACCGATCAACAGAATCCCAATAAATTCTATTTCTTTTTTCACAATCGCGAATGCGATGGGGTCACAGAACGAGAATGAGGAGAATACCGAAGGCAAAAAGCGGACAGATGTATTTTTCATGCGAACCATTTCCTACACATCCGGCGAAGACAAAAGCCTGCACCAATCCCTGGCGAGGGCTTTCGGTTCGACACCATTCTTTGTGTCTGGTTACCTGTCACAAACCAGATACAAGGCAGGACTTCCCTGCCCCTCCAAAGTTCATCGGCCGCCTTTCCTGGGAATTAATGCACTATCCGTGCTCGGGCAGTGCCAGCAGAAAAATCTACGTCCATTGTAGGAATTATCTGAAACCATTAAGGCATCTGGGTGAAGAGAGAATTTGCTCTCTGGCCAAGCCACAATTGTTTTCAAATTAAATCTGGACAATAATCGGATGACTATAAGATTATCCAGAATGGAAGGGAGTCCGATTGAGGAGATATCCACTTGCACCCTACCGTTCGCCACCTCATCCTCACCTGCCTGCTCTGTCTCACTCTATCGCCAGCTTACAGCGACACTTTGACCTGGGTTGGTTGCGGCATCACTAAAAAGGCATTCATGGCTGAGTTGAGCCACGCCTACCAGCGGGAAACACAGACGGAGATCCAGCTCTCCGGGGGCGGAGCCACAAAGGGCATACGTCAGGTCGCTGCCAACAAAGTTGACATAGGCGGTAGCTGCCGTAACAAACTGTGGGATGATCCCGCGGAGAAATCGGTTCAATTTCACCCCGTTGCCTGGGATGCGCTGGTGGTCATCACCCATAAGAAGAATCCGATAAACAACATCTCGCTGCAGGATCTGAAAGCGGTCTACACTGGAAAAATCACCAACTGGGCACAGTTAGGCGGGACTGACCAACCCATCGACCTACTGATTCGCAAGGGCAAGATTTCAGGCGTTGGTCACACCATCCGCGAATATCTTTTTGCTGCACCTGGCATGGACTTCGCCTCTGACATCATTTTTCCCTCGTCAGGCCCGCTGGAACAGGAGACTGAAAACAATCTCAACAGCCTGACAATCACCGGTGTCAGCAGCGCCCGAAAACGCAATGTCAAAATCCTTAAACTTGAAGGCAAAGCCCCTACCTATGAAAACATCAAATCGGGGACCTATCTGCTCTATCGACCACTTTACCTGGTGAGTAATTTCAAGAACAGTAACCGAAGTGAGGTAATGAAGTTCATCCGTTTTGCCAACAGTCCACTAGGCCGGGAAGTCATCCGGCACAACGGAGTCGTTCCCTACATGGATGCACTCCATCTGGTCAATAAACTAAACCAGCAACGACGAATCAGTCGCAAGATGCGACTCGATAGGAGGAGATCCAACAAGAATTAAACGCAGTATTTTTTCCAACCTCAGCCCCACCTTCTTATCCGGTCGCTCGCCTCGTCGCGAACAACCCACTGGACTTTCGGTCAAGACTCACTCTTTTACCTTTGTTCTTTTACCATTATCCTCTCCCCGTGACCGACCTTCTCAACCCACTATTGGAATGGATCTCAAACCACACGCTATGGGCAGGTGTTGTGGTGTTTCTGGTCGCATTTTCAGAGTCGGTGGCCGTTGTCGGGCTTCTTGTACCCGGCGTGGTAATGATGTTTGGTTTCGGCGCCCTGATCGCCAACGGCACTCTGGGGTTCTGGCCGGTCTTCTGGTGGGCCGCCGGAGGTGCCATCGCCGGGGATGGCCTCAGCTTCTGGCTTGGCAGATACTATAAGGATCGGCTGCACAATCTCTGGCCCTTCAGCCGCCATCCGGAAACCCTACAGCGCGGCACTGAATTCTTCAGAAAATATGGCGGCAAGAGCGTCGCCATCGGCCGGTTTTTCGGCCCGGTGCGGGCGATTATTCCGCTCGTCGCCGGCATGCTGGAGATGCCGGCCTGGCGCTTCTTTTTCGCCAACTTTTTCTCTGCCCTGATCTGGGCACCTGCCTACCTGCTGCCCGGCATCGTCTTCGGGGCCTCTCTCGAACTCGCTGCCGAAGTCGCTTTCCGGTTGGTGGCTGTTCTGCTCTTGGGCGTGGGGGGAATCTGGCTGATTTTCTCCGTTTCCCGGCGACTGTTCCGGCTGATTCGACCTCACGCCACCCGGATCGTCCAGACCATCACCAACTGGGGCGCGAGACACCCCTTCCTGGGCGAGATCTCCAGCGCACTGGGGAATCCCGCCCATCCGGAAGCCAGGGGATTCGGCATCCTGGCAACCCTGCTGCTGCTGGGCACCTTCCTGTTTGCGCTGCTCGCAGCAATGGTGTTGGAAGGAACACTGATCAGCCAGCCCGATCATTGGGTCTTCAACGGACTTCAAAGTCTACGCAATCCCTGGTCAGACAACCTGATGCTCCATCTCAGCCGTTTTGCCGACCTCTCTACGATCAGCGTGGTGACGCTTGCAGTGGGGATTTTCCTGATCCAGGAGCGCCACCTCCCGGCACTGCAACACTGGCTGGCCGCTGCGCTCTTTGGACTGCTTACTCCGCTACTACTGAAATATGGCTTGCAGATCCCCCGCCCAATGGAAGGTATCGAAGGGCTGGGACCCTGGGCGTTTCCCAGCGCCCATGTCCTACGCGCGACTGTGACCTACGGCTTTCTTGCCATCCTTATCGCCAGGACTCTACCATTGAATCTGCGCTGGCTGCCCTCTAGCCTGGCCAGCACCATTATCGCAGGCGTAGCGCTCTCCCGGCTCTATCTGGGCGCGCACTGGCTGAGCGATGTCGTTGCCAGTCTGCTGTTGGGCACTGCCTGGATCGCAGCCTTGGGCATGGCCTGGTATCGGCATGCCGAGTTGGAACGTCACTGGTTGGGACTCACACTTACCGCTGTGCTCGCCGCTGGGTTCGCCACCGCTGTGGGAAGTCACCTCTATCAAACAGAGGATTTCCAGCGTTACCGCCCTGCCCCACCGACGCAGACGATCAGCCTGCAAGCCTGGCAACAGGGCGCAGCCGACTCGCTGCCCCGCCATCGGCACGATATACGTGAACGATTGGATCACCCGTTCAACGTTCAGCTTGCCGGAGCACCACAGCCGCTGATCGACACCCTGGCGAACCAGGACTGGCAGCGGGCAGAGATGTTAGGGTGGCACAACCTGCTGCGAATGCTCTCCCCTTCTCTGGCACTGCGGGAACTTCCCCTTTTGCCCCAGGTTCACGACGGCAGTTATGAAAGCATCACGCTGGTAAAACACCCCGGCGCAGGTGAACAGTTGGTGTTGCGCCTCTGGTCCACGCCAGTGTTGTTACAGCCGAAACAACAACCACTCTGGATCGGCAACGTCTCCCGCCAGCGCCAGGCATTCCTGCTCGGTCTGTTGACCTATCCCGTCACGGAGAGCGATTTTCAGACGCCGCTGGAGATCCTGAAAAGAGACACTGCGGATTTCATCCACATAGAAAAGAGCGGTTCAAACGCTCCCCTTTTTCTTGGGCCTGTTGACGCAGGCTGAATCGTTTACCGACGCCGCAACCAGACGACCTCGTTGGCGGAGCAAACCACATAGCCACTTAATAAATAGGCTTTTTGCCCCCCGACAGGATGCGGCTCCGCTGATTTGTTATCATCCGCGCAACCCATCGGGCGAAAACCGAATATCCCCTTTATTTAACAACTGGAATCCATAATGAATACAACGACCAAGCTTCTCGCTCCCCTGGCTGCAGCAACACTGCTCACCGGCTGCGGCGCCAGCGAATACAGCCCATCCATCACCACCACCCCGGCAGAGATGTTCGCCAACGGCTGTCAGTCCTGTCACGGTGAAAAAGGCACCGGCAAGTTTGGTCTGCTGTTACGCCTCGCCGGATCAGAAGAGTCGATCGAGCATATCGCGTCAAAGATCGAAAAGGGCGGCATGGTGATGTCCAGCTTTCCCGGCATTAATGCGGCACAGCGCCTTGCTTTGGCGACCTACGTAAAAACCCTGTAGGCCCGATCAAGTGTAGCGGATCGGGCATTTTTGTATTGTCATGACGCCTGACTGCCGCTTCCGCTGCGCTTGAACCGACCTACGCTGACAGCCTGGAATCACCCGCCCCAGCGTGGCAAAAGGTCATTTTCCACGTCCAGATGATCCAGGATCCTGGCAACCATGAAGTCGACAATATCATCGACCGATCCCGGATTGTTGTAGAAACCGGGGTTGGCCGGCAGTATCACCGCCCCCATTCGCGCCAACTTCAACATATTTTCCAGATGGATCTCCGAGAAAGGGGTCTCCCTGACCACCAGAATCAGCTTGCGCCGCTCCTTCAGCATCACATCGGCGGATCGCTCGATCAGATCATTACTGGCGCCGCAGGCGATGGCGGAGAGAGAACCCGTGGTGCAGGGACAGACAACCATCGCAGCCGGCGGGTTGGAACCACTGGCCACAGGCGCCATCCACTGCTGCCGTCCAAAAACCTGCAACTGACCTTCTGCCGCATTGAAGCGTTGTGCCAGTATTTTTTGCGCCTCAGAGGGTTGGGCCGACAACTCCAGATCCGATTCCATCTTGAGCACGATCTGCCCTGCCTGTGAGACCATCAGATAGACATTCCGTCCGGCACCAATGAGGCACTCCAGCAGGCGCAGCGCATAGGCGCTGCCGGAGGCGCCGGTAATGGCAAGCGAAATGGGGCCGTCTTTTGCTTCCATATTTACCCTCTATCTTTTCCAAGCGCATCCAGCAGACGCTGATGGATACCCTCAAAACCGCCGTTACTCATCACCAGGAGGTGATCACCCGGCTCCACCATTTCTGCAATGCTATCGATAATGGCCTGCACCTCATCGAATATCGCTACCGACCCACCCAAAGGGCGCAGCACTGCTGCCGCATCCCAGGCAAGATCATCCGGCGCAAAGAGTAAAACCCGGTCCGCAGCCTTCAGCGCCCCGGCCAACTGGTCGGCGTGCACGCCCCGTTTCATGGTGTTCGATCTGGGCTCCAGTAGTGCAATAATCCGGGCATCTCCGACCTGATCCCTTAACCCCTGGAGAGTGGTCTCGATGGCGGTCGGATGGTGGGCAAAGTCATCATAGACCCTGACTTCCCCGACCTCTCCCCGTAGCTCCATGCGCCGTTTCACATTGCGAAAATCGCTCAATGCCTCGATTGCTGTCTTCGGCGGCACGCCTGCGTGACGCGCCGCTGCCAGCGCAGCCAGTGCATTGGAGACATTGTGACGACCGATGAGATCCCAGCTCACCCGCCCCACCCGCTCACCATCGCACACCACATCGAAGCGACTGCCGTCCCGACTGCTGTTTTCAGCATGCCAGTAGGCTTCGAGTTCAGGATCAAAATACTCCACCGGGGTCCAGCAGCCCCTGTCGAGCACCTCGCCCAGGTTAGCGTCATAGAGCGGCGCTATGATCAGCCCACTGCCGGGCACCGTGCGCACAAGATGGTGAAACTGGCGCTGGATCATCTCCAGGTCGTCGAAGATATCGGCATGATCGAACTCCAGATTGTTCATCACCAGGGTGCGGGGGCGATAGTGAACAAACTTGGAGCGCTTATCGAAAAATGCGGTGTCGTACTCGTCCGCCTCGACCACAAAGAAAGGGGTGTCACCCAGGCGGGCCGATACACCAAAGTTCTCCGGCACCCCGCCGATCAGAAAACCCGGCGCCAGCCCGGCATGCTGCAGAATCCAGGCCAGCAGACTGGCGGTGCTGGTTTTGCCGTGAGTGCCCGCCACCGCCAGCACCCAACGCCCCTGCAACACATGCTCTGCAAGCCACTGGGGACCGGACGTATAGGGGATGCCCTGATCGAGCATTGCCTCAACCGCCGGATTACCGCGGGACATGGCATTGCCCACCACAACCTGGCCAGGAGCCGGCTGAAGATGCTCGGGTTTATAACCCTCCATGAGCCGGATGCCTGCCGCCTCGAGTTGTGTACTCATGGGGGGATAGACATTGGCATCAGAACCGCTGACCGTATGGCCAAGTGAACGCGCCAACAGCGCGATGCCGCCCATAAAGGTGCCGCAGATACCGAGGATATGGATGTGCATCAGGTTACCGGAAAGAGTCTGGCTACCATCGACCAGGCAAGCATTGTATAGAGCACCCCCAGGGCCACCCCGATATTCAGGGTCAGACCAAAGGTGTGGCGAATGATGTGTCCCAGCACCACGATGCTCCAGATAATCAGCAGCAACAGCAACAGACCCGCTTCGGTGGATTCACTGCGGTGACTCCAGGCCACCAGGGGCAGGGCCAGCAGACCGAGCAGCAGCCCACTGCCCATCAGTGCGGTGGCCGACTGTTGAAATCGCCCTCTCAGACTGAGGACTCGCAACGCCAGATAGAGAGCAGCCAGCATCAGGAAGGTCTCGAAGAGGCTTTCAATCAGCGCCAGGCCTGGACCGTGCCTCGCGTCAACGATCATCAGCAGACTGACCAGGATATTCAGTAAAAATGTCCCTGCCAGAATGACGCTGGACGCAGGCAGATCCTGTGGCGCAGCACGCAACAGACAGAGATCGACAAAAAAATTGAGCAACGCCTTCATTCAGCTCTCGCCTGAATTCATCCAGGGACGCATCATACCATCAGCCCGGAAACGATCTATTTTTCTACAGCTACCCGAACAGATTGCCCATCCTCCATCTCCGCATCAGGCACTGAAACAACCCGCTGCCCGCCACTGAGTCCTGCCACTATTTCCAACTGGCGATCATTCCGCAGTCCCAATTTCACCATACGGCGTTTGAGCTTATTGCCCTCGATGAGAAACACATAATGCGACCCATCCGCCGCCTGTAGCACACTGAAGCGGGGCAGGATCAACGTGTCCTGGCTACTGCCGGTGTTGAAACGTGCCTGTAGCCGATAACCGATCCCTATCTTGTCAGGATGCTCGGACAGGGCAACCACTACATTGACCCGCTGCTGCTCCACCCCAAGGGAAGAGCGTTTGGTAAAGCCTGCCGGCTCAATCCGTTTCACAACGCCCTGGAGGCGCATATCACCCGCAGACAATTCGACGACTGCCCCAACAGTGAGCCGCATGGCATCACGGGTCAGCACATCACTCACCACCTCAAGATCGGCAGGATCCCCGATTTCCAGCAACAACTGCCCGGTCGGAAGACTCCCCTCCCCTTCGCTATAGCGGTGCAGCACCACACCACTTACCGGGGCGCGCAGCTGTGCCAGATCAAGCTGATACTCTGCCCGCGCCAGCCGGGCGCGGGCCTGGGCCAACTGTTGCAGGCTCACCTCACGCTCAAGCCGTTTTCGCCCCAGCCACTGCTCGACATATTTTGGCCCCAGCTTGATCGCGGTAAAGAGGGTATTCAGCGCTGCCTGGATAAACTCTTCCTGCTTGAGTGAGATCTGCGCCGTCTGCGCTGCCAGTACCGCATTATCCAGCTCCTGCTGCGAAACACTGCCCTCCTTCGCAAGCTGGGTGTTCCGCTCCCTCACCTTTTCAGCCCAGGCAACCCGCACCTTCTCTGCATCGACTTGGGCATCCGCCGCACGCAGTGCATCCCGGGTGGCCTCCACCGTTGCGGTCATCTCGATTGCCAGGGTCTTTTCTATCTCATCATAGGCATTGACCCGCAACTGTTGCTCCATCTCGAACACCGCCGCCTGCGCCTCCTTGACCCGCTGTTCAAAAGGGAAACGGTCGATCATCGCCAGCGGCTGCCCGGCCTCGACCCTCTCCCCCGGCTGCAGATCAATATGACCGATGCGCCCGTCCACCGGCATGGTCACACGATAGGTGCGGGCCAACCGGGTCCGGGCCGGTTCAGTAAACATGCTGGAGATTCCACCACGCACCGGCGTCACGGCCATCACTTCCAACTGCTGACCACAACCCGACAACAGCAGTAGGCACAACATAACGAAACTTCCGATGAGAACAGTTCGTTTAGACATGGTTACTCCTTGACCTTGAGGCTTTCCAGCCAGTCGAGCCGGGACAGGATACGAAAAACGAGCCACTGCGCCAGCAGCACGAACAGCAGCATCAGCAGTGCGCTGACCACCAGAGAGCCTGGCAGAATCACAGCGGGAAACCGATAGAGTTCAGTGCTGTAGAGCAGTGACAGCCCTTCACTCAACTTAACCCCGGCGTAGAGTCCCAGCAGAATCCCCATCCCGTTCAGAAGCAGGCTCTCTCCTGCAAACAGGCTGGTGACCTGCAGCGGGGTATACCCCAATACCCGCAGGGTGCCTACCTCCCGCTCCCGTTCACTCAATGAGACCAGCGCGGTGTTGAGCACACTGCCGAAGGCGATCATGCCGGCGAAAACCACCATCACTACAATCATGCTGCCCATGGTCTCGCCGAAGGTGGCGTCAAGCTGTGCCAACGCATGCCGACGCTCACTCAACCCCAAAATCGCCGGGCGCTCTCTAATCCGGGAGAGCAGTTTTTTACTCATCTCCCCGCCCACACTGTTGGCAAGAAAACGGTTTGCCACCTGCTCTTCCCCCAGCAGACGGCTCAGATAACCGATATCGGCATAGGCGGCGAGACCGAGATAACTTTCAACCACGTCACTCACCTCAGCCACCACCTGTTCACGGCGCCCTGTAAGCGGCCTCAGGGTCACACTGTCACCCGGTGCCAGTTCGAGGATTTCGGCAAGCTTGCGGGTCAACACCAGTCCCTGTGAAGGCACATCAACCCTTCTCCCGAACTGGTCCAGGGGGGTATGCAGGCGATTGTCCGTCGGCAAACCCGTAATGGCGATACGCTTCTGACGCGCCCCGTTACTCAGGTCGCAGGCAACCAGCAGCTCCGGCTGGGCCAGGGTAATCCCGGGCAGGCTTTCGATCTCCGTCAAAGTCTGCAGACCAACGGGTTCGCGCAGACCGATACTCAGATCCTGATGAGAAACCCGCTCGAACTCATAACCCATCAGGTAGTCCAGTGCATCGACCATGCTGAAAGTCGCAAACACCAACGCAGTGGCGATCAGGCTGGCAAACAGACTCACCAGCGAACGGAAAGGGTTGCGAAACACCGAGCGCAGAATCGAGCGCCAGCGAAAATTCAGTCGCCCCCAAAGAAACCCCAGACGCTCCAACAGAATGTGGCCGCCTGCCTGGGGGGCCGGAGGGCGCATCGCTTCCGCAGGCTGCAGACGGGTCGCCCGCCAGACGCCATAGCCACTACCCACAAGCGCAAACAGCAGGCTGATCAGCAATCCAATCAGGGCGATATCTCCATAGAAGTGATAGACCAGTCCCGGCAGTTCGTAAAACTCTCGATAGATCGCCACCATCTCCGACTGCAACCAGACACCAAGCACTATGCCCAACAGGCCACCGGTACAACCCACCACCACACCATAGGAGAGATAGTGCCGGATCAGGCTGAAACGGTCGTACCCCAAGGCACGCAAGGTGCCGATGATCGTTCGCTGCTGGTTCACCAGACGCCCCATCAACACATTGAGCACCAGCGCGCCTACGCCGAGAAAGATCATCGGCAGGATTCTCGACTGCACCTCAAGCCCGGTCAGTTCATCCTGCAGGAAACGGAACGAGGCCTGCTCGGAGATCGGTGTGGTCAGGGTAACACCGAAGGGGTCGAGCCGCAGTGCTATAGCCAACAGGATGTTCTTCACTTCCGTGGCGTGCCGGCTACTGAGTCGTCCGAGCAGTTGATTGTAGGCACCGTCCAGATCGCTTCTCGCCTGCAGATAGCGTTCACCAAGATAGATCACACCAAAACGCGCTGGATCTGGCGCCAGTCCACCACTGGCCGGAATCAGGTAGACAAACTCGGGGGATTGGGCGGTTCCGACCACCAACAACTCCTGCCGGCTTTCAAGCAGCAGCACACCGATACGATCACCCGGTTTCAATCCGTGGGCCTCCGCGAAGGCATGATTGAGAATAACTTCAGCCTCTCCGGGGCCGGAGATGCGGCTGCCGGTGCGCATCATAAGATCATTGAACCGGGGTCTGGCAGAATCCGGCAGAGATAGGGCAACTCCCTCGATCGGCCGCACGATACCTGGCAGATCGATCATCACCGATTGTGAAATCCGCCCCTCGATATTCACCACCCCGTCGAGTCTTGCGATCTCCTCCACCGCCCATGAAGGGGCGCGCTTCAGATCCACCACAAAGTCGCTCAGGCTATAATCACGATAGTAGGCGTCTCTGGCGCCACCCATATCGCGCCACACCCCCGCCATCCCGACATAGGCGCCGACACCAATCGCAATCACCGCAAACAGGGTCAGAAGCTGCCCCTTGCGCCGCCAGAGGTCACGTATCAATTTATGGCGCAGCGCCCGGCTCACCAGGTGACCTCGTCCACCGGGACCGGCCTGGCATTCACCTGCAGTGAATGTATGCCCCCGTCCCGGATGGTGGCGATCCGATCACCGATACCGGCAATCGCGCTATTGTGGGTAATCAACACCAGGGTCTTGCCCAACGCCTCTTTCAGACGCACCAGCAGCGCCAAAACCTGGCGACTGGTAGCCAGATCCAGCGCACCTGTCGGCTCATCGCAGAGCAGCAGCTTTGGATTACCCGCCAAGGCGCGGGCGATGGCAACGCGCTGCTGCTGCCCGCCACTCATCTGTGAGGGGAAGTGATTTTCGTAACCCGCCAGCCCCACAAGCGCCAGCGCTTCCCCAGGATCAAGTGGGTCACTGGCAATCTCTGTGGCAACCTGAACATTCTCCAACGCCGTCAACATCGGCGCCAGATTGTAGAATTGAAAGACAAAACCGACCTGGTGCCGCCGGTATTCAGTCAGCGCCTGATCCGTCGCCTGCGCCAGATCTCTCCCTTCGTACAGCACTTTCCCGCTAGTGGGATGGTCCATACCGCCGATAAGGTTGAGCAGGGTGCTCTTACCCGAACCACTCGGGCCGATGATGACCATAAACTCGCCATCGAGAATATCGAGAGAAGCATCCCGCAGCACCGGAACCTCCACCTCTCCCATGCGAAAGATACGACTGGCGTTTCTTACGGATAACAAAACCTTCCGTTCCATTGGCATCCATATTGTTACGGGGTGGTCAGCTCAGATTATAGGCCACGAAGCCTCATATAAGCAGGATCAAGCGCGGCGGATCAGGCTCAAGTATTGGCCTGACAAGAATGCCTGCCGGTTCCACTACGGTTGAACCAGCCCAACCAGGATCCATATTCCAAACTATAAAAAAAGGCCGACAGAGACTGCCGGCCTTTAAGTGAGGCTGTTACACCTCAAGAGGGTTTATGGTTATTCAGTCGGCGGCGACAGCCTCCGGATCACTCTGACCTACAAAGAAGCTGGCGATGTAGAGTATCAACCCAATCAGGAATACCACACCAGCAATCTCACGCAGCCAGTAGAACAGTGCGATCTGATCCTGCACCGCCATGAACGACTGCGGGTTCTCGCCCATACGCTGCAGGTAGGACTGCAGGATACCAGCGCCTGTCAGGAACAGGGTAATGAACACCATGGACACGGTCATCAACCAGAAAGACCACATCTCCATGATCTGCGACTTCGGCGGATTGGCAGCATTACGGCCCCGCAGCAGTGGCATAGCGTAGGAGATGATCGTCAGGTTGATCATCACGTAGGCACCGTAGAATGCCATGTGACCATGAGCCGCAGTGATCTGCGTACCGTGAGTGTAGTAGTTCACCGGGGAGAGGGTATGCAGGAAGCCCCACACGCCAGCGCCCAGGAAGGCCATTACAGCGGTGCCCAGTGCCCACAGGATTGCAACCTTGTTGGGGTGTTCACGGCGACGCTTGTTCACCATATTGAAAGCAAACACGGTCATCATGAAGAAGGGGATCGGCTCCATTGCGGAGAAGATAGAGCCCCACCACTGCCAGTACTCGGGGGTACCAATCCAGAAGAAGTGGTGACCGGTACCGATGATGCCGGTGATTAGGGTCATGGCGATAATGATGTAGAGCCACTTCTCGATCACTTCGCGGTCGACGCCGGTGGTCTTGATCAGCACGAAGGCGAGAATAGCACCAAGGATCAGCTCCCAGACACCTTCCACCCACAGATGCACGGTCCACCACCAGAAGAACTTGTCCATAACCACGTTGACGGGATTATAGAAAGCGAACAGGAAGAACACGGCCAGACCGACCAGGCCCAACAGCATTACCAGGTTCACCACGGTCTTGCGGCCCTTGAGGATGGTCATGCCAATGTTGAACAGAAACGCCAAAGCAACTATGACGATACCCAGCTTGGTAATGGTCGGCTGCTCCAGGAACTCTCGACCCATGGTGGGCCACAACTCGTTCATGGTCAGTTCCGCCAAAGTAGCGTAGGGCACCAGCAGGTAGCCCGCCACGGTAAGACCCGCAGCCACCAGGAAGATCCAGAACATCAGTGTCGCCAGCCAGGGCGCAAAGAGTTCGGTCTCCGCCTCTTCCGGCACCAGATAGTAGGCGGCACCCATAAAGGCCATCAACATCCAGACGATCAGCGCGTTAGTGTGGACCATACGGGCCACGTTGAAAGGAATCTCCGGGAACAGAAAATCCCCTACTACATACTGCAGACCCATGATCAGGCCAAACAGGATCTGCGCCGCAAATAGCGCAATGGCCGCGATAAAGTATAGCTTCGCCACCGATTGTGATTGATATTTCATTGTTACCTTCTCCCCTTAACCCTGGATGTTTGGCGGCCAGCCAGCGGTGTTGATCTCAGATACATACTTCAGAAATTCAGCCAGGGCAGTCAGCTCTTCGTCGTTGAAGTTGAACTGCGGCATACTGCGGCGACCCGGAATGCCATCTTTCGGGCGGCTCATAATGAAACCCTTGATCGCATCGGTCGAATTGCCAAAACGCTTGTAGACGTTACCCAGCTCAGGCGCGAAGTAGGCGCCCTCACCCAGCAGCGTGTGGCAGCCAATGCAGTCATTGTTCTCCCAAAGCGCCTTGCCTTGAGCGATCACCGGACCCAGCTCCCCCTCCAGGGCCGCCCGGTTATCACGATTTGGAAGCTGCCCCATGGTGTCGAACGTAAGGGCGAGAAAAAGTAGAAAGAAAAAAGCGCTGCCACCATAAAAGATGTTGCGCGCCATCGATTTAGTAAAGGCCTCGGCCATGTGATTACTCCTTTGCATGCAGACTTGCGACGTAAATTAGAAAATATTAATAGATGACAAGGCTTTGACCTTGATCAAGTTATGGTTTTGGAGGGCTATTTGCACCACGCCCCCTGCTCGATCCAGCGCATCAGCAGACTGGTATTCGGGTGGTCGCTCTCCTCACCCGGATTGATACCTGGCGGCATACGATTCTCCGTCAGACGCTGGTAAAGCCGACTCTTTTCCGCCTCGTGTGGAATGACAATAGGGATACCCGGCCTGTCCAGTTTTTTGTTGGTTCGGGAGAAAGCCCCCGTCATGATGGCTTCGTGGCTGCTCAGGTTAACCTCATTGAAATTGGGCGGATCCCGAAACCCGGCGTGACAGGAGACACAGGCGATCTCAGAGCCAAATGCCGTGGGCTCGGCAAAGAGCGGCAGCACGCTGGTCTTGAAAAACTCGTCATCAGCCGCCCCGCTGTCGATCCATTTTTTGACCTTTTGAATACTTTCTGTATCGGTCGGATGCAGGAAGGAGACCCCCAGCGGCATACGATTGTTTCGGAGTTTATGCACCAGGCGGCTATCCATTGGCTTGCCCGGTGAGATGACGGGTCTGGCCGGAGCTTCAGTGGAGCCTCGCAGAATGCCTTCACAGCTGGAGAGATCCAGTCCCCGGTAACTCCGTGACGGGTCATTGGAGCTGTGACAAACGATGCAGGCCGGTCCATTGCCAAAGGCGTTTGGAGTGCGCATCAAGGTGGCGATGTAATCATAGGTGATAGGGATATTTCCCTGCAGAACCAGGGCCTTGACCGCATCGTGATCCCCTTCGATCTTGAGTTCACCCAAGCGGATCTTGCGCCACATCTGATGGGTAACGCTGGCTGGATTCGCCATCTCATCCGCAGCCGACAATACCGCTGAAAAAAACAGCGATGAGCCGCCAACGATCAGAGCGGCAACTAAATAAAATGTGCCGCTATACTTTTTCAAACCACCAAACACATCTTTCTCCTGATTTGACAACGCGACCCTCGCCAAGCCGATTGCAACAAAGTTCACTGCCGGGCAATATGACTGATACTGAATGCCTTGTCCATCGACATAAAACCGGAGCAGATAGTTGATTTTACCCAGACTTTTTTTTCTCGTGCTGGCCACGCTGATATCCTTCTCATCAACCTGCGCCAGCGAGGGGAGGGAAATAGATCTGCAACTCCCCCCCGCCTCTTTGGCACAGTGGTATAAACCGGCCAATAAACGTCACGTCTGGCTACATAACATGTTCAAACTGCGCCGCGAGATGCTGGCGGTCTCCGACTATTTGGCACTGGAAGATCATGCGCGGCTCAAAAAGTGGACCACACGCCTGGCACAGCACTACCGCAAGATTGGTGAAATGGTGCCGGAGTGGCGGGATGAACTGGAACTCGAACAGATGGACGCACTGCAAAAGGCGGCGGAACAGGGCGATTACAAACAGGCCGCCAGCACACTGCGAAAACTTGGTCTCAGCTGCCGATCCTGCCATCGGGACTATCGCGCCGTAGCCGCTGCACTCTATCGCAGTCCGGACTTCAGCGCAGTCAGGGTTGAGGATACTGAAACGCTGGAGGAGGAGCCTTATAAGAGGGTGATGGAGCGTCTCACCCTGCTGCTCAACCGGGTAAAGATAGCCAGTGAGGATGAGAGAAAACAGACTGCACTCGACAGCCTTGGCGATCTTCGCCGGCGACTTGATGACCTCGGGCAGAGCTGTGAATCCTGCCATAAGGATGAAGCCCAAAAATCAAGGATCCTCGGCACTGAAACAGAGAAATCCCTGGCCGCCCTTGAACAGGCGATCGAGGCAGGAGAGAAAAAGCAGACAGGACGCCATTTGGGAACACTGGCCGTGCAGAGCTGCGCACTCTGCCACAGCGTGCATCGCACCCTGTATGACATCAAAAAGGTGCTTGCACCTTAAGCGAGATTAAAACGCCCCCTCCCCATTGATGTATATCATGATTTTTTCGAATAAAAACGGGTAGACTCCAACCTTGGTGTAATGCAGGTATATTTACACTCCGCATAGATCCGCAGAGATCTGTCGTTGTCAGCGCCGCTGATTGGTGTTTACAAGGGGACATCGTCAAGATGAGTAACCATTTTTCTCCGGCCTCCAGGCGCCGGGTGTACCGCTTTACTTATATATCTCTCAGCTTCTCTATTCTGATTCTGACGCTTGGCTGGGTAACCGCAACCCTGGCCTCCTCAGATCCAAAAATCGAAATGGGCATCTCCGAATATACAGATACGGATGAACGCCATGCGATTATCAAACCCAAAAAAGAGAGCACGACAACCACTGATCACGCAAAATTAAAAGAACTTCAAGGCCCATTTTTTAGCGGCCCTGAAGTGACCAAAGCCTGTTTGGAGTGTCACAACACGGCAGGTCATCAGTTCATGAAAAACAAGCACTGGACCTGGAACTACAAACATCCGAAGACAGGCCAGCATCTTGGCAAGAGTGTGTTGATCAACAACTTCTGTACCAACGCAAGAGGCAATGAGGGCATGTGTGCCCAGTGCCATGCCGGCTATAACATGGACAGTCCGGATTTCGATTTCACCAACCAGGACAACATCGACTGCCTGGTCTGCCACGAATCCACCGGCACCTACTACAAGACACCCACATCGAAAGGCAACAAGGCCTGTTCCGTCATGTTTGAGGGCAAACCAGCCATCGACTGGGCTGCGGTTGCCAAAAGCGTTGAGATGCCGACTCGCAACAACTGCGGCAAGTGCCACTTCTATGGCGGCGGCGGCGATAATGTGAAACACGGCGATCTCTCATCTGTGCTGTTCGACCCGCCCAAAGAGGTCGATGTACACATGAGTGAAGCCGGCGAAGGCTTTTCCTGTGTTACCTGCCACGTGGGCGAAGGGCATGAGTGGGCAGGTAGCCGCTACGAGATGCTGGTCAACGACGAGACTGGCACCGGCAAGCCAGGCATGCCACGCGATGTTGCTTCATGCGAAAGCTGTCACAGCGCATCACCTCATCCCATCACGTCGGTCCAGGGAATCAAACTCAACAGCCATACTCAAACAGTTGCCTGCGAAACCTGCCACATTCCAGCGATTGCCCGGGGCGGTGTCGCCACTGAGGTCGACTGGGACTGGCGCACTATGGGCAAACTGAAAGATGGCGAGGGCTTTAAGCTGAAGGAGTATACCCAGGGCGATGGCCATCATCGCGCCACCTACAAGTCGATCAAGGGCACCTTCACCTATGCGGAAGACCTTGAGCCGCTGTACGCTTGGTTTGACGGCACCATGAACTACACCACGATCGCCACCAAGTTTGATCCATCAAAAGGCCCGATCGACATCAACAGCTTTTCCGGCTCCCATGATGACCCAGGTTCACGCATCTACCCGTTCAAACGCATGCACAGCACACAACCCTACGACAAGGGCAACAACACGCTGCCCTATATGCATCTTTGGGGGAATGATGATAGTGCCCTCTGGGGCAACTACGATTTCGGCAAGGCAATAGAGGCCGGAATGAAGAAAAACGATATTCCTTACAGTGGTGAATGGGGGTTTATCGAAACCTACTCCTACTGGCCCATCAACCACATGGTGGCGCCAAAAGACGACGCACTGAGTTGTTCCAGCTGTCATTCACATGATGGCAGACTCGATCATCTTGAGGGTTTCTATATGCCGGGTAGAGGCAAGAATGAAATGCTCGATCTTATCGGTTTGTTGGCAGTTCTCGGCACCCTGGGTGGGGTACTTGGACACGGCGCGTTGCGCTTGATCGCCACCCGCAGGAGGAAAGTCTGATGACAATGCATAAGATTCTGGTCTTCAAACGGTTTGAACGACTCTGGCACTGGAGCCAGATGGCGCTCATCTTCACCCTGCTGTTCAGTGGATTTGCCGTACATGGCGTCTATAATCTGATCGAGTTTGGTGATGCCGTCACTGTACACACATGGGCCGCGCTGGTGTTGTTGGCGCTCTGGGCATTCGCCGTCTTCTGGCTCTTCACAACAGGACAGTGGCGTCACTATATCCCAACCGCCGATAACTTCATCAAGGTTGCCCGCTTTTACGCCTTCGGCATTTTCAAAGGGGAGCACCATCCATATCGGAAGACCTACCGGCGCAAGCATAACCCCTTGCAGGCGCTGACCTATCTTATGGTCAAGATCGTGATCTTTCCTGCAATCTGGATATCCGGCATCGCCTACCTGCTGATCAGTTTTGGACAGGGGGAGATTTTCAGCTGGATAGGACTTGGACCCATTGCGCTGGCCCATACCATCGCAGCACTCGCAGTCCTGCTGTTCGTCATCGCCCACATCTATCTGCTGACGACAGGCCACTCATTCATCGATCATGTGAAACCGATGATCACCGGCTACGACGACGTTGAACTGTCGGAAGAGGAGTTGGCCTATCTTAAGGCAGATGAACCGGGTGTAATGAAAGAGAGCGATTAGCAAACTGCTGAAAACAGAAGACCCAGCGCAAGACAGGCATTGGGTCTTCTGTTGATTAAAGAGAGCTCTAACTGCGGTGCCCCGCTATATCCTGGCAATCTCCCTGACGCTCTTCTATCTCTACTCTATGTCTATCCAATCGAGGAGATTCTTTGAGCAATGGCCAAAATGGCTCTCGCTTAATCCCTGTTTTCAACCAAGAGCTCTGAACCCGTTTATTGAGTATTAGGAACTGTTTTTGTCAGGCAGAATTTCCGTCCCGGCAGTCTGTTCAGTGAACAGGTGAACATCCCGCTGCGGATATGGGATGGAGATCTCTTCCGCATCGAAACGCTCCTTCACCGCCCTGGTGACATCCCAGTAGACATCCCAGTAGTTCTCTGCCCGAATCCAGGGGCGGCAGACAAAATTCACCGAGGAGTCCGCCAGTTCATGAAGCCGAACCACAGGCTCCGGATCTTTCAGCACCAACTCATGGGATGAGAGGATGTCCTCCATGATCCGTTGCGCCTTGCCGATATCGTCCTGATAGCCGATACCGAAAACCATGTCTACGCGCCGCTTGTTCGTCGCAGTGGCATTGGTTATCACATTGCCCCAGATGGCATTGTTGGAAATGATAACGGACTTGTTGTCGGGTGTTTTAATATGGGTGGAGAGAAGATTCATCGAAGACACTTTACCCAATACACCGGAGACCTCGACCAGATCTCCTACATCAAAAGGGCGGTAGAGCAGGATGAGTATACCACTGGCAAAATTACCCAGGGAGCTCTGCAGGGCAAAAGCTACAACAAAGCCCAATGCGCCGATCACCGCGAGGACCGGGCCGATATTCACCTCAAGCGCCGCCAGACCGATAAGAACACCTAGTACGATAATTCCCCGGCTTATTGCTTTCGTAAGGAAGTCAGACAACAGTGCAGAAGTGTGACGCGAAGCTTTGAACCCTCGCTCTGCTGCCCGCCCAACGACGACGGAAAGGAAGTAAAACGCCAGCACCGTAACAACGAAAATAGCGATATTTTTACCCCAGCGCAGGCCACCCTCCTTAGACATAAGCCAGCCTTTGAGGGCAGCCAATGTAGCGTCAACATCGGAGACATCAACCTTAAGGCCTGATACGGCTTTGATGTACTGCCTGTATTCCGTGATCGGCTCCTCAGCCGCCCCCTTCTCTTCAAATGCGTTGATCACCAGATTGGCGCGATCGATCAACGCGGTCCTTTCCGCATATAACTGGTTGACGTGCTCAAGCAGTGATTTCCGGATCTCCGATTTCGAATCCGCCAACTGAACCGCTGCGTCCGTCACCTTTTTTAAGGTCTCCTGATCCTGAAGTTCCTTTGTGTCAATCTTGTCCAGTTGTTTGGTGGCGGACTTTTCATCCTGGAGTATCTGTTTTCCCAATTTACTGTCGACTCCGGTCTCTGTTTCACTTTTTTCGAGGACCTTCTTGGCGATACTGGAATCCACCGCATCCTCTATCTCCTCCTGATCCCCCATGACCTCTTTTATCTGTTTGTGAGCCTCGGCAACCGCCATCTCTGCCTCTTCCTGACCGGCAGCTGTCGACTCAGACTCCCCCTTTGTGGCCTCAGGAACCTCCTCTATAGCATCCTTGGCATCTTCCAGGGCGTCCAGCGCCACCTCGACCGCCTTCATTTCGGTTTTCTTGTGTTTGGCAACCAGCTCCTCGCCGCTTATCTCCTGGACTTTGCTCTTCAACAACGTCATCCATCCCTTTGCCTCCTCGGCAAGTTCACAGCGAACCAAAGGTTTAAGGCGTATTTCAAGTTCATCCAAGGGGATCTGTGAGTCTTTCGTGGTCAGTGCTTCAGTGCTGGGAGGACATTCGAGTGAATTGGCCATGCCAGCGCTTGCAGCCATGAGAAGAAGACTGATCATTGTTACTTGCTGTAATCGCAAACCACTCTGTATTTTCATCGAACGACTCTCCATAGAGTTGGAATCAAAGTCTTATTGTCGCCAAATCCACGCCCGCCCCCCGCCCAACAACCCCTGTGGGCTTATTCAATGCTTTGCGGAGTTGGTGTCGAGTTGATACCCATCCGTCAGAGTCTTCATGAAGGCAACGATGGCATCTATCTCGCCATTGGTCAGGCCCAGATTACCCAGTTCCTTTATGTTGACGTTTTCTGCCACTTCAGGCTTGCCCCAGTCAGAGCGGATATCCCGGGTGCTGTAGAACACCACGACTTCACGCAGGGTTTTCAGTTTTCCATTGTGCATGTAGGGTGGCGTCAGCGCGATATTACGTAGCGTGGAAACCTTGAATTTCCCCTTATCCGCATCACGACCCGTGGTCTTCGCCAGACCGATATCGATCACTTCGGCCCCATTGGAATTGAAGCGGGCGGGTTGGGTGTAGAAGGGGCTCTCGTCATTCCGCGGTACGCCCAGATTGTCATAGGTGAAATCGGTAAACAGGGGTGGCTGACCATTCTCTCCCACCTGACTCGTGTGGCAGGCTGCGCAGTTACCCTTATCCCCGGCATCGAACAGTTCCAATCCACGTTTCTCCTGCTTGGTCAGTTCAACCTTGCCTGCGAGATAGTAGTCATACTTGGAGGTAAAGGGGTGGAATCGCTCGCTGCGTTCAAAGGCGGCGATGGCTGTTGCAATGTGATCATATGCCTGCTTCACCACCTTGAGGCTTCCCTTGCCAAATAAGCGATCAAATTCTTTGGCGTAAGAGGCCTGCCGGACCTTCTCAACGACTGCAGCAGAATCCGCGTTGGCCATTTCAACCGGGTTCAAGAAGGGGCCTTTGGCCTGTTCTTCCAATGTGGCGGCTCGACCGTCCCAGAATTGGCCACCAACATACAGCCCCTGCTTTTCATCAAAGTGGAAGGCGGGACTGTAGAGCGCATAAGCCGCCGTAGGTGTGTTGCGGTCGCCGAAGCGGTCTGGATGCACCCCACGAGAAACCGGCAGTTCACGGTCAGGGTCGGCAAAACCAGCCCCAGGTAAATGACAGCTGGCACAGGACTGTCCGGGCGGGTTGGAGAGATTGCTGTCGAAAAAAAGCTTCTCACCCAAAGAGGCAACTGTTGGAGATGAATCTGCCTGCGCCAAGGGCATAAAGACCAAAACCATGGAGGCAATGGAGAATAATTTCTGCTTGGTCATGATTTTCTATAGCTCGATAAAGGGTTAATCGGTTAAATTATCCGGGACATCCTTCCAAAACGCATCGTAAAATATCAATCTGGATGATAGGGGATACCCATTAAACATCCCTGCTGCTCAAGCAGATAGGCAGCTATTCGCCCCGATTTCCCCAACGCATGGCAATCTCACGATACTCTCCCCACAAGCCACGCTTCTGATCAAACGCCTCCCCCTCCATCTTCTTCAACCGGCCCCGAAAAGCACTGTCCAGCGGATAACGATTGAGCACCACCGCAAAACCATCAGCCACCATCTTCTCATTCAGACTATTGCCCTGATCACCCATCACCACCAGTGAAATACGCCCATATTTATCACGACGATCCAAATTTCCACTCAGCATCACCTGTTGACCTGGTGACACAAGGTGCCTGAGATGGGCAGTAGAGACCTCCCCTATCGACAGCAGAACCTGCTCACTCAGACCGGTACGCTGGACATCCCGCTGCAACTTGGGATTAGGGGTATCTTCCGGCGCGTCGATTCCAGCCAGCTGTATACGCTCAGGACCGCCGGCAAGCGCTACAACCAGCGTGTCGCCATCCTCCACCTTCAGTAATTTATAGCCTTGACCATCCGCCGCAACAGCATTCAAACTGAGACAACCAGCCACGAGCAACGGGAAAAAATTACGTAACCGAATATTCATAAAAACCCCTTGGGTCTACCTTGGCAGCCAGAAGATAAAATACAGGCAGAAAACCGCCAAAGCGATGAAAAGCAGAACAAATTTTTTCCGCGCCCCGGCACGATAGCCTTTTTTCTGAAAGTGGGAGACTGCGCCGCAGTGAGGACACTCGGCAATATCTTCCGCTATCTTTTTACCGCAGTAGAGACAGTTTACTTCGCCCAATCGGTTATCCCTCTTTACGCACAGGCGGCACCCTACGGTCGTCACATTTAGAGAAGCCACACCTCATGCCAACCAACACCGCAAAATCTGAAACTTGAGTTATAATGCCGCCCTGTCAATAGTACCAGGACAATCTCTTGTGATTATAAAGACCAAATACCTATTTCTCACCCTTCTCGCCAGCACTCTTTTTGCCGGCTGTAGTGCGCATCCCGGTTCGGGGATATGGGTGCCCGCAGAGGGAAGTGAGTCGCCTTACTCCAGGGTCGAAGTGCTTTTCGAGGGACGGGCCGAGCTCTTTGTTACAGGCCGGAAAGAGCATCTTTTCCGCTGCTTCTGGGGTGGGACAACCGCAGACAGCATTCACATGGATTGCATCTCTGCGGATGATGAGACCAAAAAACCCGTCTTCACCCTGCAGGTCTCCGCTGACGGAATCGCCAGACTCTCCGAGGCGGGAAAAAATCTAGGTCTTTTTCGGCGCACCGAGAAGATACCCACGCGTAAAGAGTAACATCTGATCAATGACTGGTTCCGCGGGAGCGGGTCAGTTTGTTGTGGACGTTGTATTTACCTGAAGGTTTTTTCATCGGCAGACGCTTGACCTCCTCAAGCGTCCTGGCATCGTAGATCACCAGCGCACCATCGAGATCCCAGATACTGACCAGGGCATAGCGGCCATCCTTGGTGAACTCGACATGGGCCGAGGTCTTTCCGGGCACAGGTTTCAGCGTCTTTACTATCTCCAGAGTCTGCTTGTCGATCACATGCATCAGGTCCCTGTTGGGGCCGAAGAAGACATCGACCCAAGCGTAGGGACTCTTCTCATGGCTGCGCATGAAGAATCCAGGCCCCTGGGTGGGAATCCGCTTGACCACCTCCCAGGTTTCGGTATCGACAATGGTGACCTCCGGTTTTTTGATATTTGGCGTGGCCAACACGTTTCGGCCCTGATACTGCCAGGTAATGGCGGAGCTCAGATGCGGCATGCCTGGCAGGGTCACCTGTGCCACGGCTCGCTTCAGGTCGAGATCGACAACCTGCCCAGCACTCCCTTCGAGCCCCTTGTCCAAGCCCCGTGAGGTGCCGATCACCCGGTCATACTCCTGGGTGAGGAAGAAGTCATCCAGATAGCCCTCCACCGCGATGCGGCGCACCGGAAACCGTTCCTCTTTATGGGCATCCCCGGAGTCTTCCCGATAGTCATGGACCCAACCGGAAAAACCCGCCGGTGGCTCGTCCATATAACCGATCTCCCAAACCTCGGGGATATCCTTCAGCGCGGCGATAAAACTCTCCCTCGGATCCGCCGTATAGACCGCGCTGACCCTTGAAGAGGTGCCGGTTGCGTCCGCCACATCGATCACCTTCAACGGAGATAGGTCACGTGCGTCCAGCACCACCAGTGAATGGGGCAGGTAGTTGGCGGCAATCACATATCGTCCATCGTGGGAGACCGCCAGATTACGGGTATTGATACCAACCCGCACCTCGGCGGCATAGGTCAGATTGAAGACATCGAATTTACTGATCCAGCCGTCCCGGGAGGCGAAGTAGATGTAACGGCCGCCTTCGGCCCACTTGGGTCCACCATGCAGGGCAAATCGGGTCGGCAACCGATGGATCGGTTCGAAGGTATCCCCATTCAACAGGGTGGCGTGGTGATCCCCAAGCTCGACCACCATAAAGAGGTTGTCGATGTCCGCCTCGAATTTGGGTCTGTCCGGCAGTCCTCCCGGCCTATGGTAGACCAGCTGGCTCCCTTTGATTTCATCCATACCCCACTTGGGCATAACCTTCAGTGGGGTATAGATCATCTCCACCAGCGACTCTATCTCCGCCTTGTTGAGCTTCTCCTTGAAGGGCGGCATCTGTACAGCCGGACGGCTGTTTTCGATCATTTGAAAGGCAGATTTCCTGCGCAGCCGCTTCAGGTTTTGCGGCAGCAACGCAGGTCCGATGATTCCAAGCCGGCCCGGGCCATGACACTCGGCACAGTGCGTTTTATATAGCGCCGCAGCATCAACCGCGGCGACACTCTGACCCGCATCAAAAAGGCCAGAGAGTCCGAAAATGGTCAGCAGCAGGATACGCATCTTCATGGTTTACCTACCCGGTAAGCACTTGGTCTACCGGCGAATCCTCTTCTGTGGTGGTAGAGATACCGATCTCTTCGTCAGTAAGATAACAGGCGGGATCCTCACTCCAGGCATCGCCGGTGAGCTGCATCGCCCGCACCCGGGTATTGCCCCCGCAGATATCGAAATGGCGGCAGACACCACAACGACCGCCGACTGTGCGGGGACTCGCCTTGAGACCTGCCATAATGGGATCTGAAGTATCCATCCAGATCTCCGAGAATGGCCGCTCCTTGACGTCACCCAGGTCGTAGTTCCACCACATGGTGTCCGGATGGACCCGACCCTGGTTGTCGATATTGGCGATATTGACGCCGGAGCTGTTGCCACCCCACTGGATTAGTTTCGCCTTGATGTGTTCCGTCTGTTCGGGAAAGAGCCGCTTCACCCAATGGAGCAGATAGACGCCGTCCGCATCATTGTTACCGGTAACAAACTCCGTACCCCGTCCCTTGGCAGCATCCTCCAGGGCGCGGTCGAACAGCAGATCCATGGCCCAGCGGGTGGTGTTGAGGAAGACGTCATCCTCGCGATTTTTGTTGCCACGTCCCGCATAATTGAGATGGGAGAAATAGAACTTGTCAATGCGCTCCTCGGCCATCAGATCCAGCAGTTGAGGCAACTCCTCCGCATTGTCCTGAGTCATGGTGAAACGCAAGCCCACTTTGATACCTGCATCCCGGCAGAGGCGTAACCCGTGCATCGACTCGTCGTAGGCTCCCTCCTTGCGGCGGAATTGATCGTGGGTCTCACGAATGCCGTCGATACTGATGCCCAGATAGTCGAAACCCACCTCGGCGATCTTGTCGATGTTCTGCTCATCGATCAGGGTGCCGTTGGTGGAGAGGGCCGTATAAAAACCCATCGCCTTGGCGTGGTGAGCGATCTCAAAGATATCGGGACGCAACAGAGGTTCACCGCCGGAGAGGATCAGAACCGGCACCTTGAACTGCTTCAGATCGTCCATCACATCGAAGACCTGGGCAGTATTCAGCTCATTTGGGAAATCAGTATCCGCCGAAATCGAGTAACAGTGCTTACACATCAGGTTGCAGCGCCGCACCAGATTCCAGATCACCACCGGCCCCGGTGGGTTGCGCTTTGGTCCCAGAGGTTTGGGATCCAGTATTTCCTGCATGAATTGAGTGATTCTAAACATATTCCTTCCAAACAGGCTAAAGGCTTGCGTCAAGCATGCAGGACCGATCAAGCGTAGCGGATCGGGCATCAGTAGGTTGCCGGTTCCGCTGCGCTTGAACCGGCTTACAAGCACTACCTGATACCTGTCACCTTATTTGCCCTATTCTCATCCCGGTTTTCTTCAATATCCGACTGCTGAACAAGACCTCATGGCCCCGGTTATCCCCACCCAATAGCTCCACGATGATGTTGGTCTTCTCCATCACCTCGTCTCGATCCCTTCCATGCACCATAGCGAATAGATTGTAGTTCCACTCAGGCAGATGACGGGGACGGTGGTAGGCATGACTGACAAAATCAAGGGCACCTATCTTGCGGCCATAATCCTGCACCTTGTCGTCCGGGACATCCCAAACAGTCATGCCATTACCCTTGAAGCCGAGTGTATAGTGGTTGGGTACGGCTCCAATACGACGGATGGTGCCGGATTCCAACATCCTGCGCATACGCCGCATCACCTCATCGGCGGTACTATCCAACGCCTGGGCAACCTGCTCATAGGGTTCCGGCACCAGCGGCAAGCCACCCTGGGTCGCCACCACGATGCGGCGATCCAGGTCGTCCAGCGGCTGTGTTGTTATGCCCTTATCCGACATCGTGTCTCTCAGGCCCAGGGCTATTCCGACCCTTTGGGATCTATCTTGAGATCCGGAAGACTGACGCTACCGATCACCTGCAGCACGATGCCACAGCAAACAAAAAAGAACACCGAAGCCGCCAAGCTGGCGAATATGGGATTGTCCGTACCAACCGTGTAGGCTCGATAACCGGCGGCAAACAGAGTGATGACCGCAACGACATAACAGATATATGCCACAACCAGGGATACCTTCTGGGCAGGTTTTCGTGTCTTCAAAAGTGGAGCCTCTTAATCTTTAGCGTGTTCAGAAATTTCAGACCGGATATTACACCATAAGGGTATAGTGTCCGCAGTTTGGGGGACGAATTTCAAACCTCGAATTTCAGTCCGACAAAAAACTCCTCTTTTTTCGGCATATTGTAGACTTGATATCCTGTCACATCCTCAATCTCAGCAAGCACCGACTCGATGCGCGTCGGGGTCTCAGTCGCCAGCACGAACCACATGTTCAAGCGGTGGTCTCGCGCATAGTTGTGGGCGACCTCGGAAAACGCATTGACCTGTTCGGCCACACGCTCGAAATCCTCTTCAGGAATACTCATGGCACAAAGACTGAGCCCACCACCCAGGCGTTCCGCATTGTAGAGTGGGCCAAAGCGGGAGAGCTGTCTCTTCTCCAGCATCTGCTGCAGGCGCTGAATCAGTTCCACCTCGTTGATACCAAAGCGATTTGCCATCTCCCGATAGGGATGACCGGAGATTGGAAAACCACCCTGTAATTGATTGATAATGGCGCGATCGACACTATCCATCATTGATAACGTGCACCACGCTGTTTAAAACGGCGCCCACTGAACAACACCTTGTGGGGAATGCCCTCGAGGCCACAGGATTCAATGATCGTGTCGATGTAGTTGAGTACCCGCTGACGATCCTTGCCGTGGATCATACTGAAGAGGTTATAGGGCCACTTGGGCAGACATCGCGGCCGCTGATAACAGAGAGTGACACAGGACTCACTGCCCAGCTTCCCTCCGACCTCATCCAATTGTTCATCAGGTACGTCCCAGACCACCATCGCGTTGGCGGTATAACCAAGCTCATGGTGGCGCACCACGATACCCAGGCGCTTGATGATACCTTCATCCTGCAACCTGGCAATGCGCTCAATGACCTCCTGCTCCTCCATACCGATACGCTCACCCACCTCGGCATAGGGGTGACTTGAGAGCGGCAGCCCACCCTGTATTTCGGCTACCAAGCTGCGATCAGCGTCATTTAGCACCACAGAGGAAACCCCAGATTGATATGGAACTCTTTTCGTAATGGCAGATTGAGAATGGGGAACCCTGTCTCAGGCTCCATTTTTGCCAGTACCGCTGCCAAGTGAGCTTCAGAGGGCGCGGTTACCACAAACCAGAGATTATGTTCGTCCTCACGTTCGTAATTGTGATTCACCTCTGGGTAGGCGTTGATCTTTGCGGCAACCGCCTCGAGCCTCTCTTCCGGAACTGCCATCGCCGCCAAGGTACTGGCACCGATTTTCTTGGGCTTGAATACCGGGCCGACCCGACTGATGACCCCCGCATCCTGCAAGCGCTGCAGAATCTTCAAGACCAACGCCTCGCTGGTGCCGATCCTGGCAGCCATATCCGCATAGGGCGTAGATGTGAGCGGCAACCCATTCTGATATTCATTAAGCAGCCTCTTTTCCAAGTCGTTCAACTCCACCCTGTCTGGGTTCAGCGTACGTGGATGGGCCTGTCTGAAAAGTGATGCAGGGTTAGCCATGTCACAATCCTGTCTGGTGGGCACGGGAGGTAAAAAAGATGCCACTGGGCTTATCCACCGGCAGCCGATGAGTCAGTTCCTGGGTGCGGGTGGAGTAGATCTGCACCTCGTCCTTGTCGCGGACTGAGATCCAGACAGACTCACCGCGGGGGCTGAACTCCATGTGCAGCGTACCCTTGCCCGGCTTCAGAGTATTGATTATCTCCAGGGTTTCTGTATCGATAACCTGAATGGTGTCGTTGTGGGGAAAGGCGAAATTGACCCAGATCTGGCGACCGTCCGGACGAGCCATGACAAACACCGGCTGACCATGTACCGGGATCTGTTTGATCTCTTTCCAATCGCTACTGTCGACCACCAATACTGCATGACGCCCCACTGCCGGCAGAAAGGCGCGGTCATCCGCCATCGCCCAGCCTTCGAGATGCGGCATCTTGTAGACCGGAAGTTTTTTCTGGCCGCGGCCATAGTCATCGAGGATCAGGCGGGTTCCCTTCTCCGGGTGCCATAGATCGAGTAGCGACAGGCCATCCTGCCCGAAGAGACCGGCGATATAGTAGCGTCCATTCGGCGTAATCAGTCCGTCATAGGGCAGGCTGCCAATATTTTCGAAGCGCTGAACAGCCGGTTTGGCCGGATCGCTCATATCGATAATCCAGCTCTCGCCGGAATCGTAGAGGCTGACAACGAAGCGCTGATCCGGCGCGTCCACCAACCCCACCGTTTTGGAGCCTTTTTTGTTGCCATCCCGGTCAGTGACGGTGGTGGCTGGGATATCGGCAATCAGGGAGAGGTCATCGGCAGAGAAGATCTTCACGCCACCGGGTTTATAGTTGGAGACTGCGATCAGGCTGCCATCTTGGGAGATTGCTCCGCCGATGCTGTTGCCGCCCTGGATGATGCGCTTGACGATCCTGCCACAAAGTATGTCCACCTTGGTGAGTCCACCGTCACGACCGAAAACATAGACGTATCGTTCATCACGGGAGTAGACAGCAGAGGCGTGGGAGAGATCGCCCAGCCCCTCGACCTGAAACAACGTGTTGTGGTGAGTGGTATCCACGACTTTCAGACTACCTGCCGCTCGTTCGACGATAACACCCATGTCACCGGTGCCGCGAGTCAGACAATCAGCCAGGGAGATACCGGGCAACAGAAGCATCGTAAAAAACAGAATAGACAGAGATTTCATCGCCGCTGGACACCCTGCTTCAGTTGCTGCGCCAACCATAGGGCTTCACTGTCGGTGAAAAATGGGCGCCAGGGCGGCATCGGCGTGCCAGGGCGACCATGCAGGATGGTGACCGCCAACTGCTCCGCTTGCCAGGGTTGCAGGCGCTTCGGTGTCAGAGCAGGACCGAGTCCACCCTCCAGCCGCATGCCATGACAGGAGCCACAGTCATGTTTCAATAGATAGAGCATCTCAGCCTGACGCGGGGAGACGATTTCCGCCTGCGCAGCAGTGCCTGTCATAACGACGGACAGGGCCAACAGCAGGGTGGAAAGGGGTTTCATCAGGTTAATACTTCTCTTTCGGGTAAATAAGGCATTACTTAAATAGCAAGATAACACCTGGGTTTCGGAAGTGGCTTTGACCTCTGTCAACCTCCCTATTCGACGTGTACCACACCCGTCATTTTGGGATGTGGACCACAGCGATAGGGAAAACTTCCGGCCTGATCGAAGCTGCGTTCATAGGTATCACCGGGAAACAGATAATCAGGCTCTGGATCACCCGCCTGCTCAAACCAGACGCTGTGGTACTGCCGCTTCTCCCGGTTGATCCAGCGCAGCCGCTGCCCGGCCCTGATGGTGATCTCCGGTGGTTCAAATTTAAATTTGATAATGTCTATCTCAGAGACCGGTGCCTGCACTCCACCCGCCGACAGAGACGAGGCAGATAGGGTGAAAACCAGAACTAACAGGCTCCGACGAACGTTTACCAAGTTGGTCGTCTTGCTCATCATCACTGTGCAGTTGCGTTGATCTCAGTCTTATCGTTATCAAATCCCAGTTTGTAACCCAGAGAGACGTGGTGAAAACGCTCGTTGCTGAAGTCGTCATGGATGGCAAAACCAAAATTGTAAACCTGATCTTTTGCCAGCGGCAGATCACCCGGTTTGCCGGTCTGAAGCTTACGCTTCATCACCAGGGTCCAGATACCACCCTCCAATGATGCGGTCATCTCTGCCGCCTCGCCGCCGCTCATGGTGCGCTGCTCCAGGATATGGCCATCCTCGACCTCACCCTTACCGGATTTGTAGCGGACCAGCTCCATGTACTTATGGGCATCCATCTCCGCCTGCAGTTCATCCGCGCTCTTCAACTTGTCCCAACCACCGCGCTTCTTGCCACGACGCCCCTTGACCTCAATCTTGGTACGGCTCTCTTCGATGTATTTGGTCAGACCCTGTGAAAGATCGAGTTGCTGGGCAGCCGGACTGCCATTTGCCGTATCGGCATCCGGAGCGTGGGGCATGGAACGCAAATCGTGGTGACAGGTACCCCAGCAACCGGAGCGGTCAGCGTATTTCACCTTGTCGGTGGCGAACATCACCGCCAGCTTCATGGGGTTCTCCGGATCCATCTTGCCGCCCTCCACGAAAGGCACCGGCGCATGTTCGGAATCCTCCCAGCTGAAGCGTAGATAGAGGTTCTCCCCGTCGTGGGTCGACTCGACGTTGACCGGAATACTGCCCCGCTTGCCGGGTATGGGAGTCTTCTCCGCCTTCTGCCCTGTGACCATCTTTTCGCCCATGGCGGCGGTCTCTTTGTCATGACAGGTGGTACAGCGATCACCCGCCTTGATGAAAGGACGGGAGCCACCATGATCCTTGCCGGTCAACATCCACTCCATAGAGGTCTGCCCGGGGTAGAAGATGGTGACCTCGCGGCTTGCCGCCTTGCTCCAGTCCACATCGATCTGACTGGCTGCAGGCACCACTCCTGGTGACGCCGTTGGAGACACTGCTGCTGCAGGAGCGGCAGCCACCGCCTCGCGTTTCACTGCATTGATCTCAATATTGGGATCTTCGTTGTCAAAACCGATCCTGTAACCCAGAGAGACATGATGAAAACGGGTATTGGTATAGTCGTCATGGATGGCAAAGCCCAGATTGTAGACCTGATCCAATGCCAGACTCAGATCGCCGGGTTTGTCGGATTTAAGCTTGCGCTTCATGACGACGATCCAGGTATTACCCTCCTTGCGGGCATCCACCTCGAAGCCCTGGCCACCGCTCATCAGACGTTGCGCCAGGATATCTCCATCCTCGGTCTCGCCTTTGCCGGATTTGTAGCGCAGTAGGTCCATGAACTTATGGGCATCCATCTCCGCTTTCAGCTCATCCCCGCTCTTCAGCTTATCCCAACCGCCACGTTTCTTGCCGCGGCGCCCTTTGACTTCGACCTTGGTACGGCTCTCTTCGATGTACTTGGTCAGCCCCTGAGACAGGTCAATCTCTTGCGCGACCGGACTGCTGTTTGCCGTATCGGCATCCGGGGTATGAGGCATGGAGCGCAGGTCATGATGACAGGTTCCCCAGCAGCCGGAGCGGTCTGCATATTTCACCTTGTCGGTGGCAAACATGACAGCCAGTTTCATCGGGTTTTCCGGATCCATCTTGCCACCTTCGACAAACGGCACCGGCACATGGTCTGTATCTTCCCACTCAAAGCGCAGGTAGAGATTTTCCGTGTCGTGGGCGGCCTGCACATCGACAGGAATACTGCCGCGCTTACCGGGGATGGGGGTCTTCTCAGCCTTCTGGCCGGTGACCATCTTCTCCCCCATGGCTGCGGCTTCCTTGTCGTGACAGGTGGTGCAGCGATCTCCTGCCTTGATGAAAGGACGGGAGCCACCATGATCCTTGCCGGTCAAGACCCACTCCATGGAGGTCTGCCCCGGATAGAAAACGGTGATATTGCGCATCGGCACATCACCCCAGTCGATACCGAAACCGGCAACCGGGCCTACTGCTGCGGCGGCAGACACTTCACCCATCTGCTGCGCCTTGTAGGCGGCCAGGGCATCGGCAACAGCTTTATCCAATCGTGCCTTTTCAGCCTTCTTGGCTGCTACCTTGATCTCACGGGCCTTCTTCTTCGCTGCCTGCTCCGCTTCAGCCTCGGCAGCCTCTTTGGCTTCGACCTTTTTCAAGCCTTCGAGAAACATCTCGGGCACTTTTCGGATAAACGAGGGCTCTGGCGCCTCCATCGCCTCCAGCTCTTCATCGGAGAGCAGGTCACGTATGTGCTTGTGGGCTATACCCTTGTGGCAGTCGATACAGGTCTGGCCGGTTTTAAAGGCATTCAGATGCTGATTTCTCGCCCGGGGTTTCTGAAACTCCGGGTTCATGGATTCAAAATTGTGACAGTTGCGGCACTCACGGGAGTCGGTGCTTTTCATCGTATCCCAGACCCGCTTCGCCATGGTCAGGCGGTGCTCGTCGAACTTCTCAGGGGTATCCACGGTCCCCAAAATCTTGTGGTAGATCTCGTTACTGGCCTGAATCTTCCGCACCATCTTGTGTACCCAGGGATCAGGGACATGGCAATCAGAGCAGGCCGCCCTGACACCAGTGCGATTGGAATAGTGAATACTCGGTTTGTACTCCTCGTAAACATTCTCCTCCATCTCATGACAGCTGATGCAGAATTCGAGGGTATTGGTTGCCTCCATTGCGGTGTTAAAGCCACCCCAAAAGATGATGCCACCGATAAAAAACAGCAGCGCGCCACCCACGGTTGTGCCAAGAATGAATCGGCGGGATGCCAAGCTGGGTTTTTTGAACTGATCTGCCATTTGCTTACCGTTTACACGAGGATGAAAAGGCGAAAAAACGCGGGCATGGAGAGCCTCCATGCCCGCTATCGGTTTTACCCGATGTTATGCAACCCTGATCAGGTTACGTGGTTAACGCGGTTGTAGACGTTGAACTTACCGGTCGGAGCGTAGAGACCCTTGATGCGCGCCTTCTCTTTGAGAGTCTTGGCATCGAAGATGATGATCTGACCGTTGGGCTTCTTGCTGTCCTTGCGGTTCCAGACAGAGGTCCATACTTCAGATCCGTCACTGTTGAACTCGATATGAACGGCTGCATAGCCTTCAACCTCGGTCAGACGAATGGTCTTGACGATCTCACGAGTCTTCTTGGAGATTACCTGGATCGACTGCTGAACTTCCGGCTCAGGGTGTTTGGTCTGATCCGCCCAGTAGTAGTCAGACTTCGGATGGGTGCGAATGAATACGCCAGCACCGTCGGTCTCGACCTCGTAGCAGATCTTCCAGGCCTGATCGGGATGACCCTTGGGATCATTACCCCAAGCGGTAACCTTGCCTACACCCAGATGGGTCGTGCCGCCTACAGGACCACACTTGGGGTCGATCCAGTTGGCGCCGGGACCAGGATGAGGCTTCTTGTCCACATCGATCATCGCTTCCAGTTTCTGGGTCTTGGTGTCAATCACCACCATCTTGTCGGAGGCGTTGGCAGCAATCTGGAAGTAACGATTGCTTGGATCGTAGAAACCGTCGTGCAGGTACTTGGCAGAATCGATCTTGGTGATCTGCAGGTTGTCGAGGTCACTGTAGTCCACCTGCCACATCTGCCCCAGCTCCTTCATTGAGACCAGCCAGCTGGGTGCCATCGGCGTGTCGTAAACAGCAGCGACACGAGACTCGTTGACATACTCGCCGTCGACGTTGACACCACGGGCTGAAACAACTTTCAGCGGCGCCATGGTCTTGGCATCGAGGATAACGAAGTGAGGCGGCCAGTAACCACCACCGATGACATATTTGCCGTCACCGGACACGGCCACATCGCGGGCGTCATAAGCGACCTGTACCTGAGCGACTTTCATCTTGTCAGGCATGGCCCAGAGATCGACCTTGGTCATCATGCCGTCACGACCCATGATGTACCAGAAGCGGCCGGGATCTTTTGCATGAAGGGTATTGTGGTGCTCTACCGCTTTCAGTACATGCACTGCATAGCCGGTCGGGATGTGCGCGACAATTTCTTTCGTGTCGCCGTCGATGATCGCAATCTTGCCTACATCACGCTCGATAACCAGGAAGAAATTCTTCCAGTTGCGGCCGTGCATCGGCTTGGTAGGATAATCCTTGGGTTCGACGTAAACCTTGTGGCGTTCCTTCATCAGGGCAAGAGACATCTCCGGCGGAATCGGCGGCTCCTGCTGGATGTACTTGGCCATCAGGCTGATCTCTGCCTTCGACATGATGTCATCGAAGTTGTTCATACCACCTTCTGTACCGTAGGTGATAATCTTTTCAAGACGCGTCTGTCCCAGCTTTATGGTGTTCTTCGGCTCAAGGCTCTTGCCGGTAGCACCCTTACGCAGGGTGCCGTGGCAACCCGCGCAACGTTGGAAATACATCGTCTTCCCTTTTTCAAAGTCCGCTTCCGACATGGTCGGCGCTGCCGCAGTAGCGTTTACAGCGAAACCTGACGTGGCGACACCAAGGGCAAAGCCCAGGGCTGAAAGTGTAAATGTGGTTTTCTTCATCTAGTTGAGTCTCCATCAAGGCCATCGATTATGAAGATTTGGGCAAAACCCCGTACTTTCGTGGGTTTAGTCACGGGCAGACGATAACGCCGGGGAGGAATCTCACTCTTTGACATGAATCAAACGCGTTTTTTATTGCTGGGTGGCAATCAGCTTTTCAAACGTAAAAAAAGGTAAAACGCTCACGTGAAATTCCATGCCTTTTCTTATAAAAACCACCATATCTCAGTATATTAGCAATAGTTAATTCAATCACTATAACTCCATTTACCCAAATTCAATTCGCAGATTTCTGATATTTGTCAGACAACGAAATAAACTTCAATCCCAATTCTTATTGACCTGCGTCAATAAAAACCGGTATTTTTTGCAACCCATTGGCCGCTTGCCCTCCCCCTCCCCCAAGTTGAGAACAACTTTTTCCAGTGAAGAACCTGCCATCATGCCAGATGGGTTTCTGAAATATCCCAAAGTGGCCTAGAATGTAGGCTGATTTCACGAACAATAATCGATCACGCTGGAAATTAAGGCATGAAAAAATTAAAAACACTGCTGTTAGTCGTCACCATCGGCCTCCTGGTGGTTGCTGCAGGACTGGGATTCCTTTTTGGGATCGACAACCCGGTTGCATGGATCTTGATCGGCATGGTGATTCTGATCCCCTTCATCTATAACTGGAAGGTTCGCTCGGACCAGCTGGTGTGGAAAGATTCATACAGCGTCGGCATCGCACAACTGGACGATGACCACAAGAAACTGATCGAGCTTTTGAACAAATTCCAGACAGCGTATGAGTATCACACCGGAGAAGAGTTCGAGCGCAAGGCGCTGGAAGAGCTGGTGGACTACACCAAATATCACTTCGATCATGAAGAGAATCTGCTGCAGGAGAACAACTATCCGGACTTCGCCGCCCATAAGGATCAGCATGTGGCGATGATTGCCGAAGTTGAGCGTTTCGTGGAGGACTACCAGGTACGGGGACATGAAGCACTGGAAGGTGTCGCCCAGTATCTCCAGGGCTGGCTGATCAACCACATCAACGGCACTGACAAACAGTACACCTCCCACCTTCAGGGGAAAGGGGTCAACTGAGCCGCACCATGCAGATCTGGGTCGATGCCGACGCCTGCCCGAAGGTCATTAAGGAGATCCTCTATCGGGCAGCCGAGCGGGTGCAGATACCGCTGATCCTGGTGGCCAACCAGCCTCTCAGCACGCCACCCTCCCGCTATATCAAGACCATCCGGGTCGGATCAGGATTCGACGTGGCTGACAACGAGATCGTCAAGCGTCTGCTGCCGGGAGACCTGGTGATCACGGCCGACATTCCCCTGGCAGCCGAGGTCATCGAGAAAGGCGGCAATGCGATCAACCCCAGGGGAGAACGCTATACCGAAAGCAACATCAAACAGCGGCTGAGCATGCGCAATTTCATGGACGAACTGCGCGGCAGCGGCGTGGATACCGGCGGCCCGCCGTCATTCAACCACGGTGACCGGCAGGCATTCGCCAATCAGCTCGACAGGTTTCTCAAACAGGCGCTATAGCGCCCTCTTCTTTCGACGCTGGCATCCGCATAGCGTTAACAGACCCTAGCGAAACAAAGTGATGATAGCTTGGTTGTTTTTTTCTTCAGCAAGCTGTTGGGCGGTTTTACCCATATCATTTTCTAGTGTTTTATCGGCGCCATTGGCTAAAAGGTACGAGACAATTTCAGTATTACCTGCTTTTACCGCATAGATGAGAGGTGTAGAGAGGTCCGCATCCTGTAAATTGACATTGGCACGGCGCTCGACAAGATACTTTACGATATCAAGATTATTGCTTTCAGCAGCATAGTGAAGGGCGCCAGCGCCAAAGTTATCCTGGAAATTAATATTTTTGATCCTGGGCAGCAGTAATTCTATGCTTTCATTCTGTCGTTTATTAATTGCAACCATCAGTGGCGTAAGACCCGCATTATTAGGCACGCAAGGGGTAACCTGACTGCTATACCTAAACAGGGTTTTAACGACCTCCGCGTGCCCCGCGTTAATCGCATGCATCAAGGCTGAATTGCCTTTTCGGTCAGATGAACGAACATCTGCCCCAAATTCCAGCAACTGGGCGACGATGATGTCGTCCCCCTTTTTTGACGCAATCATCAGTGAATTGAGCCCTGATCGGTTGCGATCATGTACGTTTGCGCCTAACTCGATCAGCAATGCAGTTATTTGTGGATGACCATTTTCAGCGGCAAAAATGAGTGCCGTGGAACCTGATTTGGTTCTGGCGTTGACTTCTGCGCCATGAGAAAGCAGGGTTGCGACAATATCTGTATTGCCGGATTCCGCGGCAAACATTAGTGGTCTCTTCCCATATTTACCCGGTGCATCTATATTTGCGCCTTTTCTGATCAACGAGCTAAGCTGCTCTGCTGTTCCCCCTGACGCAACATCACGAAGCTGTTGATCCAGCAAGCTGTCAGCCCATGCTGTCGGACATATAAAGAGAAATGAAATAAGTGCGGTTAACAATTTTGTCTGGTTTAGCATGCTAATGCCTCTGGATATTGTACTGCTATGTGTCATTGTTCTTGCTTCGCCTTGGGAGCTGTTCTAAAGCCAGATCTAAAATCCGGATTTCTCCAATCCAGATGATCGGCAAGTAATTCTTTACCCGGTGTCAGGCGGGAAACATAATCGGCAATTGCTGCGAGATCAGAATGACTAAAGATTTTAAATTGTTCTACCATTTTTTCGTCTGCATTTCTGCGCTTGCCTATTTTCACCCATTGTAATTGTCGTAGCAGATACTTGAAATGCTGCCCATGAATACGCGGGTAAAACTCTTTTGCATCGCCTTCACCATTGATACCGTGACACTTTTCGCAGTTTTTGGTATATAGTTTTTTGCCTTCTTCAAGTCGCATGCCGTAGCCAATGCTGTTATTGGGAACCATCGGCAGCTGCTCAATATAAGCTGATACATCAGCCAAAGCCTGCGTGCCTTTGGCAAACAGGGGTTTTGTAAAAGGCATCATGGTGGGATTATCACGATTACCTTTATGGATATCAGCAAGCTGTTTTAGTATCACGCTTTGATGTTGTCCGGCAATTTGCGGGAAATATCCGGATGGTGAACCCCAGCCCTCTGGCGTATGGCAAACTGCGCAGTTATGGTACAGCCTTTTGCCTTTTTCAATATCGGGTGTCGCATCGAGGGCTTTTTGAACTGCCTCATCAACTTTTTTTGCCCCAGGTTCAGCGCTGGCAACACCGGAAGCAAGAAAAGCCAGACTCAAACTGAAAACCAGCAATAAACGAAACGATGACTTTACTATATTAGCGGACAAGGATAATGAATAGATCATAGCGAATGATATCTTTGGTACATAAATAATACTGATTCAGGACTACTTCATAAACGCTAAGCAGTTACCATATCTACGGGACTCCGACAGCCCAGCACATGCTGCTTATATATCCAATCATGACCAGTGTCAACAAGAGCAGATCCCGCAAGGGTGTGGCTGGATTCGCGCTCTGTCATCCCAAACGTTCAACTGTTGACAATGCTATTGCGGAGAAACCGCACAGAGCAAACATCTCCGAACCTGTTGACCTTGCCCGTATTGTAGAGAAGAATACGCAAACATAAAAATAGAGTGGATATTCCCCTTGCAGCATTAGGATTTATCCGCGCCCGGACAGACTCGCCGTTTGCCGGGAGCAATTCAGACAGCCTCCTGCAGTGCCCACGAGCAACCGGGCCAGGGGCTTCGTTTGGTGGCAGATCAATCAAAATCAGAAGGGGCGCCGGGGGAGATAATGAGGAGAATAAATAAGGTCTGGTCAGTGATGTTGGCAGCCCTGCTTGGGCTATCTGCCTTTACTACTTTTGCTGCAATGGAACAGGCTTCAACGCCTGCATCTGAAAAAGCAGGCAAGCAACTCACGCCAAACAAAAAATGCACCAAGTGCCATGCCGATGATGATGAAGATGAGCAGATCTGGGAGTATGAAGATGGCACGACGAAATTCATCTACGTTGACCCGGAAAAGTTCGAGAACAGCGTCCATGGGAAACAATACTGTGTCGGCTGTCATTCCAACGTCACCCTAAAAAAAGGGGAACATGACGAAAGATTACCCGTTTCCGTCGGCTGTGTGCAGTGCCACCAGGAAAAGCTGGAAGAGCAGAAAGACAGCCCCGACCCGAAGCACAAACGGCTGAAAGTGGTATTGGAGCAGGTCGACAGCTACATGCACTCGGTCCACGCCCGCCCCAGTCTTGCCGACCAGTCCAGAACCAATGCCTCCTGCCACGATTGCCACGACGCCCATAACATCGGCACCCTGGGCAGTGAGCAGCGGGCTGAACATCGCCTGAAGAATCCTGAGGTGTGCGGCAAGTGCCATGAGGAGCAGAAACAGGCCTATCTGACATCCATCCACGGCAAGGAAGTGACGGAGAAACAGAACAGTGATGCCGCTGTCTGTTCGGACTGCCATACTACTCACAACATTGAATCACCGGAAGCCGATTCAATGAAACTCGCTATCACCCAGAACTGCGGTAACTGCCATGAGGATTCACTGAAGACCTATATGTCTTCCTACCATGGCCAGGTCAACCGACTGGGCTATACCCATACCGCGAAATGTTTCGATTGCCATGGTGGTCATGAGCTGAAAAAGGTCGATGACCCGGCCTCCAGCATACATCTCGATAATCGCCTGGAGACCTGCCAGCAGTGCCATGAGGATGCCCCTGAAGGGTTCCTGGGCTTCCATGCCCATGGCAATGCTGATGATTTCGAGCGTTATCCCGGTATCTGGATAACCGCAAAATTCATGGAGGCGCTGATTATCGGCGTATTCCTGTTCTTCTGGACCCATGTCCTGTTCTGGTTCTACAGGGAGTTTCGTGATCGCCAGCAAGGCAAGGGATACATACCCCCTGCAGGAGAAGAGACTGTCTATTTCCGTCGCTTCAGCGTTGCCTGGCGCATCATCCACCTACTGTTCGCCATGAGCACCATGACGCTGGTACTAACCGGCTCCACCCTGCTCTTCTCCCATACCGATTGGGCGCCGTTCGTAATCAACATACTCGGCGGGCCACAGATTGAAGCCATCATTCACCGTACTGCGGCGACCATTTGGTTGTCGGTATTCCTGGTGCACGTCGCCATCGCCGGCTACACCGTCTTCATCTCAGAGCGCAAGACGTTCCGCTGGTTCGGACCCACATCGATGATACCCAACTGGCAGGACTGGCATGATTTGAAAGCGATGTTCCGCTGGTTCATCGGCAAGGCGGAGCGACCCAGTTTTGACCGCTGGTCCTACTGGCAGAAGTTTGATTACTGGGCACCCTTCTGGGGCGCAGCGGTTATCGGCTTTAGTGGCCTGATGCTCTTTTTGCCGACAAAAACAGCCATAATACTGCCAGGCTTTGTCTTCAATATTGCGACAATCATCCATGCGGAAGAGGCCCTGTTGGCCACCATATTCCTGTTCACGGTGCATTTCTTCAATGCCCACTTCCGCCCGGACAAGTTCCCGATGAGCACCAGCATTTTCACCGGGGCCGTGCCACTTGATGAGTTCAAGCATGAGCATAAGCGGGAGTACGAACGTCTGGAAGCGAGTGGTGAGCTGGAGAAGTATCTGGTGAACAAGCCTTCAAAGGGGATGCAGAGAGGCTCCAATATCATTGGTGCGATCCTGATCTTCTTTGGATTGACGCTACTGACACTGGTTGCGATTGGCTTCACGACCATGTCATAAGACTCGGCACTGTTTGGCAGCGCCCCCTTGGGGCGCTGCCTTTCATTGCACCATGCGGTTCGCGGCTTTCGCCGCTCCCTATACGACTATAAAGAACGCCCCTCCTTCTGATACTCCCGCTCGACTGCCTCCAGCAGATCCGCTTTTTGCAGAGTATCGGATTGACGGGAGAGCGTCTGCAGCAATGCATACTGCATGATATTGGCGATATTGGAGCCGGTCATCTCATAGCGCCGGCACAGCGCCCGCATATCCAATCCATGCTCCAACCGAACTTGGTTCGGAAGCAGCCGCTGCCAGATCTGATACCGCTCTTCCGGACCCGGTGCGGGAAAATGAACCACCGACTGAAAGCGCCGCATAAAGGCGGTGTCGATGTTGCTTTTCAGGTTTGAGGCAAGAATCACCAGTCCGGAAAACTGCTCGATACGCTGCAACAGATAGGAGACCTCCTGATTCGCATAACGGTCGTGGGCGTCCCGCACCCCGGTGCGCTTGCCGAACAGGGCATCGGCCTCATCGAAAAAGAGGATCCAGTCGCGATGCTCGGCGCGGGAGAAGACCTTCTCCAGGTTTTTTTCCGTCTCACCGATATACTTGGAGATCACCATCGACAGATCGATACGAAACAGATCCCGTCCTGTCACCTTGCCAAGCAGGGTCGCGGTGAAGGTCTTGCCGGTTCCTGGCGGCCCATGAAACAGCGCCCGATAACCGGGACGAAAGACCCGCCCCATGCCCCACTCGTTCAACAGATGATCCCGGTGGGTCAACCAGTTGCGCAGTTCCGCCAGTTGATCCCGCGTCGCCGGACGCAGAACCAGCTCATCCCACTCTCGATCTGTAGTAAGGTACTGGGCCGGAAAATCGATACCGAACCTGGGCCCCTCAGCCACCCCGCTCGTCAGCAGAGAGATAATTTCACTGGGCATACTCAGACGACCGCTCAGGACCGGCTCACCCGGCGGGGCCGGATCCAGATAGAGCAGCCCCTCCCGACTGAACAGGTGGGTCTCTTCAAACAGTTGCTTGAGATACAAACGCTGTTTCAGGTCCCTCCCGGCCAGGAGAAATATCAACGTCTCTCCCGTGGGCATAAATCCCCGGAACTGGGTTCCACGAAGGCCTCCGAGGGAGGGGTAATCACCATTTTGCGGTAGGACTTCGGCAAAGATCCGATCAAAAAAGTCGGATTGCAGATGTGGCGCCAAGGCCGTGATCAGCGCCAGATTCTCTTCATATGGAAGGCATTGACCCGGCAACAGTTCAAGCCCGGCCAGACGGGATCGAACCGCATCCACCTCAATCTTGTGTTCCCGTCCCAACAGCTCCGCAAGCCTGTAGCGAATCCACTGCTCCAGTGCAGCCAGACCTTCACTCAGATTTTTCAGCCTTGTTTCCACGCGACGATTTTCCCTGTTTCAAGACCTGACTCACAACAATTTCACTGGGGTCTGACAATCATTTACTTCACCAGATTCGTAGTCTACTCTAACAGATGAGAGAGGAGATCAGCACCGGATCTGATGCTGAAACAATAGCCCCGATCCAGGGGCAAAGACAGTCTAGGGAAGATGATTAAAACCGCATTGGAATTGTTGGTTACCCAACTCAATCTTCACCTCGGCGACGTCGGCAGCAAGCCCGTCACCCTGGGCAATATCGCGCAACTGGAAAATCAGGACAGTATCCCCACGGAAGCATCCATCAAGGACAAGGTCGTACTCAGTCTGGTCAATCTCGAAGAGGAGAAGACCATGAAGAACGGGCCGATACATAAACTGCACAACGGCAGGAAGGAGCTTGCGGAGCGCCCCGTCCACCTCAATATGTTTCTGCTCTTCAGCGCCAATCTGACCCACTATGATCTGGCGCTGGAGCGCCTCTCCCAGATCCTGCTTTTTTTCCAGTCCCATCGCGGCTTCGATTTTCATCGCCATAACCAACCGGAAAAACAGCTGCCCGAGGGATTCAATGTTCAACTCGATCTGCATACCCTCAGTTTTCAGGAGATCAACGATCTGTGGGGCAGTCTCGGCGGCAAGCAGGTGCCGTTCGTGATGTACAAGGCACGCTTACTGCGCCTGGAGGCGGAGAGCAGCGGAGAGCCGGCGCAACCGATCACGGCCATCGACCTCATTCACGGACAGCGGAACTAGGGCCATGAGCGAGACGGTAGGCATCGAATATCGCCCGCTCTGCACCGTCCGCTTTCGTCACGGCTACTACTTCGATCGCGGCCAGGCGTGTTTTGAATCTCTCAGCGCAGATGCACGACAGAAGATCCAGGATCAGGCCGACATCCATCAGGATCTGGAGATCCTACCCACTGCCGACTGCCGGCTGCTGATCAACCGATACCGGCTGGTCTACCGCCAGACTGGAGACGGCTTTCTCGTCGCCGCGCCCGTCAGCCGGGATCCCGACAGCGGTGAGCCGGTATTCACAGCGGGACTGGAACCGGGCTTCAAGCTGCGTTTCTCTCTACGGCTGAAAAACCCCCATTTCCTCGACTTTACCAATCTGCCCCTCGACAAACTGCAGGGGGGGATCTACCGTTTCTCAAACGATGCGGAGAACCCGGAACAGAACAGCCTACACCTCTCCCGATCGTTGCAGGGTTTCAGTGATGCCGTTCAGTACCAGCCGGGTGACCTGCTGATTGACGACCCACTCGATCCGCAACAGCGGCTCAGCGCGCCAGACAAGATCGAAGCCGGTGACACTTTCGGCATCGAAGACTGGCTGACCTTTCCGCCTTATGACATCTACGAGAGCGGTCCTATCCCGGCCGGTGAAGTGACCACGGGAGACCGTGTCATCCATAACGGCAGCGTCTACGAGTCGCAAATTGACGATCCCAGCGGGAATTTTTCCAACCCGGTCCACTGGTTACGCCAGTACAGCCCCCTGCTACAGGGCGTGAGCCGTGATGACTGGCTACCGCTCTACCCCAACCACCTATCCATTGCCCTGGACAATCCACAGCACTACCTGAAACTACGGGTATTCGACCTCGACGCACAGATGCTGTTAGAGGCAACCTACGATGGGGACGGCGAACAAAACGAAATCACCGTCGACCTTGCTGCGCTCAAATCCGGCCGCTACCGTCTGCAGCTTTTCGGCGCCGATGGTTTGCCATTGGCAGACAGCGAACGGCTTTTCTATCTTGATAATGATCTTACCGGCAGCCGCCTGTTCGGCCTGATCGAACTGGAAGCCACCGCCGATGATTATCGATTACTGGATGGCGACGGGGTTCTGCAGTCACCCGAATACCTCATTAACTTCATCAACCGTGCCACCTACTGGCGCTACCAGTTCTCTCAACCGCTGAGTGACGACCTGATTGCGACTCCCGGTGACGGCCTCACCGTGGAAGCAGGCACCACACCCAGCCGGTTGATCACCAGCAACGCACAACCGCTGACCAGGGGTTTCATCCCCCTGCTCCGCAACGACACCAGTCAGTATCTGCCCAATCCCACTGACACCCATTCGATCCATCCCGAAGACGGCCGAATCTTTTCGGACATCTATTTGACCAGTTAACCATCAGGGAGAGACCACCATGGCACTCGTAGTCAAAACCCCCGGCGTCTACACCGAAGAGATATCTCTCTTCCCACCCTCTGTCGCACAGGTGGAAACCGCTGTTCCCGCCTTTATCGGCTACACGCAGTCGGCGGAAAAGCGGGGGGAATCCCTGCGCGACAAACCCGAACTCATCCGTTCTCTGGCCGATTTCCAGGAGTTGTTTGGGGCCGCTCCCGATGTCAATGTCAACCGCGTGGAGATGGACGCCGGCAACAGCATCACCAGCGCCAGCCTCACATCCACTTTTCTGCTCTACGACAGCATGCGGCTCTTCTTCGCCAACGGCGGCAGCAAGTGCTACATCGTCTCTGTCGGCGACTACAACGACACTATCAATAAGGCTCGCCTCAGCGCCGGGCTCGCCGCCGTCGCCCGCGAGGATGAACCGACCCTTCTGGTAATACCCGATGCGGTACAACTGAAGGACGACAAGTTCTACACCCTGCAGCAGGAGGCGCTGAAACAGAGCGGCGACCTGAAGGACCGTTTCGCCATTCTCGATCTGCTGCAGGAGAATGGTGGCAGCATGGATCTGCGCGACAGTATCGCCGACTTTCGCAACAAGGTCGGCATGCAGAATCTCAAGTATGGCGCCGCCTACGGGCCCTGGCTGAAGACCAACCTGAGTAAAACGGTAAAAGTCCGTCAGTTGACGGGCCATCTCTTTAAGCTTGGCAATCCCGTCAGCCTCAGCAATCTGACCGAGGATGGGGATACCCAACAGGCCATCAGCCGTCTGACCCGAGCCTCCGCCGACACAGATCGTCTGTTCGACGATGCCGCCGCCGGATTAAAGAAGTTTCTTGCCGACAACACCACCGATGCTGAGTCGGTGGATGCCGGCTATCAGGCAAACTACAACAGTTTCCGTACCGCACTGGTTAACTTCCAGACCGGCGGAGGTGACATCGCCACAGTGCAGACGGCCTATCAGGCGCTGTTCAACTACATCTACATCCTGGTGAATTCCGTGGTGGATGAGGTTGCCAAGGCCGACACGGATTTCAGCTCGCGCACAGTCGATGACCCGGACGGCACCACCTTTCTCACAGACTATGCACAGACGCTGATCACAAACAGCCTGCATAAACTAATGCAGACACTGAATACCTACACCATCGGCGCAGGCATCTTCATCGCCACCGCCGGCAACCATGAAGACTATTTCGTCGGTGCCCACGCCGACGCTATGACAGCAGCTGTTTGGACAAAGGATGGTGATGACGCCTTTGACAAAGCCGACCTTCCAGGGGATTTCGATCTCACAGCCATCTTCCCCGAAGGTGCTGCCGGACCTGCTGATGACCTACCGTCCAACACCAAGCGCGCCAAGAACATGGAGAGCGGCGCGCTGGCGGTAAGCAAGATTTTCAAATCGGTGGATGAAGCGGTTGCCGGCATCAAGGCCGAGGCCCGCGCCCTGGAAAACAGCTATCACGAAACCCTGGTGGACGGTTTTCCACTGCTGCGCAACCTGATCAGCCGGGTCTCCAATGCGGTTACCGAGCTACCCCCAAGCGCTGCTATCGCCGGTGCCTATGCAGCGGTGGATGCCAGCCGCGGTGTACACAAGGCCCCTGCCAACGTCAGCCTCTCCAGCATCAAGGGCGTCTCCGAAGTCGTCACCCATGCGGAGCAGGCCGACTACAACGTGGATACGGTAGCGGGAAAATCGGTCAACATCATCCGCCCCTTCATCGGCAAGGGGATCCTGGTCTGGGGCGCCCGCACTCTCGACGGCAACAGCAACGAGTGGCGTTACGTCAATGTGCGGCGCTTCTTCAACATGGTCGAGGAATCGGTCAAGAAGGCCTCATCCCGTTTCGTCTTTGAGCCCAACGACAAGAACACCTGGGTCAAGGTCAGGGGCATGATCGAGAACTTCCTGCTGATCCAGTGGCGCAATGGCGCCCTCGCCGGGGCGGTGCCCGACGACGCCTTCTTCGTCAACGTTGGCCTGGGACAGACCATGACGGCGCAGGATATCAATGAAGGCAAATTGATCGTTGAGATCGGCATGGCCGCGGTTCGGCCCGCAGAGTTCATCATCCTGCGCTTCTCCCACAAGATGCAGGTCTCCTGACAGGTGATTTTTTACAGGGAAACAGAGATGCGCAGGCCTGCGGTCTGCGTCCGCTAACGGATACGAGGTACAGTCATGGCAAATTATCCTCTCGCAAAATTCCACTTCGTGGTCGAGTGGGGCGGTTCCAGCGTCGGTTTCAGCGAGGTCTCAGGCCTTGAGGTCGAGACAGAGATGATCGAATACCGGCACGGCATGAGTCCTGAGTTCAGCAAGATCCGCATGCCGGGTCTGAAGAAGTACAGCAACATCACCCTGAAACGGGGCACCTTCGCCAGCGACAACGAGTTCTTCAACTGGTGGAAGGAGACAGCCAAGCTACAGACCGTGGAGCGTCGGGACCTGGTGATCAGCCTGCTCAACGAAAACCATGAACCGGTGGTGGTGTGGAAGGTAAAGAATGCCTGGCCATCCAAGGTGACGGCCACCGACCTGAAGGCTGACGGCAACGAAGTGGCGATCGAGACCATGGAGCTTGTCCACGAAGGTCTGGTGATCGAGAACGAGTAATCCGGGACAGGCCAATATGTCGGAGTACGACTTCTATCCAGGGTTCCACTTCCAGGTCGAATTCATCAGCGTCGATTTCGGCGCTAATGACAGCCGCTTCCAAACCATTGGTGGCCTGGAGGTCAGCATGGAGACGGAGACGATCAAAGAGGGCGGTGAAAACCGCTTCGAGTACATCCTGCCCACCAAGACCAGCTACGGCACGCTGAGTCTGAAACGGGGCATGATGCGTAACTCCGATCTCATCGACTGGTGCAACCGGACCATTCAGACCCTGGAGATCAAACCGGTCGACATACTGATCACCCTGCTCAACGAAAAACACGAACCGGTGATGAGTTGGAATATCTTTCACGCTTGGCCGAAGAAGTGGTCCGTCTCGGAGTTCAACGCCATGAACAATGAACTGACCATCGAGACACTGGATCTCCAGTATCTCTACTTTACCAGGGGCTGACTATGCCGGTTGAGATCAGAGAACTGGTGATTCGTGCCGAAGTCAGCGGGCAGGAACAGCGCCGGGAGGGCGGCAGTAGCGGCACCCGGCCAGCTCCCGAGGATAAGGAAGCACTGATCGCCGAGTGCATCGAAAGGATCATGCAGATACTGCAGGAGAAAGGAGAGAGATAGAACATGCCCGGGCAACTGGAAAAGATGCGCCTCATCGCCTACAGCGATCCGCAATTCTCGGAAGAGGTGGCGGACGGCACCTTTGTGGTGCAGATCAACCCGGAGAGCTACTCCTTCAAATACAAGATCGAGCGCGACGAGCAGCAGGCCTCGGGCACCAGTGCCACTCCCCCCCGTTTCAACAAGATCCTGCCGGAGGAGATGGATTTTGAGTTTCTCTTCGACAGCACCGGAGCCATTCCGAGCAGCCTCTCTGAGTCTTTCAGCAACCGTTATCTGAAGGGCGACGGCGTGGTCGATGCGATTGAACACTTCAAGGAGGTGGTACTCAACTACGACGGCGACTCCCACCAGCCTCGCCACATCAAACTCAGCTGGGGCACCCTGCTCTTCAAGGGCAGCCTCAGCGAGATGGAGATCACCTTCAAGCTGTTCAAACCCGACGGTACCCCGATCCGCGCCGTGGCAAGGGCAAAATTCAAAGGCTTCGTGGAGGACGACCTGCGGGCCGCCCGGGAGAATGCCCAATCCCCCGACCTCACCCATCTGCGCATCGTGCGTGACGGCGACACGCTGCCCCGCCTCTGCCACAAAATCTATGGGGATTCCAGCCTCTACCTGGAGGTGGCCGATGCCAACAACCTGGTTGACTTCCGGCAACTGCAGACCGGCCAGCGTCTGCGATTCCCGAAGCTGGAGAGATAACCGATGCCCCGTGAACGACAACTGCCTCTGCCCCGCGCATCAGATCTGGTCACCACTACCATAAAGGCGGGGGGTGAAGTGTTGCCGCGTCAATATCAGGTGCTCTCTGTCCAGGTCAGCAGCGAGATCAACCGCATCCCCACGGCGCGCATCACCCTGGCGGATGGCGATCCGGCCAGCGAGACCTTCGCCATCAGTGAGTCAGAACACTTTGTTCCCGGTCAGACCATCGAGATCCAGCTCGGCTACCGTTCCGATCAGGAGAGCGTATTCCAGGGGATCGTGGTGAAACATTCGATCCGCGGCCGCACCAACGGCGGCAGCAATCTGATCCTGGAGTGCCGTGACGCCGCCATCCGCATGACCCTGGAACGGCGCAGCCGCTATTTTGAAGAGATGAGCGACAGTGATGTTGCCGCCGAGTTGCTGGGGGACCACAATCTCGAATCCAGTATCGAGGCGACCAGCATCACCCATCCCCATCTCGTGCAGTATCAGGCCACCGACTGGGATTTTCTGCTCAGCCGCATGGAGGCCAACGGCCTGCTCTGCACGCTTGAAGCGGGAACACTCACCGCCGCCAAACCTGCGCTGACAGGTTCCCCCGAGACCGGGCTCCTTTTCGGCGCCACGCTGTTGGATTTCGATGCGGAGATCGACGCCCGCGAACAGGCCACCGAGGTCACCGCCACCGGCTGGGACGCCGCCGGCCAGGAACGCCTTGAAATCACCAGCGAGGCAAGCAGCTTCACCGAACCCGGCAACCTCAGCGGCGATGAACTGGCCGGCGTCCTTGAGCAGGGCCGCCACAACGAACACAGCGGCGCCTTGAGCCAGGAAGAGCTGCAGGCCTTCAGCGACTCCCGTCTGCTGCGTCATCGGCTGGCCAAGATCCGGGGCAGGGCAAGCTGCCAGGGACACGCCCAGGTGAAACCCGCGGCACTCATCGGCCTGCAGGGATTGGGGGCGAGATTCAACGGCCCGGTATTCGTCTCCGGGGTGCGCCACCGGGTGAGCGAGGGCAGCTGGATCACAGACTTCCAGTTCGGTTTCGACAGCCGGGCCTTCAGCCAAGCCTTCGAAATGGATGCCCCTCCCGCAGCAGGTCTGACGCCCACGGTCAGTGGCCTGCAGATCGGCGTGGTCACCAATATCGTCGACCCTGACGGTGAGCACCGTATACAGGTGCGCCTACCGGTCATGGACGGCCAGGCAGACGGCGTCTGGGCGCGTCAGGCAACCCTGGATGCCGGTGAGAGCCGCGGCACCTTTTTTCGCCCCGAGGTCGATGACGAGGTACTGGTGGGATTTCTCAACGACGACCCGAGACACCCAGCAATCCTCGGTATGCTCCACTCCAGCGCCAAGCCCCCCCCGGAAGAGGCGGAGGAGGAGAACAAACTCAAGGGTTATCACTCCAGAGAGGGATTGAAACTGGTCTTTGACGACGACAAAAAGTCGATCCTGCTGGAGACTCCGAACGGCAACAAAATTTTCATCGATGATGAAAACGGCGCTATCGAGATCATCGATGAGAGCGACAACAAAACAACCTTCAGCAGCGACGGCATCCTGCTCGAATCTGCCAGTGATATTCAGATCAAGGCCTCTGGCGACATCAACCTGGAGGGTACAAACATCAATATCAAGGCCAGTGCGGCACTCAAGGCCGAAGGCAGTGCCAGCGCCGAACTGAGCAGCAGTGGAACCGCTACGGTGAAGGGTTCAATGGTCATGATCAACTGATAGGAAACTCTGATGCCCCCAGCCGCAAGAGTCAGTGATATGCACGTCTGTCCCCTGGTGACCGGAACCGTGCCGCATGTCGGCGGCCCCATCTTGCCGGCGGGGGCGCCCACCGTAATGATCGTGGGTCTACCGGCAGCACGGGTGGGAGACATGGCAGTGTGCGTCGGCCCGCCGGACACCATCGCCGCAGGCTCGGCCACGGTGTTTATCGGCGGCGCTCCAGCGGCCCGTCAGGGTGACTCCACCGCCCACGGCGGCAGCATCGTGCTGGGCGCGCCAACAGTGATGATCGGATAGGACGCACATGATGGACGACGACAGGGATTTTCTGGGCAGAGGCTGGGGCTTCCCACCCACCTTCGGGGAGGGGGGCAAGACCCTGCACATGCTGAGTGACGAGGCGGACATCGAGAGCAGTCTCGAAGTCCTGCTCTCCACGCGTCCCGGTGAACGGCTACTGCGTCCCGATTTTGGCTGCAACCTGGATCGCATGCTCTTCGAGCCTCTCGATACCGGCCTGAAAACCTTTATGACCGATCTGATCGCGACGGCAATCCTCTACCACGAACCCCGCATCGATGTGGAGCGCATTTCGCTTGCGGGCTCCAATGACAATGAAGGGCTGGTGTTGATCGAGATCGAGTTCCGTATCCGCGCCACCAATGCCCGCCGCAACATGGTCTATCCCTTCTATAAACAGGAGGGGAGTGACCTGCGATGAAGAGCCCGTTTCAAAAACCCTATCCCCTGGAGCATCAGGGCACCAGCCAGTCGGAACGGCAGGCCCCGGCGCTGCCGCCGCACAAGCTGGCCATCGATGGCCGGGACCGCGATCAACTCATCGCCTTCGGTCGCCGTCTCGCGGCGCATATCCGTTTCGCCACCCCCTTCGGGGATGAGGGTAACTGGTCGCCGCTCTTCGAATTACTGGAAAATCCTGACAGCCTTGCTGAGCAGCACGATGCGCCACCTCAGGCAGCGCTCTTTCTGGCTTTCATCAAACTCTTCGAAAAGGCCCAGGGCGAGTTGAATCGTCTGAGTAAAAGCCACCTCGATTACTACTACCGGGAGCTGTTGCAACTTGCCCCCAAGCCGGCGCAGGCCGACCATGTCAACCTGCTCTTCGAGGCCAGGCCCAAGCGGGACCAGGTGGCGGTGGCCGCAGGCACCGTGTTCACAGCGGGGAATCTGCGCTACGCCACGGAGCGTAATGTCTGGATCAACCGCACAACCATCGAACACCTCTGCTCGCTCTATCGGGAGCCGGCATCCAGCCAGCTCCACTTCGCACTGCAGAGCAACTCACTGGACGGTCTGGGGGCCGCACTGCCCAAAGAGCAACCCGCCTGGCCAGCCTTCGGCCACACCGGCATACCCAAAGCCACAGTGGGATTTGCCTTGGCCTCTCCCCTCCTACAGCTCAGTTCCGGCAAGCGGACGATCACCGCCTCACTACGGCTGGAGCTTGGCGATGAAGATCCGCCTCTCAACGAAGCGGCCAAGGCACTGCTGATTGAATTCAGTGGTGAAAAGGGCTGGCTGGGACCCTTCTCTCCGTTAAGTGTGGAGATCACAGAATCCAGCGATAGCTGGCTATTGCAGTTCGTGGTAGTGCTGGACGCAGAGACAGAGGCGGTAACCGCCTACGACGCAGAACTCCTCGATGGCGGATTCGTCACCACCCTGCCGCTGATGAAAGTCAGCGTCAGCCCCGAGACTCCGGCACTGCGGGAGTGGCTCGAACAGCACGATCTCATCGACATGCAACTCCAGACAAAGGTGGGAAATGCCGGGGAACTGGTGGCGGAAAATGATCTGGGGAGAGTCGATACCAGCAAACCATTCCTGCCTTTTGGGCCGCAACCCAAGACCGGCAGCACTTTTGCCGTCGCCAGTCCTGAGATGCTCAACAAGCAGGTGACAAGTTTCTCCCTGAACCTCAACTGGAAGGGTGTCCCGGAAAAACTTCTGTCTGACCACTACAGCGCCTACCGTTTCAATAGCAGTGGGCAACCCTGTGGTGCGGATGACTGTATACGGCGCATCAACAACAATAATGCCTTCAGTGCGCAGATGATCCTGGAGCGGGAAGACAGCAGCCGTATCGAACGCAAAGTAAAACTCTTCGACAACTCCGATGCAGCTTTGCCACAAACCCTCACCAGTGATGAGCCACCCGCCAGGCTCATCCCGCTGACCGGGCTGAACTATTTCTACATGCCGCTTATGACCCGCAACTCTTTCAGTGCGCTGCCGTGGGCCGGTTTCAACATGATCAGCAGCTTCTCGCTGCTACCACTGAACCTGATTGCCAGGAAAGCAGCGACCCCCTCAGTCAAAGAGTTGCAGGGCGTCAACCGTCCCGGTTATATCAAACTGCGCCTCGAGCGGGATTTTCTGCACCAGGACTACCCCATCGTACTGGCGAAAAGCATGGCAAAGGATTCCGGGATGGCCATCCCCAACCCGCCTTATACGCCAGAACTGGAATCGGTCCAACTCACCTACGAGGCACAAACCGGCTGGGTCGATCCCACCGATGAAGATGCCGCCGCCTATATCGGCGCCGAGATACGGCTCTACCAGACCACCCCGTTCGGGCAGCGGGAGGTTCACGGCTTTCTGAAATCACAACTTGATGACACCATCGAAGATAAGATTCGTCTGTTGCCGGACTCAAGTCCGGAAGGACAACTCTTCATCGGCCTCAAGGAGCAGCCGGACGCCGCCTTTCTGGATCTGCTGATTCAGGTGGACGAGGGCAGCGCAAACCCGGAAAAAAATATCGAAACTGTAATCTGGAGTCTGCTGGAGTCAGATCACTGGCGTGACCTGACCGCAAAGGAGATCCTCTTTGACGAAAGCAACGGCCTGCTCACCTCCGGCATTCTGCGGATCAATGTCCCCGCCAACTCCCTACAGACAAGCCATTGGATGCCTGACGGCGTGACCTGGCTGCGAGCCAGGGTGGAAAACAACAGCGATGCAGTCTGTCACCTGATCGACCTGCACCCACAGGCAGCCTCTGCACACCTGCTGGATGCAGGGAAAAATCCCCCGCATCTGACTTCATCGCTGCCACCGAAGTCGATCGGCAAACCGGTAAAATCTCTGGACGGCATCAAAGGGGCCAGCCAACCCTATGCTTCGATTTGCGGCCAGGCGAAGGAGAGCGACCAAACCTTCTATACCCGAGTCAGTGAACGCCTGCGCCACAAACAGCGGGCAGTCACACTCTGGGACTATGAGCAATTGGTACTGCAGGCATTTCCCGAACTCTATCGGGTAAAATGTCTGTCCCACCTGCCGGGCCCAGGACATGTCTCCCTGGTGGTCATTCCCGACATCCGTCAGCGCAAGGCCTACGACCCACTACAGCCCCGTATCGACAAGGATACTGAAAGCAGAATCGACAAACTGCTGGCGGCACTCAACAGCCCCTTTGCCAGCGCCAAGGTTTTTAATCCGGATTACGAAAAAATTCGTCTCGACATCGCAGTCGCCTTCAATCCGGAGTACCCGTTTGGCGCTGCCAGTCAGGCACTGCAGAAAGCGCTGCAGCAATACCTTGCCCCCTGGACCGGCGACAAAACGACGATGCCCGCGTTTGGCGGCCGCATCCATAAAAGCATGCTGCTGGCCTTCATCATGGATCAGTCCTCCGTCGACTATGTGCAGCAGCTGAAGCTCTACCATCTAACCACCGAAGAGACTCCCGAGATCGACCGGGATGAAGTGGTTTCACAGAATCCGAAGGCAATACTGACCAGCCATCACCAACACACCATCCGCGATGCGGCCAGCGGGGGAAGCACATGAAAGAGTCCCTCACCATTCGCCGTGATCCGAACAGGGCAGAAGCACTCGATTATGCCCAACTGCGCCAGTCAGGCCTGGAACATATCGAGGCCCTGAGCCACGACTTGTGGACCGACTACAATGCCCACGACCCTGGCATCACCCTCCTGGAACTGCTCTGCTACGCCATCACAGACCTGAGCTACCGCACCCGCCTGCCGATGGCTGATCTGCTGGCAGTCCCGGCTGATGCCGACGCTGAAACACAGCGGAGACATCAGGCTCTGCAACAGCACAGCACCCTGCTCTCTGCATTGGAGATCCTGCCCACTGAACCGGTCACCACCATCGATCTACGCAAACTGATCATCGACCAGGTGCCGATGGTGCGCAATGTCTGGATCGAGCAGGACAACAGCGTCAATTACTTCGTTGACTGCAGCAGAGGCACCCAGTCGACAATTGCGCCACCGGAGGATCACAACCAGACCGAATACAGACTCAACGGCCTCTACCGACTGCGGGTGGAGCCTCACGACCGCATCACCAAAAAGCTGACAAAACAGGTCACCACCGACGTCGCCAAAGTTTTTCACCAGCACCGTAACCTTTGCGAAGACCTGGCTGGGATCGATCTGATCCGCGAGCAGGCTATCCGGGTCTGCGCCGACATCGAACTGACCGAAGAGGCCGATATCGATCTGACCTGCGCCCGCATCATCCACGCCATGCAACAGCGCCTGTCACCGCCGCTTCCCCGCTACACCCTGCAGCAGTTGCTGAAAAAAGGTTTGGCACCGGATGAGATCTACTCCGGCCCTCAACTCGACCACGGTTTCCTGCTGGATGAGGATCTGCAACAGGCCGAGTTACCGACCCAGACCAATGCCGCCGACCTTATCGATGCAATCGTAAAAACAGAGGGAGTGACGGCGGTGCGTAAGCTGATCCTGCAATCGGGCGCAGCCGCCAAGACTTCCGGCGATCCCTGGAACATCGAGCTGGAGAGTAACCACAGACCGGTTTTCGACATCGAACAGAGCGCCCTGCACTTCTTCAAGGATCTGCTGCCCTACCGGGTGGATCCCGACGAAGTCGCAAAGGCACTGCAGCAGCTACAGCAAGAGGCACGGCAACATCGGGCCACAACCAGCGACCTGCCAGCCCCGGAGAGCCGTTCCGTCGCGGTGGAGAGCTATCTCTCCATCCAACACGAACTGCCACCGGCTTACGGCGTCGAGCCCACGGGGCTGCCGAGTCACGCCACCAGGACCCGGCGCAGCCAGGCCCGCCAACTGCAGGGATTTCTCCTGCTCTTCGATCAGCTATTGGCCAACTATCTCACTCAGTTACGCCACATCGGCAGCCTCTTCTCCGCCGACCCTGCGTTGCGCCACACCTACTTTTCCCAGGTAGTCCCCGGCATCGGCGAGGTGAGTGAACTGCTCGATCCCAAGATCCACGGCGACTATGCAACATTGCTGGGGGCGCTGGACCGGCAGTCAGAGCCGGACAGCAGACGCCGCAACCAATTCCTCGACCATCTGCTGGCCCGTTTTGGTGAACGATTTACTGAATACGCCCTGCAGATGCAACGTCTGCGGTTGGAGAACAACGGCCCGCGGCTGATCCAGGAGAAGGCGCGTTTCCTGCAGGAGTATGCGCTCTTGAGCCGTCGGCGGGGCAGCGCTTTCGACATCACCGAGCGGGATCAGATCTGGGGCAGCTGCACGAATATCCCCGGGATACAGCATCGGGTGGGGCGCCTGCTCGGCTTCCGCAGCATCCGTCGCCGCAATCTGGCCCTGCTCGATACCGACCTCTACGAACAGATCGATCAGGACAGCGACAACGACTTCCGCTTCCGCATAAAGGACAACCTGAGCAACAAGATCCTGCTCAGCAGCAGCACCAAATACAAGACACTGGAAGATGCCGTCAGAGAGCTTCGCATCGCGCTGGACTTCGGCCGATTCGAAGAGTCCTACCAGCCAGAGACTGCAAAAAACGGCAGCCACTATTTCAATCTGGTGGATGATAAACAGGAGATCATCGCCCGGCGCATCGAGTATTTCGACACAACAGAGTTGCGGGACGCCGCCCTTGCAGGGACGAGAGAGGCGATCAACCGGGTCTACGACGCCGAAGGAATGCACGTGGTCGAAAACCTGCTGCTGCGCCCACGCAAATTCAGAGCACCAGCTGATTCGACCCTGGTCGAGGACAACTTCATCTCCGTCTGTCCCGACAGCGATTGCGGGACAGCGGGAGAGCCGATCGACCCCTACTCCTGTCAGATCCAGGTTTTAGTCCCAGCCTATGCCCCACGCATGCACGATATCGACTTCCGCCACTTCGTCGAACGCACCATTCGCATGGAGATGCCCGCCCACATCCTACCGCGCATCTGTTTCGTGGACGCCGAACAGATGGCCAATTTCGAAGAGCATTACCGCGCCTGGCTCAACTATCGGGCACGCCATCCTGCCGGAGAGGTAAAAAGCAGCCGGCATCTGAACAGATTAATCGCAGTCCTGCAGCAGATACACAGCGTCTACCCGACCGGTGAGCTGCACGACTGTCAGGAGGATGAAGGTGAACGGCCGATCCTCCTGAACCGGACCCATCTGGGCAATGAACCAGGGAACTAGCTACAGGTAGCTGCCATGAACGACAAAATCGAACTCACCTCACTGAATGAACCTGTGCCGGACTTCGACTACTTTGCCGACAACCAGGTACTCACCGCCGGCCAACTCAATCGGGCAGTCGATTTTCTCGATGGCCAGCATCGACTCACCCGCGCCCGTTTGCTGGGCCGGGGTATTGTCTGTGGACTCACTTTCCAGGCCACGGCAAACCGGGTGGCGATCGAAGCGGGAGTCGGCGTTACCAGCGAGGGGGATCTGCTGCAGATAACCGAGACGCAGGGCTTTACCCACTATCGGACCTTCACCGACGATGACGCGAAGTACCCACCCTTCCACACCAGGAAGATTGTCAGAAAGAAAGCCGTGATAGGCGGCAGTCGACTGCTGGTGCAACCGCGTCTGGATATTCAACCAGTCAGACCCGGCATCCAGCCGATCGAACCGATTCTGGATATTCAACCGCTCAGGCCCGGTAGCCAACTGATCGAACTGTTGCAGGATGGAAGTGAGGCGGATGCACAGCCACTGAGCCTGACAAAGGCTCAGCTTGCGCAACTGGTATTGGTGCTCTATCAGGAGACCTATATCAGGGAGAACGATCTCTGCAACGCCAGCGACTGCGACAACCGTGGCCCGACCCGCACCGCCAACCTTAAACTGTTGCTGGCACCTAAAGAGCTGCTGCCGAAGCTCCCGCTGACACCGAAGGATGAGTATCTGGCAATGAATGAGGTGGAGGCCTCCCGCCTCGATCTCGACGTCGGCGCGATCAACCGATACGACGGCAACAACGGTCTGGCCAAGCGTTACATCACCGCCATCGACAAGATGAAGCTCGATCTGGGCAAGGCGTTTGACGACGTACCCACCAATGGCCTGTTCACCTCAACCATGCAGCAACTCTACAGCAGCGGCAAGTGGAGTCTGCGCCTGAACCAGGCGCGTTTCCAGGTCACCACCAACAGCCAGGGCATTCAGTACGTCTACAGCTTCTTCAAGGATCTGATCGAAGCCTATCACGAGTGCAGAGAGGCGCTGTTCGAACTGGATGACAACTGCATGGGCAATCCCGCCAGTTTCTCCAAACATATGGTACTTGGCCTGGCCCACAAAGGGGGGATTGTGGATGATGCCTATCGCTACCGCTTCCAGGCAACCCCAATACTGCGCGGCGAAGATGATAAAAAGAGACGATTCGTGTTTCTGCTGCGGCGCATGGACGCCATGCTGCGCCACTTCAAAAAACCGGCCGGCGAGATCCGCCTCTCCCCCTCCCGCAAAGCTATTGCCCCGCTGGGAGAGCGTGCCATCCCCGCCTATTTCGACACCAACAGTCAACCCCGCATCAACGAGCTATGGAACTTCGACCTGAGTCGCAAACAATGCAGCGACCGGATTCCCGGTTACGGTCTGAAAGACTACAGCAGCCACACCCACGACTCGATCTACCGCCAATCCATCGATGATTACGACTTTATCCGCATCGAGGGCCATCAGGGCAGAAAGGTCAAGGATGTACAGACCGAGTTGGAAACCATGGCCCGCAGACACAATCTGGCCTTCAAGGTGGAGGCGATCCAGCTGGAAGATGCCGACCCGGTATTCATTCGCCCGTTTCACTTTCCCGACATCGATATCCTGTTCAATCTGCAGAAGGCGGATATACGCCACACCCTCAATCAGGCAGGTCGGTTCGGCACCGATCTGCAGCAGACTGTTTTGCAGGACAGCCGCGTCGATGAACTGGAGCCGGCCACTCCCAAAGCACTTTTCTCCGCACCCCGGCAAAGGGCAGGCCAGTTGCAGCTAAAGGTCGCCGAAGCCATCCCCTTCATGCCGAAAAAACTTGCGGATGCAGAGTTCAACAAAGCGAAGGTCACGGCGTTTCACGAAAAAGTGAACATCTGCGCTGTTCAGGCCAAGGCGGTGAGTACCGACATCAAAAAGGTCGCCCGGCCGATCCTGCCCACGCCGGCAGGTTCACTGCTGGATGGAAGCAAATTCCTCAACCTAGAAAAACTTCTGGATCTCTGGGAAAGACGCAAAAAGAAGGTAAGAAAGGGGTCGATCTTCGACCGTTTCCTGAAACACCATCCGGGCCTGGAACATCAGGGCGGCGTACCCAGAGGCGGAACGTTCGTGCTGGTCTACGATGCATCCGGCAGTCGGGTACTGGCGGATTTCTGTCTCCCCTATTACAGCTACTTCGATCCATCGATCCTGGAACCTGAGGAGGAGCCGGCACCGGAGTTAGATCTCCCGGTCTTCAAACCGCCGGTCTGGTGGATAGACAAGATAGACATGCCCATCTTTACCGTCCAGGGCATTCAGCTCAAGGACACGCTGAACCTGGTGGATACACGGATAACCACCGCGAAGGAAGATCTTCAAATGGAGATTTCCTACCAAACCCAGATCATCGAATCTCAGTTTACCGGATTCAATGTCGGCAGTGGTTTCTACGCCGCTGCGCAAAACCCTGATTTCGGCTCGACCGCCGTTATGGGCAAAGAGAACTTCGACCGCGAACAAACACTGATAATGGCAGAGATACTCAGGGCGCAAAGAGAGAAAGGTGCTATCGAAGAACGTATGGACAAGGGTCTTGCTGTCAGCGGTGACGAGGAGAAATTCATGGAAACGGAACAACGTCTCGCAGAACTGATCGTAAAAGCATCTCAAACCTCCCGGGTCAATGACGCAGACGCCACGCCCACCGCTGCCGACAAGCAGTTCATGAGCAGTGTGCGCGATGCCGCCCTCGATCTGTCGGGTTCTGAAGCACGCCAGGTGGTCGGCGAGGAATTTTCGACCATCCAAGAGGGTACAGGTACCAGTGAGATGAATACTATGATGAAAGGAAAACTGGGCCAGATATCCGGTGCCTTTTAGCCGAATTGAAGACAGGCCATGTCCAGACATCAGGTGCAGAGACAGACCTTCGAAATCCGGGTTCCCCGCCAGGAGGATGCCAGGGGTCTGCAGGACCGCCTCTCCACCTTTGGCGATCACAAGCTGCCGCTCATCCTCGATGAAGTTTTTGAGAAACAGACAGCGGGTGCGGAGAGTGTCTGGCGCATCGACCGTCTGGAGATCGACCTCGGCCATCTCTCGGAAAAGGCGCTGGAGTCCCAACTCACAGAGGGCATACGCCTCAAACTCGCAAAGGCACTTGAAAAATATCGACTGTCACAAGAGAGATCAGGCCAGAAGAGCGACCAGTCAACAGACAGGCTCTCTCTCCAGCAGCGCTCACTTGAAAGCCTGCAATACTATCTGAAACAGGGTGTCCTGCCCTGGTGGTCTGAAAAACCGCCGCCCTGGATGGAGTCTCAACATCTGGAGCAACTGCTGCAAAGACCGGACACTTTGATCAAGGCACTCTCAGTCGTGATCAATGCAAGCCTGCCCGCGCTCGAACGGCTGATGCAGCACATCCCGCCTGCATTGATCGCCGGGATCATCGAACATGGGGTCCCCGCAGGAGAGACTCAATTCATCCGAAAACTGGCAGCAAAAACGTCCTGGAAAAGCAGCGATACAGAGAAGCTGATTTTTCTCATTACACTGAGCCGATCCCGTGCAGAAAACAGGGAGACAGCAGCGGCTATTCTCGCCCGGCACTTTCCCCGCCAGGCCCTGCAAATTCTGTATGAAACGCTCGGCAGACAAATCGGTAAACGGACGCCAGAAACAACAACTCGCTGGCAGCGTTCACTGGCCACACTTCTGCAACGGGCAACCGGTAGCCAGAGTGATACCGGCAGACCCAAACCGCCAGTACCTGAAGCAAACGCAAAAAAACGCAGCAAAGCCGGACACAAGCGGACTGAAACCTACGCTGATCCCAAACTTCGGAGACACTCCAAAACCCCAGACAGCTCTGAACCAGAGTTAATCCAACAGACAGACCGCATCGATGAGACCATCCAGGAGAGTGGCGACACAGATAAAGCCAGCGTCACTCAGATCTATATCGAGAGCGCAGGAATCATCCTGCTGTCACCTCTCCTGCTGCCACTGTTCGAGGGCACAGGGCTGGTCATCGATAAATCATTTGTTGACGCTCAAGCGCGTCATCGAGCGGTCTATCTGCTGGAGTATCTTGTCTGGGAAGAGAACCAACACGTCGAGTACGATCTGGCACTGGAGAAATGCCTTTGCGGCATTCCCACTGAGGTGCCACTGATTTCATATTCGCCCACCGATAAACAAAAGGGTGAGTGCGAGATACTGCTTAAAGCGGCCATCAATCACTGGAAGGCCTTGAAATCCACCAGCCCGGACGGCTTGCGGGAGGCCTTTCTGCAACGTGAAGGCCGTCTGGAACCCAACCGCAGCCCCCCCAGACTCAGGGTCAACCCGTTACCCCAGGATATGCTGCTGCAACGTCTGCCATGGAGTTACAGCATCATCAAGCTGCCCTGGATGGATCAACGTCTGCACGTGGAGTGGGGTTGAGTCATGTCGACCCACGCCGACAAGCAGCAGCGATCAAACCGAATCAGTCGGCAACCCTTCTTTAACCACCAGGGAGCAAAACCGGAAAAAGGTTTTATCTCCACCAATCCGGTGCAGGCCAAACTTAAGGTCAGCAAACCCAACGATCCCCATGAAGTTGAGGCAGAGGCGATGGCGGATCATGTCGTTGCCAGGCTGGCCACCCCCGCCTTCTTTCATAGCGACCAGACACCAGGCGGCCAGCTTCGCCGCCAACCCGAGACAGAAGAAGAACAACTACAGACCCTCGAACGTCAGCCCATCGAAGAGGAGGAAGAGGAGTTACAGCCCCTCATGCGGCAGCCCGAAGAGGAAGAGGAGGAGTTGCAAACACTCCAGCGGCAGCCCGAAGAAGAAGAGGAGGAGCTGCAGACACTCCGGCGGCAGCCCGAAGAAGAAGAAGAGGAGGAGCTGCAGACACTCCGGCGGCAGCCCGAAGAAGAAGAAGAGGAGGAGCTGCAGACACTCCGGCGGCAGCCCGAAGAAGAAGAGGAGGAGCTGCAGGCACAACCGGAAGAGGATGAAGCGGCCGTGGACCGCACGCCCAAACACTATCGCTACCGAACCGGCGTACCGCCACCCTTCCCACGGGCATCCCACAGATTCGGCAGCAGCCCAATCCACAGATTCCGTGAGGCACCGGCGAAGATTCACCCATCCGCTGGTTTGGCAGTTAACCGCCAGCCACGTAACCGGTCGCCCAGACGCACCCTGCATCGATCAGCCACGGCACGTGGCCCACCGGAACCTGGTCCGGGTTTTCGCTCGCACCTGCAAAACTCAAAGGGCGCCGGACGCCCGATGCCATCGACCCTGCGCCAGCCGATGGAGTCCGCCTTCCAGGCAGACTTCAGCCGTGTGCGTCTGCATACCGGCCAGCGCGCCGCATCGATGAGCGGACAGATCAATGCCCAGGCATTCACCCACGGCAGTCACATCTACTTTGGGCAGGGTCGATATGCGCCGGAATCGAGCGCAGGCAAGCACCTGCTGGCCCACGAGTTGACCCACGTCGTGCAGCAGGGCGGTGCGGTGCAGCGTCGTCCGGCTACTCCAGGCATTCAGAGAAAGGCCATGCGCTCCGGCGGCAGAATCACCCGCGCGCCGCCTTCCATCCAGCGTCTGCCCGCCTTCATCGGCAGACGGCTCAACAGCTACGCCCACTACATCCCCGGCTATACCCTGCTTACCGTCATCATCGGCTATAACCCACTGCTTGGCCGTTCGGTTGCCCGCACGCCACGAAACCTGCTGCAAGGTTTCATGGGACTGGCCTCCGCACTAGGCATCCGGCTCTTTGACAAACTGACTGAACTGGGCATCGTCGATGCCGCATTCAACTGGGTCAATGCACGTTTGCGGGCACTCAGGCTCAATGTGGAGCGGGTGGAACGCCTGATTCAGCAGGCCTATGACAGGATGGAATTTTTCCGGCTCGATCCCATTGCCTACAACCGGCGGGTGCTGGTCAACACCTTCGCCCCCCTGGTCAGGGACGTCCGCCGTTTCGCCGGACAGTTGGTCGACAAGGTGGTTGAACTGATCAAGAACGCCCTGCTCAGCACCCTGCGTGGTCTCGCTCTGGGGCTGCCCGGCTACCGGCTGATAACCATGATCATCGGCAGCGACCCGTTAACCGACGCACCGGTGATCGCCACCACGGCGCAGATCATCGCCGAATTCCTGACGCTGATCGGCGCCACCCAGGAGCTGGCGAAGATGCGGGAACACGGGGCGCTGGAGCGCACTGCAGCCTGGATCGACCAGCAGTTGGCCCTGCTCAATTTCACCATTGTCGAGATCTCTGCTCTCTTCATCACTGCCTGGAACAGCTTTTCGATCCAGGATGTATTCAATCCGGTTTCCGCCTTCAACCGCGTACTCAATATCTTCGGACCCTTCATCAGCCGTGCATTCCGCTTTGCCCGTAATGTTGCCACGACCGTCCTGAGCTTCATCAAGGATGCCCTGCTCGACTGGCTTTCACGTCACGCAAGCAGTGTGCCCGGATTCCACCTGTTTACTGTAATCATCGGCCGTAATCCATTTACACAGCAGCCGGTACCGCGTACTGCCAGCAACTTCATCCGCGGGTTCCTCAGTTTCGTGCCCGGCGGTGATGAGAAGTTCCAGAATCTGCAACAGTCCGGCGCCATCGAACGGGCCATGGCCTGGCTCAACGCACAGATCGCGCGGCTTAATCTTACCTGGACCATGATCCGTGCGCTCTTCACCCAGGCCTGGAACAGCTTTTCCATTACCGATCTACTCAACCCGGTGACGGCATTCCAGCGCATCGTGGCACTGTTCCGGGCCCCGGTGCGACGCATCATCCGCTTTGCAGCAGCCGTGGCGGAGAAGATTCTGGAATTCATCTTTGAAGGGGTGATGGGGGCCGGTGGCGCACGGGTACTGGAGATCCTCAAACGCGGTCGTGATACCTTCATGACCATCATCAACGATCCGGTGGCCTTTATCCGCAACCTGATCCAGGCGATGGTACGGGGCTTCCGTCAGTTTGCGGGCAACATCCTGACCCACCTGCGCAACGGGCTGGTGGGCTGGCTGCTGGGGGCACTGGAGGGCGCTGGTCTGCAACTGCCCCAAACCTTCAACCTGCAAGGCATCATCTCCCTGGTGCTGCAGATCCTCGGCATCACCTATGCCCGCATCCGTCCGCGTCTGGTGCGGCTGCTGGGTGAGGCCAACGTCTCACGACTGGAGACCCTCTTCGGATTCCTGCGTACCCTGGTCACCGAAGGTCCTGGTGCCGCCTGGCAGCAGATCGTGGAGTTCATCCAGGGCAATCTGCGCGAGATCGTGATGGGCGCCATCCGCAACTGGGTGATCACCCGGGTGGTCACCGCCGCCATCACCCGTCTGGCCACCATGTTCAATCCGGCCGGTGCGGTAATCCAGGCGATCCTGGCTATCTACAACACCATCATGTTCCTCATCGAGCGGATCAACCAGATCATGGCGGTGGTGAACTCCGTGATCGAATCAGTCAGCAACATCGCCGCCGGACGCCTCGATCAGGCCGCCAACTACGTCGAACAGACCATGGCCCGCACCATCCCGGTGGTGATCAGTTTCCTCGCCCGCCTGATGGGACTCGGCGGCATCGCCGGACGCATCCGCTCGATTATCCAACGCATCCAGGCCAGGGTGGATCGCGCCATCGACCGGATGGTGGATTGGATAGCCCGGCAGGGACGGCGACTGTTGGCAGGGGGCCGGGCAGTTGCAGGACGTGCGCGGGCAGCAGTTGCCGGGGTGATCAACTGGGCTAGATTCCGGCGCAGATTTAGTGCAGATGGGACGAGCCACTCAGTCTACTTCCGGCGCCAGGGCAGCCAACAGCAGCTGATAATCGCCAGCGTTCCAAGACCCGCCATGCAGTTTCTGAACGAGTACAAGGCGGCACGAAACAATCTTTCAGGAACCGGACAGCAGACCAAACTGCAGAAGTGGAACCAGGCCCGCGATCATGTGCAAAACAATATCGTGCCGCTGGCAAGAGAGATCCAGCAGGCACAGCGGAACAACGCCACCGCCGCACAAAAGGAGCAGCTCAGACAACGGATGATGCAGCAGGAGGTCCAGTTGACCAACCTGCTGCGGCAACTGCTCTCCGGCGAGAGAAACTGGGGCCGGGTGAGGGAAAAATATCGTCTCGAAGGGATGGTCGGCACCTATGCCTCCATGCCCAGAGCCGTGAGCGACCGGATCACCCCGGACCATCAACCGCAGAACACCGTATTCACCCACGCGGCCTCGCTGCCCTGCTTCAGGACAAACCTGAATCCGAACTCTTCCGGTGCGCAGAATTTGCAGCGCCATGCCGCCAGCCGAACCGCCCAGGGCTATGCGATCAACCTGCACCACTATCGGCATGTGCGCGGCCGAACCTATGGCCGCTCCCCGTCAATTTTTATCAACAATGTCAGATCGCAGCTCAACAATACCCAGCCCGCCGACCTGCAACGCAGAATCGTCGTCAATCTGATTCGAAGGGAACTCAATGCCGATGTGCAGCAGATCAGACAGGAGGTGGGCTCACCCAGCAACGATTCGATCTGGCGGGATATCTACCAGGAACCCCAATACGGCACCCAGCAGGAGCGAGATCAGCTGATTCAGCAGACACGAAGCCAGATCCGCTCAGGCCAGGGTCGTATCGCCAACCAGGATCTGGAACGATTCAAACCCTGATAATCAGCATAACCTAATGGTTCATGGGATAGGCGACATCCTCATATGAGGGTGTCGGCGGCATGGACGCCGCCATCAAGCCTACAGGGATGTATATTCGGCGTCCCTCATATGGGGATATCGCCTATCCAATGTTCTCCTTAGTAATCACATTCAAACAGAAAACAGATAATCCAGCATCAGTCCCAAAAACACCAACAACCCGAAGTTGTTGTTGTTGAGAAAAGCATCGAAGCAGGCCTTGGGTTTCCGCTCGCGGGTAAGCAGTTGTTGATGGACAAACAGGACGGCGCCTGCCGCCACACCAAGATAGTAGAGCAAGCCGCGTTCGACCAACACGCCCGCCCAGACCATCAGCCCCAGCATTACCAACTGCAGGATGCCGATGATCAGAAGGTCGTGGCGACCAAACAGGATCGCGGTGGATTTTACGCCGATCTTGAGATCGTCCTCCCGGTCAACCATGGCGTATTGGGTATCGTAGATCAACGCCCACAGCAGAGTGGCGATAAACAGCACCCAGGAGACCAGCGGCAGGGACTCTCCCACCGCCATGAAAGACATCGGCACCGCCCAGCCGAAGGCGGCGCCCAGTACCACTTGAGGCAGGTGGGTGTAGCGCTTCATGAAGGGATAGACAGCAGCGAGGAGCACTGCCCCCACCGACAACAGCTTGGTCTGCCAGTTGAGAAAAAAGAGCAGTAGAAAGGCGATCAGACAGAGGACGACAAACACGGCCAGCGCCTCTTTCGGGCTGACCAGTCCCGCCGCGATCGGCCTTAGCCGCGTACGCTCCACGCGGCCATCGATGTGGCGGTCTGCATAGTCGTTGATGGCGCAACCGGCAGAACGCATCAACGCCACACCACAGATAAAGACCAATACAATCTGCCAGGATGGCTGGCCATTGCCCGCCACCCAGAGCGCCCAAAGCGTCGGCCAGAGCAGCAGCAGTATACCGATGGGACGATTGAGCCGGATCAGCAGCGCGTAACGGCGCAGCCGCTCCTGCCAGGAAACCGGACCGGGTTGCAGGGATTCGAGTTTGACTTCAGGTCCACTCATCGACCTTCGTCCCGGGGAATATCCGGCAGAAATATCTCATTCACCAGCAGTGGACGCCCGGCAATGTAGAACTGGGTTCGCCGCCCCCAGAGTTCAGTCGGTGAGTGTGACAGGTGCGAAGTAGCAGCTACAAATAGTGGATGACGGGGTTGTAGCCGGGCAACCTGGGTAAGCCCCCGGCGCACTTGGGGGTCTGAAAACAGCACCGCACCCAGTGGCTTTTCCCCGAGCAGCGTCAGGCGTCTGGCCGGTCCCTTGAGACTGGTTGCGGGAATCAGGGTTCTGGCAAAAACCCAGGGGATATCATCACAGAGCAGTTCGACTTCACGCACCAGGGTGGTCTCCCCCCGCCGTAACCTGAGCACCTGTCCTTCGCTGTAGAGCGGCGTCCCCCAACCCTGGTGCAATACCCGCACCCTGAAGTCGCCGGCGCAAGCCTGTATCACCCGCCGCGTCAGGGAACCCTCATCCCGCAGCCAGCCGAGCATGTCCTTTGGAACGGATGAGAAACGCAACCGCTTCCAACTGGACCAGCTGGGTTCCAACACAGACATATTCGGAGCGTGTTTTTGCAAGACCTGCGACCTGTAAAAAGAGGGGATTATCGCATAGCTTGCGGGTATTTCTCATCTGCTTCAAAAACAAGCAAAAACAGGGGGGGGTAGCCCTGAACGACTCCGCTCTATTGGGGAATCCGCTGACTGAGAAACATTGCGGTAACCATGTCCATGCTGTTGACGTGCGCATCGAACCAACGGGGCCACTCGCCAAATATGTAGTCTGCCAATGGCTCTACGACTTTAGTCTCCAACCATCGCTGATACAGCGCTTCTATCTGTGCCAGCACTTTGTCATGTTCTCCACTGTGAACAGGAAATGCCGGAAAACCGTAATCCTGCATCAATTGATTCTCACGGGAAAAATGGTCCTTGGTGTGCTCCGCCCATTCATGCAGTTTTTCCGTGATCGCCGCCTCGTCCGGCTGCCCATTCACTGCATCTTCCAGCAGACGTCCCAACTGGTTGATCAGTTCAACCTCCTCCTTGTGGGTCTCATTCATGGAACCAAGGGCTATTAGTGGAATGGCTGAGGGATCCAGGACCGGTGAGTTGTATTTGCTCATAACAGATATGGAAGGTTCAGTTTGCTGAAGGAGGAAAAATGCTACAGCATCGATAATGACAAGGATATGAGAAAAATCAAAACACTCACCCTGAACATGTTGTGGATTTTCACCGACCCACTGCCTGACATCCAGGGCACACTTGCCCCGGGCTATTCTAAAACACACATCACTCGGTACCACGCACCATTTTGAAACGTACTGCACCAACTTCTGTGCCCTGTTTTTATTCAACAAAAATCGGGTTTGCTTTGAAATGGCGCACTCTTCCCCTGGCGATCAGCTCCATTTTTTCCAATACACGGCAAAAAAATACAATTACCAATCAATTAGTTACATTTATTTTCTATCATTGGCACGATTGATGCTTTCTAGATGACATCGATTTCAAAATATATTTTTCAGTAACGAGGAACAATTCGATGAAACAAACGCGCACAAACCGCCGGATGAATGAAGGCCGTCGTGGATTTATGAAAAAGAGTCTATTGGCCTTGGCGACTACCGCTATTTTGGGAGGCATGACACTGGGCGGCACATCGGCCCTCGCAGCAACCGGCGACCCTGAAAAAGAGGATCTCAAATTCGGATTCATCAAACTCACCGATATGGCCCCCCTGGCGATCGCTTATGAAAAGGGCTATTTCGAGGATGAGGGACTCTATGTCACGCTGGAAGCGCAGGCCAACTGGAAGGTACTGCTAGACGGCACCATCGACGGCCAGCTCGATGGCGCCCATATGCTTGCCGGTCAACCCTTGGCAGCAACCATCGGCTTCGGCACCAAGGCCCACATCGTCACCCCATTCTCCATGGACCTGAACGGCAACGGCATCACTGTTTCCAACGAGATCTGGGAACAGATGAAACCCCATGTACCGAAGCAGGCAGACGGCAAACCGCAGCATCCCATCAAAGCCGATGCGCTTAAGCCCGTTGTAGAGAAATTCAAGAATGAGGGCAAACCCTTCAAGATGGGTATGGTCTTTCCCGTCTCCACCCATAACTATGAATTGCGTTACTGGCTTGCCGCCGGTGAGATCAATCCCGGTTACTACGCACCCCACAAGGGCGATATCACAGGCACACTGAAAGCGGACGCCCTGTTGTCCGTGACCCCGCCTCCGCAGATGCCGGCCACCCTGGAAGCAGGCACCATCTACGGTTACTGCGTGGGTGAACCCTGGAACCAGCAGGCTGTGTTCAAGGGCATCGGCGTACCGGTCATTACAGATTACGAGATCTGGAAGGATAACCCGGAGAAGGTCTTCGGTATGACCAAGGCGTTTACCGAGAAATACCCCAACACCACCATTCGTGTGGTGAAGGCCCTGATTCGTGCCGGCAAGTGGTTGGACGAGAACAACAACGCCAACCGTCCGGAAGCGGTGAAAATTCTGTCACAGCCCAACTACGTGGGCGCTGACTACGACGTAATCGCCAACTCCATGACCGGCACCTTCGAGTATGAGAAGGGCGACAAACGCGAAGTACCCGATTTCAACGTCTTCTTTCGCTACAACGCGACCTTCCCCTACTACTCCGATGCGGTCTGGTACCTGACCCAAATGCGTCGCTGGGGCCAGATCGCCGATCAGAAGTCCGACAGCTGGTACGACAAGATTGCCAAGAGCGTTTATCGTCCCGACATCTATCAGAAGGCTGCCGAGGACCTGATCGCTGAAGGCAAACTGAAAGCTAACGAGTTCCCGGACTTCAAGACCGAGACCGGCTACCGCGCCCCGCAGACCGAGTTCATCGACGGCGTGACCTTTGACGGCACCAAACCCAATGCCTATATCGACAGTTTCAAAATCGGCCTGAAGGGCAGCGAAAAGCTGTAAACCCTTCATAGGAGCGGTGCCTCAACGACAGCTTCACGGAATCGCATCGAGGCGCCGTTCCTACAGATACAAGGAGACGAGAAAGATGAGTAGCACAACCCTAACCAAAACTTTCAACCTGCCGGGGAAGGACCGTATTTTTGACTACCTGGCAGGCGAGCAGATTCATCAGACCTTCGGCAGATTCATAAAGATCCTGCTGATTCCCGTCATCGCGATGTTCATTTTTCTGGGCCTATGGAGCGTAGGGGCAAAGAATGTGGAGACCTCTCTCGGAGTGCTGCCCGGGCCGGCCAAGGTGTGGGAACAGACCGTCGGCCTCTACAACGAACACCTGGCCGAAAGAGAAAAAGAGGTCGCCTTCAAGGAACGCATGCAAAAGCGCATCGACAAGGCCATCGCCGCCAACAAGCCGCAAGAGAAGATCGAAAAGATGCAGAACCGGAATTACACCGGCAAAGAGACCTTCTTCGACCAGATCCTTACCAGCCTGTGGACAGTAATGGCTGGCTTCATTGTCGCCTCTCTGATCGCAATCCCCATCGGGGTCGCCTGCGGCATGAGCACCACGCTCTATAATGCATTCAATCCGCTGATCCAGATTTTCAAACCTGTCTCTCCGCTGGCCTGGCTTCCTTTGGTAACCATGGTGGTCTCAGCACTTTATGTTTCGGATAATCCACTGTTTGCCAAATCGTTTCTCACATCGGCAATTACAGTGACCCTCTGCTGCCTCTGGCCCACCATCATCAACACCACCGTGGGTGTGAACGGTGTCGACAAGGACCTGATCAACGTCAGCCGGGTACTGCGTCTGAATTCGCTCACCAAGACCTTCAAAATCGTACTGCCCTCGGCGATCCCGATGATCTTCACCGGCTTGCGCCTGTCACTGAGTATCGGCTGGATGGTACTCATCGCTGCTGAGATGCTGGCGCAGAATCCGGGCCTCGGCAAGTTCGTCTGGGATGAGTTTCAGAACGGCAGCTCCAACTCTCTTGCCCGCATCATGGTCGCCGTGCTGGTCATCGGCATGATCGGTTTTCTGCTTGACCGCGGCATGTTGATGCTGCAGCGCATGGTCAGTTGGGACAAGAACGCAGTGCTTCGTTAAAACACAGTCAACGACACAAAGCACACAGAAACGTAAAGGTTTTTAAGTTATGAACAGTTATCTCAATATCGACCATATCAGCATCACCTTTCCCACCGACAAGGGACCGCTGAATGTACTCAACGACGTAAATCTCAAGGTGGAGAAGGGACAATTCATCTCCCTGATCGGCCACTCCGGCTGCGGCAAGTCGACAGTGATGAATATTGTTGCCGGGCTTTTGAACGCCACTGAGGGCGGGGTGATTCTTGAAGAGAAAGAGGTTACAGAACCCGGCCCTGATCGGGCAGTGGTCTTCCAGCACCATTCGCTGATGCCCTGGCTCAGCGTCTACGACAATGTCCGGCTTGCAGTGGACCAGGTATTCAAAAAGACCAAGTCCAAAAGCGAACGGGACGAATGGACCCGGCACAATCTTGAACTGGTGCATATGTCGCACGCCTTGGAACGCAAGCCCGATGAGATATCCGGTGGCATGAAACAGCGCGTCGGCATCGCCCGAGCCTTGTCGATGGAGCCCAAGGTGCTACTGATGGATGAGCCCTTCGGTGCGCTCGACTCTCTCACCCGCACCCACATGCAGGATTCATTGATGGAGATTCAGGCGCGACTCAACAACACCGTCATCATGATTACCCATGATGTGGATGAGGCTGTTTTGCTTTCAGATCGCATTATCATGATGAGCAACGGCCCCTCCGCCACGATCGGCGACATCCTCGACATCGAACTGCCGCGCCCACGAAACCGTCTTGCCCTGGCCGAAGACCCGCAGTACAACCACTACCGGGCCGAAGTGGTCAAATTCCTCCATGAACGCCACATCCAGCCGGATGTATCAGCCACAGATGCAGAGGAGACGCAGGACTGCGACGAGCAAACAACCACTCTGAAGCTTGCCTCTGGGTAGATCTACTGCTTGGGAATACCTGAGTGAGTTGAGGTGAAGGGTATTCAGGCAACAGATGAGAATGTTTATTGGAGCCGCAGCGGCATCCGGTTCATCCATGAGTACCGCCTCGGTCAGTTCCAGACGTGTCAATGCCGGGCTGACGCTGCTCTCTCAGCTGTTGCATCAGCGATGAGAGAATCCGGTCTGTTTGAAATGGTGCCCCGATATATTGATACTGACCGGTCTCTTTCGCCAGCAACTACCACATCAGGTCATCTGGTACCTGATAGTCGGCATAGAGATCATCTTCGTCGCTGCTCTTCTGCGATTCGTTGATGAGGATTACGCTGGCCTCGTCCCTGAGCCTGATTTTTTCTGCCACCACAGCAGGGACCAACTCATAACTCTCACCAAGCCGGACGATTGCCAACAGCCCACGACTCAGCTGGTCGTGTTGTGTATCGGTCACGTAGATCTTTTTGATCCTGGTCTCTTCGGTGAAGTTGTAGGGAACCTCGGCCTTCTCCCTTGGCAGGCGGTTCATTTCGATCAACTGTTTTACCTGGGCGGCAATCGCCCGTTGCTCTGCCTGCGCTTTCTGCTGCCGATTGAGTTCCAGATCCCGTGCTGCTTTTTTCGCCTGGGCCTGTTGCACGCGCAGTTTGTTCTCATCGACGATCTTCTCTTTGCTGTTGCGCTGCTGTTTACTCTTTTTTTGGACGTTTTTTTTCGCCTTGTTCGCCTGCTGTTTGTCCACCAGGCCCGCTTTCAGGAACTGGTCCTGCAGTGAATTACCCATCGATGCTTCCCAAATCGTTAAATGCGGGACAAATCATGCCGCCAATCAGCCTGCTTGTGCAACTCTATTGAATTTAGGCGCCGGTTTTTCCGCCCTCAACCTACAAGCGTGTCCATCAGGTCTATCATGAACTCAACATCCTCCTCTTCCACCGCTTCCCAGGTTTTGTAACCCAAACTGTCGAGTACACCCTGTCCACGAGGTGTCTGCGGCATCTCCTGCAATCTTTGCAGCAGCGTTTCGGTCAGATGCTGCATACGCGGACCAACCATCAGGGCGTGGTGAACGACCTGTATCTGACTCTGTACCAGTGGGCGAAGTTGCCGCCGCGTGATTTTGCTGAGTTCGTAAAATGCCTCAGCCAGGAACAATCCGACCTCACTTTGAACAGAAAGCAGCTCCTTGGCGACCAAAACATAACTGCTGCAGATGCGGCGTTCTATATTGTCGGCATTGATATTCGCCGGTTCCAACATGATCATTCCCATCATGTGTACATCGGGATCATCGGTGGAGGCAAGCCGCATCCCCGCTTCCAACCCCTCCACAGTGCTTGCCGGGTGATCGCCTCGCACCGCAATCACTACCTCATCGGAACGCCCCCCTGGGCGGGCCAGGCAGTGGAAACCCTTTTCCCGAATCAGCATGGAAGCATCGTAGGGATTGGCGAAGATCAAATCGATAGCGTCGTTCCTGATCGCCTGTCGCTGTGATGCGAAATCCTGATAGATATCCAGATGAATCCGGGTATCAAGGGATCGCTGCAACCAGGTATTAAAGATGTGCCAGCCGGCCAGTGAGGTGGGCGCGAAATCCGGGCTGACGGTAAGCTGAAAGGGTTTGTGCTTCATGATGCTTCAAAACAGGGTGGGATAGAGTGCCTCACACTCCTTGATCCTGAGTCGTGAGGGCTTGCGGCGCACCGATGTATAGCCGATGAGCTTGCCGCGACGCAGGTTCGGGATCACCGTAGCGTAGACCCAGTAGAAACGTCCGTCCTTACGCAGATTTTTTACATAACCTTGCCAGCGGTTTCCCGCTTTGATGGTATCCCACAAGCCTTTGAACGCGGCCGGCGGCATATCGGGATGCCGCAGAATATGGTGGGGTGTGCCGAGCAGCTCCGCCTCGGAATAGCCGGACATGTCGACAAAAGACTGGTTGACATGAGTGATGACGCCGCCCGGATCCGTACGCGAAACAATCAGGCGTCCATCAGGATAGGGCTCCTCAACATCGACGACAGGCACGTAGCGGGAACTGCCATCAAAAAAGTGCAGAGTAAAAGTGCGGCCGCCACTCTGGGGGGCTTCCAGGTTTTGACTATTCATAACCCAAGGTACCTTGCATGCCCAGGTTCTCACAAATCACAAAGAGACTGACGGGCATTCTCACTACCCAAACTTTTACCGTCAATCATTAGCCCGTAAAAAAAACAGGTATTTGCAATAAGTTACAAATGCACATGGGCGACAAGCGGATCAGCCCAGCAGCGCAACTGTTTTGACCTGCACATAGACCGATTTTCCTGGTTCGAGGGCAAGAATAGTTGCTGACTTGCGGGTGATACGGGAGAGAATCGGCACCCCCCCGGCATCCAGCCGTACCATCAACTGGGCAGGATTTTCATCGGCCAGGGTTTCGACCTTTGCCGGAAAGATATTCAGGATGCTGGTGCCCTCTTGCCGTTCGAGGCTCAGACTGACATCCCGGGCAAGCAGACGCAGCCGCACCGGCTGCCCCACAGGCAGATCCTTTCTCGCCACGGTGAAACGACCGCCGGGAAACTCAAGGTGGGTAAGGTGGAACTTCCGGTCATGCTCAGCGACCTTCGCCTCGACGATCGCCTCTGCATCGTCACCATGCGCAAGCGGCAGGTCGACGCGAGTCAGCATCTCGCCAATCGGACCGGAGGCCCTCACCCGACCCTGCTCCAACAGCACCAGTTGATCGGCGAGCCGGGCCACTTCATCCGGCGCATGGCTGACGTAGAGTACCGGGATCGACAGCTCTTCATGCAGCCGTTCGAGAAAGGGCAGGATCTCTCTCTTGCTCTGACGGTCAAGGGCCGCCAGTGGCTCATCCATCAGCAGCAGACGGGGACTGGTGAGCAGCGCCCGGGCGATGGCCACCCGTTGGCGTTCGCCACCGGAGAGGCCTTGGGGACGACGGGCCAACAGGGGACCGATACCGAGCAGGGTGACCGCCCGGTCGAAATCGACCCGCCGCGCATCCGGCGGGAGCCGTTTGTAGCCATACTCAAGATTCCCCCGCACCGAAAGATGGGGAAAAAGGCTCGCCTCCTGAAAGACATAACCCAGGGGCCGCTGATGGGGGGGCAAAAAACGCTCACCATCCTGCCAGACCTCTCCGGCTATCTTCAGATAGCCTCTGGTTGGCTGTTCAAGGCCTGCAATGGCCCGCAACAGGGTCGTCTTACCGCAGCCGGAGGCCCCAAAGATTGCGCTAATCCCCTGTGCGGGCACTATAAAATCAGCATCCAGGGTAAAGTCGCCCCGTTCGATCAGAAAGCGTGCCTCGATCGTCACGGTCACGCAACCTTGAAGCGGCGATTCAGAACATACACCGCCAACAGCAACAGAAAAGAGAGCAGCAGCAGGCCTCCGGCCAGCCAGTGGGCATGGCCATACTCCAGCGCTTCGACATGGTCGTAGATCGCAATGGAGAGCACCTGGGTCTCACCGGGGATGTTACCGCCAATCATCAGCACCACGCCGAACTCACCTACAGTATGAGCAAAACCGAGTACCGCCGCAGTAAGGAAACCGGGGCGGGCAAGAGGCACCGCAACCGTAAAGAACCGATCCAGCGGTGAGGCGCCAAGGGTAGCGGCGACCTCCATCGGCCTGCGTCCAATGGCAGCAAAAGCCCCCTGCAGGGGCTGCACCACAAAAGGGAGAGAGTAAAATACTGAACCGATCACCAGCCCCGCAAAGGTAAAAGCGAGAGGCTCGCCACCCAGCGTCACCATCAGACCACCCACCGGCCCGTTGGGTCCCAGGGCCACCAGCAGATAGAACCCCAGCACCGTTGGCGGCAGCACCAGCGGCAGCGCCACCACGGCCTCCACCACCGCTTTGAAACGCCGCCGGGTTCTGGACAACCACCAGGCGAGCGGTGTGCCGAGCAACAGCAGAATCACCAGGGTCAGCCCCGCCAATCGCAGCGTTATCCAGAGTGCGGCGAGATCGCCCTCATCCAACATCAGCCATCGCTCTCTGTTCCATAACCGTAGCCTCTGATGATTGCTGCCGCCTCATCTCCCCGGACGAATTCCAGTAAGGCTCTGGCAGCAGGCCTATCCCGCAACAGTACCGCCTGTTGTTCGATGGGCCCATAGAGCGACCGGGGCACCTCCCAGAGCGATCCGGAAGGCTCGCTATGCGGCTGTTTTATCTGGGAGTAGGCGACGAATCCCAGTTCTGCATTGCCGCTCTTCACGAATTGAAAAGCCTGGCCGATGTTCTCACCCCGCACCATGCGTCCGCGCAGTTTTTTCCACAGACCACGGGCCTGCAGCACCTCCTTTGCCGCTCTGCCGTAGGGGGCAAGCTTCGGATTTGCGACAGCAAGGAAACGAAAATCACCTTGCTCAAGCACCAACCCCTGCTTATCCACATAACCCGCTTTGGGACTCCACAATACGACCCGCCCGACGGCATAGGTGGAACGGCTGCCGGAAATAATCAGACCCGATTCATCCAGCAGTTTGGGACGACGGGTATCCGCTGCAAAAAAAAGGTCAAAAGGGGCGCCGTTGCGGATCTGCGCATAGTGCTTGCCGGTGGAACCAACACTCAGGATCACCTTGTGAGCGGATTGCGCCTCGAACCGCTGAGCGATCTCCTTGATGGTTCCACTGAAGTTCGAGGCGACCGCCACCCGGATCTCATCAGCATGGGCAACAAGAGGGAGCAGACTCAATGCCGTGATCAGCAACAATAGTCGAATGGTTGACCTTGGGATGTTCATCCTTCTTATTTCTTATTTCTCATACCGCAACACAAAACGACGTAGGTCGGATTAGTCGCACAAACGTACTAAGCAGGGTTCTGGCAAAATAGCTATGCGCGATGTAATCCGGCAGATAGAGTGTCGGGTTACGATGCGCGGCAAACCATGTGGCAAAATTAAAACTTGGCGCATGCGCATCTAACCCGACCTACTGAAAAGATTATCAAACTTTACCATACTCAGCCCGTTCACCCAGCCAGCGCCGCACCAATGCCGCCGCATTTTCGGGATGAGATGACAGCATTAGATCGGCAGCCTCCCGCACGTCGTCCAACAGACCCTGATCCCGCACCAGGTCGGCGATACGCAACTGCATCTCCCCGGTCTGCCGGGTACCCAGCACCTCGCCGGGGCCACGCATCTCCAGATCCTTATTGGCGATCACAAAACCGTCATTGGAGTCACGCAGAATAGCCAACCGCTGCCTGGCATTCTGCGACAGGGGCGCATGATACATCAGCACGCAGTGACTCTCCGTGCTACCCCGTCCGATTCGCCCCCGCAACTGATGAAGTTGAGCCAGACCCAGTCGCTCTGGATTTTCGACAATCATCAGGCTGGCGTTGGGTACATCAACACCCACCTCGATCACCGTTGTCGCCACCAGCAGATCCAACTCACCTGTTTTGAAGCGGGCCATGACCGTCTCCTTCTCCTCCTGCTTCACCCGGCCATGCACCAGACCCACCTGCAGTTCCGGCAGCGCCTCCGCCAGCAGGCGCTCGGTATCTTCCGCTGCCTGGCACTGCAGCACATCCGACTCCTCGATCAGGGTGCAGACCCAATAGGCCTGACGGCCTTCGGCGCAGGCGGCCCGAACGCGCGCCACCACCTCGTCGCGGCGGCTGTCCGGGATGGCAACCGTGGTCACCGGTTTTCTACCCGGCGGCAACTCATCGATGATGGAGATATCGAGATCGGCGTAGGCGGTCATCGCCAGGGTTCTGGGAATGGGGGTGGCGGTCATGATCAGCTGGTGTGGCCAGCGCCCCCGCTTTATCCCCTTCTCCCGCAGGGCCAGACGCTGGTGGACGCCGAATCTGTGCTGTTCATCGATGATCACCAAACCCAGGTCGAAGAAACTCACATCCCCCTGAAAGAGGGCGTGGGTCCCCACCACCACCTTGGCGCTACCGTCTGCCACCCGCGCCAAAGTCTGCTCCCGCTGCTTGCCCTTAAGACGACCGGTGAGCCAGGCCATCTCCACCCCCAACGGGGTCATCCAGTCGGCAAAGTTGCGCAGGTGCTGCTCCGCCAGCAGTTCGGTGGGGGCCATCAGGACGACCTGATAGCCGGACTCCACCGCCTGCAGCGCAGCCAGTGCACTGACGACGGTCTTACCGGAACCCACATCCCCCTGCACCAGTCGTTGCATCGGACGGGGCCGGGAGAGATCCGAAGCTATCTCCGCCACCACCCGCTGTTGCGCGCTTGTCAGTTGGAAGGGCAGTCTGTCCAACAGGCTTTCACGCAGATGCCCATCCCCCGGCAGGCTTGGCGCCGACGTCTGTTGATGACGCTGTCGCAGTTCACGCAGACTGATCTGATGGGCCAGCAACTCCTCAAATGTCAGTCGCTGTTGGGCAGGGTGGATACCCTCCGCCAACTGATGCTGCGGCGCATCCGGTGGCGGTCGATGCAGATAACGAACCGCAGCTGCCAGATCGGGCAGTCTGAACCGCTGCAGCAACTGGTCCGGCAACAACTCCTGCAGTGTGGAAGGCTCCTCTTCGAGCCATGCCAACGCCTGGTCACTGAGGTTTCGCAGGGTGAGTTGATGCACCCCTTCAGTGGTCGGATAGATCGGTGTCAGGAACTCATCCACCGCCAATGGCGTTTCGGCATTAATCTGTTGATACTCGGGATGCACCATCTCCAGACTGTTCGGGCCGTTACGCACCTCGCCGAAGCAGCGCAGCCGGATGCCCCGGCTCAGGTTACTCTTCTGGGCATTGCTGAAATAGAAGAAGCGCAGAAGAAGAGAGCCGGTCCCATCCGATATCTGCACCAGCAGTGAACGCCGACGGCCAAACTTGATATCGGCAAGCTCCACCTCCCCCTCGATTACCGCCTGATCACCATGACGGAGTGAGCCGATGGATTGCACCCGGGTACGATCCTGATAGCGCAGCGGCAGATGGAAGAGCTGATCCTGAATGGTATGGATGCGCAGGCGCGCCAGCTTTTCGGCAACCTTTGGTCCCACCCGCTTAAGGGATGTGATGGGGCAGGATTCCAGGTTTAACGGGGAGTGATCCTTTTTCAATCGCAGGGCGTTCCAGTTACACTTCAACCAATAGCATGCCAGATAGCGCGGGGAATAAAAATGGTGGTACAGGAGACGATACAGATTGAAACTCGGGGGCGCGGCACCTATGACATATCCAGTCAGGTTCAAGAGATCGTCCAGCAATCAAGTATCAAAACCGGCATTTGCCAGTTATTCATCCAACATACCAGCGCCTCTTTGATCCTCTGTGAAAACGCCGACCCAACCGTGCGCCAGGATCTGGAGCGTTTCATGTCCCGTCTGGTCCCGGATGGGGACAGGATATTCGATCATACACAGGAGGGACCGGACGACATGCCTGCCCATATCCGCTCCATCCTGACCAACATGGACATGAGCTTTCCGGTTATCGGTGGACAACCGGGACTGGGCGTCCGGCAGGGCATCTATCTTTGGGAGCATCGCACCCATCCTCATCGGCGACGGGTCACGGTAACGATCTACGGAGAGTAACGGGTTTCACCATGTAGGCCCGATCAAGCGTAGCGGATCGGGCATCTGGGCTTTGGCAGAACGATTTAGGTTGCCGGTTCCGCTGCGCTTGAACCGGCCTACAGCCACAGCGGCATCAATGACGGAGTTTGGCCTATCCATTGGCACTGTCACCTTTTGCCTCTAAGAGAGTCTTTCCCTGCCATCCTTGGCGCAACTTAAGTCATTCTGATTCACCCCCGGCCCGGACTTCCTGTCCGGTCGTTCGCCATGCTGCGAAGGTCCACTGGACCATCGATCATAGCTCACCCTTTAACCTTTCCTTTCCCCATCCCCGTCGGCTTCCCATCCAGACTGACACTGTTGCGCTCCTTCCAATATTTTTTTATCCCCTCTTCACCTTTTTTATTCGCCCACTCCTTCAGAGTACCCCGGTCACCCTGATATTCGAACAGAGGGACCCCGAATCCGCAGGAGGTCTGCGCCAGATCCACGTCCATCACCACGATCTGACGCGCCCCCGGCAGACTGGGAAATCGCCCGATATGGGCATCCCACTCAGCACTCCCCTCATGATGAACCGCTGCATGACCATACAACCGCAGTATCTTCGGATCAGCCTCAAAGGCACAGAACATCAGGGTCATGCGGTCACTCTCCAGCAGGTGGGCTGCTGTTTCGTTGCCACTGCCGGTCAGATTGAGCCAAACCACCTGATTCGGACTGACCACACGCAGACTGTCCATCCCCTTGGGTGATAGATTAATACGCCCATCCGCCGCTGCGGTAGCGACAAAATAAATCTGCTGCCGAATAATGAAGTCCACCAGCTTGTCATTGATCGAATCGTATTGTTTACCCATGTTTTTCCCGATTGATTTTAGTGCGTCTCGCAATCAACGTTTGGTCCAAAAACGACCACCAAAAAAACGCCCTGTCAGACCGCCTTTATTATCCTGCAACCACTCATCCCGCTCATTGAAAATATGCTGGGTCAAGGTTACCACCGCGCTGACACTCTTGGTCGAGGCAATATCCATGCGCAGATCGCTCTGCGCGTTATGGGATGACCAGGGCCCTCCTTTGTGACTGCGAATGAACTGGCGTATCTGTGAATAGAGCGTGTTGCGCAATTCCACAACCACTTCCTCTTCGGCGACCTTTGGATCCTTGCCGAGAAACCTTCTGGTCATCTTCTTGGCCTGCCCCGGCGTGATCAGTTTCAGCGAGACACACTCATTTTTCAGCAAAGAGTCCATGCCTGCCCGACGGTCGGCGAGTTTTTCGGGCATCGATTTAGCTTCAGGAACGTAACCACTCTCCTTCTTCTCTCTCTTTTGAGGTGATTCGACATCCACTTTCACATGATTCGCCTGTTCTTCGCGAGCATCACGCTCACGGTCCAGTTCCGCTTCCAACCACGCGATCTGTTCATCCAGCAGTCTATTGAATGCCAATGGAGAGGCATCGCCACTTACGCCCGCCTCTATCGCCTGTCTGATCACATCACCGTAGTACTGGATTACCGACAGATCGGTAATCCCACGGGAACTACAGGTGACGAACACCCGTCCCTTGGCATTGACTTCGATAAGTTGCTGTAAGTCTCTATCCACTCTAAATCTATCTGTTATTTGACCTGGTTGCCCAATGATAGCCGATTTACATCTTAATTCAGGCGACTTATTGATCTTCGGCTTTTCTGAAGTACTGCAGCCAGATTCCACTCAGAAACCAGGCATACGCGAAGGTGCCGACAATGATAAGCATAAAGACGAGGACGACATCCATGGCGCTGCCATCCAGAGAAAATGCCGGCACGTAACCAAACAGAAAAGGCGCCAGGTAGAGAAACTTGGCGAACCTGAATGCGGTGAATGCTGTCTTCCACATGTTGGCCTTGGCGATAGTGGCGCCGGCGAACGCGGCGATGCAGACCGGCGGTGTGATGTTGGAGTCCTGAGAAAGCCAGTAGACGATCATATGGGCTGCAAGCTCATTCACCCCCAAATGCGTCAACGCAGGCACCGCCACCACCGCAGTAATCAAGTAGGCCGCCGTCACCGGCACACCCATTCCCAACACCAGCGATGCCAGGGCAATCAGCAGGATGGTGAGAAACAGTTTTCCATCCGCCAGCTCGATGACTATATCGGCAAAGGTAAGCACCAATCCACTGTAGGTCAGCACACCAATGATAATGCCGATTACACCCACCGTGGCGCCGATCTTGAGACTGTTCTCCGCTCCGGCTCGCGCCGCCGTCACAAAACCCTTTGGCCCGATGCGGGTCCCCTTCCTGAACCAGCTGATGGCTATAGAGGTAACGATACCGAGAATCGCTGCATAACCCGGCGAATACCCCATCAACATCAGGACAGTGATCACCGCCAGAGGCAGTATATAGAACCACTCCTTCTTGAAAATCTCCATCGCGCTCTCGGCGGATCTTTCACCCACGATGTTGTACTTCTTCGCTTCATAGTGAACCATGACAAAGACACTGAAGAAATACATCATGGCGGGAAACAGGGCCACCAGCATGATCTGCGAATAGGGCAGGCCTGTCATCTCGGCCATGATAAAACCACCCGCACCCATGATGGGCGGCATGAACATTCCACCGATGGAGGCAGCCGGCTCTATCGCCCCCGCCACATGGGGCTTGAAACCCGCCTTCTTCATCATCGGGATAGTGAAGGAACCGGTGGATACCGTGTTGGCGATGGCGCTGCCGGAGATGGATCCGAACAGACCGCTGGCAATGACCGACACCTTGGCGGGCCCACCCAGTTTATGACCCACTGCAGCCAGGGGGAAATCAATGAAGAAACGCTGCGCGCCACTCTTCTCCAGAAAGGCGCCGAACACCACGAACAGCAGGATATAGGTGGCCAGAACGTTGGCCATAATGCCGAAAACACCATCGCTCTTATAGAAGATACTGGTACAGAGATCGGGAAAGGTATCTCCGGCATGGGAGATGAGGTCCGGCATATAGTCGCCGTAGACGCCGTACAACAGCATGATGCTGCCGATGATGACGAAGATATTGCCCACCACCCTGCGCGCCAACTCAACCCCCAGCAGCACGCCGACCATCGCGATCCACTTGTCGACCTCCGTCTCAGCGCCAGCACGATAATTGATTACTTCAAAGTTGAACATCCAGTAGCCGATAGTGGCAATGGACAGCAGGATCAAAAGATAGTCGATACCCCTGCCGGTCCGGCTTTTTGATTGATAGAGCAGAAACACCAGGACGTAGGTGATAATGATATAGATACCACGGTGATACTGAGTGGCCACCGGCTCCAGCACCGCAGAGTAGGAGTAGAAAAGCACCAGAAAAACCGCCAGGATATCGAACAGCCATTGCTCAACCTTGTGCAGTTTTTCGAACATATCGCTACGCCTTCATAGTGAAGCTGACGGGTTCATTTGAACCCGTCAGCTTCAACCACACAATGCTCACAGCATGCCCTTCTCTTTCCAGAATTTTACTGCCCCCGGATGCATCGGTGTGACGACACCCTTGACGCCGGTCTCGATACTCATCTCCTTGAAGGTTTTCTTCTGACCACGCATGTGAGCCAAACCATCATCGGCATAGACCTTTGACAACATATCGTACACCACGTCATCGGGCACTTTGGCATTAGCCACCCAAAGCGCTGAACCCTGAAAGGAGGGTGTCTCGTAATCCACTCCTTTGTAGGTACCCGCAGGTACCGAGAGTTCAGAAAAGTAGGGATAACGCTTGAAGAAACCGCTCGAATTCGCATCGGCTCTGAGATCAATAAGATCGATATCATTGGTCTGCGCCGCCATGATCACCGCACCACTGGGAAAAGCGGTAAAGAGCCAGAAGGCGTCCAGCTGATTATTGCCAAACGCCGAAGCAGCATCATTGTAACCCATGGCATTTCGCTCAACCTTATCCCACACCCCCATGTGGCTGAAAAAGAGTTCGCAGTTGGCGAAGGCCCCTGAACCCGCATTCCCCACGCCCACCTTCTTGCCTATAAGGTCCTTGACACTTTTGATGCCGGAGCCCTTGCGCACCACCAACTGGGCAGGGGCACCATAGAGATAGGAGAGTGCCAGAACATCTTCATACTTTTTATTGTCATTCTTCAGCCGGCCTTCACGACCAAGGTAGACATGTCCTGAATAGACCACGCCGAAGTGCGCCCGCCCTTTATTCACCTTGCGCAGGTTCTCCACTGAACCTGCTGAGGACTGGGCCTTTACCTTGTAGGCCTTGTTGTCCTTCACCGGATCGTAAACCTGAACCGCATTGGCAACCACCTGAAAAGTGCCGCCTGCAGGCCCCCCGCTGAACACATAACGTTTCGCTGCGCTCACTGGTGTGGACAGCCCCAGTGAGATAACCAAAGCGGCAATGCCGCTTTTTATGAGTAACCGACGATTCTTCATTAGTGTAATCTCCTGTGCAATTGACTGGTTATTGTTTTTTCTTACGACCACTGCCCGACCCGCTACGCTTGATCAGGCCTACACCTTGTCTTTTGGAATTCCGCTTCGCTAAGTTACCACTGCAGGCCGGTTCAAGCGTAGCCGAAGTGGCATCCCTGCTGAACATTACAACTCCATCACTGCGTCCATCTCCACAGCCGCATCCTTCGGCAAGGCGGCAACACCGATGGCTGCACGCGCTGGATAGGGTTCACTGAAATATTCTGCCATCACCTGATTCACCACGGGAAAATGGCTGAGGTCCGTGAGAAAAACATTCAATTTCGCCACGTCGGCAAGCGTACCGCCTGCGGCACGCGCCACCGCCTGCAGATTATCGAATACCCGGCGGATTTGCATTTCGACATCCCCACCCACCATCTCCATGGTTTCAGGCACCAGCGGAATCTGTCCAGAGAGGTAGACTGTAGTGCCGCACTTCACTGCCTGTGAATAGGTTCCGATAGCTTGGGGTGCCTGATCGGTGCGAATAATCTCTCGACTCATTGGAACAACTCCTGACAAGTTTGGATAAGGTTAAAATATATAACAATTCAGCTGTAGGTCGGGTTAGGTACGCATACGTCACGCTTGGCTTGTATCACTTGGCTTTGCACGCATCGTAACCCGACAGCGATTTTTTGGGCTACGTTGTATTGTGCTGGATAATTACCTAAATACTTTGTCTCGATATCTTCAATACAGAGGGAATACTCCGCAGACTGCGCATGATTTTGGCCAGATGCACCCGGTCTTTCACTGTAATGACGAATACCATCGTGGAGAAGAGGCCATCCCGATCCTGGGAAGTCACATTTTCGATATTGGATCCCTGTTCTGAAATCGTCGCAGCCACCGTACCCAGCACACCCCGGCGATTGCCCGCCTCGACTCGGATCTCCGTGGCAAACTCCGCTTCGATATCCGACTCCCACTCTGCCTCGATCCAGTTGTGGCCCTGTTTGTTGAATTCACCCAGGTTTCGACACCCATGCCTGTGGATAACAATACCCTTGCCCGGATTGAACATCCCCATCACTGGGTCGCCGGGGATCGGCCGACAACAATTGGCAAAGCTTACCACCATGCCTTCGGTGCCCTTGATGGAGAGTCCCCCAGCCGATTCCGCGCCCGAAGTATCCGCCGTTTCCACCGACGTTGCCAAATCCTCCCCTGCCAGACGTCTTGCTATCAGCAACGGCATACGGTTTCCCAGGGCGATCTCCGCCAACAGATCATCCTGACTCTCCAGTCGGTACTCTTCCAGCACCTGCTGTATCTTCTCTTCGCCCAGCGCGTCCAGGCTAGTCTGGAATCTATTAAGCTCTCTTTCAAGCAGTCGCCGACCCAGATCAACCGCAACCTGGCCCTGAAGATTCTTCAGAAATGCCCGAATATTGGCCCTGGCTTTGCCTGTCACCACATAGTTGAGCCAGGCGGGACTCGGGGTGGCATTCTCGGCATTGATGATCTCGACAGTCTGACCATTGCGCAGCCGGGTACGCAGCGGAACCAGACGCCGGTCGACCCGCGCAGCTACGCAGGTATTACCTACATCCGTATGAACCGTATAGGCAAAGTCGACCACCGTAGCCCCTTTCGGCAAAACCATAATGCGGCCACGAGGGGTAAAAACGTAGACTTCGTCCGGAAATAGATCGACCTTGACGTGTTCGAGAAACTCCACCGAATCACCAACACCCTGCTGCATCTCAAGCAGATTCTGCAGCCAGTCAGAGGCACGGGTACTCATCGCAATGCTGCCGGAATCCCCTGACTTATACATCCAGTGGGCCGCAATACCCGACTCAGCAAGCCGGTCCATCTCTTCGGTACGGATCTGTATCTCGATGGGAATGCCCTGCGGCCCGAACAATACCGTGTGCAACGACTGGTAGCCGTTGGCCTTGGGGATGGCAATATAATCCTTGAATCGGCCCGGCATCGGTTTGTAGAGATTGTGTATCGCGCCAAGGACACGATAGCAGGTGTCGAGCCGGTCGACGATGATGCGGAAAGCGAAGACATCCACCACATCGGAGAAGGTGATGTTTTTCTCCTGCATCTTGCGATAGATGCTGTAGAGATGTTTTTGCCGCCCGTGGACATGTCCATCCATCCCTTCCTGCTCAAGACGATTGAGCAGCGCAGTCTCCACATTCGCGACCAACTCTTTATGCTGCCCGCGCGATTCGTTCACCGCCTGCCTAAGCGCCCTGTAGCGCATCGGCCAGTACGCGGCAAAACCCAACTCTTCAAGCTCCAGACGGACGCTGTTGATACCCAAACGGTTGGCGATTGGCGCGTAGATATCCAGAGTTTCACGCGCGATTCGGCGCGCCTTCTCCGGACGCATCACCCCCAGGGTACGCATATTATGCAGACGGTCCGCGAGTTTTATCATGATGACCCGGATATCCTTGGTCATCGCCAGCAGCATCTTACGCAGACTGGCGGCCTGAGCCTCGGCCTGGGATTGAAAATCGATCTTGGATAGCTTGCTGACACCGTCCACCAGTTCGGCGATCTCCACACCGAAGGTACCGGCTAACTGTTCTTTGGCGGTGGGGGTATCCTCAATGACATCATGCAGAATCGCCGCCATCAGGCAGTTGTGATCCATACGCATCTCAGCGAGTATGCGCGCGACGGCAACCGGGTGATAGATATAGGGCTCACCGGTTTTACGGTGCTGGCCTGAGTGGGCTTCAGCACCGAACAGATAGGCGCGATAGACTTCGCGCACCTGATCAGAGTCGAGATAACTTTCCAGATAGACGCAGAGATCACTGATCAGAAAACGGGGTTTTTCCTGATCAGCATCCAGCCGGGGGCCGGTTTGATTAAGCCGGTTAGTCATTCAGCACTCCACCATATCTATGATGGATTCTGTGCCGATTTCCCTCCTATATGCAAGATCAAATCCAAGGGGAATTTGCCCTGCAGTGTAAACCAGGGAGTGTTATGCGCCAGGCTGTACCATTGGAGAGGCATCGAACGCGGCCCCGTCATCAACCACGACATCCTGTTTCGCCATATTTGCGGCATCCACGTCCTGGTGAGTGATCAGACCGTCGGCAATCTCCCGCAGCGCCACCACCGTCGGCTTGTCATTTTCCCAAGGTATCAGCGGCTCCACGCCATTGACCAACTGCCGGGCACGCTTGGTCGCCAGCAGAACCAGGTCAAACCGGTTATCCACGTAATCGAGACAATCTTCAACGGTAACGCGAGCCATCTTTTCTTTTACTCCGGGTGACAAAGCAGCCTGAGCCGCACAGGGAACGTTTCATCATATACGAACCAATCTCAAACTTCCATGCCGACAACCTAGTGCGCGTGGCGCGCCCTACCAGATGAATTTGAGCCAGAGGCCGGAGTCGAACCGCACTAACAGTGGGGATGAAAACGACGGGGTTGAGAAGGTTTGACTCCGCCCCATCACCTCTAACGTTAGAACAACACATCATCCACAGCTTCCGCGACAGCATCCTCACGGCGGTTCTTAGGAGGCGCCACAGCAATATCCAAGTGCCGTTCTACCTTTTCGAAAAGAGAGACAACCTCACTGGAGAGGGCATCAATCTGCAGGAAAAGTGACTCTGCCTCCTCTGTTCTGCCCTGGTCCTTGAGCTTGACGATATCGGCTATCATTTGATGAAGTTCTTCGTGCGGCCTGTCAATGGCCGCCATTTCCGGAATATTCATATATTCACGGGCATCAGCTGAGTGGTACCACTTCCCGAAGTCACAATGGCGATGGGAAACCACTTCATCCTGAGTCAGCGTGGAGGCGCCGTCCAGAAAACCTCTTACGCGGGCCTTCCAGGCAAGGTGGGCGTACTTGGCGGCCTGAAGTTTGTTGTGGGTCTGCCCGCTGACCGTGTACTCGTTGACAAACAACTGCAGCTCCCCCACCGCATCACCCAACTGCACGCTTGAATCACGGGTTTGATCCGCGCTCATGGACGAGATCCGGGAGAACTGCAGGATGTTGGACTGCATGTTCTGCGACAAAGTGGAAAAGACAGTGACCTGCCCCTCTGTAGACTCTGCAATCAAGGCGTTGATGTCTGTAATGGCGTTGACAGATTCAGTGATAGCATTCAATGCCACACCGGTTTCATCAGCCCGGGAAACACTCTCCACGGCCTGCTGATCAACATCCTCCATCTGAAACAACAGCAGCTCGATATCTTCATCCAGCAACCTGAGATGCTCATCGACGATAGCACGATTGGCACTAAGGGTCGCAAGCTGGGCCTCTGATAGAGGTTCGCGATAGGATGTGGCCCGGCCAAGCTGCGCCCGTTCCAGACCCGCGTGTTCTGAAACCAGCCAGATCGAGTGCTTGATCGATCGATTGATCTGTACGGCGCTCTCTTCAGGCGTTTGTGCAGAAAAGGCATCAAGCCGTAACCTGGCGCCCGAACGGATATACTCAGTCATCACCTCCATCCAGTGAGATGAATCAATCCCTGTACCAGTTCCAGACAACATGGCGTCGATAGCGGATCTGGCTTTATTGGCAGCAGCCTGGTGATAACGAAACGCTGAAAGTTGCTGCAGAAATGCGTCGCCGACCCAATCCTCCTGACTGATCGAATCGGCCAATCCCAGGGCCACCTGTGTCTCCTTCCCGGCTTGCTCTCGATGCACCTGGACTTTGACCATCAGTGCGGAGTCAAAACTCCCCGTGAGGTTGAATTGCGCAATAAGGGCATTGGTAAGTCCACGCTCCAACGCCTGATGAGACGCTGCTCCCAGAGTATGGTCGGCGAGTTGGTTGGCTATCTCCAAGCCCTGGCCATGCCGGTTTTCGATCATTGCCGGCACAAACCCCCAGTAGAGACCGGTAGCGCTTAAAGCCGCTACCAACAGCCCAACGATCCCCAATAGTTTCTGCTTGATGGAAAAAGTCACGTATCCCGCTCCTTGAAAAGCATCATCTCCACGGGGACATCCAAGAACTCCCCTCGTGCATAAGACTATCGGCAGATATTAACGACTCTTTAACCCTGGCAATTTGCCCATTCCAATGGCCTGGTTCCCAAACTGCCGCAGCAACACCAAATCCCCTCCAGCAAGAAGAAGGCTGAGGAATATCAGTACAATACAACATCACCACATTCTGATGACTGTTGCCCAAAGCCGGCTGTGCTTCTATTATTTTTAGATGACTAGGGACAACATATTGTAAGCAATGAAGCTTCAGTCAAAACTACTGCTCGCTTTCGGTTCAGTACTGATCGCTACCTTTACCCTGGTGGAGATCATCGGCTACCGGCAGACTCATGAACAGATGCTGACAAACCTGCGCCAGGATGCACTTGAGATCCGCGGACTCCTGATGGCCACCCGCCGGGTCTATCACCATCAATTCATCGACAGCGGTCTCCCGCTGAACAAGAAAACCCTCGGTTTTCTGCCTGCCCACGCCATGAACAGGATCTCCAATGACTTCCTGAACTGGAGCGACAGCGGGCTGAGCTTCAACAACGTCTCCGACCACCCCCGTAACCCGGACAATCAGGCGGACGAAATCGAACTGGAGGCGATGACCTGGTTTCGCGCCAACCCCAGGAAGAAAGAGCGCCTGGTCCCCTTCAAGAACACACAGGGCCAATCCTATTTCCACTTCTCGAGTCCCATCTGGATCGAAGAGTACTGCCTGAAGTGCCATGGTAAACGTGACGAGGCGCCACTGACCATCCGCGAAACATACGCCGCATCGTATGGCTACCAACTGGGCGATCTGCGCGGCCTGATGAGCATCAAGCTACCCGCCCATTTCATCGAGGAGGAGGTACTGGCTCAACGCATCTCTGAAATGTGGGGGCACCTGTTCGCCTTTGCCGTCGCCTTTGCCTTCGGCGCCTGGCTGCTGCGCAGATGGGTCACCCATCGGCTGACGCTGATCCAGTCGGTGGCGGGCGACCTGGCCAGGGGTGATTACAATGCCCGGGTACCGGTTCGGGGACACGATGAGTTGTGTGACCTTGCCTCAGCCTTCAACCACATGGCGGAACAGCGCCAGGCAGCCGAGTCGTCGCGCCGGGAGAGTGAACAGCAAGTACGGGATCTGCTCGATTCCACCGCTGAAGCGATCTATGGCCTGGATGCAAAAGGGCGTTGCACTATTGTCAATCCGGCCTGCCTTCGGATGCTGGGTTATCGGGATGCCGGCGAATTGGTCGGCAAAGAGATGCACCCAATGATGCACCATACCAAGCCGGACGGCACTGCCTATCCACTGGATGAGTGCCTCATCGCCAGTGCCTGGCGTGACGACCAGGCGACTCTCACAGCCAAAGACATCTTCTGGCGCCGGGATGGCAGCAGTTTTCCGGTGGAGTTCTCCGCCTATCCGATCCGGCGAGACGGTGAAGTGGTGGGGGCAGTGGCGACTTTCCTCGATATCACCGAACGGATGAAGAGCGAAGAGAGCCTGCGGCGGGCGCAAAAGATGGAGGCGGTGGGCCAGCTCACCGGCGGCATCGCCCACGACTTCAACAACCTGCTGGGCATCATGCTCGGCAATCTCGACTTTTTACAGCAGCTGGTAGCGGATAACAAAAAGGCAGGTGAACGGGTGCAGACCACTACCAAGGCAGCCTTGCGTGCTGCAGATCTGACCAAACAACTGCTCGGTTTCTCAAGGCGCGAGTCAAAAAACACCACCGCCACAGATCTGAACCAGGTCATCCGTGGAATGGAGAGCCTGATAGCCCGTTCGGTCACCCCGGAGGTAGAGGTAGAGCTACAGCTGGCGGAGGGACTCTGGCTGACCGAGATCGACCAGGGCGACTTGCAGGACGCCCTGCTGAACCTGGTCCTCAATGCCCGGGACGCCATGCCCAACGGTGGCAGCCTGACCATCGAGACCGCCAACCGGGCACTCGATACCATCTATGAAGAGCAAAATCCCATCGCCGATAAGGGCGACTATGTCCAACTGGCTGTAAGCGACAGCGGCAGCGGCATCCCCGCTGGGGCGCTGGAGCACATCTTCGAGCCCTTTTTCACCACTAAACCCGAGGGCAGAGGCACCGGCCTGGGCTTGAGTATGGTGTATGGTTTCGTGCAGCGCTCCAAGGGTTATATCAAGGCCTACTCCGAGCCCGGCATCGGCACCACCATTCATCTCTACCTCGCCCGCTCAGGAGACCAGCCTCAGAATTCCGCACACTCCACCGACAACGCAGCAATATTACCCAAGGGAACCGAGAGCATCCTGGTGGTGGATGATGAGGTGGATCTGATAGAAATAGCCAGCAATCATCTGGAATCACTCGGTTACCAAACAGTCGTTGCGGGAAGTGGCCGGCAAGCACTGCAGATACTGGACGAAACCAGGCAGATAGATCTGCTTTTCAGTGACGTGGTGATGCCGGGTATGAGCGGTTATGAACTGGCCCAGCAGGCAACTGCCAAAAATCCGAAACTTAAGGTGCTGCTTGCATCAGGTTTCACCAAAAAAGCAGTGGCGCAAAACGGTCAGGCACGCTTCTCCGCTTCCCTGTTAAGCAAGCCCTATGGCAAGGCTGAATTGGCCCGGCGGGTGCGGGAGGCACTCGATGATTGATCCGTTCATTCGTAATACGAACCATGGCATCGCAGGAGCCAAACAGTAATGACGACAACAGGCAGTTCACCGCTACGCGTGATAGTCATCGTGACCCTGATAGTGATCGCCGCCATGACCACCCTCCTCTCATCTTCAGGCATTGCGCTCAGAATCGCCAAGCAGAGCGCGCCCCTGATCGATGCGGCTATGGAGGTCAAGTATGAACTGAGCCTCTACCACCTCTGGTTCGAGGAACTGGTGCAGCAGAACCCAACGGTCGACCGGAAGCAGGTTTGGCAGCATCTCAACCAGGCACGCTGGTACGCCAACGCAATGCTGGAGGGGGGAGAAAACCGGGAAGGGCGATTTCAGGCGCTTGATGATCCCATCCCCCGCGCCATGATCCTCAAGACACTGGATCACATGGATCGCTTTGAAAGTGTCGGATTAAATCGTCTTGAAACGGCCCAAAGCAGTCTCGCCGGATCGGGAGAGGATCAGCGCTTCGACGAGGTTTTCAACCAGGTCATCACCATTGCCGATGAGGTCGAAACAGCCGTTCAGCAGAATATGGCGGCTCAAGTCAGGCAGTTTGAGCGTCTGGTTTACATCCTTGGAGTGGTGTTAGTCCTGGTTGGACTGGCAGGGGGCACTCTGTTTTTCCTTTTCGAGCGACGGCGCAACGCTCATTACGATTTGCTGTTGGAGAGCAGGGAACAACTTGGCCGTGAGCAGAAGTTGCTGCAAGAAGCCCAGGCATTTGCCCACATAGGAAACTGGACGCTCGACGCCGGCACAATGAAGGCTGTCTGGTCGGATGAGATCTTTCGCATCTTTGGCATCGATGCCACCGATGGAGTTGGCCCGGAATTTCTCTCCAGCCTGCTGCATCCGGAAGACCGGGATCCGGTGCTCTCATCCCTGCAATGCGCGGTAGAGGATGGTCGTGCACACGACATGGAATACCGCATTGTGCGTCCTGATGGTGAAATCCGCTGGATCAACTGTCTGGCCAGGCAGATAGAGGACGAAAGCGGGAAGGTGTTGGGGCTAAGTGGAGTCATCCAGGACATTACGAAACGCAAGCTCGATGAGACGCAAATGCAGGAAAGCAACGAACGATTGAGCCGCCTGTTCGAACATACAGATGCAATAGCCGTGCAGGGTTGCGACAAAAACCGCCGCATAATCTACTGGAATCCAGCCAGCGAATCCCTCTATGGTTATTCGGAAGATAAAGCCATCGGCCAGCAACTGGAAGACCTCATTATCCCAGATGAAATGCGTAAACAGGTAGTTTCGTCCATCGACGCCTGGGTGGAAGAGGAGAAAGAGATCCCCTCCTCGGAACTGACCCTGCGCAGGGCTGACGGTTCACAGGTTGAGGTTTTTTCAAGCCACGTTATGTTCCGGAACAAAAATAATGAACCGGAGATGTACAGTATCGATGTAGACCTGACCGAGCTCAAACGGGCCGAAGCCAAGGCGCGTAAGGGCGAACTGGTATTGAATTCCGTATTCCAGGCCCTGCCGGACCTGTTCTTCCTGATGGACGGGGACGGCACCATACGAGACTACCGCGCCCAACAGACATCTGCCCTATACGTACCGCCGGAGACCTTCCTCGGCAAACGCATGCAGGATGTACTTCCTCCCGCAGTCGCCACCCAGTTTGATGAGAACCTGGCTAAGGTAAGCACACAGGGAGGACTGGCCACATACGAATATAATCTTGAAGTGCAGCAAGGCCCCAGGCAGTACGAAGCCCGCCTCAGCAGGTTACCCGACAGCCCACAGCTCATCGCCGTGGTGCGGGATATTACAGGACGCAAGCAGGCTGAGGTGGCGCTGAAAAACAGCGAAGAGCGTTACCGCACTATCTTTGAAGGTGCACCTGAAGGCGTTTGGTTGATCGGGCCTGACCACCAGACTCTGGAAGTAAATCAGCGCTTGTGCGAGATGCTGGGTTATCCGGAAGATGAAATGATAGGAAGATCCCCCCTGGATTTCGCTGATGAAGAGAACCAGAAAATTTTCCGCACACAAATGGGACGGATAGATACAACCAGCAGACGCAACTATGAGGTCGAGCTACGCCACAGTGACGGCCATAACATCCCGGTCTATTTCAACGCTATCACCTTGCACACAGGCAAAGGCACAACTTTGGCGGCGGCGGCATTTGTGACTGACCTGACCGGCCAGAAAGCCGCTGAGCAAGTCTTGCGCCGCGCCCAGAAGATGGACGCCATCGGTCAGCTCACCGGCGGCATCGCCCACGACTTCAACAATCTGCTGGGCATCATTATCGGCAACCTCGACTTTCTCAAACGCCTGGTTGAAAACGACGACAAATCTCTCAAGCGGGTGGACTCCGCATCAAAGGCCGCCCTGCGCGCCGCCGACCTGACACGGCAACTGTTGGGATTTTCCCGCAAACAGTCACAGGAGACACGTCCCACCGACATCAATCAGGTGATACGGGGCATGGAGAGTTTGATCGCCCGCTCGGTGACCCCGGAGGTGGAGGTGGAACTGCAGCTGACCGATGCCCCCTGGCGAACCCATATCGACCCCGGCGATCTCGAGGACGCCCTGCTGAATCTGATCCTCAACGCGCGGGACGCCATGCCACAGGGAGGAAAACTCACCATTGAGACTGCCAACAGGCAGCTGGACGCAGCCTATACCGAGCTGAATCCCACCATTGCCCCCGGCGACTATCTGCAATTGGCGGTGAGCGATAACGGCAGCGGCATCCCGGTGGAGGTCATGGAGCAAATCTTCGACCCCTTCTTTACCACCAAACCACCAGAGAAAGGGACCGGCCTGGGACTGAGCATGGTGTACGGATTTGCCCAGCGGTTCTTCGGTTACGTCAAAGCCTATTCGGAGGCCGGGGTCGGCACTACCATCCGGCTCTATCTGCCTCGTACAATTGAAGCGGCGAAGCGGGCTCCACAGGCAAGCGCTGAGGAAACTATCGTCTCCCAAGGCAATGAGACAATCCTGGTGGTCGATGACGAAAACGACTTGCTGGATCTGGCCAGAGATTACCTGGAAGAGGCAGGTTACCAAATCTATACTGCAACCAGGGGGCCGGAAGCCCTTGCGATCCTCAAATCCAGAGACGATATCAACCTGCTGTTCAGCGACGTGGTGATGCCCGGTGGAATGAACGGTTATGAACTGGCGGAACAGGCCAATGAACTCAACCCCGGCCTCAAGGTATTGTTCACATCAGGCTTCACCAAAAAGGCGGCCGCCAGAAATTATCAGGCGCGCGTTGCCGCCAATCTCCTGACAAAACCCTATAGCAGAGATGATCTGATGAAACGCATTCGAGAGACCCTGGATGGAGAAGCGTCGTGAGCAAACCACGCCTGATTGTCGTTGATGACGACCCGGAAATGGCCGCACTGGTCGCAGATGTCGGTGAGATAGCCGGCTTTGAGTCAGAAGTCTCAACCAGCGCAAAAGCACTTCTGGAAGCAGAAACCCAATCCCACCATGATGTAATCGTGATCGACCTGTTCATGCCTGATACCGATGGATTTGAGTTGATCAACACACTGGCTGAGCAGGGGTGCAAAGCCGCCATCATTATGGTCAGCGGTTACGACAAAGCACTGCTCAGAGGCGCCGGCCAGATCGCCACGGCACACGGACTGAATCTGCTGGGCACACTCGCCAAACCTTTTCGCCTGGAGGAGGTTGAGGCGCTGTTGCGCAAAGCAATAGGCCACATACGTCATGGCTGACAAGAGAAAATTGCTGGTAGTCGATGATGAGCCGGAAATTGGTGTGTTTGTGCGTGATGTCGCGCTGGATTTAGGCTACGAAGCGATCTCCATTCACCGCCCGGACAGCTTCGAAGAGTACTTCTCGGACGACATTGACCTGGTCGTACTTGACCTGATCATGCCCGGACGTGATGGAGTGGAACTCCTGCGCACTATGGCCGAGCGGGCTTCAAATGCCTCTATCATTCTGATCAGTGGCTATGACATCGGTGTACTCCACTCCGCACAGAAACTCGCCTCCGAACAGGGCCTCCACGTAGTCGGTACATTGACCAAGCCGATTCGCTACAGAGAACTGGAGGATATGCTCAACGCGATTGTCTACCCGCCTAAGAACAGACCACGCGATGCAATCGAATTCCTTGAGTTTCCCTCTGAACAGGAGCTGCAACGGGCGATCGATAACGACGAGCTTGAACCCTATTTTCAACCACAAGTGAATTTTTCCGATAATTCACTGGTTGGCGTCGAGGCCCTGATCCGCTGGCGCCACCCGGCCCACGGACTGCTTATGCCGGATATCATCATCCCGCTGGCAGAACAATCCGGATTGATGGACAAGCTCTCCGCAGAGGTGCTTCAGCAGGCATTCAAACAGGTCAGCGAGTGGATGGCTGCGGGACTGAAGACACGTGTCGCCATCAACATGGCGCCCTGTAATTTCAAAGACCTCAATCTGCCGGAATTAATTGATGTAAAGATTCGCCAATATGGCCTGGGGCCTGACCAGGTCACCCTTGAAGTGACTGAAACCACTCTCATGCAGGAACTGATCAAATCCCTCGATATTCTAACCCGCCTGAGAATGAAACAGATCAAACTCTCAATCGATGATTTTGGTACGGGTTACTCATCTCTGCAGCAGTTACACCGCATCCCATTTTCCGAGATGAAGATCGATAAGTCCTTTGTCATACGGGCCACATCCGACAAGGAGGCGCTGGCCATCGTGAAGATGACTATCCTGTTGGGACACGAACTGGGTATGAAGGTGGTTGCCGAAGGCATCGAGAGCCAGGAGACATGGAGCCTTCTGTCAGACCTCGGCTGCGATGTCGCTCAAGGTTACTTCATTGCAAAACCCATGCGGGGCGAACAATTACCTGAATGGGTTAGAAACCACCTGCAATGAGCTTCGACAGATGGAAAGCTATTCGGCACGCTTCTCATGCGTAAAATAGAGCCAGAGAAAACCAGAAACCCCAGCCAGCGCCGAGGCCAGCAGAATCCCGGTTTTTGCCATCAACAGATCTTCAGCATGGTGAGCAAAACCCAGTTCCGCAATGAATATCGACATGGTAAAACCGATCCCGCCCATCAGGGCCACACCGATAATATGCTTGAAGTTCAAACCGTGTGGCAACGAAGTCCAGCCAAATCTCACGGCAACCCAGGAGAAACCGGCGATGCCGATCAGTTTTCCCAGAACCAATCCAGTGGCAATACCCACCGAGACCGGGTGAGTGACGATGCTGCCGAAAGAGGACCAGTCGATTGGGATACCTGCATTGGCCAGAGAAAAGATGGGGATCACCAGATAGGCGGACGGCAGGTGCATCTTACGCTCCAGAATCTGAGCGGGCGCCTGCACCAGCAGCACACCCTCTCCCAGGGCCCGAACCCGTGACCGCATTTCGTCATTGATGACGATATTCTCTTCACGCCGGTAGGCCCGTTTGATCTGTTCAACCATTCCATTGATCTGCGACAGAAAGCGATCGGGATCATACTTTGGCCGCATGGGAATAGTGAAGGCCAGAAAGATGCCTGCAAGCGTTGCATGAACGCCACTCTTCAGCATCGCTATCCAGAGCACAATACCCAGCAGGATATAGGGTAAAGGGCGGCGTATTCCACCGAGATTCAATGAAACCAGCAGTCCCAGCATGGCAGCTGCAATGACCAGGGCAGGAATATTTATTGTCTCAGTATAGAACAGCGCAATGACCAAAACGGCGCCCAGATCGTCGACAATCGCCAGTGCCACCAGGAATGTCAGCAGGTTCTTGGGAACCCGCTTGCCCAGCAATGCCAGGGCACCCAGGGCAAAAGCGATGTCGGTAGCCATAGGCACACCCCAGCCATTTAAGGTGTGCCCCTCCGGATTGAAACTTATGTAGAAGAAAACCGGCACCAGCATGCCACCAATAGCTGCAACTATCGGCAGCACCGCCTGTTTCGGATCGGCAAGTTCCCCCACCAGAATCTCACGTTTGAGTTCAAGCCCGACCACAAAAAAGAACATCGCCATCAAACCGTCGTTGATCCAGTGATGCAGCGACTTGGACAACTGAAACCCCGGCATGCCGATCGTAAACGGCAGTTCCAACAGGTGACGGTAGGCCTCATTCCATTGGCTGTTGGCAACATAGAGTGCCACAACCGCACACAGCATCAGCAGAACGCCGCTGGTAGTCTGTCGGTGGATAAACTCTTCCAGAGGGGTCAATACCCGATCAAAGGCCTTTTCCCAGGGAGCGACAAACTCTTTTTTGGTCGTTTTTTCCATCAAAAAACTCTACTAGAGAACATTGGAAATCCAGTAAAACACCATACCAGTGACCTTGGCTTCATTGGGCTTGGCCTAGATCCTCAACATGTTCAGCAAAACCGGCCCCTGCTTCAGTGTAGATATTAAAAACAGCGGTCGCGCCAGACTGTCGCAACACTTCCACCTCATCTGAAAATCTAGCCGTTGCAGCAATACGTCCAGAGAAAGATATCTCCTGCAACTGCTCCAGGGCATCCAGATTAGCCTGAAGATTCGGCAGCGCCAGCATAATGAGTTCGATACTATGCCCCTGCTCTAATTTATCCCAGAAGTCCGCATCGCTTGGGTCGCCATGTAGCACTTTGCGTCCCATCGATTGGTGTCCCTCGACCAGATCGTCATCAAAATCGATACCGACGACAGTTTCGCCATGAAGTACACGCATCTTATCGTAGGCGCCACTGCCTACCCTGCCCATGCCAAAGATGGCTATGGTTGCACCTAGCGTATCCAGAATCGTATCATCCGCAAGCCTCTCCTTACGCTGAAACTTCTGCCAATAATCCCTGAATGTGCTGTAGATTTTGTCATCCCTGCTGTTCAATGGGGCCGCAACGACATACGAAAGAGAGAGTGCAATAGCGATAACAACCAGCCACTCACCATCCAGCCAACCATTCGTTACGCCAATCGCCGCAACGATCAAGCCGAATTCACTGTAGTTGGTCAGGTTAAGCGTTGCCAACAGGGAGGTCCTTGCCCGCAGCCTGAAACGGGTCATCAGCGCAAAAAAGATCGCGGATTTAACGAAAACAAAAGGCACAAGCAGGGTCCCGATGATCAACGCCTCCAACGAAAGCTGGCCCGACATGCCGATGGAGAGAAAGAAACCCACCAGAAACAGATCCTTGAAACCCAGCATCGACTTGGCCATCTCCACCGATTTGGGGTGAGCTGAGATCAACACTCCCACGATGAGCGCCCCCAGATCATCCTTCACTCCTGCCAACTCAAAGATTTCAGCCCCGCCCAATGCCAGCACCAGGCCATACAGAATCAACAGCTCACCATGACCTGTTTTCTGTAGCAGATGGTGCAACAACGGTCGTAGCGGGATAAGCAGAAACAGCAACAGTGCCCAGGGTGACGGGAGCTTCCCTGTGGATGCCGCCAGAAAGATGACTGCCGCCAGATCCTGCATTACCAGGATGCCGATAGCGATCCGGCCGTGCAGGGATCTCATCTCCCCTTTCTCTTCCAGAATCTTGACGACGAATACAGTACTGGAAAAGCTCAATGCAAAGGCAAGCATCAACGAAAGCTTAAGATCCAGACCGGAGAAGAGCGGCGCACTCATCAAGGCAAGCGCAAATACTGCCGCCCCGAAAAGGGCAATAAGGAGGGAGATATGCAGCAGCGTCACCGCCCAGACCTGTGGCCTTATCAAGACCTTGAGATTCAGTTTAAGGCCAACGGTGAACAGCAGAAGGGTGATACCCAGATCCGCAAGCTTCTGTAGCATCTCGCCACTTACGATACCCAGGTAATTGAGCGCGAAACCTGTCGCCAGGAACCCCACCAGCGGCGGCAATCCAATCTGTCTTGCCAGAAAACCCAGACAAAAAGCCAGTGAGATCCAGGCAACATCTCCCAGCGCAACGGCGACCCATTCAAAATCCATGATAACTATTCAGATTGCAACGCAAAAAAGAGATTTTCAATGAGTCCTGAAACAACTATGTCTTTCATCAATCACCGTCGTCGGAACTCTGAAAATCCCACCCTCGACTTGCTACATTATGACACCACTCAATACAGGAAACAGTAGGATATCAACGACAAAAAGCCCAGCATCAAGTGGGCCAGTCGATTATCTGAATGGCATCGGATCGCTTGATTTGACGCTTTGCTGAATCGCTTCGACCAGAACATCCACATCAATGGGTTTTGTCACATGTTCCACCATCCCACTGGCCAGGCAGTGCGCTTTTTCTTCGGCCAAGGCATGGGATGTCAATCCGGTGACGGGTAACTCAGGCGCTATTTCATGTATCCGCTGTGTTGCAATATGGCCATCCATCACCGGCATCTGCACATCCATGAGCACGACATCAAAAGCGTGTTCTCCTGCCTCCTCAATACACCGCAGTGCCTGCTCTCCATTTTCAGCGAAGACAGATTGGGCGCCCTCGTGCACCAACAAGTCTTCAAGGATCAGGCGGTTAATTTCAACATCATCTGCTGCCAACACGCGCAGGCGATCGAACAAGCCAAAGCGCACCAGGGGAGCCTGCATCAAGCCGAGCGCACCCTGTTGGGCGTCGACTATGCCCAAGTCAGTGCCGCATTGATGCGCCACTGGAAACTGCCGCAGAGCTTATGGGGACCCGTCGAGTTTCAGCTCGGGCTTGAGAAAGCCAGGCAGTACCAGTTTTCCGCCAGTCTGGTACAGATTGCCGCCATGATGACTGAGGCCACCGACCGGGGCGAACAACTCGATAATGCACTCATCAGAGTTTCGCCACTGGCCTGGCAGGTGACCGGTCTATCCACCGACCGTTGCCTGGAAGCTTCCCAGAAAGTCGATGCGGAGGTAAGTGGTGTCATGCAGCTGATCTTCCCTGCCCAGAAGACCACGTCAGGTCAGGTCAGGTCAAGTCTAAGCTAAGGTGCGCGCGGCGCACCCTACGTTCATCCTGCAAACCATCACAACGAACAGTGAAAATTGAGCCGAGAAACAACTCAACACAATGATTTTACGGAAATTTTTAGCATTTCTGAATTTCATATGGCTGTCTTTTACAGCTCCTAGAAAAAATATCTCACCCGTAACTCAATGCGATTTTCAACCAGCTTTTCTCCAAATTCAGAGTGGGGAACACCCTGATTCAGGGCTGCACGGAGGCGTAATTCGATGTTATTAAATCCCGTATAATTCACTCCAGGGACGAGGGAGTAGCTGTGATCCTGAAGGTTTATAATCGAGGTAAGATCTGCACTGAGATAGACGATATCGAAGGGTTCTTTCTGGGAAACTCTCAAGTGTATATAGTCCCGCATGTAATTGGGTGTGAAGAAACCTGCCTGGCCAGCAATATTTCGCGCCTTTTCAAACGCTGCAACCTCACCTGTCGATTCTGCTGAATCAAGCAGACTAAAAAATCGTTCGGCCTCATTTTTACTCAGGCCGGAGCCGCTGTGATAATACTCAAGGATATAGGTCGTATCCTGGGTGGATAGATAGCGTATCCCCAACAGATAACTCGTGCTATCTTGCCTGCGTATATTTATTGCTTCCCCCTCATCCAATATGAATCTTGCCTGATCATGGATCCAGGCCAGTTCACCGTGTATTTCAAGGTTCGTCGCCAGGTTGCGGGAAAAATCCAGCCCGATCCGCCCACTACGGCTACCTTCGGTCAAGAAAAGAAGATCGATATCCGTATCACGATAGAGGAGGTAGAGTCGGCCTGCCAGATTAACATCTCCTTCAGGTGAAAAATCCTCATTGATGCTATGGGTGACAGGCAATAGTACCGGAGTGAAAGCAATCGCCTTCAAAGGAGCATCAAAGCTTCTCACATAGTCTATCGAGGCAATGATAAAACCTTCACGACTCAACTCTGAATCACTGGGATCTTTGGCTCGTTGGATGAAACCCACCGGGTTCCACGCGTAACCCGTACCCCATTTCAGGGCTCGCTTGCCGAGTTCAAAGGTCAGCGTGTCGGTAGAATGGCGGTAATAGAGCTGAAAAACATCCGCATTACCACTCCCGCCGTAGATATCATGCTGCGCTGTGGCCTGGGCATGGAAATTAAGAGAAGAAGCACCGGATCGGTAGAGGCCTTCCAGTTCCGGCACACCGCTATACCGGTCATCTGAGGAGGGCTGCTCATCTGCTGTCGGGAAGTTAAGCCGGTAGAGTGTGCTATCCTGGTCGAAGTATCGATACTCCGGCTTTATCTCCAGATGCCCGCTAAACTCGAACGGCTTCTTCTCATACCGGGAGATGTCGAAATCAAACTCTTCCGCCTGAACCGGTATCAAGAGCGGAATGAGGAGCAGTCCCGTAAGCCCTCGACTCATTCCCGCAGTTCGCCCGCCTTCGACATAAAACTGAGGCTGAATACCTCATCTGAAAGGTCGCGTGGTCTAACGCCTGAAAACAGCATTACCGATTTATAACCTTTGTGAAGAGGGCTGTCGGTCTCCAACATCGCAGGTCGGACGATGCCGTTGCCAAAATCTTTTATCTTGCTGTAATGCAGGGTCTTGATCAGCAGTCCGCTGGCGGCATAGGCCTCTATCCTGATCGGTACACGAGCCTCTTGATCCACCCACATCCTGAGGCGGTCATAGGCGACGCTATTGCTCTTTGCCTTGAGCTCTAGCAGGTACGTTCCATCTTCTCCTTTCACCGATTCAGCATGGTATTCGGCACTGAAGTCGAGCCGCATGATATCGGAGTTGTTGAACACGCCACCAACCACCGACTGCAGGCTGGTGATACGCAGCGGCCTGCCGACATCGGGAATATAGAGCCACATATTATCAGCCAGCCGCAAGGTGGCGCGTCCCTTCTCGCTGGGCGGATCGAGAAACAGGGCAAGCATCTTGTCATTACCCTTCTTAACGGTATAGAGCACGAAAGCTTTCTTATCGCCATCGGGTTCGATATTGATCAGCTTGCGGTACATCTCATAAGACTCTGGCTGCAGACGCCGATCCACCTCCTGGAGCAACTGTTGGGCGTCCTGGGCATGCAGCGGAACAGCTGCCAGAAGTAGCCAGAGTAATAGAAAGACGTATCTCATCGGGTATTCCTTGAAGGTTAAGGATCAGACATGCCGCAAGGCATCGATGGGGTCCATGCATGAGGCCTTCCAGGCAGGCTGCAGACTGGCAAGAATGGCGACAATGATGACCATTACTGCAGCCAGGGCGACATCCCCTAGAGCGATTTCCGGCTGTAACAGCAGCCCCTTTTGCCGACCAAAATCAAAGGAGATACCGGCATATCTGAACACGGCTACCAGACTCAGACTAAGGATGACACCGATTACGGCACCCAACAGCCCCAGAAGAAACCCCTCCGCAATAAACAACGAGCGGATACTGCCCGGCGACGTACCCATGGCGGCAATGGTTCCGATCTCGCGAATGCGTTCGTAGACCGCCATGATCATGACATTCATCACGCTGATCAACACAATGGATACCAGCATGATCTTTATGAAGAGCGTCATCAGATCGATCATCTTGGCGATATTTGAAAAGGGAGAGAGTTTCTCCCAAGGGTGAATCTCGAAGGCAGGTTTCCCCTTCTTATTTTTCAATATGCCAATGGATGCTTTTAATTGGCGTTGGGCAGTCTCGATATGATCGAGGCCCTTGAGGCGTATGGCAATCTCACTGACCTCGTGGTCATCCATGCGCAGCAGTGTCCGCGCATCATCCAAATGAATGTAACCGTCACGCCCGCCGGGGCCGGATATACCTTCCAACAGGCCCTGTACGACAAAGTTCATTCCGTTCACCGAGCCATCTTTGTTGTTCGCCACCAGCACGACAGGGTCACCTACCTTGACCTTCATACCCTTGGCGATGAGCTCAGGCACCAGGATCCTGCCTTTTTCCACCAGGACATCTCCACCGCCGGAAATAAACCGCTTAGACAGGTCGGGGCTGACCCGTGACTCCCTCACAGGATCCACGCCATTCAGGCGGATATTGGTGGTCTCGGTAAAATTACTGAACATGGCGCCAAGCTTGACCCGTGGTGACCAAGCCTCTACCTCATCGATTTCCGCAAGTGCCTCAGACACTTTATCGACCATCTTGGGCGGCATGTTCAGATGTAAAGGCAGGTTATCAATTGAAGAGACATAACCCTTTTTATGGATTTGAAGATGTCCCAACATAGAGTCTGTAATTTGCCCGATCATCATGCTCTTGAAAGAGCTTGAAACAGCAATAAACAGCAATACGGCTACCACACCGATGGTAATCAACAGCGTGGTGAGCAGGGTCCGTCGACGGTAGCGCATCAGGTTGCGCAGGGCGATAGCCAGAATCCGCATCATGGGTTCTCTCCCTTCGTCAGATTAACCACGCCATCCTCCAGGGTATAGATAATCTCTGCTGCCTCCATGATCTTGGGGTCGTGGGTTGAGAAGATGAAGGTGGAGCCAAACTCATCACGCATCTGTTTCATGAGATTGATGATGCGGTAGGCGGTGGCATGATCGAGATTTGCGGTGGGTTCATCCGCCAATATCAATTTGGCATGTGTGGCCAAAGCACGCGCGATGGCCACCCGCTGCTTTTGCCCACCGGAAAGCTCAGAGGGCAACTTGTATGCCTGATCGGTCATATCCACGGCTTCCAACATCTCGTTCACACGCTTTCTGCGTTTCTCCGCAGACCACTTTTGCACCATGATGAGGGGGTATTCAATATTCTCGAATACGGTCAGCACCGGGATGAGATTAAAGTCCTGAAAGATGAAACCTATATGCTTGGCGCGAAAAGCTGCCCCTCGCTTTCGATCCAGTGTGGTTACATCCGTATCGAGCACCCTGAGTTTTCCTCCACTGGGCCGGTCCAGACAGCCGATCATATTCAGCAGCGTGCTCTTACCACTGCCTGATGGGCCGACAAAGGAGACAAAGGAGCTGGAATCGATGCTGAAGTCCGCACTCGTGATGGCTGTAACATCGATCTCTCCGGTGCTATAGGTCTTTTCCAGGTTTTTAGCAAAAATCAGTTTCATGAAATATCACGCAAAATCACTGTATAGCGGGCCCTGTATCGGGCTTGTTTTTCATCAATCGTTATAGTCGAGGCCCTGAGGCGTTCCTCTCTCTAACTGCTCCATTATGACACCGCTCAAAACAGAGAACAGCAAGATATTAACCACATAAAGTCCAGTATAGAGGGTACCGAAGTAGTGCACCATCAAGGGCAACATGGGGATCTTCACTGCCCGGCTATAGAGGAATGCAGCGAGCAAAGACGACCGCATGCCATGGGCTTTGAGATCGTGAAGCAGGGGGTACCAGAGATACATGGAACCCATGGAAGCAACCCCGCCGAGAATAGAGAATATCCATCCCCGGGATCCTGACTGTCCACCAAGCCAGTGTTTAATCTGCTTAGGCCTGGCAAACAGATTGAAGAGCCAGAGCAGCAGGAACAACAGTCCAAAAACCGGCAACAACCGACTCATCACCTGGACGAAATATGCCAGGCTTTCTGCGCTCAAGTCGGGAGCGATTTGCCACACCCCGAGATGCACAAGCAAAACCGCCAACAGGAACCACCATCCGCCATGACTTTTATTCGCAGACGCCCGCTTCTTTGGCTTCTCGCTCGTGAGATTACGCGATGACATACAAGACCCCGGCGATGATAAAGGCAATCACCACGGCAAACAGAAAGCTCAACAGATTTCTGTAAATGGCAAAACGCCACCCGAAGGCGGCAGCCTCAACCGGCAGATGGGTGATGCCTACCGTAACCCAGGCTACGACCAAAGCGGTCACACCAACCAAGCTCACCCCGCTATTGCTCAACTCTCCCCCTAACAGATAGCTGACTACCGGCTGGCCTACGGCGATACTACCGATGCCGGCGCCGAGCAACGCATCTGATGCAGGGTTTTGTCCGAACCAACCAGTTTCAAATAATCTGGGAATATAGGGGATCAGTAAACTGGACAGCAGCAACGTACCCAACATAACCGGCAACATACTGAAAAAACCGGAACTGGTTTGACGTCCTGCCTGCAATATCTGTTTGATCATGAGTGTAGTTGGCTAAGTATCGTAAGGGGAATTTCATTTTGGGCACAAAGAAGATTAGTCACATGGGAGTTTTTAAATCCTGTTGAACTTTGCTTTCGTTTGGAAGGATTGAAAATCTGAGAATCCTAACGGGGGTTTTCGGATACATGCGAAAATAGTAGTCTCCCGGCTCTTCAATACGAACCGGAATATTCACCCTTCGGTCAGTTGATAGAAAACAATCCTCCAGCGCCATTTCAAACTCCCCGGATATGAGATGTGTGATTACCTTTGCATCTCTCTCAAGCTCCAGTTCAATACGATAACGCCCCGGAGCAAAGTGACCAACAGGGATGAAGTAGTTCCTCTCCATCAAAGTCGTAAATTTATCCAAAATAGCTCTATTCCAGACCCTCTTTGAAGGCATAAGAGTCTGTGTCGGGTAATAGGCGCATTTTCCTTTCATGTAGTTGAGAATATCGAACAGCTCTTTTTGTAGCCATTGCTTGCCGGATGCCTGCCCGTAGTGCCTCAGGACATGACTGCTCGATTTCTCAAAGGCCTCGTCGAAACTCAACCGACCACTGCATTGAGCCTCATGGCATTTTGCGCAGATGGTGTTGAAGATAACCACGGATTCGGTGAACGCCTTGCCTTCTGCCGAGAGTGCGGGCGGTAAAAACACAAGAAGGCCCAGAATTCCAAACGTCCCGATTGCAGATTGCCATTTCATAGACGCCACTCCATCAGCCTGTTATCTGGTTCAACATATCTACACTCATACATCAGGCTTACTGGTAGTATCGTAACTACTCACCCCCATCCGCATAAAGCTGACCAGAAAGCGCCAACTGAATAGCGACCAGCGGATTGTATCCCTGATTCGCCATGGTCTGTAAGTAGCTGGAGAT
>JAESPD010000039.1 GCA_016756855.1 gamma proteobacterium endosymbiont of Lamellibrachia anaximandri | reverse complement strand
TGCCGTAAGCATGGCATGACGGCTACCGATGCATTGGCATTGCTTTTTAAAGGACAGAATCCAGGCTTTATGAAAATGGATGAGGCCTAATATCCATGGGCATGGCAGAATGGGCTGAATAGTTACAAAGCTTTTTTGGTGCAGGCCTGGATGACCCAAACGCTCCGTTTTTCTCCCATATTCCAAGATGGCTGACTACTGCAAAGACCAAAGCATTTTTTTCAGAAGACATCAACGCTCAGCTTTCAACATCGTCTATCGATTCGATCAGCGAAAGGTTTTCACCGGCAATGTTGAATATGGACGCCTTCCAAAAGGCCCAATTTATTGAGTCCCGGATGTTGATGCCTGGATATCTTCTGTCATCACAGGGGGACAGGATGCTAATGAAAAATTCGGTAGAAGGCCGCTTTCCGTTTCTTGATCATAGGATCGTCGAGTTTGCCAATGGCATACACTCGAAAAAGAAGATGAAAGTGCTAAATGAAAAATATCTACTTAAGGTTGCAATGCGGAAACATGTACCTGAGATGATTGTCAACCGTTTCAAGCAACCATATAGGGCGCCTGACATTCCTGCTTTCTACAGAGATGGTGGTGAGTCTGATGTCACAGAGCTGTTAAGGACCGAATATATAAAGAAATATGGGATTTTTGACGATAAAAAAGTATCTCGTCTAATCAAGAAAATTCGAGGCGGCCGTGCAACGAGTTACAAAGACAATATGGCGTTAGTCGGTATATTGTCGACCCAGGCTGTTAACTATCTGTTTGTGGACAAACAAGTAACAGGGAATCAAATGTTGGACATTAATGAGGGCATATCATATGGCTGTTAGAGAAGAAATTAGGAGTTATGTATTGGATAACTACCTGTTTACCGATGATCAATCGGAGTTAGAGGATGATAATTCGTTTCTTGAAACTGGCATTCTGGATTCAAATGGAGTAATGGAGATTATTTTTTTCCTGGAAGATGAATATGGTGTGGCTATCTCACAGGAAGAGATGATTCCAGAGAATCTGGATTCCGTTTCCAGAATTGTAAAATTTGTCGATGCGAAGAATGGATAGTTCGCGTCTTCCTGAAAATTCGAATTTAGCATGGGCATTTGTAAATAATGCCCATGCGTATCTTAATTCTGATGCGGTGGTGTCCGGTAGTCGTCGAATAACCTATGCAGAGTTATTGGGAAATGTCGGTTGGATAAAGGACTACCTGATAGAACATGAAATAAAAAAAGGGGCAAGAGTTGCTATTTATCTTTCCAATTCCCCGGAATATATTGCGCTTTTCTACGGGGTGCTGGCAGCAGGTGGAACTGTAGTGCCATTGAATACCAGCGCAAAATCGAGAGATATCAATAACTGGGTAAGGCACTCTGGAGTGGATTGGTTTTTTTTCGATGGTAGAAGTAGAGATGCCCGTACCACAATCCCTGAGCTTGGAAAAAAGATTCGTTGTGTAGGAGTTGGCAGCGCTGACTCAAATGGGTCTGGTTGGTTTGACTCTATCGACACGATTTTGGCAGATCCTAAATCATCACTGGATGTCGTTTCGGTGGGCAATCGGGATCTCGCAATGATCATCTATACATCCGGTACTACAGGAATGCCAAAAGGTGTATCACTGAGTCATGGCAATCTGAAATCAAATTTCAGCGCGATAATAAAAGGATTGGAATTATCTGCATCCGATAGGATTTTGAGTGTACTACCCTTCTATTATTCCTATGGGAACTCTGTTCTAAATACTCATTTGCTGACAGGGGGATGCCTGGTGCTGGAGAACAGCATGATGTATCCGCAGCTGATAGTAGATAAGTTTGATCAGGAAAATATTACCGGTTTCTATGGCGTACCATCAACCTACGCTATTTTATTGAAAAGAACGAATCTCAAAGAGACGAATTTCTCTTCATTTCGTTTGTTGGCTCAGGCAGGTGGCCCCATGCCACCTGCACATATCAATGAGCTAACAAAATTGATTGGAGAGACAGATTTTTATGTGATGTACGGGCAGACAGAAGCCAGTGCGAGGCTGACCATTCTGGATGCCGGGAGTCTAAACAATAAACTGGGGTCGATAGGAAAAGCGGTTGATGGAGTGACTATAGAGGTAAGGAATAAAGATGGGCAGCCGGTTGAAAGTGGGGTGACAGGTGAGCTTTGCGCCTTCGGAAAAAATATCATGCCGGGTTACTGGAGAGACAAATCCTTAACCGGTAGTGCCGTGGTGGATGGCTGGTTACATACAGGTGATCTTGGACATGCAGACGATGATGGCTTTCTCTATATCGATGGCAGGACTTCTGACATGATTAAATCCGGCGCTAACAGAATCAGTCCGAAGGAGATCGAAGAGGTTATTGCTGAACTTCGGGATATAGCTGAAGTCGCGGTAGTAGGGATACCTGACGAATTGATGGGTGAGGTGATTGAGGCATTCATTGTGCTTGCGCCCGGTACTGAATTGGATCAAAGAGTAATCCAGTCTTATTGTTTGAAAAACCTGGCCAGTTATAAAGTGCCAAAGAAAATTACCTTTATTGATGAGCTTCAAAAAACCCAGTCAGGGAAGGTGATGCGCTACCTCCTCAAGGCGAGTTGAAATGAGTACACAAGATATGAATGCTATTTTTATTAATGCCCTGGACTTCGACAAAGAAAAAAACGTTGAAAAAACATCAAGCCGAATCAAGGAGATATTACGCGATAAACTCAAGAAGAGAGGGCTTGTGGTGGCTGTCTCAGGTGGAATCGACAGTTCCGTCTCGCTGGCATTGAGCATCGAGGCGATCGGAGTCAATAGGGTATATGCGCTACTGCTTCCCGAGAAGGACTCCTCGGGTGAAACCGGTGACAGGGGGCTTGAGCTTGTTAAGCACTTTGGTGTTGAATATGAAGAAAAAAATATAGCTCCAACGTTGGAGGCGATAGGCTGTTACAGCGAGCGGGATGCGGCAATCAAACGGGTGATACCGTCTTATGATGATGACTGGAAATCCAAGATAGCTATCACTGGTGGCCTGGATGGGCGTTTTAACCATTTTATTCTGGTGGCTCAGGCGCCGGATGGAACCATGTATGAGGAGACACTTCGTCTAAAGGAGTATCTGCAAATTGTCGCGGCGACCAACTTCAAGCAGAGAATAAGGAAAACTCTGGAATATTATCATGCGGACAGGCTTAATTACGCAGTTGTGGGTACTCCCAACAGACTGGAATATGACCAGGGTTTTTTCGTCAAAAATGGCGATGGCTCAGCTGATGTTAAGCCGATTGCCCATCTTTACAAGACTCAGGTATATGCGCTCGCTGAACATCTTGGCTTGCCTGAAAGCATTCGAAATGCACCTCCCACCACCGATACCTATAGTCTTTCCCAATCTCAGGAAGAGTTTTATTTCGCCCTTCCTTATCAAAAAATGGATATTGCCCTTTGGGCATTCAATCATGGAGTCGCGGCAGAAGAGTTGGCAACAGAACTTGGTATGACGGCAGAGCAAGCTGCGTATGTTTATAAGGACATTGAGGCCAAGAGAAGGACGACTGCAAATTTACATCTTAAACCACAGCTTATTGAGAAGGTTAAAGAGATCCAGATCTAATTCGGATTCAGAGCCAGTGAACTATTCAGTAATAAAGGCAGACCTCAAACAAGACAAGGATGTGATAATCAAGTTTTGGAATGACAACCACAATCAGGACAGGGCGCTTGATCCTAAGTTCTCATGGATTTATGAGGGTAATCCGGATGGAGAGACACATGTATGGATGTTGATCCATCGTGATGAGCAGGAAATAATTGGATTGGCCGCAGTTTTTTCTAAGGAGGTCCTGGTAGGGGGGGCGGTGTGCAAGGCTGGAATCTCTGGTGATTTTTTTGTTCGGAAAGAACACCGTTCTCTCGGGCCTGCTTTGATGTTGATTGATACAATCGCTAAATCAGAGGAAATCGAGGATATTGATTTTCTCTACGGCTTTCCAAACGATGCGGCAAGACTGATATTCAGAAGAGTGGGATATAAAAGGCTTGGTATATTGGTTGGGCGAGTAAGAATATTTCAATCGAAGAAGTATTTGATTAAAAAGGGGTTGCCTGAGTTTTTTGCCGGAATAGTTAGTCCGCTAACGGATTCCCTGCTAAGAATTATGTCACCTGAGACATGGGATTTTGATTTTTTTCGGCATTATTCAGAGATAGTGGATGAACTGGACTTGGACTACGATGAGTTCAGAAGAGGTTTAAATATCTATAAATTCAGTATCTGTTCCAAATAAAAGTTCAAAATATATGAACTGGAAATATGGCCTGGATCCCTACCAGAAAAATAAATTCTTCTGTTTATATACGAGGGAAGATAACTTACTGGTTGGCTGTATTGCATTCAGCATTACAGACGGTTTTTCTGAAATACGTGACTTGGTTGTCAGCGAGGATTATCCGGCATTGAATGACTTGGTTTACCGGTTTCTGGAGTATTCCAGAAAACTGGATGTGCTGGGCGTAAGATACGTACTGCTTGAGAACAGCAGGATGGAAAAGGACTTGTCCCGATTTGATTTTTTTCCTCAAAAAACCCCAAGAGATATTGTTATCTTGGTTAGAAACAAAGATCTGCTAACCAATGAGGTTTCAATATTGGATAAAAACAAATGGATCTTGTTTAATACGGATCAAGATACATAATTGCTTCTCTGTATGCGTAAGGCTCTTGAAAAGCTGGTGGTAGGCGCCTACCGCCTTATCCCTCAACAGGCTCCGGCAAAACAATCGGCTTTAACCACTCCTCTGACAGACTGAGGGGGGCTTCTCCCAACCGGTGGGAGTAGATGACTGTGTATGCTAGTACGCGTTTCAAATACTCTCGGGTCTCCCGAAACGGAACTGTCTCAATCCAGACGTCGGTTGGCTGCGACTCTTTTGGTAGCCACTTCATTACGCGCCAAGGGCCTGCATTGTAAGCAGCGGTAGCCAGTACCGGGTTGTTCTGCAGTTTCTGATAGATGCTCCCCAGATAGCTGGTGCCAAGTTTGATATTGATTCCGGGTTTCAGGAGATCCCGGGTTTTGAATGGACCATGCCGGGTGCTTGTCGCTACGTCGCGGGCAGTGCGGGGCATTAGTTGCATCAGGCCCATGGCGCCGGCACTGGAACGGGCATCGATAATAAAGGCACTCTCTTGACGCAGAATGGCGTAGATCCAGGCGTGGTCGATATCGAGACTCTTGGCCTGTCGCTCGATCAGCGTCCTGTGGGTGAGGGGGAAACGGAGTTCCAGATCATTCCAGTGACGGATCTTTGCCAAGGTGATAATGGCCTGAGAAGGCCAATCCCACTGCTGTGCCAGGCGGGCCGCGCCCTTGAGTTCATCGGTGCTGCGGTTACCCAGTGTCCAGTTCCACTCACGACGTGCGTCGGTGGGCCTGTGCAGAATTTTCAGCTCTCTCGCTCGCTGCATGCCAGGTTGACTGGCAATGTGATCCACTACGTCACCAGCGACATCAATGGCTGCATGAGCCATGGTGAAGCGGGTGCCCAGACGGTTGGTTGCCATGAATCCGTAGTAGCTGCGGTTCTTCGCCAGTATTTCGAGCAGTTGCTTGCCTTTTTCCTGCTGGCCAAGTTGTAACAGCGCCCTGGCACGCCAGTACCGCCAGCGCTCTTTCGCTTTGTCTGACTCGGGGAGGCCGGCAATGGTGGCGAGTACCCGTTCCCAATCCTGGGACTCCAGGGCCTGACGGAACTGCTTGTCGGAGAGCCTTGGATCCAGCCGCAGATGCTTTGGCACAACCTGTTCAATTATCCGGAAAAATGTTTCCCCTGATGTGTCCAACAGATTAGCGGCAAGCGTGCGGCCCACGGTGAGTTTTTGAGCATCTGTGAATTGCCCTCGCACCTGTAGCGATTGCCAAAATCCGAAGGCTTTTTCAGGGCTTTTGCGAGCCAGTCGCCTGACCCCGTGAACCAGAATCTCGTCCAGCATGGGATGATTTTGTTGCAGACGCTGATTCTGCAAAAGCTTTTGAGGGTCACGATGGATGTCGATCCAGAGGCTGACCCAGTAACCTTCGCTGTTTGGCAGAAAACGTTTGAGATATCTTGCCAGGCGGATCTGCCTGGCCTGCATGGCGAGGCCGATCCGCTGCCATACCAGCGCGTCGGTTAATTCACCGGCATCATTCCACGCCTTGAACACCGGATCACAGGCCTTTGGACGTGAACGGCCGCTAAGCCAGACAGGTTCGATCTGGGTAAACGCGTGTTGTTGCTGGCCGGTTTCGATCAATGCCCGCAGGCGGTGGCACTGGCGTTTTATGCTACCCCCCGGTTTGGCAAAATCGAGGTAGCTCTTCCAGCGATGCTTGTCTGCCAACAAATTCAGCCATTTGTTACGCAGTCTGCTGCTAAGCGGCGTATCGGCATACTTGTCTATGAATGTCCGGATGGTTTGGGAATCCTGCCGTGACAGATGCCGGGAAATCTCCTGGTATTCAAGATAGGGCAGCAGAGGATAGTTCTGCAGTTGTTGCTTGAGTGCCTGGTATTTTTTCAACTGGCCCTTTTTCAGGGCCTGTTCGGCGTCGAGAAACTGTTGTCTGGCCGCCATGTTTTCCGGCAGATCAGTGATAGTGGCTTGGGCGGGACTGAACCAGAGTGGCAGCAGAGAGAGTGCCGCGCACAGCCACTGGATGAAACGCGATGGACGCCAGGTTTTGGATCGAATTGTTTGAGGCATGTTCCGCTGCACCATCTCTTTTCCTTTATCCCTCCAATCATAGCATTTGCCACCCGGGAGGGAAGCAAATGGATGATTGCAGGTCAGCGCTCCTCAAGAAGGGGGAAGAGAATGATCCAGCAATTCGATCCAGTGCTTTACAGGGACCCTGGATTCAGCCTGCAGGTGATTCAGGCAGCCTATATTGGCGGTGGCGATGAGCGTTGGCTCACCTGCCTGAAGATTGCGGAGTTTGTTGCGTCTGAGTCTATCGGATAAGTCTGGCTGCAACAGGGAGTATGTGCCTGCGGAGCCGCAGCACAAATGTGCATCATCGACGGTCGTGAGGGTATATCCGAGGTTCAGAAGCAGTTGTTCAACGACCCCTTGCATGCCCAGTCCGTGTTGCAGGGTGCAGGGGGAGTGAAATGCGATGGGTGGATGTTGTGCGGAACCCGATGAGAGTTGACTGAGGTCTTCATGCAGCAGCACTTCCCCTATATCCTTGGTGGCAGCAGCGATTATTGTGGCTTTTTTCGCATACTCAGCATCGTCGATCAGGAGCTGAGGGTACTCCTTGACTGTCTGCCCACAACCGCTGGCAGTGATGACCAGCGCTTCGGCTCCGGTTTTCAACAGGGGTAGCCAGGCATCGATGTTGCAGCGCGCAAAATGTTTGGCTGCATCGTTTGCACCCAGGTGCAGGCTGACTGCGCCGCAGCATCCCGCTTCCGGTACCCTGATCAGACTGATGCCCAGCTGGTCCAGCACCCGCGCTGTGCTGAAATTGATGGCCGGGGCCAGCGAAGGCTGAACACAGCCGTCCAGTATGAGCATGCGGCGTTGGTGCCGCGCCTCGGGCCAATGGCCGGTCCACTGTTTGGCAGGAATGGTGTACCGCAGACGTTTTGGCAGCAATCTTTTTATTGCTCGGGCAAGTTTCAGCAGTGCACCAAACCGTTTGGGATAGGGCAGTGTCTTGATGAGTAGTTGATGGCGCAGGCTGTCCATGCCGGTTCGGGGCTTGATCCGCTCCAGGTGTTCCCGCCCTATCTCCAGCAGGCGGCTGTAATTGACGCCTGAGGGACAGGTGGTCTCACAAGAGCGGCAGGAGAGGCAGCGGTCGAGGTGCTGTTGTAGACTGTCGGTGGGAGTCGTACCCTCGAGCAGTTGTTTGATCTGATAGATGCGGCCCCGCGGTCCGTCCAGTTCATCTCCCAGCAGTTGGTAGGTGGGGCAGGTAGCGGTGCAGAATCCGCAATGTACGCAACTGCGCAAGATCTGCTCGGCTTCCCGGCCAATAGCAGATTCAAGTGTCTGGGGGCTGAGTCTGGTCTGCATGGGTGAGGTTGAAGGGGGAAAGCGCCTATTTTGCGGATGATTGCGATCAAAGCCAACTGTTTTACCGATATACCCTGTGAATTCGACGGGAGTATCCTGAGCTGAGGGTGATATAAAATTGATACATCTAACCGACTGGTTGAGATATACAGGTTGGATCTCCCCCTCCCGGCGTCTGGAGTGGTTCCCGCCGTTTCGAAGTATGGGGGTCAAAGTGTTGGCCCTGGAAAACGGCTGGCGCAAAGTCCGGCTTCTGCTACCGCTGAATCGCCGAACCAGGAATCCGGGTGGCAGTATGTTTGGCGGCTCCATTGCCGCTCTGGCGGATCCTATTCCTGCACTGTCCTGTAACAGGGTCTTTCCCGGTCACGCGGTTTGGACTAGGCATCTGGAAGTCGATTTTCGGCGCCCGGGTCTATTTGATCTGGAGTTGCGCTTTGATTTCGACGCGCATATCGAACAACGGATAGCGGCGGATTTAGCCCATGATCCGCGGAGCGATCCCAGTTTTGAGTTCGGTTTCTATCTGCCGAATGGGGAGGTCTGCGCCTGGGTAACCAATCGGGTTGCTATCCGGCCGATGGATCAATCACGTAGTCGGGGAGGAGCGCTTCGCCAGCGCCAACCCCGCAACAGAATCAGAGAGAAGAGTGTATGAGCGATGCAAACGATAATTTCGATATGGAGATGAGCAGCGGCATCGCCGCATTCGAGGCGAAGTACTTTGCCCGCGCATCGGAGATATTGTCACCGTTGGCCGACGCCGGCAATTATGAAGCACAGTATCGTATGGCGATTATGGCTCAAGGCGGCTTGGGGATGGTGGTTAACGCGTTGATGGCCTACAAGTACATGAAGTCTGCGGCAGAGAGCGGGCATCCCATGGCGCAACATGGGCTTGGTTTTATGTATCTAGAGGGGGAGTGTGTGGAACAGAATCCCGCCAAGGCGGCGGTGTGGTTCCGCAAAGCCGCCGATCAGGGGCTGGCAGGCTCCCAAACTACGCTGGGCATGTTGTATGCGGAGGGACGGGGTGTCGAAAAGGACCCGGAAGAGGCGCAACGCTGGTACAAAAAGGCTGGGTTTTAAGGGTGGAGGTAGGAGTCCAGATCAGATGGGGTCTCGCTGCACTGAGAGTCCTGTCGCTCCGGCCCGTGTGAAGTTCTTCAGATGATGGACCAGATATTGTCGAAGTCTGAGTCCTCATCACTACTCCCTTCGGCCGACTGGTCGGCCTGGTCAAGATAGCTGAACTGAAACTGGGAGATGGTGCCGGTAGTCTCGAGTACCCGTTTAAGCTTGATCTTGCGTTTGTTGCTGCCGTCATCCAGCTTCATTTTATTACCCACCTTGAACGGGTAGGATGGGCCGATAAAACTGGCGGGCTGACCCGATGTGCCAACCTCAGGCAACAGCAGGCATTCGTGGGTCTGGGCATTCGGAAGATTTTCCCCGCGTGCTTCCACCGCCACGGCATTGGGCGCAATCATCTGCAGTCCAACCTGCAATGAATTCTTTTGGGTGTTTCTGATCCAGCGTACGATGCCGACTCCAAACTGGCCGTTGGCAGAGGCTGACTGGATGCCGATCAATTCGCCCACCTTTATTGCGGGCGTGCGAGCGCCTTGCCAGGCGATACAGTACCCTCCTGCACTTTCATTGAGGGTACGAAAGGTATGGGTTTGCGCGCTGCTGTCGTTGTCACGGCCATTTCCCCAGATGGGAACAGCAGGCTCCGGTTCAGATTCGTCCCGTGAACCGGGGCCGAACTCTTCGAAGCCGCTCCTTCGTATATCGTTGCTCGGCTCAATGGGGATAAGGGTGAAAGAAGAGCCGGCATCCAACCTGTTTTCGTTTCGTTCACCCCTGGTGGTTTGCTGGCCCATCCAGTCCACATCCTCCTGCAGACGGGCCTCAGTGCTGCTCTCGGGAGGTGTCCCGGGTGATTTTGTCAAATGGTAGATATCCGATAGTCCGACGGCTACCCGTAACTCGAAATTGAGCTTGGTGCGTACGAACTCGCGCTGCGGGATCATCGTCCATAATTGAATCAGTTGCCTGAGTAGATGCTTATTTAACTGTTCAGCACCTACTAGTGGGGCACCCTCTGTAGTGGGAGCGGATGTATCGTCAAACTGCTCCCGCAGTTTGTTGATGAGCTCGCGTGTATCGAGTCTCAAACGATGTTTTTCGTCGGCTTGCCCAGCCAGGGATTCGTGAGACGGCGGATAGTCACTGTCCTGTTGCACGGTGAAAACGGCCTCTGGGGGCGCTTCCTGCTGTGAATAGAGCTTGGTAAAGTGGTTCCACTCCTGCAGATTCCGATAAACCGTAAGATTATCCCGCTGCCGCATCTTGTAGGGCGATGCCAGGGAATAGAGCAGAATGCGCCGGTAGACCCCGTCGATGGTAGAGGTTTTGATATGCTGCTCCATGTCATCCCTGACGGTTTGGCTGTTTACTTTGTATTTTTGTGCCAGTCGATGAAGCGTGTGCAGCTCTTTCCAGGTGTGGTGAGGGTAGGTGTCATAGATCAGGGCAGACTGTAACAACACGCCAGAGAGGTAGTTGATGCCGCGGTGGATGGAGATGGCCAGCAGTTTTCGATCCACCTTCTCGGGCGATTCCCGCAGCAGATCTTCAACGACGCATTTATAGGCAGTCGCAAGTTCGTTGGCGAGTTCGCGGCTTAGTATCGCGATTTTATGGGATTTTTCGGAGAGGGGGAGCCCTGCGTCGATAAAGTGTCTGGCCAGATTTTCGCTGATGTAGTTGACCGGTTCCCGAAAGCACTCGATGCTCAGCAGGCGGTTTTTTCCCGCGACAAGGGAGCGGTTGAACTCGACGAGCGCTTTGAAGACTTGGCGGGAGGTCTCCCCAACATTGGCAACAGGCAGTCGATCAGCCCAGGTCTTGACCTCTTTTGCACTCAAAAAGAAGGCACTCCCCTTAGGCGGAACCTGTTCGGGGATACGGAAACCAAAGCGGCTTACTGTTGCCATCGTCGACCGTACTGACTCAAAGTATGAAACGACAGATGTCAGCGCTCCCTGTCCAACTGCCGCGAATTTAATGTCTGATTATGCCGTAATTCCAATTTACGGCAGAATGATCAATCTCAATCCCCAGACACAGTTACTTCCGCGAGGTAGCCCTCGCTTCAAAGGTAGATTAGCGCACTGTAGCCTGTATATCGTCCGCTATCACGCATTCTTTAGTGATTTAAAAGTGTGATATTGCTAAAAGATACTATAGTAGGAGTTTGATTGTAAGGGATTTTTTTATGTCTGAGTCCGGTTTTTGTGATCTTTTGCCAAATGCTCTTAATGGTCGCTGTTCCCGAAGTGGGTTGGCAGAGAATGCAGGGTATTTCCCATGATGATCAAGTTGGTTAGTTTTGTACTTTGTCCCTATGTTCAGCGGGCCGTTATCGCGCTCAGGGAGAAATCGGTCGAATATGAGGTGGCCTATATCGATCTGGCCCATCCTCCCGAGTGGTTTCAGGCAATTTCCCCGCTGGGAAAAGTGCCTCTTTTGGAGGTGGAGGATCAGGTTCTGTTTGAATCTTCGGTCATTATCGACTATCTGGATGAGGTGTTTCAGCCTCGCCTGCACCCTATGGATCCACTGCGACGGGCACAGCACAAGGCATGGATCGAATTCGGTTCCGGCTTGCTGGTTGATCAGATGGAGCTGGTGTTGGCGAAAGATGAATCCACTTTTCAAGAACGGCTGGCACATCTGGAACGCCAGATGGAACGTCTGCTGGCGCCTTTTGAAGCGGGCGTATTTGATGGAGATGGGGTGTTTTCTCTGCTGGATGCAGCTTATGCACCGCTATTTATGCGCCAGGCACTGCTTGCGGAGATCAGGGTTGAGTTGGCAGGACTACTGCCACAGCCATTGCAATCATGGAGTGATCGTCTGTTGGCAAGACCCTCTGTGAAAGGGTCGCTGGTGGATGATTTTCAGGAGCGTTATACCGCTTTCTTCTCCGCCAAGGAATCCTGGCTGATGCAGCAGGTTGGGAATTAGCCTTAGTCCTAAAGGTCCATGACCAACCACGAAGAACACTAAAAAGCACGTAGGTGAAAAATTAATCAGCAACGATTTTTCTTCGTGTCCTTTGTGCTCTTCGTGGTGGTAACTGGGCTTTTTGACAGCCTCCTAAGTTATCCGTAATGACACATTATTTGGACTGGGACTCCTGTTGCACCAGTTCATCGACTACTTGGAACATCTTCGGATAGCTGCCGGCAAGGGTGGCGCTGGTTTTGTATTTACCGTTGATACCCACAGCGGGAACGCCGTCCAGCTGAAAGCGTTGGGAGAGTTTACGTGCCTGCTGAACCTTCACAAAGACGCCGAATGAGTTCCAGGCCTCGGTAAAATTCTTGCGGTCGACGCCGTGTTCTACGGCAAAGTCGATAAGTGACTGTTTATCGAACAGTTTGCGGCGCTTGTCGTGAAGGGCTTCAAACAGGGGTACATGCAGTTTGTCCGTTACGCCCAGGGCCTCGGCGGCATAGAAGAATTGCGAGTGAACAGTCCAGCTTGGATTCAGCGGCGCAGGGACATGTCTGAACACAACGTTGTCCGGTTTCTTGGCCACCCACTCCTCCATCAGCGGGTCGAGGGTATAGCAGTGGGGGCAGCCATACCAGAAGAACTCTACCACCTCGATTTTGCCCTCAGGTGCAGCAGTGGGGATCGGTGGCTCAATAGGATCCCATCCCTCGCCCCATTCTGCGGAGACGGTTTGAAGCATGAGCAGTGCAAAAACAAAAAACAGACTTCTGATCCAGGGCATTGTTCTACCTTTGATATTTGGAGTTATTGAGTAAATTTGGGTTATTCAGCATTTTAGAGGGTGAGTTGGCGCTATTGTTCCCGAATTTCAGGCGTATTGGAACGGGATTCGGTATAATTCTCGTCTGTAGCGGCTTAACGGTACCTGAACATGGGGCGACAGGAGATCGATGATTGTGTGGAGCAACTTTGCCTGAAGGGGTGTGTTGCCGTGCGCGAGGAGGTCAAACTGTTGACTAAGGGCGTAGTGTTACCGGAGATCCGTGATCTGGACGAAGTTGCACGCAAGGCCGTACGCAGAGAGCTTGAAGCGATCATGGCAGTTTACGGTGATGCGTGTCCAATCGAGAGAGAATCAGATGGCTGGCAGGAAAAAACAACAACGACTGGGTAACCTGGTCTTTAAGGCACCCTCAACGATCCACGGTACAGGGCTCTTCGCCAAAGTGGATATCAACGAAGGTCAGCAGATAGGCACCTATGAAGGTCCGACTGCCAAGCGGGACGGCACCTATGTATTGTGGGTGTTTGAAGATGAGGAGGAACCGGTGGGCCGCAGCGGCCGCAACCTGCTGCGTTACCTGAATCACGAAGATGAGGGTAATGCAGAATTTGACGGTTTCGACCTCTTTGCCCTCAGGGACATCAACAATGGAGAGGAGATCACCTTCGATTACGGCGGTTGGGAGGAGGAGTAGTTAGCGTACGTACTCCATCCTGCTCAGGGATTGAGCGGTGTAAGGGCTGCCTGCTGTTCTCGTATCATGCTCGTGGAGAGGACGCTCTTCTTACGTAAAGCTCCGGGGTCGAACTTGACCCAATCGCTACGCTCGTCCTGGCTGTAAAAGGTAAGATCCAGCGCGAGTATCGCCTCGGCAACCCGTTTGGGACAGCGGTGTGACAACCGATTGAGATTGCCTGGAGATTTCTCCGGCCAGCGCAGCTCCCCCCATCTCAGCCAGGCATCCCTTGCCGCATCCCGGTTCTGATCACAGTAAGCATCCTCCAGTGTTTTGATAGCCTCCTCGACCGACTGACGCCGTACGGCTTCTGCAGGATCGACTGCCGCTGGTGTCGCAGTCCGCTGTTTTGATCGATGACGACTCATGCGCCATACCACCAGGGTGGTGATCCAGCCAAGCGCCAGTACCCAAATGAGCCAGTGGGTCAACGGGTTGTCGGTTGACTCTGGAGTGACCGGCAGGTTGGCAGCTGCTTCACCTGCTGTCGCCGGGGATCCGGTTCGTTTGGGGAGTGGTGGTGGAACTGAGGCAGCGCCCCCCAGAACTTCGATGTTGCGTGCAGGCAGGTGAGCGGTTTCCATTTGATCCGTCTCGGTGTTCCACCAGGGAATCTCGATGGCCGGCAGTTCGTAGTTTCCGGGGTTCGCTGCCACCAATGTCACCTTGTTCTGGCGACTGCCTGTGATGCCCGCGCCGGAGAGATTGTCTTTCATCTCCGGTCTGTCGGGATACTGCTTAACGCCTTCCGGCAGATTCATATCGATGGCGGGTAGTTGAGCAGATGTCACGCCGTCGGCAAAGAGCATGATAGTACGGGTCAGGGGTTTACCCGCGATCTGCTGGTTATTCCGGGCCAAACCAGTCTCAACAAGCTGCAGATTCCTCGCCGGTAACCAGTGCCGGGCATTGAAGTTCGCCGGGATCGGTTTGATGTCGATGTTCACGGCATCAGAGACGGCGCGATAGATGTGCCGGTCCACCTTCTGGTTGCCAAACGGAGTGTTGAGCAGATCATAGATGGAACCGCCGCGTCCGCCTCTGCGTCCTGAGAAACGCACACCATCGAGTTTCAATTGGCCGCTTTGATAGGCGAAGACCGCATACCGCCGCTCCACCACCTGATAGTTTTCTCCGGCCCGTTGGGTCTTGTACTGGGTTTCCGAGATACGCTGGATGACGGTGTCCGGCAGGTTGGATTTTGGATCGGAGAGCTGTTCACCCCGCACCCCCTCTCCCATGAAGAGCCGCAGGGTCAGGATGATCTCCTGCTGCAGATAGGCGCTGGCCTCATTCAGTTCCAGTTCGATAAAGACATCGGAACCCGGTACGCCGTTGCTCTCGCCCGTCCCCTCGCTTACTTGGAGTCTCAGTGGCGCCGAGGTTTCATTGCCGACGGCAATCGGCGGTATCCCCAGACTGCCGGTGGTTTTTGGCAGCAAGGTCAGATTGAGCCCACGGCTGCGCGATACATTGCCGTTGATTACGCTGATACTCTGTTGCTGGGAGCGCCCCAGGATCTCGAACTCGGCGTCGAGTACGGAGAGATCGGGTTTTGCTTCGTTTTTCCCTTTAATCTGAATAGTGAGGGAGACGGTTTCGTCCGCCGAGATGGTGGATCGGGAGAGATGTGTGGTTACCTCGCCCAAGGCGCTCGAACTGCCTGCCGACAGCAGCAGGGTGAGAATGACAGATCGGTAAAGGGGATATCTGAGAAAAAATGGAAACTGCATCATGATTTCAAAGTGTTGGTTGATGACTCGCAGGAGAGGCGTGTTGCAGCGCTCATCGGCGCTTAACATACTCCCGCACTTGTTTTTCAGACCAGGAATATGGTTCGGAGTTCGATAACGATGACTCCATACGTATCTCTCACTTATACTTACCGTTCTCACTGACCACTATTTTACACCGTGAAGATCATTCGTCGCCCTACCGTCTCCAAAAGCAGTAACCTGTCCGCCAACATTCATCCTGTTTTGCGCCGGGTCTATCAGGCGAGAGGTCTGACCACGGATGTGGATCTTGAGCAGGGTCTGGATCGGCTGCTGCCGATGGTCCCTCTTCTCGGTGTGAATGCGGCAGTCGACCTGTTGCATCTGCAGTTGGAAAAGGGCGGACACATTCTCGTCGTGGGTGACTATGATGCCGATGGTGCCACCAGTACCGCACTCTCCCTGTTGGCGCTGCAGGCGTTTGGCGGCCAGCGGCTATCATATCTGGTGCCAAACCGGTTCGAATACGGCTACGGTCTGACACCGGAAATCGTCGAGCTGGCGGCTGAAAGGTCGCCGGATCTGATTGTCACCGTGGACAATGGAATCTCCAGTCTGAAGGGTGTCGCACGGGCGGCGGAACTGGGTATTCCGGTACTGGTGACCGATCACCACCTGCCGGGTAAAGTCTTGCCCGGCGCAGCGGCTATCGTCAATCCCAACCAGCCGGGTGATGGTTTTGGCAGTAAGAATCTGGCGGGTGTGGGTGTCATTTTCTATGTGATGGCCGCCTTGCGCAGTCGTCTGCGAGAAACGAATTGGTTCAAAACCAAAGGGTTGCCCGAGCCGAACATGGCTGAGTGGCTCGATCTGGTGGCGCTGGGTACGGTGGCGGATCTGGTGCCCCTGGACCGCAATAACCGCATTCTGGTGGAGCAGGGGCTGCGGCGTATCCGTGCCGGTCGCTGCCGACCGGGAATCCAGGCGCTATTGGAGCTTGCCGGTCGCTCCCTGCATCGTGTAGTGGCCTCCGATATGGGTTTTGCAGTGGGACCCCGTCTCAACGCCGCAGGCCGCCTCGAAGATATGGGGCAGGGCATCGAGTGCCTGCTCACCAATGATCACACTCTGGCTCGCCGCATGGCTGCCGAACTGGACCAGCTCAACAAGACCCGCCGCGAGATCGAACAGGAGATGAAGGAACAGGCGCTGCAGGCGCTGGAACAGCTCCATCTCACTACCGAGGGCAAACTGCCCACCGGGCTTTGTCTCTTCCGTGCGGAATGGCATCAGGGGGTGATAGGTATTCTGGCCTCCCGTATCAAGGAGCAGTATCATCGGCCGGTGATCGCCTTTGCCGATGGCGGTGAGGGTATGTTGAAGGGCTCCGCCCGCTCGGTGCCCGGCTTGCATATCCGCGATCTGCTCGACCGTATCGCTGCCGCCGATCCAGGCCTGCTCGATCGCTTTGGTGGTCATGCCATGGCTGCGGGCCTGAGCCTGAAACAGGAAAATCTGCCCCGCTTCAAAGCGGCCTTCGAACGCGAAGCGGCAGCTTTGCTGGATTCCTCCAGGCTGGTGGGGGAGGTGATTTCCGACGGAGCGCTCGATGCGACGGATTTCAACCTGGATCTTGCGCAGCAGCTCAGGGTTGCCGGTCCCTGGGGACAGGGCTTTCCAGAGCCAACCTTCGATGGAACCTTTCATGTACGGCAGCAGCGTGTGGTCGGTGAACGCCATCTGAAACTGCGTCTTGCTCCCATGGGCGGACATGAGAGTCTGGATGCCATCGCCTTCAATCAGGCGGATCTGGGGAAATTGCCCGGGCAGGTGCGGCTGGCGTACCGGCTCGATGTCAATGAATACCGGGGACAGATAACGCCCCAGCTGATAGTGGAGTATATCCAATTAACGAGTTGAACGATTTTGATGAGGAAGAGGATCTCGGCCCCAGCAAGAGCGAGATCAAACGGGAGATGCTGGCGCTGCAGAAGTTGGGCGAGCGCTTGACCCAGCTCTCCAAAAAAGAGTTGGATCGGATGCCTCTGAGTCCAGTTTTACTGGATGGCTTGGAAGAAGCCAAGCGCATCAAGTCTCACATTGCCCGCCGCCGTCACATGCGGCGGCTTGGTAAGCTGCTGGGCCACGAGGATCTCGATGCCATCGAGCAGGTGATCGATGAGATCGAAAACAAGCACCAGGCGGGTGTGGTGCGCTTCCATAAACTTGAACGTTGGCGCGATCAACTGATTGCGGGCGACAGCAGTGTCTTTGGCGAGTTTTTGGCCGAATACCCCGCGGCTGACCGTCAACATCTGCGGCAGTTGATCCAGGCAGTGAAAAAGGAGCGGGAGAGAGAGAAGCCACCGGCTGCTTTTCGCAAGCTCTTCAAATACCTGCGCGAAGTTGCCGGGGTTTGATCTCGCAGAGAGTCAAGGTGATTTAAAGTTGTCGGTCTTTTTTACACAGTTTTTTAGCCGGGTTCATCAGAAATCCTTTCGTTGATTCATATTGATAAAAAGGGAAAGGCGTTCTTCTACACGCCAGCATCTCGTTCGATTTCGTTGCGCTGAAAACGTCAATATGAATCTGCTGATTAATATTTTTTGTTAAATCAAATAGTTAATAGATTGTCGCCCATCTTCCAGTGAATGCTCCGGGGTGAGCATATTTTTGCTTGCAAGGCCGCGGCTGCTTTCAAATCACTCTAACTACTCTCTAATTTATGGCTTGCCGAAATGAAGGTTTTGCCGTCGAAAAACTTTACAGTTATTTACATGGCGTAATCTAGAACCCTCTTTACGTGCTGTTCTATATAGGAAAAATATTCCTGGCCCGTTTTTTGCTTATGTTTCTCCTTCGAAGTGCTTAAACAATCAGGACACGCTGAAAATTAGTCCATCTGCGTACTAGGGAGAAAATAACAATGCATCTTAGAAAACTGGCAATAGGATTGCTGGCATTCGGTATCACCACATCTGTACAGGCAATAGAATTGATCGATGGCCTGGGTGGAACTCGCGGTTATGGTGACCAGGCAATGTTGCCGAATGACGACGGTTCCAGCAATCTGCTGGATCTTCCGTTCAACATCAATTTCTACGGGAATGAGTTCAGCTCTTTCTTCATCAACAACAACGGCAACATCTCATTCGATAATCCAATCTCATCCTACACACCTGATCCTTTCCCGGTTGCGAACCAGCCTATGATTGCGCCTTGGTGGGGCGATGTGGATACCAGTCGTGATGGCCAATTCGGTGATGGTTTCGATCCGGACTTGCTGCCGACCGAAATATTCAATCCCAATGGTTTTGACCAGGAATTTGTTCCAGTGTCCGAGCTCCCCATCTTTCCTGGTGATCTCGGCATACCCGTATCCACCTTCGATGGTGTGGATTACATCCTCCTGGACGACGCTTTGGAGTTGGCTGGATTTTTCGAGGGAGGTATTGACGGTCCCGGCGGTACTTTTGATACCGAACCGAACAATGTCTGGGTTGCTTCACCAAACGACAGTACCGTAGTCGTCACTTGGGATCAGGTTGGTTTCTTTCCTGCCGATACCTCCAAAACCAACAACTTTCAGTTGGTGTTGAGAGACGTATCGGCCGAGACTGGCAACGATGGTGATTTTGATATCGAGTTCCGTTACGACCAGCTCGAGTGGACCACCGGTGACGCCAGCGGTGGCACTGACGGTCTGGGCGGCACCGAGGCGCAGGCAGGTTTTGATGCCGGCGACAACACCAACTTCCTCGCCCTGCCCGGCTCTTTCAGTCCCGATGTGCTGGAACTGCAAAACACCAGTAACGTCAGCCCCGATACCCCCGGACTCTGGGTATTCGCCATTCGCAACGGTGAACCGCCTGGTGCGACTCCGGTAAACCCGCTGATGCCTGTTGAGAGCCAGGATGGTTGGGACTTCGACTTTAATGTTGTCGTGGGCCAACCCATCTTTATCGACCCCGACGTTGCTGTGGGTTATGACTACCAGATCGACAACCCAGCCACCATGCCTCTCTTTCAGACAGTATTGCTGCCCAGCATCGGTGATGATCTGTTTGATATCTACACCTGGGACGGTACGGACTGGGTACTGGTGTCAGCAGGTTGGGCTGCGGGCGCGAGCTATGATTTCGGTGTCGGCGGTGTCGACCGTTTCCGTATCCTTGGTATCGAAATCGCCGAGATGCTCGACCCGACGGATCCCACGGCCTTCATCACCGGACTCACCTTTACCGGTTCCGGTGCTGTCGGCATGAGTCAGAATCCAATTACCGTGTTTGTACCGCCGGTAACTGCCCCTGAGCCTTCGGTGCTGATTCTGTTTGGCTTTGGTCTTGGTGCTTTAGGTTTCGTACGCCGTAGAAAACGGGCCTGAAAGTTGATTCAGTCGTAGACTGATTGAGACAAAAAAACCGCCGCTACGAAAGTAGCGGCGGTTTTTTTAATCCCCTATTGCATTTATTCCCCGCTGTTAGTGGGAGCGGTGCTTCCGCTGCGATCTGACCATCTACGGAGCAATCGCGGCGAGGGCGCTGCTGCAACAATTCAATGGGCGAAGGGAATGGCTTACTGCTTATCGATGGGTTGGCAATAATACTTCTTGGAGAAATGGTTAAAGATGTGCATCTGTACCGGAGCCTCTAAATTTTTTGGCTTCCCTTCAAGGTAGACCAGAAACTCTTTCAGCAATTCGTTGATCTGTTTCCCCTCATCCAGGCAGACGAAGTTTCGCTTCAGCGCTTTTTTATGCAGTAGCATATTGCCGACCAGATTCATTCCGCCGAGTGTTCCTCCCAGAAAACCTCCACAGGATCCGGCATCGAGTGCACGGTTGACAGCCTGTTGCGCTGTCTCCTTTTCCAACGGGGTTGTGATGGCCTCCTTGCATTTGTCGAGGTAATCCTGCCCGGAAAGTGCATAGGCATTTCCCGACAACATTAGAATAAGAGGCAAAGCAGTGAGTGAACGATAGGTCTTTTTCATTGTTATAGCTTCCCTGATTAGGCGTGGTGTGATCTGCCATTTTTACATATTTTCTGTAATGCGAATAGAAGTCTTGAGAGGTAGGCTGGTTCAAGCGCAGCGGAACCGGCAATCTCAATAGCTATAGTCAGGAACGCCCGATCCGCTACGCTTGATCGGGCCTACATTGAGTCGTCGTCACGCAAGAATCAACGGGCCTGAAGCATTCGTTCAGCCGGGACATTTTCCAATTGCCAGTTTGAAATTGCCCAATCCCAGAAATCGTCGATGCCGGTAGGTCTTTCACCGGGTAGGGGTTGACCCAGGTGCTGTAATGCCATCAACAGTGCAGCCAGGGGGTGTCGATTTTCAACCGGGGCATCCTTGTACTGTTTGCTCAGCTTTCGGCCATTTGCATCCACCGCCAGCGGCAGGTGGGCATAGACTGGTGTGGGCAGTTCCAACAGCTGTTGCAGGTGGATCTGACGGGGAGTGGATAGCAGAAGATCTGCGCCGCGCACGATGTGAGTGATCCCCTGCCAGGCATCGTCCACCACTACAGCAAGCTGGTAGGCGTGGTAGCCGTCTGCGCGGCGGATAATGAAGTCCCCTATGTCGCTGGCCAGATTTTGCGTCACTTCTCCCTGGATCAGGTCTTCATACACTGATGGATCATCAAAGGTTCGCAGACGGATAGCCCGTTCTTTCCTGCCCGCCCGTAACCCCTGGCGACAGGTACCGGGGTAGACGGCAGACTCGATGCCTGGGCGGGCAGCGATGTTGATCTCTTTTCGCGTGCAGCCACAGGGGTAGACAAGATCCTCTCTGCTCAGAACACCGAGGGCGTGGGCGTAGGCGTCGGTACGACGGCTTTGACGAATGACCTCACCTTCCCACTCAAAACCGAAGCGATCGAGAGTGCGTAATATCTCATCGGCAGAGCCTTTGATCTCACGTGTCTGATCGAGATCCTCCATACGTACCAGCCACTCGCCATGGTTGGCCCGGGCATCAAGATAGCTGCCGAGGGCCGCCACCAGTGAGCCGAAATGGAGTGGTCCGGTTGGGGAGGGGGCAAAGCGGCCGCAGTAGGGCGGGACCTGGTTGTTATTGACCTGGTTCATGACAAGAATTAAAAAACCGGCTTGCGCCGGCTTTTTAATTAAGCAGAGGTGGGCGGGTTCAGCCCATCTGTTTCTCCCTGATCTCATCCAGGGTCTTGCAATCGATACACTGGCTGGCAGTGGGTCTGGCCTCCAGGCGGCGGATGCCGATCTCCACACCGCAGGACTCGCAGAATCCATAGTCGTGATTGTCGATTTGGGTGATCGTTGAGTCGATCTTTTTGATCAGTTTACGTTCACGGTCGCGGGTGCGCAGCTCCAGACTGAACTCCGACTCCTGTGTGGCCCGGTCGTTTGGATCGGGAAAATTTGCCGCCTCGTCCTGCATGTGATGCGCGGTTCGGTCGACCTCCTCCATTAAATCCGCCTTCCAGGCCCGCAGGATGGCGAGAAAATGCGCCTCCTGCTTTTCGTTCATGTACTCTTCGCCCTTATTGGGCTGATAGGGCTCAAAACCAAACGGTCCTGAACTCACATCTTTTTTGGCTTTCTTCTGGGCCATTCACTGACTCCCGAATACCTCTTGAGTGAAGAGGACTATCTATACCAGAAACCCAGTTGCTAGACAACAAAATGGGCGTTTCCTCAATCAATGTTTGCTTGACAATAACTAGTATCGTCCAGATTGCCATTTTCTTAATGTGCCAGGTCAATTAAAGGGTGATTCTTTCCCCGAACTCAAAATTCCGCTTTTTTACATGGGGGTGCAAGGTTGCGGTGGTTTGGGTAAGCTAGCCCGATTTGACTGATTGGTGAGTAGAGTTATGGCTGAATTGGAAGCGCTGATTTTCGATGTGGACGGCACCTTGGCCGATACTGAGAAGGACGGTCATCGGGTGGCATTCAACCGGGCATTTGCCGATGCGGGACTCGGCTGGGAGTGGTCGGTGGCGCTCTATGGAGAGTTGCTGGCGGTGACCGGAGGCAAAGAGCGGATTCGTTATTATCTGGACAGTTTCAATACCGATTTTGAACGGCCCGCAGACCTGGATGGTTTTATTGCAGCGCTGCACAAACAGAAGACCGCCCACTACACCAGTATGTTGGCAGAGGGCGCGATCCCCATGCGCAACGGGGTCAGGAGGCTCTTGACTGAGGTGCGGAAGGCGGGATTGCGGCTTGCCATCGCCACCACTACCACCCCGGCCAATATCAGCGCGCTGTTACAGCATGCACTGGACCCGGCTGCAGAGGAGTGGTTCGAGGTGATCGCAGCGGGTGATATCGTACCGGCGAAGAAGCCTGCGCCGGATATCTACACTTGGGCCATGGAGCAGATGAAGCTATCCCCTGAACAGTGCATCGCGTTCGAGGATTCAGAGAACGGCGTGAAATCAGCTGCCTCTGCCGGTATCGGCTCAATATTGGTCACTACCAATGATTACACTGAGGATCACGATTTCAATGGTGCGGCGTTGGTACTTGACCAGTTGGGCGATCCTGGTGACAATTTTCGCGTGATCTCTGGTGATGCGGGTGGAGCCGGCTATGTCGATCTTGCGCTGTTGAGAGCCTTCTATGGCCGGGGTTAATACGCCGTCAAAATACCCTTGAAGGAGCCGGGAAGATGATCCCCATTGCCGACAGGATGGCACGCATCAAGCCCTTCTATGTGATGAACCTGTTGGCAAAAGCACACAGGCTGGAAGCAGAGGGGCGTTCGATCATCCACATGGAGATCGGTGAACCCGATTTTATCACCCCTGCGCCTATTATCCATGCGGGAGAAGTGGCCCTTGCGGCGGGTGAGACCCACTACACTCCGGCCAAGGGGTTGCCCGCTTTGCGGGAAGCAATCGCAGGGTTCTATGTCAGCAGCTACGGGGTGGATATCGACCCTGCCCGCATCATCGTCACGCCAGGGGCATCCGGCGCCCTGCAACTGGTGATGAGCATGCTGATCAATCCTGGAGAGAGCGTCCTGATGGCCGACCCCGGCTATCCCTGCAACCGTCACTTCGTGGAGCTGGTCAATGGTACGCCGATAGGTGTGCCGGTTGGCGCAGATACAGGTTATCAGCTCACGGCGGAGATCGTGGAGACGGCATGGCGGCCGGATACCAAGGCCGTGCTGGTGGCAACGCCCGCCAACCCCACAGGGACGTTGCTCACACTGGAGGCACTCACAGCGTTGCACGATACAGTCAGCCGTTTGGGCGGTCTGCTGATTGTCGATGAGATCTATCAGGGGCTGATCTACGATGCCGTTGGAGGAACCGCCCTCTCCATCGACGATGATATCTTTGTTATCAACAGTTTCTCCAAGTTTTTCGGCATGACCGGATGGCGTCTCGGCTGGCTGGTGGCCCCCGAGGCTGCCGTCGACCCTCTTGACCGTCTGGCCCAGAATATCTTTCTTGCAGCCCCCACCCTCTCCCAGCATGCGGCGCTGAAGGCCTTTGAACCGGAGGTGCTGGAGATACTTGAAGCGCGCCGGGTCGAGTATCTGCAGCGGCGGGATTTTCTGCTGCCCGAGCTGCGCGGGATGGGATTTGAACTTCCCGTCACCCCGCAGGGAGCCTTCTATCTCTATGCCAACTGCGAGGCGGTCACGGATGATAGTCATGCCTTTGCCGAGGCGCTGCTGGAGGAGGCCGGAGTGGCTGTCACGCCTGGCCGCGATTTCGGGTTCAACCGGCCCGAGGCGCATCTGCGGTTCGCCTATACCACCTCACTGCCCAACCTGGAGGAGGGAGTGGCGCGCTTGCGGAACTTTATCCGGATGTAGGAGTATCCAAAAAGCTAAGTGTCGCCGCCAGAGCTCTCCAGACGCTCTTTCCAGAAGACAGTGGCTCCGGCCACCGCCGCCGGCATGGCAACAAAATTCAGGATGGGCACCATCATCAACAGTGTGACACCGCCGCCAAAAGCCACCGCGGTAAAACGGGCCTTTTTCAGACGTTTGTGCTGTTCCTTGAAGAACAGGCTGTGATTACCCATCGGGTAGTCGCCATACTCGATAGAGAGAAACCAGGCACCGAAGGCCAGCCATAAAAAGGGTGCAACAATGTTGACTACCGGGATCAGGAAGAGAATCAGCAGGGGGACTGCCCGCAGCAAAAAATAGAGTATCTTGCGCAGTTCAGAAAACAGGGCAGGCAGAATATCTTTCATCACCTGTTTGATGCTGCCACTCTCCTCCTGCAACCGGCCGCCGAGATAGAGCTCCACCTTCTCAGCCAGCAGGCCGTTGAATGGCGCAGCGATCAGGTTGGCGATGATGGTAAAGGTATAGAAGATGATCAGCAGCAGTGCCAGGGCGAAGATCGGCCAAAGCAGCCAGCGCAGGTAGGAGAGCCAGCTGTCGTCGGCGGGCAGAAAGTGATCCATCAGCAGATCGAACTGGCTGATTCCCACCCCAACCAACAGGCTGAAGACCAGGATGTTGATCAGCAGGGGAATGAGCACGAAGCGTCTCAGTCCGGGTTTGCTTATCAGGCTCAAGCCGCGCAGCAGATAGCCGGCGCCGGAGAGGGGATTGTTTGCCATATCGCGTCGGTCTGTTTTGATAAAAAGCGGATTTTAACAGAGTTAGAGATTCAATAACCAAAGGACAGAACCAATGAAGTATATAGGTGCCCACGTCAGTGCATCCGGTGGTGTTCAAAACGCCCCGTTGAACGCTGAAAAGATCGGTGCAAAGGCCTTTGCCCTGTTCACCAAGAACCAGCGTCAATGGAAGGCAAAGTCGCTGACTGATGAGGCGATAGAGGGTTTCAAAGCAAACATCGAACACGTCGGCATCGCTCTGGAACATGTGCTGCCCCACGACAGTTATCTGATCAATCTCGGGCATCCTGAGACCGAGGGGCTGGAGAAATCCCGTGCCGCCTTCATCGACGAGATGCAGCGCTGTGAACAGCTTGGTCTCAAACTTCTTAACTTCCATCCCGGCGCCACCCTGCGAAAGATCGGTGAGGAGGAGAGCCTCGACCGCGTATCCGAGTCGATCAATATCGCCCTGGAGCAGACGGAAGGGGTGACAGCGGTGATCGAAAACACCGCAGGCCAAGGCTCCACCCTGGGCTATCGGTTTGAGCAGTTGGCCAGAATTATCGATGGGGTGGAGGATAAAAGCCGGGTAGGTGTCTGCCTCGATACCTGTCATACATTCGTTTCCGGCTACGATCTGCGGACCAGTGACGCCTGTGAGCAGACCTTTGGTGAGTTTGAGCGCATCGTCGGTTTCAACTATCTGCGGGGCATGCATCTCAACGACAGCAAGCCCGACTTGGGGACCCGGGTGGACCGGCACCATAGCCTCGGCCAGGGAAAGATCGGCTGGGACGCCTTCCGCTACATCATGCGGGATCCGCGTTTTGATGATATTCCCATGGTGCTGGAGACGATTGATGACACGATCTGGCGAGAGGAGATACAGGCGCTCTATCAGTTTTCCACTGAATAGCGAGCTAAGCTGGAGGATATCAACAACGCTCTCAATCAGGCACTGTCCCATATCTGGTCACACCCATTGATATGCGGCTCCTGCCAAACAACATCAATATCAACAAGCCTATAGAAACTGCGGAATTTGCGTTTACGCAATGCATGTCCGCAGGTGATTGTGGATGCTGTAGCCTTTAATAACCGGTTACAGATTCTCTCCGTTGAGCTGAATGCAGTAGCTGCTTACCGGAGAATTCATGATGTCTAACCCATCCCGATTAGAGAATTTCCCCATCTCCTTCTTTTCCATTGTGATGGGGTTATGCGGGCTTGCGATTGCCTGGAGTACGTTTCAACGCGCGTTCGGTTTGCGGCTGAATGTCGATGGTGCGCTGGCGCTGTTTGTCGCTGGTCTGTTTGTGGTGCTGATTTTCTTCTATGTGAGAAAAATTGTCCGCTTTCGGGATGCGGTTATCCGGGAATTGCATCATCCTGTGAAGATGAATTTTTTCCCCAGTATCTCCATCAGCCTGATACTGCTCTCCATTGTCTCTCTGCATACACTGCCTGTGGCCGCAGAACCTTTATGGTTGATAGGGAGTGTGATGCATATTGGATTCACGCTCTATATCATGAGTGTCTGGATCCATCATGATCAGTTCGAGATTCATCACATCAATCCTGCGTGGTTTATTCCGGTGGTTGGTAATGTGCTGGTGCCTGTAGCTGGGATGCAGCTTGGATATACAGAGGTTTCGTGGTTTTTCTTCAGTATTGGCATCGTCTTCTGGGTCGTGCTGATGACGATTATCTTTTACCGGATCATGTTTCATAGTCCCTTGCCTGAAAAACTGATGCCGACCCTGTTTATTCTTATCGCACCTCCGGCGGTGGGTTTCCTCGCATATATGAAATTGACGGGAGACCTCGATGCCTTTGCCAGAATTCTCTACTATGTGGGGTTGTTTCTGACGCTCCTGCTGGTGACCCAATACCGGTTTTTTATCCGGATTAACTTTTTCCTCACATGGTGGGCCTACTCCTTCCCTGTGGCTGCGATCACCATTGCCACCCTTGTGATGTATGAACATACCGGATCAGTTGTGCATGCGGGATTGGGTTGGGTGCTTGTCACTCTGCTGACACTGCTGATCGTTATGCTGCTCTACAGAACAGCACGTGCCGTGAGCTGTCATATGATCTGCCGCCCGGAGGATTAACAAGTAAGAAAACTATTCACCTTCCTGATATAAAGTTCCCCCACGTCCTTGTGGGGGGGTGTCATCACTGACTTTCCTTGCCTGTCCAAAGTAGGCAATGAGATTATATTGGAAATGTATGACGATTTGATGACAACATAAAACCCCGCCGAATTCAGCGTAGCCAGCATGGAAAGCTCCCAGGTTAGTCTGTAAACAAACTCTTCAGCCAAGAGACCCACATTAAACGAAGGCTCATTCCACCTTGGTGATTCTCACATCTTCAGATGAGGGTAGGTCAAAGCTAACGACAGATTAACTGCTGCCACGACAAACCAAAATACCAACAACCATTTTGCAAATCCCATCTTACTCTGGGTTGCAGACCAGCCCAGATTATCCAGCTCCATCCATTCTTCGACCCTATGTAGATATCTGTGAATCTGCTGCGCGTAAAAATGGAGGATGATGGCCTTTAAAGAAAACAATACCGTAATTACAAAAGGAGCCCACACGGCTAAATTCTGAGGTGACTTAGATGAATCAGAAAAAATCCAAGCCCAAACCGCACCTGAAAAAATCAGGGCGTACCGTTGTAGCCAGACAGTATCGTCAACTAACTGCCGATATCTCGCCTGGAGTTCTTGGAATTCCAAGAGTAGAAACTGCTCCTGCTTCCCCATAGTGGCGTTTCTCATATGGAACTATTGACTCTGTCGAAAAAACCGACATATATACTGAACCATAGTACATGTAACCATATCAGTAGAATGGCCATTAGGTATCTGACCACTTGGGGAGTTGTGGCGCATCGAACGCGGATTTATTGTGCCATCTAACCAGCCAATAAAAGAAAAAGGGCTAGCTAAAATTAGCTAACCCTTTGATTCTAAACTGGTACGATGGACGGACTCGAATTCATGAAATATCTCATTGTAGTATAAAGAAAAATAATACAACCACATATCTATATGCCAACAAATATACCAACATTTTCTGTCTGCTCTTTCCACACAGTTGAGTCTAAAGTTGGTTTGCGTGGAGTCATATTTCTAGCTTTTTCAGTCGGTAACTTCTTCGACGCGATCGAAGTGACCAACGCTCCGGTAAGAGGTGAGGTTCAGCAGAAAACAACGTAGATGAAGGTCAGGCATCGGAAATGACTGGTGCTGAAATCCTCAACAAGAGCGGCATCACCATCGACCAGATGCACAGTACCTGGATTGTTGCCGGCAAAACCTGGCAGCACAAGAATGCCCTCCGGCAGCTTGGTGGATCCTGGAACAGTGCAGGCAAAGACTGGGAATACGATAGCGACCCTACCGCGAAAATCGTAGCGCACCTGAGAGATCCTGAATCCCTGGCGGATATGGTGAAGGAAGAGAGCGTAGCGACAACGCCTGGGGGGCCAGTCGCAGATGTGTCGGGTGATTCTGTAGTTGTCGGTTTATCTGCTGCAATCAAAGAGAAGGCATACCACAAGAAGAAGGAGATGGACATTTGGCGCGTTCGTCTTCAGGGGCCGCGCACAGACAGAGAAACTTTTGTCGAACTCAAGGAGGCAGCCAAGAAGCACGGAGGTTACTACTCGTCCTATAAGGGCAACGGCGCAAAGCCTGGGTTTGTATTCGATGAGGAGGCGCAGGCGCAGGCGTTCCTTGGTGATTTCCAGCAAATTATGTCGCTAGGTGGGCGATCATCCTTCTCCTTCCCCAAGAATCCCGGCCAAGTTGCCGGGATTTCTGTTTCTGCGGTAGAGAAAGCTATTGCGCCAACGTTGCTTGGCTGGCCTGCCGACCTGGATGTTCGGGTATTACCCTCCGCCTCAGACAGCAAAGCCCCGAAACAGGCGCGTGATGCTGTGGCGGAAGGTATGGTAATCGATGGTTTTTTCGATGGAGAGACTATCTGGTTGTTTGCGGATGAAATCAAAAGCAGCAGGCAAGCAAAGATCCTTGTGGTCCATGAAGGTATTGGTCATCTCGCCGTTGAAGAGGTGGTAACAGATAACTGGAGCAATCCTAAAGCGTGGAGTGATCTCGAAAAGCGAATTCAGCAGCTTATCAAGGCGAAGAACAGGCGCATTCTGGAGATACAAAAAGAGGTTCACGCCCGCTGGGTGAATGCTGGACCAAAATCAAAGCTATCTGAAAAAGAAAGGAAGTCCCTGGAAGCCATAGAAATCATCGCGGTGATGGCGGAACGCCGTGTATCTGACCCAGTTCTATCACGCATCTTGCAGTCTATTCGCCGCGCCTTTCGGCGGTTCTTACGTAAAGCAGGCGCCAATCTGTTTTTCTCTGACGCTGAAGTTGACGAGATTATCACTCTGGCCGGGAAGCGCATGAATGCGCAGCAACCCTTGGTAAATACCGCAAAACGAGGTAAGGCCGGGCTGAAGGCGGTGTTTTCTGCAAAAGAAACCGCAAAAGCCGACTTAGATGCTATTGGCGATTGGGGCAATACACTTGAACTGCGTAAAAAAGTCAGGGAGTTTGCTGACAAAAACTTTATTGATTCTGTAGTAAAGATAAAAAGCGATGACGCAAGCGTAATAATTCCAAGAAGCGGGGTAAAGAAAACGCTTGGGCATCGAGCCAAAGAAGGCAAAAAGGGCGATCATCTGCTGTCAGTAACCGCGCTTCCGGACATCATAAAAACAGGTATTCACGTATCAGAAAAGCCTGACATTAAAGGTAGGAGCGAGATTAAGGCAGTCCATACCTATAGATCGTCTGTATATGTTGGGGATAGAAGATATGAAGTTGAATTTGTGGTCCGTGAGGCGAAAGACGGTAAGCGTTTCTATAGCCACATGCTGAAAAATAAAAAGGAGCTGAAAGGTTCCCTGGGCGACTCAAATGAATCGATCCCAGCCTTTAACAGCTCCTCACAGGCCAGTGGCCCTAGTGAGAATATAGATGAAAAACCTGACTCAGGCAAACCCCGCTTCTCCGAACGAGCCCCACGCGCCAGCGAGGATCTGCAGCGCAAATTCGGCCTAAAGCCCAAGAAGAAAGGCTGGCGCGCACTGGTTCAGCAGGTACGCCATGCGGTGATCTCAAACGCCACATGCAGGAGGAGTAGGCTATTGATGGCATATCCGCAGTATCAGGTGGTATAGGACAGAAAATTCCGCGTCAAAACCCATCATTTCCCACCCACTTCATGGGCTTTGCTTTTTTTTTGGGCCGTAGACCATTGAGCGCAGCTTGTTTTTTTCCTTCTGTGGTCTTGGGTCCAGTACTCCGGCCACCATGAAACCTGCACCTACCATTCCCGTAAATATAGTTTATCTTACAGGGCATACCGTTCCGGTTTTTTGCACCGCAAATCATATTTCGACATTCTTTCGGATATGGTGGGAGCTGTGGATAATTGATCTCAGTTTCATCCTTCTCCCATGCTTCAAAGATGCGATCCCTTATCCGCCAATAGCGTTTGAGTCTTCGGCGTAGTGCTGGAGAAGTTCTGCCTACATTTGTTTCGATCAAGCCATCACTCATTGCATTCCACCGGTTTACGTAGGGCTATTTTATTCCTGCCACTTTCGCTTTCTATCGGTCTCCATATTGGTTGTTCTGGCCTTGAGAGATACCTTCCGCAATATCGTTGGCTGGTGTCCCATAATCCGGCTATTGCCTCCAGTTTGTCTTTAGCACAATGTCCAAGGTTTGGGTGATTAATGCGTTCGAAGTGCGCACAATCACCACAACAAACAGGGTGGGGGCGTGGTATCGGTCTGTCTGCAGTCCGACTCCAGCACCAAGGGCAACCCAGAGCCTCACCGGTAAACCACAGCCAGACTGGCCCGCATTGTTTGCAGATGGCTCTCTCGGTGAAGTGGGCAGGCACCTCGCCCATATCCATCTCCAGACGTTGTGCCAGCGATCTGGCAAAGGCCTTTATAGTTTCAGTGCCGATGTTGCCTTTGCGCCAGTCATCGATGTCTTCCGGCGCCAGTGCATCGCGTACCTCTATCGAGGTAATAGGCAAGCTGCAGGTGGCAGTGGCAAGTACTTCCAATAATTTGGAATTCCCCTCCGCAGAATCCGCAATATTCGCAGAATTACCCGGCATGGGGTTTTTGTGCGTATTGTGCGGATTATGCGTATATGGCGTATCAACTGGATTCACCGCACCCAACACTTCGCGCCAGCTCATCGCCACCCCTCCCGGATTTCCTGCCTCACCCGCACGGTAGGGGATGCAGGACGGCCTGGGCCATCTCTTGGTGATTCCATGACTTCCACGTAACCACGTTCTTCCAGCGCCTCCAGTGCGTCGCGGATGTGCTGCACGCGGGGGAAGGTGCCTCGCAGGGCATTGAATGCTTCGCGCACGCTGAAGCTTGGCAGCCTGCCGCGTTCGATCCAGTCCCACACATGCCGGGCGGCGGCAATGGTGGGATCAGCACCCATCATGTCAAGGGTAGCTAGACTATGACGCGTTATCACCGCTATGATCTCCAAGGCATCAATCATTGTTCCAGCTGTGATAACGGCTTCCCAAGGTTTGTCGTGTGCGTGTTTAATCCCGTGTAGAATCCCAGCTAATCGTGCGGCGGCACCTGGTGCTTTTCCCGCCCAGTCGGTGAAGTGCTCCATGTCGCCACCAGGGCGCATCTGTACTTCGGGGGTTTTGGCGAAATCGTGCCATTCAGAATAAGCCTCATTGCTCAGGCGCAGCAGATGAGGCTGTTCGTTGCCGTGTTCATCGGTGGCTGGCTCCCAATCCAACATGGCGCGTATTCCCGCTGTATAGGCTTTAAGGGTGCTCTCAGGCACCGGTACGGACTCCAGGGTGCGATAACCCAGGGGTGAAGGCGGCAATAGGTACAGGAACCGACCCAGTAGACCACGTCCGCGAAATCCTGGTTTGGCGGCCAGTCCTCGCAACACATCAGGCTGAGGACTCAATCCGATGCTCAGACGTGGGCTTCGCAGGAACACGGGTGGGCGGCTTCCCCGGTCTACTCGCTCCGCGTCTCCGCTATGGGCCTTTAACACCAGATCCAGGTTGGGGATGCCGTTGGAATATCGACCTTGCAGCAGGTCGAATACGCCGCCTTCCGATGACAACCACGCCATGCACTCGTCTTGCTCGGCCAGCATACTGCCCAGTCGTTCTGGTGTTGCATCGGATGTCCATATCTGAGGTTGCATCGGGATTTCTGGTAACTCGGCTTCCAGGTCAGCAGCCTCTAGCGCCAAGGCCTTGGCCTTGTTGAGATCCTTTTCCTTGGCTGCCTTATTTCTTTTCTCTTTGGCACGGGCTTCCAACGTCTTGCGCTCGCTGGTGATACGGTTGATTTCTGGTTGCATGAATTCGGATTGATCGCGCTCCCAACCTATCAACGGAGCTGTGGCGGCGGATTGCACGGCGCTCTTGCGATTACCAGGTGGCAGGGCTACCACAAACCATAGGTTGCAGGGCTCGAAATAACCCGGCTTCACCATCACCCGCAATCGGCGTGCGGCAGCGGTAGCGCAGGTCACCAGAATCATTCCTGCAGCAAGCTCTGACGGAGTCTCTGTGTCGGCAGCCAAGGTGCGGGCATAGTCACCGGCCCAGTCGGGCAAGTACGCCAGATCCAGGCGTGGAAGATTGGGGGCATCTAATGGCACCAGTTCTGGCCACTCTTCCTGTGGTACCGAGGCGGAGTTCAACAGAGTGGTATTCATACCGCCTCCCTTTTCAGCCAAGCGGCCAGATCGTTGAAGTCGGTAAGGTTCTCAGGCGCGTCCACTGGCCATTGAGGAAGGGCCAGCAGGGCTCCCGATGCAATAGCGGCGGCTCGCGCCTTGGTGGCTCCTGGGTTGCCAGCCGTCAGCCGGTCATCGTCACCCGCAATCACCAATTCGGCAGATGGCAAGCGACGGCGGGCAGCGACAGCAACAGGTTTTAGGTTGCCAACGTCTATGGCAGCCAGTACCAGTGCCGAGGGATTATCTTCGGCCAGGGTGCAACCTGTAGCCCAGCCCTCGCAGATAATCACTCGGTCTGGTTCTTTCATATCGCCAGCTACATGAATAAAGCAGCCGCGCTTACGGCCACCAGATAACAGCAGTTTTTGTCCGTCAGGCTTGATGAATTGCAGGCTTGTCATCTTGCCAGTGAAGTCAATCACAGGGAGCGTCAGTGCATTCCTGTAAAGCATTGCTCCGTTCGCCTTGATGTCTTTGTGGACCAGGTAGGAGTAATGGTCAGGTGCAAGGGTTGCCTCGCTCCAGATCGTGGATGCTCTTTTTGCTGCCTTGATCTGTTGGATTTCCCGGTCTCCTTTGGCTTGTGCACGTGCTTCTGCAACACGATGTTTAAAGGCCTCACGCTCATGTGTAGTAAAGGGCTTGACCCGCTTTGCATGCCAGTTTTCAGAAAAGCCCGAAGACCAGTCGCCGAAGCAACCGCCCAGCTCATCATCAAACAGCTTGCACCAGCCAGCAGTATTTCCGTGGCGTTTTCCAATACCGGGGAAGCGGTAGAGTTTTCCGGGCTCGATGACATTGGGTGGCATCAAGCCTGAGGCTTGGATTGCATCGCGGAATTGTGAAATGAAATCAAACATTTCGCATCCCTCCATGCTGGATTAGCCAATCAGCTATACACATGGGCATACAGCCTCTAAGGGCCATTGTCACTACTGCTGCTTTAATGCTGAATGTGATGTTGATAGAATGAGACATGTAACGTGTAGTATTCTTAGCCGCCTGGTTGCCCCCAGTGCGGCTTTTTGTTTTTCTAGTCATGATCTCTTACTCCCCAGCTTCTTCAATCAAAGCTCGGATGTCTTCGACGCGCCAGAATGTTGCGCGACCGCCACCAATTTTCACAGGTTTTGGGAATCGTCCAGATGAAACTCCAGCCCACCATGTGGATTTTCCAACTGGGATAATTGCAGGTGTTGGTGGGTCTGCTTTTGGATTGCCGATGATATGTGAAAGCCGAAGGAAGCCGGTTTCAGGAAGATTGTGCATGGATGCTTTCCTCTATATCGAACTTGGTGTTAAACGGCCAGTAGCGTGCGTTACTGGATGTGTTCGATTAATAGAGAAAGGTTGGTGATGAAGGAATAAAAAACACACTACTATCAAGTGGATGCGTTGATCCTAGATGGGGTTTCTGGTGATGCTTGATGATGCGCCTAGATTTGGTGATTGCGAGGTGGTTAGTATATTTATTCAAAATATGAGGTGGTGATGGACCCGTAAAGCTTAGCCACGAGCACCCAAATCAGGGTCGTCGCTGTAAAGGTCTTCTTCTGGATCATAATCAGGGTCATTGTCGCGGAGAAATGCTTGAGTATCAGTAATATCGGTCGCTGCTTTCATCTTGTCGTCGTATGAAATAGTTCGATTTATTGCACGTTTTTTTGCTTCTTTGTCTGTAACTACTCACCCCCATCCGCATAAAGCTGACCAGAAAGCGCCAACTGAATAGCGACCAGCGGATTGTATCCCTGATTCGCCATGGTCTGTAAGTAGCTGGAGATACGGCAATAGGCTTCGGCATA